>CANPWZ010000017.1 GCA_947585425.1 uncultured Oscillospiraceae bacterium
AAGCTGCCCTTCGGCGTGTGCCAGGTGGGCAAGTCCTTCCGCAACGAGATCACCCCGGGCAACTTCACCTTCCGCACCCGGGAGTTCGAGCAGATGGAGCTGGAGTTCTTCTGCACCCCCGGCACCGAGCTGGAGTGGTTCGCCTACTGGAAGGACTTTTGCCACAAGTGGCTGCTGGACCTGGGGATGAAGGACGAGAACCTGCGCCTCAGGGACCACGAGCCCGAGGAGCTGTCCCACTACTCCAACGCCACCACCGACTTCGAGTTCGTGTTCCCCTTCGGCTGGGGCGAGCTGTGGGGGGTGGCCTCCCGCACCAACTTCGACCTCACCGCCCACCAAAACACCTCCGGCAAGGATCAGACCTATTACGATCAGGAAAAGAACGAGCACTATATCCCCTACGTCATCGAGCCCTCCCTGGGCGCCGACCGGGTGACCCTGGCCTTCCTGGTGGACGCCTATGACGAGGAGGTGGTGGACGCCGCCAAGAACGACGTGCGCACCGTCCTCCATCTGCACCCCGCCCTTGCCCCCTTCAAGTGCGCCGTGCTGCCTCTCAGCAAGAAGCTGGCGGACAAGGGCAGGGAGGTCCAGGCGCAGCTCTCCAAGTATTTCATGGTGGATTACGACGACGCCGGCTCCATCGGCAAACGCTACCGCCGGCAGGACGAGATCGGCACGCCTTACTGCGTCACCGTGGACTTCGACACCGTGGGCGACGGGGAGAAGGCCGGGGACGACTCCGTCACCATCCGGGACCGGGATACCATGGAGCAGGTGCGGATGCCCATCAGCGGCCTGAAGGCCTGGCTGGACCAGAAGCTGGATTACTGATGTTTGAAGCGGCGGGCCCCGGCCTGCCGCCGGAAGGGGGTGCGCCGCCATGAAGCATATCATCGCCGCCCAGGACCGGGTGACGCCGCCCGTGCCCTGGCGGTGGGCGCTGACGGTCCTGGCGGGGCTGCTGTCCGGGCTGGTATGGGCCGCCGCGGTGTGGCTGATCGAGACCCAGTCTCTCCACGCGGTGGCCGCGGCGCTGACCGCCCCGCAGATGTGGTACACAGTCCTCTTCCTGGGGCTGCTGACCCTCGCCCTTTCGCTGCTGTTCCACAGCCTGTTCGCCGGCAACCTGATCGTGGGCGCCGCCGCCGTGCTGCTGGCCTTTGTCAACTATTTCAAAGAGCTCATCACCACCCTCCCCCTGACCATCGGGGACTTTACTCTCATCGGCCAGGTGGGGCAGATCGCTGGGCTGAACAGCGCCGCCCTCACCCTCAGCCGGAACAGCGTTCTGGCCATCGCGGGAGGCGTGGCCTGGCTGCTGCTGGCGCTGTTCTTCTCCAGGCCCCTGCGGCTCCGATGGCGCTGGAGCGCCCTGGGCGGGTGCGGGGCCGCGCTGGCCTTTGGGCTGCTTTTCTGGGTGGGGGCCGGCCCGCTGGTCTACCGTCCGCTGGGGGCGCCTGTCGCCTCCGCCGTTCCCCAGTGGTCCGCCAACCAGTCCTGCGGGGTGGTGCTGGGCCTGTGGCGGTCCCTGTACCAGAATTTTACCCGCGATTTGGGAAAGGACTATACCCCGGGCCGTATGGAGTCGGTGCTGTCAGAGGTCCAGCTTCTCACGGCGGACCAGTCCGATCCGTCGGAGGAAAAGCCCCGCCCCAACGTGATCCTCATCCTCTCCGAGTCCTTTTTTGACGTGGCCTCTCTGGACGGCGTGACCTTTGAGGAGGACCCCATCGCCGACTTCCGGGCGCTGAAGGAAGAGGGGGTATCCGGCTCCTTCTTCACCCGCACCCTGGGCTACGGCACCTGCAACATCGAGCTGGAGGTCCTCACGGGGATGAACAGCGGCCTGCTGTCAGGGGAGGACCTGTACAGCTGGGCGCCTGAGGTGTTCACCCGGCTGCCCTCCGTCCCCGCCGTTCTGCAGGAGAACGGGTACTACACCGCCATGCTCCACACCTTCAACGACACCATCTACCACCGCGCCGGCATCTTCAGCCGGCTGGGGTTCGACGACCTCTATTTCTCCTCCGACTTTGCCGATTTCTATGGACCGGCCGCCCAGGCGGAGGACTACTGGAGCTACATGAACAGCCGCATTTCCGGCCAGTTTTATTCGGACGCGCTGATGTCCGATCTGCTGATCTCCCTCTACGAAAAGCACGACGCGGACGGCCCGGTGTTCCTGTACGGCATCTCCATGGAGAACCACTCTACCTATCAGGACAAGTACGCGCCGGAGGAGCTCACCGTGTCCCTCACGTCCCCCCTCACCGGCGAGGCCGCCAACGACCTGCTCAATCTCTCCCAGGGCATCCACAACGCCAGCGCGGCCCTGGGGAAACTGGCGGACTACTTCCGAACGGTGGACGAGCCCACGGTCATCGTCTTCTTCGGCGACCACCGGCCGGGGCTGGGCCTCTCTGACGGCGGCACCGTCTACTCCGAGCTGGGCATGGTCCCCGCGGACACCCGCGTCTGGGGGCCGGAGGACTATGTCCGTACCTATTCCACCGAGTATCTCATCTGGTCCAACGATCCGTCCTGCCTTCCCGCCGAGCCAGGCAGCGAGGCCGAGACCAGCTGCAACTGTCTGGGGGCCGGGATCCTGGAGCTGACAGGGATCGATATGCCGCTTTATTGGAAGCTCATCCGCGCCATCGCCCGGGACCGGGTGATCGACACCGCCCTTTATCACCGCGGCAGGGACGGGGTGACGACCATCCCCGCGCCCACCGAGGGGGCCGGGATCAGGGGCCTTGAGCTGCTTACGGCGCTGCTGAACGACGCGGTGTACGGCAAGCAATATGTGACGGAGTATCTGCGATGACCGCGCCGGCCCCGCGTTTTCGCGGGGCCGGTGTGCTTTTTTGGATTCCCCGCAAAAAAATATTGACAACCGCCCTAAAACAGGATATACTAACTCTCGCCCCTGTTCAGGGCGGCACTATGGCGGCGTAGCTCAGTTGGCTAGAGCACTCGGTTCATACCCGAGTTGTCACCGGTTCGAATCCAGTCGCCGCTACCATCCCGGAGAAGCGGCGAGGGAGCCGCCTCTCCGGGAGCCCTTCAAATACCCGCCCGCTTCGGGCACCGCGGCCCGGTGGTCAAGCGGCTAAGACACCGCCCTTTCACGGCGGTAACACGGGTTCGATTCCCGTCCGGGTCACCAATACGGAGGCTTAGCTCAGCCGGTAGAGCGCTTGCTTCACACGCAAGAGGTCACAGATTCGAGTTCTGTAGTCTCCACCAACAAAACACCGCCCAAATCAAGGAATTTGGGCGGTGTTTTCTCGTTTCTGGTAACATTTTTAACGAAAATGCAAATGTGCAGAAATAGAACAAGCGTGCTAAAATGGCCGGTTTTGGGCCCGTTTTTGCCCTGTTTTTTGACACCTATTTGATACCTACTTGATACCTGGTCCAACCAGGGGCCGCTTAGATACCCACCCCGTCTTCCACGTCGTCGGCGGAGCTCGCCGGCTTGCGGGACCACGGCAGCGCGTCGCTGCCGAGGATCTGTCGGGCGGCCAGGATCAGCAGCTCGCCGCCCCACATCCCCATCAGGGCCGTGATGACGCTGGCGGGCATGGGCGTGTCCAGGCGGTGGTACTCCCAGATGGCGGCGCCGGTCACAAGGGCCCCCATGCCGATGCAGATCAGCACGATGAGGTCCGCGAAGATGTTACCCCGCCGGAGCTTGACGGGCGGCTTCTCCGCCTTCTGGGTCTTCTCCGGCATGGCCTCACGCTCCCCGCGCTTCATGCCGTGCCCGTCCTTTGGGCGTTGCGGTACTCGACCACAGCCAGCTCCTCCCGTGTAATGGGAGCCCGCCAGCAGAAATTGCCGTTATCGCCGCCCCGGATCAAGCCGGTCTCCGCGGCCCACTGGCGCTCCTGCTTGCCCCAGGATTGACTCTCGGGCAAAGCGGCCCGCTCCGCCTCGTATCTGGTCATGTACGCTTTGAACTGCTCATAGGTCAACATATCATCGTCTCCTCCCGGTGTTGGTGTGGGTGCCGGTACGGGCTCCGGCGTCGCCATGCTCGCGTAGTCGGGACAGCCATAACCCCGGATATACCGCCCGTTGACCGTCATAGGCCGGCGGGCCACGCTGTCCGGCTTCCCGCTTTTGTTGCCCTCGATGACCGTGATGGAGCGGCCAGACACCTTCTCCACCATGCCCACGTGGTTCGGCTGACCGGTGCAGTCTCCCTTGCCGTCGTCCTCCCAGTCGTAGACGATGTAGTCCCCAGGAGCGGGCGTGTAGCTGTCAGACTCCACCCAGCGCCCCTTGCTCTTGTAAAGCTCGATCAGCTTTGTACAAGAGCATTCCACGGGGATGATGTCCGTCAGGCCCGCCTTGATGCCGGCGGCGGATGCGGTGGCGGCGCACCAGTCGTCACTCATGGTGAGGATGTGGCCCCTGGGGTGGGGCAGATAGGTGTTGTAGGTGTCCACGATCTCTTTGTGGCCGGCGCTGCCCTCTTTGACGCCCACCCAGCCCTGCATGACGGAGACGGCCGATTGCCGCAGCTGCGCCTCGGTCATGCCGCATCACCCCCGCCGTTGGCGTTCTTGACGGTCTGGACGCCGAAGTAGAACGAGATGATCACCGTGTAGATGGTCATGTAGCTCTGCTCGATCTTGCCCATCACCGTGAGGACGGCGAACACCACCGTCAGGATGATGGTCACCAGGCTCTTCACGCTCAGCAGCGCGGCCAGCCTCTTGAAAAATAGATCTTTCATGTGGATTTCCCCTTTCAAAAAAGTTTTTAAAAATTTTTGCGAAAACCCCTTGACAATACGCCGATATAGGCGTATAATGAAGGATGTAAACAAGAGAGGGGCACAGCCCCGGGAGGTAGCGAAATGGTGTATCGGAATTGCTTGGGCGGTCTCGAAGCGAAGGCCGACATCAGTGTTTTTGACAGCTTTTCTGGGAAGTACTACTCCCTCCATACCGTGATCGACGGCTACACCAGCAAGCGCTGGAGCTTCGACACCTCCGTTGAGGACATCGTGCGCGAGATGGAGGCCGATGGCTTCACCTGCACAGTGAGCAGGGACGGCTTTGGCCAGCCCCGCATCGCCTGCACCCATACTGAGACCCAGGCGGTCATCGACGCGATGAAGGCCGAGCAGGCCAGGAAGTTCGCCGGCGCTACTCGCGGCTATGTGCGCTACGGCGAATTGCCCGAGGACGGCCGGTCCCGCAACTACCGGGACAATGTGCAGGAGAACGGCGTCTCCTGCTTTGAGGCCGAGTTTGCCGCCGATGGCTCCTACCGGCTGCTGCTCAACCCCGTGCTGGAGGTCAGCTACCTGACTGTTGTTACCCGTCAGGCCTACCGGCTATACGGCGAGGTCGTCGGCACCGGCGCCGACGGCGAGCCCCTGCTGAAGGTCGAGAAAACCGAGAAGATTTGAGGAGGAAATCATATGCGGAGAAGATACGGCGACTGTCAGCGGGACGACGGCAACTGTGCCGTCTGCTCCCTGGTGAGCCGCGGCCTGGACTGTCACAACCGGCCCATCGTCCCGCTGGCCTGGTCCCGGATGGCGGCGGAGCTGGACCAGCCCACCCTGGCCGAGCGAAGCGGGGTCAACCTCCGCACGATCCAAAAGGTGGAGTCCGGCGAGGCTGAGGCCGGCAATCTGACCGCCCGGAACCTCCTGGCCCTGGCCGACGCCCTGGGCGTCGACCCCCACGCTCTGATCTGATGGCCACCGTCGTCAAGGACCGGGTCTGCCGGCAGTGCGGCAAGACTTTTCCCGGCGGTCCCCGTGCGTGGTACTGCCCGGAGTGCAGGGAGGAACGCAGGCGGGATGCGTGGCGCAGGTTCGCCCGAAAAGGCCGCCATGCGGACCGACCCCTGGGCTCCATCGATCACTGCTCACGCTGCGGCAAGGAGTATGTGGTCAACTCCGCCCGGCAGAAATACTGCCCGGACTGCGCCTATGAGGGGGTGCGGGAGGTGGACAGGCCCATGAGCCGGGCCTGGAACCAAGCGAACAAGGATACCTACTACCCCGCCAAGAACGAAAGCCGAAGGACGGAGCGGCTCTGCATTATCTGCGGCAGACCTATCACAGCCAAGACCGCCACTGTCACCTGCGACAACCCCGATTGCAGGCGGGAGCGCATCCGGCAGCGTCAGCGGGCGGCCGACGCGAAGCGGAGAGGCAAAGCGCCGCCCCCGGACTACACGCCGACGAAAGAGACGTCCTTCAGCCGTCGGAGAAAGCCATCGCCTAACGCCCCATGACCCCCGGTCCGCGCCGGGGGCCTTTTCATGCCCTCTCGGCCTGCCGTTCCAGGTCCTTGATACGGTTGTTCGCCACTTTGATCTTCTCGTCTTGGATCGCGTCTTTTTCCTCCAGACGGTAGACCCGCTCCACCAGGTTGTTGTGTTTGTTGACTTTCAGCTCCAGCTGCTCCAGCCGGTAGGCGATCAGCGCCGCGCTCTTGCGGTTGGAGAAATAGACCCCGGCCAGCGTGCCCACCAGGGCCAGCACGCCGGTGATGACGGCCACGATGATGCTTTCCATGATCGCCTCACTCCTTCCATACCTTGACGTCGTTCAGCTTGTCCATGTTCATTCTCCTTTGTTCCAAAGATTTATTAGCAGGGGATATAGTACACTCCGCAGTCCGATTCTCTGTAGTCCACCCAGCGGACATGCAAGCTCGAATTGAACGCCTTTACCACCTTGCTATCCTTCGCAGCAAGCGTAATTTGTGAGCCGCCGTCCAGCCTGTAATAGTTTTCGGAGGCATTGCACGACACCAAGCGGACAAAAATGCCGGAGCCGGAATACACGGTGTCATAACGCCACACATTCTCGTTTGCCGGGTTAAACCGAACGATCAACGGGCTGGCAAGCAAGGCGTTGTAGGCTGTCGTGGACGCCGCCAGGGCGTTCATGGCGGTGTCGGACGCCCGTATGACGGCCAGAGTAGACGAGCTGGCGGCAACGACCGTCATAGCCGTCGAAGAGGCGGCAACCGCCGTCATAGCCGTCTTAGACGACACCACGGCGGACAGAGCGGTGGGGCTGGCGATCACCGCCGCCATAGCCGTCGAAGAGGCGGCAACGGCCGTCATAGCCGTCGAAGAGGCGGCAACCGCCGTCATAGCCGTCTTAGACGACACCACGGCGGACAGAGCGGTGGGGCTGGCGATCACCGCCGCCATAGCCGTCGAAGAGGCGGCAACGGCCGTCATAGCCGTCTGGTCCGCCGCTACATCGTCAAAGGACTTGTAGGGCGTGGGGTCCAGGCCTGCCATAATGACCACCACTTTAGGGGGCAGGGTGGCGTCATTGATGGCTCCGCCGCCTTTGGCGATGGCCTCGTCTACATAGGTTTTGATGCCCTCGGACTCCACCGGGTTTTTGCTCCCGGCCGTAGGCTTCGGGTCAAAAATGAGGATATTCTGCTTTTTCTCCAGGGCGGCGGTGACGTCGGCCTGGTTTGCTTTTTTCCCGAGCTCGGTCCTGATCTCGGACAGGTCCACTTTGGCGGTCTCCAGCCGGGCCACCTTGTAAAAGCCCATCTGCACCTCGCCCTTGGCCAGGTCATCCATGAGCGTGTCATCGTCGGCGTATTCGTAGGGCTGAGGATCCTCTGCGACAGCGGACACCCACAGATCGGGCACGTCCATGGTGAGGATGTAGATGTTGTCTCCCAGCCTGTAAACGCCCGCTTCCGCCCCGTTGAGGTCGTCCACAGCGGCCTGGTAGCTCGGGAATACCACGCCCCGGCTGCGGCCCTCGGCGATGCTCTTGGCGTCGTCCGCGGCGGCCTGTACGGTCTGAATGGCGGTGTAGATCCCTCTGGACTTCACCGGGTTTTCGGACAGCGCCATGGGCTGCTCATCAAGGATGAGCTTGTCCTGCTTCTTCTCGATCTCGGCGGTCAGCTCGGCCTTGACGTCCTCGGCGGCCCCGGCGGGGTCATAATCAAGGGGCGGCAGCTGCTCCGTCTTGACCTTGCCGTCCGCGCCCAGATCGGCCTTTTTTGCGAGGGACTCCCGAATATCCTTGTGGGATGCGGGGCTTCCGTTGTGCTCTGCGACGGCGCCGTCGGCATATTGCTGGAGCTCGGTCGTGGCGTCGTTCAGCTCGTCGTGGGTGGCGAAGTCGCCTCCGGCGATCCTCTCCGCATCCTTCGCGGCCTGTTCCGCCCGGTCTGCGGCCTGTCCCGCGGCGGTCTCGCTCTCCTTTGCCGCCGTGGCCTTTTTCGCGGCCTCAGAGGCGCTCCCGGCGGCAGCGGTGGCGGAGCCCTTGGCTTCGTCTCTGGCGCCCTCTGCGGCTTTCTGAGAGGCCGCAGCGTCCTTCTTTGCCGCTTCTGCGGCGGCAGCGCTCCCCGCCGCGTCGGTGGCGGACTTTCCGGCCGCATTTTTGGATCCCTCTGCCGCCGTCTCGGATGTTTTGGCTTCCTTCGCCGCCGCCTCTGCCGCCTCTTTATTGGCGGTGGTGTCGGCCACATAGCCGGACAAGAGCGTTTCGGCGTCCTTCACGGCCTGATCCGCCGCCTCTTTGGCAGCGGTCCCGGCTGCGGCTTCGGCCCGCTGGGCGGATGCCTCGGAAGCGCCGGCGGCGCTTCCCGCCACACCAGCGCTGGTCCCGGCGCTCGCCGCATCCGCCGCTGCACTGCCCGCTGCCGCTACCGCCGTGTTTTCGGACTGTTTTGCCTTCGCCGCAGAGCCCGCCGCGACAGTCTCGCTGCCAGCAGCCGCTGCCGCGCTCTTGCCGGCGTCGTCCCTGGCGGTCTCCGCGTCCTGCTGGGCCTTTTTCGCGCCCTCGGCGGCGGTCTTGGCTTCCTCAGTCAGGGGGGTCACCGCGCCCTTGACGAAAGCGGACAGCTGGCCGCCGGTGAAGTGCTGGGACTCTCCCTTCCGCTCTCCGGGGATGAGAGTATCCTCAAAGATCTCCGGCGCGGCCGGCAATTCGCCGACCTTCACAATGACGAGCTTATCTGCCATCCATCATCGCCTCCAGTTTGTTCAGCCTTTGATCCATTGTTTCAAGGCGCGTTTCCTGCTCCTTGACTTTGGACCAAAGAATAGAGATCAGCTCCTCATAGCGGAGCATATAGATGTCCTTTTTGGTATCCGGGTCCACGTCCTTGATGTACGCGGCCAGCTCCTCGGAGCTTATCCCCGCCGCGTCCATGGCCTCTTTGACCTGCTGGGCGATGAACCCGGTATGATAGCGCCCGGATGTGCCGTCCACCCGCCTGAAGCGTACCGGCTCGATACCGTCAAAGAGGGCCAGGTATTTCTCCGGCAGCGGCTCGATGTCGGTCTTCTGCTCCCGATCGGACACCTGGATGGAGCCATTGGTGGAGTAGACGTCGCCCCACAGCTTTGAGGCGGTGCCGAGCGTCTGTTGACTGCCGGTGACCAACGGTCCGCCATTCACTTGCACCAGGTCAAGGTTCGAATCTACCTGTATGGATGGGCCGTATCCGTTACCAGATTGCAGGAATACGTTGCCATTGGCCTGGAGCTTCATGCCGCCAGTGGTCGCGTCGAGTTCGACGCCGACGCCGGTAGAGGTCCACGTAAGGGTCATAGACCCCACCTGTCTCTCGTTGTAGTCCAGCAGCTGCACCGTACCGCCCTGGAGCTTTGTGGCCCGGACGGTATCTGTCGCCAGCATATCGCCGTTGATGAGAGTGGTGCCACCATACGTCCAACTGTCCACCCTGTTTTTGGCGGTATTCGCACGGCTGAGCGCGGTGCTTGCGTTTGAGGTCGCCGTTTTGACCTTGTCCTGCGCTCCGCTGTCCAAATCGTCCCAGGTGATGGCCCCGGTCAGATTAAGGCTGCCGTTTTTGATCAACACCCTGCCCTGGTCGTCGGTGTAGACCAACCCGTTCACAGTCTGCTCCAGCAGCGAAAATTGGCCGTCCAGGCCGTTGACCTTTGTGGAGACGCCGCCCACCTCAAGAGACAGCGCCGCATAAGCGTCATCCAGGCCGTTGACCTGCGCTGTGATGTTTTGCAGCCCCACCGTAACCGTGGCGGACAGGCCGTCGACCTCGTCCCGGACAAAGCCCTCGATGCGGTCCTCAAATTTGACGATGCCGGCATCGATCTCCACCTTCATCCGCTCGATCCTGCGGGTGACCGGGCCCATATAGTCCTCTTCGCTGGCGCTCTCGCTTTTGCCGGCGGCGGAGATCTCCGTGATGAGGCCGCCGTCGTACTCGTGGCGGATGGTCATGCAGGGCACCGCGCTGGTCTGCCCGTCCCGGGCGGTCACCAGGATCATGTCGCCGGGCTCCAGGCGGGGGTCGCCCAAAAAGCGGAGACCCGTCACCGGCCGGTAGGTGAAGCCGCCCACGGCGGCCCAGACGGCCTCCAGCCGCTCCTGGGTCATCCAGGGGCACTTGATGTAGATCCCCTGGGCCCTGGTGGTGTCCCCGGCCAGCAGGGTCTCCTCCAGCGGCTCCGCGTAGCACTTGAGGTACCCGATGGTGTACTCGTAGGCGGCCAGCGTCAGCTCGCCGTCGTAATACCGGCCGGGGCCCACGGACCGGGCCGGCGGGGTGTGCCCGTCGTTCTCCGCGGCCTCGGCCACCGAGATAGCGACGCCGCCGATGTCCAGCACCGCCCGCACCTCGTTGCCCAGCACCTCGCCCTCGTCGGACCAGATATTTGCGTACCACTGGAGCGTCAGCCGGCCCTCCGCGTCGACGCGGGCGAACCGGCCCCACATACACCCCAAAAAAGCGATGATCTCCCGATAGGTGTACCCGGCGGGGCTGGCGTATCGGAGCTGGATGGGCGGCAGATCGGCCGCCGCCAGCTCCACGCCCCGCTCCTGGCAGATGGCCCGCAGCAGCGTCTCCCCATCCACGCCGGCCTCCCAATCGAAGCCCAGGGCGGCGTCGTCCAGGGCGTACTCCGCGCCGAAGGCCCACACCATGGCGTCGCAGGCGGACACCGTGAGCTTGTCGTCATCGGCTTTGACGTTGTCCACCCGGAGCCTTGCCACCGGGACGGTGTCGTCGGCGCCGTCGATGGTCAGCGTGGCCGTCAGATCCATGTCGGCCAGGATCGACTCGCCCAGCTTTGCCCGGTCCAGCTCGGCCTTGAGCTGCACCGCCACCGTGCTGCCCAGGGTGATGTCGTCCCCGGCGTTGCTGCCGCCTGTCCACTCCGCCGACCTGATGGCCGCACGGGGGATCTCCGTCCCGTCCGCGAGGGTCAGGTGCAGCCGGAGCGGCGCCGTATCCAGCAGCGCCGCGAAAGCGGCGGATGTTTTCAGCATGGCCCGCCCTCCTCACTGCTCGATGGCGGAGACGGCCACGTCGGTCACCTTCCACTCGCCGGCGACCCAGTCGAAGCAGGTGTACGTCGGCGCGTCGAAGTAGACGTTCATCGTCCGCCGGTGCCCGGTCTGGTCGGTAAACGACATGGACACGAAGGGCCTGCCTTTATTGGACACGGTCTGTTCGATCAGCGTCACCTGCTCCACCGTCAGGGGCGGCCAGCTGATCTCCACGGTGCTCTTGATGTCCAGGATGGTGCCCACCATCGTCACGGCGGCGGTCCGCCCGGTGTTTTTTGACCACACCTTATTCGGGGTGATCTTCATCCCGCCCACCTTCGGCTGCGGCATCGTCACGCCGTCGATGGTCAGCTCTGTGATGTTCAGCAGCGGCACAGGCGCCGCCTCCTTTCCGCTTCAGGGCCGCGCCCATGCCGGACGCGACCCTGAACGCTCAGATGTTGATCGGACAGACGCCGGTCGTCCTGGTGATGTCGTTGATGTCCTCGATGACGTACTCCGTCACCTTTTTCCCGCCGATGTACACCGGGATGGTCAGCGACCGGGGGCCCCGCTCCTTCCCGGCCAGCCCCTCGGAGCGGATGGCGGTTTTGAAGGCGTCTACCATGGTGGCAAGCGGCGTCTCCACGTTGGTCCCGTGCTTCTGGTCGTTCACCACGGCCAGGAAGGGGTCGTTGCCCTTCAGCACGGCGCCCTCCGCCAGCCGGGGCAGCTGGATGGTGCTAAGCGTGCGCAGGTTAAAACCGAACCGTTTGCCGCCGATGACGGGCACCCAGGACGGGATGTTGAAGGAGATCTTATTCAGGGCGTTGATGATGGAGTTAGCGCCCCGGATCGCGCCGTTCGCCAGCCCCTCAAAGAACCCGATGATCCCGTTGATCGGCACCTTTACGGCGGTCATCAGCCCCTGGAACATCTGGCCGATCCCGGCCAGGGCCTTGTCCAGGTCGCCGGAGAATACGCCGCTGACGAACTGACAGAGCCCGTCCAGCACCTGGCGGACGCCCTCAACCGCGCCGTTCACCATCTGGCCGATTCCAGTGAGGATCTCGGAGAACTGCCCGTTGGTTTTTTCGTCCAGCCAGCCCAGGAACATGCTCGCCGCGGATTCGATGCCGTCCAGCACACCGTTTGCCGTCCGAACGAGACCGGCGAATATCTCGCCGATGCCCTGGGCGGCCCGGTCCATGTCGCCGGAGAACACGCCGCCGAAAAAGTCGGCCACGCCCTGCATGGTGTCCTTCAGGCCGTCGAACAGCTCGGAGTTCTGCCGCACCCAGTCGGCGATCCCGTGGAGCGCCTCGGCCAGCAGCTCCAGGCGCCGCACGATCACGCCGCCGGTCCACTTGGCGAGGGGGACCAGGAAGTTGTCCCACAGCCACTCGCCCAGGGGCTTAAAGGCGTCCACGACAGCGCACAGCACGTCCAGCGCTCCGCCCAGGACATCCAAAAATGCCGGCAGCGCATCCTCGATAGTCCAGTGGGCCAGCGGGTCCAGTACGTTGTCATAAAACCAGAGGAGTCGGGAGAAAATCTGCTTCCCCAGGGGCTCAGCGGCCTTTTTCAGCCGGTCAAAGGCGGCGGACAGGTGGGAGAAGTCCAGGCTGTCCGCGGTGGCCTTCAGCCGGGACAGCAGCGTCTCCAGCCAGCCGATGGACGCCCCGGCCTCGTCGGCCCCCTCAAAGGTCTCGGAGATGAGCCCGCCGGCCACGCCGGCGACGCCACTCCCGGAAGAGCCACCCCCGGACGAACCGCTGGAGTCCTTGTCGGCCAGCTTGGTGATCTTATCGAAGCCCAGCAGCTGCTGGGCCTCTTTTGCGGCCTTCTTGGCGGCTCCGCCGGCGCCTTCGGTGGCGTCGGCCAGGTCGTCCATGCCGCTGGCCGCCGCGGCGGTGTAGCTCACCGTCTTGGCGCCCTTGGCGGCCCCGCCCCCGAACACGTTGGCGATAGCCTGGGCCACCCGGTTTGCCAGGGTGGCGATGGCCGCCAGCACGGAGGCCACGGTGTTCAGCACCGGCAAAAACACGGTGCCGATCTTCGCGATGGCCCCGCCGAAGCTCTCCTGGATGTCCCCCAGGGCGTTGCTCACCTGCTGGAGCCGCCCGGACGGGGTGGCCGCCAGGGCGGCGTTCATGTGGCCCACGTTGTTGGTGATGATCTGGGCCAGCATGGCGGCCCGCTGCTCCTCTGAGCCGTACTTCAGGGCCGCCTCTTCCGCCGCGCTGAAGGTGATGCCCACCCGGCGGAGGGCGGATGTCTGGCCCTGCATCACCTTGCCCATCATGTTGCCCACCGTCACCGCGTCCTGGGCGGTGGCGGTGTAGCCCTTCTGCTGGGCCAGCAGGTCGTTCATGGCGGGGATCAGCGTCCTCAGGCTGTCCGTCTGGGTCAAAAAGGTGGCCAGCTGCTGGGCGCCGGACTTCTGCACGTCGTCCTCCACCACGCCCAGTTTCTGCTGGGCGGTGGTCAGATCCATGATGCTCTGGATCTCGGCGTCGGAGGCGGCCATCCGCTGCCGCATAACGGTGGCCAGCTTGGTCTCGCCCTCGCTGGCGGCGTCGTAGGCCTCCTTGGCGGCCTTGCCGGCGGCCACGATGGCGGCCACCGAGATCAACGTTCCCAGCCGGGAGAACACCTTACCCAGCCCGCCCACGGCGGAGGACATCTTGGAGCAGGAGGCGCTCACCGACTTCTGCATCCCGTTCATGGACGCCTGGGCCTTTTTCGTGGCCTTGGTCAGCCCGGAGAAGTCCGCGCCGGCGCGTACCATCAGATTTTTTACGACTGCCATCAGTCCACCTCTTCCCCGCCGAAGAGCCGGTTCAGCGCCACCACCTGGGCGTACATCTGTTCATCGGTCATTTCCTTTTGGGGTTCCTTCCGCGTGGCCTGCGGGAACACTCTTTCAAGGCGGGGCGGGTGCTTGCTCCACACCATGGGGCGGATCAGCGCCGCCAGGTTGTAGAGATTGATCTGCTCCAGCCGCAGCGCCTCCCGCCGGCGCTCCACATAGGCGTCGGCGTAGAGGTTCAGCTCCGCCGGCGTCATCCGCTCCCAGTCCGGGACGGAGATCCCCAGTTTGGCGGCCAGGCTCAGGCTTTCCCGCCAGTCCCAGCCGCCGTCGGAGGGGTCTCGCCCGTATCCTGGGCCTCATCGCCGCTGCCGAAGGATGCGATTACCGCCGCGGCCACGGTGTCCATCATCTGGCTGATGGTGAGCCGCCCTTCCCGCTCCGCCTGGTCGATCAGGTCGTCCAGGCCCTCCGGGGTCAGGTCCTTGTCGTCCTGGCTCAGCATCACGTATAGCAGGGTGGCCACGGAGTCATAGTGGCCCAGCAGGACCTTCATATCCGCCATGCTCGCGCCGGTCAGGGCGGAAAAGCGCTTCAGCGCCTTGTGTCCCAGGCGAAGCTCCCTGGGCCTGTCCAGCTCCAGGATGACCACGTCGTTTTGATCCTTCTGGCCGGACGGGTTCACGCCTTTGTTGTCCATGGTGTTCCTCCTTACTCGCCCGCGGTGGCGGCCAGTTCGGGCTTGCCGCTCACGGCCAGGGTGATCTCAAAGCCGACGGCGTCATCCACGTCGGCGTTGGTGGAAAAGCCGACGACGCCAGCCTTGAACTTCCAGGACTTGCCGATTTTGGCGGGGAACTCGATCTCACAGTCCACCACTTCGCCGGACGCCAGCAGGGCGTAACACTCGGTCTGCCCCTCGTCCTCGCCGTCCATGAAGCCGGTACCGTTCACCTCGCCGGCGTCCTTGAAGCCGGGCAGCTTCTCCCGGTAGCCGTCCTTGTTGTCCAAGGCGGTCACGTCGTGGGTGTCGGCGCTGATCTCGATGCCGTTGATGGTCTTCAGGGCGCCCACGACTTTCTGGTTGATCTTCAGCTTGGTCCCGACAGATGCGGATTTAGACATTGCTGATTCCTCCTTGTAGGGGCCGCCTCAGCGGCCCGTTTAGTCGATTTGATACTTGATGTCCGCCATGTATAGCCGCCGCCAGAGCCCTACCTCGGTCTCTTTGAGGTCCGGGGATGCCCGCAGCGTCACCCGCTCCACCAGCAGGTTGTCATAGGTCTTGCCCTGCATGGAGCGCAGCGCCCCCTGGACCTGGGCGGCCAGCACCACCATGGCGGCGTAGGTCTTGGCCACCGCGTTCACCTCGAAGGATGCGCTCAGCAGGCCCGTGGGCCCGTCCAGGGCGTCCTCCTCGCTCTGGGTGTTCTGAAGGTAGATCACAAACCGTTCTCCAGCCGTTTTCAGGGCCTCGCCGGGGTATACATCGTGTTCCAGTCCCGCTATCCGCTCCAGAACGGTGGGGATCAGCTCGTCGATGGTCATTTTTGGGCCCACTCCTTCTCCAGTTCGGTGACCATGGTGTCTATGATGGTCTTTTCCACCTGGGGCTCCGCCTGCTCAGCCGCTCGCCGGACGAAGTGCTGTCCTTCGATATGCTGGCTTTGCCAGCCCTTGACCGTCTCCACCGCTTTAATGCGGTGCCGGGTAAACCCGGTCACCCGGAAGGTGTTAGAACTCTCCACAGCAGCCTTGATGTCCGTGCTGCCCAGGGACCGGCCAATGCTGTGGTAGGCGATCCCACCGCCCTTGGCGCGGGCGAGGAAGCCATACTCGACGCTGTTCGGGTAATAACCCCACCCTCCTTTGTGTTTTCCGCCCAAAACGCCAGGATTTTTTATAGGCTTCTGGAAGATGTCGTTTTTTGCGGAATCCATCGCGTAGTCATAGACCGCTTTGGACGCGATCTTTGACCGTTCTTTTTTCCGCTTGAAGCCCTTTTTCAGTTGGCCGGTCTCGCCCTTTGGCGCATTGGCCCGGATGGCCTTGCCGACGATCGTCGCTCCCTTACCGGCTGCCTTGACCACAGTTTTTTTCGGCAGTTGGCCGATCCGATTAATGGACTGTTCCAGCCGCTTAAAGTCACTGACGTCCACGTTAAATTTCAGCGCCATTATTTCACCAGCTCAAAGCACATGAGGGCCAGCTCCTCGTGCCGCTCGCCCGAGTCCAGGATGGAGACGACCTTGAAGATCCGGCTGCCGTACTTGATCCGCATGGCGGTGGTCAGGCCCGCCCGGTAGCGGACCCCCACCCGGTGGGTGACCTCGGCCTGGACCTGCATGGCGGCATAGAAGGTCTTGCCGCTCACCGGCCCGATGGATGCCCACACGGTGCAGACGTCTTCCCACTCGTTCTCATCCCGCACGATGGGCTCGCCGTACACGTCCCGCTCCCCGGAGAACTGCTGGAAGGTGATCCGATGCCGCAGCTTCCCCGCGTCGTCCATGATCCCGCCTCCCTCGTCAGCCGCCGGAGGCGGCCCGGCGGGCCGCTCCCAGCAGCTTGAGTTGGTTGATGATGGGCCTGAGGCCCACCGGGAAGGCGGCCTCGTTCCCCACCGCATCCCGGTGGTCGTAGTAGTGCAGGGTCAGGCTCCACAGCGCCAGGTTGTAAAGATCCAGGGTGTCGTCATCCGGCGTGATGCCGGCGTTGGTCAGGTAGACCTTGGCGGCCGCCAGCGCAGCCTTGATGACCTTGTCGTCCGCGTCCTCGTCCACCCGCATGTATAGCTTGACGGCGGCCAGTTCTTCAGCGGCGGCCGCCGCAGCAGCGGTCTTTTTTACTGCCATACCGGCGGCCTCCCCTCAGGCTTACTCGCCGTCGGCGATGGTGGCCTTGAAGGCCGCCGTCTTATCCGTGGCCTGAGCGTCCAGCCGGCACAGGACCCGCAGCTCGGTGCTGTCGGTGGCCCAGGAGTCGCCGCCTACGTTGGTGGTGGCCATCTCAAAGCCCTTGCGGACGAACAGGGTGCCCAGGGCGGCGAAATTGCCCACGAAGATGGGAGTCTTGGTCTCCTCGATCTTGCCAATCTCGGAGTCGTCGCCGTAGACCACCGTGCGGCCGCGATAGCGCAGCACCTGGGGATCGGCGGGGTTAGGCACCAGCAGGGGCCGGCCGTTCTTGTCCTCCCAGCCGTCCATGGCGGCGTAGCCGGTCTGGTTGGTCAGCAGGGTGGCGGCGCGGCTGTGGGCGGTGTTCAGCTTGGTGATGAGGGCGCTGCGCAGGGTCTTGTCCTCCTCGCCCGCGGGCAGGACCACCTCGGTCTCCAGCCCGGTGAGCAGGGGCAGCAGCAGGGAGTTCTTGGTGAGGACGTACTTCACCGCAAACCACTTGGCCACATAGGCCAGCAGATTGGCGGCGTTGTCGTCCAGCAGCTCGTCGGAGATCACCAGGCGCTCGCCGTACTTCTTGACCTTGTAGTCCACGCGGGAGAACTTGGGCTGAGAATCCTTGGTGAGCTGGCCCATCTCCTCCAGGGGAGGCAGGGCCTTGGGGGTGCCGGCCTCGATGACCCGCCAGCCGCTCAGGGTGCGCACCGTCTCGACGTGGAAATACCGGGACAGGTCCAGGTACTCCTTGGACAGCTCGATGATCTGGTTGTCGAAGTCGATGGGCACCAAGAAACCGCCGTCCGCGCCCTCGGGGGCCCCGCCGGTCTCCTGGAGAGCCTTGTACAGGGGGGCGAAGTCGGCCACGCCGGCACAGGTCTTCACGGCGGCGTTGGTCTTCATGGCCTTGGCGAAGGACCGGGCGTACTCGTTGGAGCCGCGGATCTCGTCCACGGTCTTCTGGCGCTGCTCGTCCTCCTTCTTCTGCTTCTGGGCGGCAGCCAGGCCCTTCATGCGCTCATCGTCGTCGTCGAAGTCGCCCCGCATGGCCTGGATCTCTTCCTCGCCGTCGATCCGGGCGGCCAGCTCCTTGGCCTTCTGCAGCTTGTCCTTGTAGGTGGCGTCCTCAGCGCCGCCCTTGGCCAGGGCCTCGCTGGCCTCGTCCAGCAGGCACTTCTTCTGGTGTTTGAGGTCGTACAGTTCCTCTTTGGTCATGATTTTTTCTGCTCCTTTCGTCAGCGCAAATATTCCAGCTCCAGGGCGAGCTTGGCCGCCCGGAGTTTGCTGGTCTCGTTCCCGGGCGGGTGCTCCGCCCCCTTGTGCTCGGGCTCCCTGGCCTCTTTGGCCCCGTAGCGCTTGATGACCCCCGCTTCCGGCTGGGCCGGCACCGCCACGAAGGACACCTCGTACACGTCATCCACGCCGTCCAGCTCCACGCAGCAGGTCTTTCCGTCGTACTCCTGGCCCCGGTGGTGGGTGCAGCCGGCGTCGAAGTAGTCCCTCCCGCAGATGGAGCAGCGGTGGACGCTCACCGCCACCCCCACCGATACCTCCCGCAGGATGCCGCCCTCGATGGCGTCGATCACCGGCTGGGTGTCCTCGGTGCGGAGCATATAGGCCCGCAGCACCAGGCGCTTCACGCCGTTGCCGGCGTCTTCCACGCTGGCGGCGTAGATCCGGGCGGTCTGCTTGGCGGTGACCCAGTGGTGATCCTGGAGGATCGGGTGCCCGGGGTACAACTGGGCCATCTTGGCCAGAGCGTTGTCGGCGAAACGCTCCAGGTCCCGGTCCATCTGGTTGTCGCAGGCTGCCACCCGGAACACGAAGACCTCTTCCTCGGTCAGCGGCCGCAGGCTCCACTGGTTGATGAGGGCCAGCTCGTCCGCGTCCAGGGCCTGCTTGGCCACCTGGGCGCTCTTGTAAAGGGCGCCCTGGATGGGCTCATCCATTTACCTCACTCCTTTTTCGCAAAATGAAAAACGGGCCAAACCGGGGCGGCATCCCGTCCCGATCTGGCCCGTAGTCCTAACGACATTCGGCTCTGTTCTCTGTTCAGTTTTCTCCCTCGGGCTCCCGGCCCAGGGCCCGGATCACGCTCAGACGGTCAAAGTCCGCCAGCGGCCCGTAGTTCCAGCTGGCGTACCGGCTCTGGCCGCCGGGCACCGCGCCCAGGTCCTCCAGCGCCCGGATCTCGTTAACGTTGTACGCGCCGATCTCCCGCATGGCCCTGTACCATGCCGCCTGGGCGGTGGAGTCGCCCCGGAGAAATACCTTCATCTCCCGCTTGATCCTGAGCCCGTCCGCCCGTTCCGACGGCACCAGCAGCTTGGCGGTGTCCTCCTGCTCCCGCTGGCTCACATCGGCCTGGAGGGTATACTTGACGAACTCCAGGGAGTTCTGCTCGTTGCTGTTATAGCTCTGTTTTCCGGCGTAGACCAAATGGAGCGGAGTGCGGAAGAACCGGCAGATGTCGGCCACCCGGACCTCTTCGCTCTCCACGAACTGGGTATCGGCGTTGGATGGGGCAATGGCCTGATACTCCAAACCAAGATCGAGAACGGCCACCCGGAACTGGTTGCCCGGCCCGCTGTGGACGCTCTCCCAGCTCTGCCGGACGATGTCCCGCAGAGACATCTCCTTGGTGCCGCCGCTGCCGTCCGGCACGGGCTTCACCCCACTGAGGTCGGTGTTGGTTTTCAGCACCCCGGAGGGCCGCCCGCCGTTCTGGTAGAGGTCGTTCTCATACCGCTGGGCGGCCTGGGCAGTGGACAGGGTCAGGGCCGCCCGCCGCAGGACGGAGATGCCCTCGATGCCGTCGTCGCTATACTCCTTGTAGTGGAGCACATCCTGGGGGTCCAGCCGGGTCATATCGCCCGTGCGGGGGTGGAAAAACACGTACCACAGCTTTCCCCGGTCGTCGATGTAGGGGGTGACGCACTCCGGCGGCAGCGGCACAAGCTCTCTGGCGTAGCCGGAGCCCCGGTCCCGGTAGATCCAGGCATAGGCGTTTCCCCTGAGGAGCTTGTTGGCCTCCATCAGCTTTTCATAATCGAAGCGGGTCATGGCCTCGTTGACGTTGCCCCACAGCAGGCGGGCCAGCCGGTGCTTGTCCAGCCGCTCCTTGGTCGTCTCATTCATCACATAGCAGGGGAGGACGGCCACCGAATTGGAGCGCACCTCCACGCAGGAGGACACGGTGGAGATCTTCATGGCCCGGTCGGTGCTCAGGCCGATGATGTCCTCCCCCGTGGTCCATCCGGCGGGGTTATCAAGGGTGAGCTGCTGCACCATGCCCCGCCCGCCGGCGCTCTTCCGCGTGGGTACCGCCCGGGCCAGTCCTGCCATCAGGCTCATTTGCCGCCACCCCCGCCCATGGAGGCCAGCACAGCCCCGGCGATGGCCAGCACGCCGCCCACGATGAGCCCCGCGGGGATGTAGATCATCAGCACCCCCGCCGTCACCGACGCGGCGCCGGCCAGCAGGACCAGGTCGCCGGCGTACTTACACAGCGCGTCCTTCAGTCGCTTCATCTGTTTCGCTCCTTCCATCGGATATTTATCCGCTTAGGCCTTCCCCGCGGGCGGGGAAGGTGCCCCGCAGGGGCGGATGAGGCCCGGTGTCCGAATCGGACACAATTTGCACATCCGGCCCTCTGCCGGGAGCCGGAGCGGGGAGAAAAGAAGGAAAGATCCCGCTCCGGGCCGGCGCAAAAGGAGATTGCACCATGAGCCGGGCGTGCCCTCGCCCGGCAGAAGGTCGGATAGATATTCACATACCCCACACGCCCTGTTCGATGCGCTCGGCGAGGGTGGGCTGCTCCGCCATCTTCACCATCGCGGCCGCCATGGCGATGATCCAGGCCACCGTGATGTCGATACGCCCGATGCTGCGGTTCTTCATCGGCCGGATGTTCTCCTTGTCGTCCACATAGCAGCGGACGTTGCCGAAGGTCCACCGGGCGCAGGTGTTGTGCTCGTGGAGCATCTGGTGGAGCCGGATCAGCCGCTCCAGCTCCTTCATGGCGGGGCTCATGTACTGCATGGTCTGGGGGACCTCGATCACGTTGATGCCCCGGTCCATGAGCCTGGGCGTCAGCGTCCGGCTCATATAGGGGTCCACGCCCAGGATCTCCAGTTTGAAGTCGGATGCAGCCTGGGCCACGGAGTCTTCCACCTGGCCGAAGTCCACCATATCCCCGTCGCACAGGGTTATAAACCCGGCTCGCTCCCAGTCCCGGTAGGGCACGTGGTCCCGCTGTTCCGCCTCCAGCACCCCATCCCTGGGCCGCCAGGCCTGGAACAGGGCCACCCAGGACTCCAGCCCAGGCTGGGGCGGGAAAATGAGGGTGAAGGCGGTCAGGTCGGTGGTGGTGGACAGGTCCACGCCCCCGTAGCACTTCTTGCCCCGCAGCCACTCCCGGACAGCCTGCCGCCGGATGGGAGAGGTCAGCTCCGCCCACTCGGGCCGGTTGAACTGGGTCTTGTCGTACAGGGTGAGGGGGAGCCAGCCCACCGCCTGCACCGAGATCCACTGGTTGAGCCGCAGCCAGCGGAACAGCTTTTCCGCAGCTTCGGACCGGCGGGCCTCCCGGGCCTCCTGGCGGACCACCCGCAGGGGCACCGTCACGCCCAGGGATGGGTTGCAGGCCCGCCACACCCGCTCGTCGTAGATGTCGATGGAGGCCAGGGCCTCGTCGTCGTCCCCGGTGAGCATGCTCATGCCGTAGATCACCGGCAGCCAGATGGGATTGTCCTGGCATGGGATGAGCATGCCGTCATCCCCCGCCCGTTTTGGGGCCTGACCCCGGGCCCGGAGGATGTCCATGGCCTTGGAGTGGATCTCCCAGCCGATGGACTTGCGGTCCGGGTCGTCGCCGGCGGTGGTCAGCACGATCCACACCGGCTGCTGCCGGGCGTCGCCGGCGCCGAAGGTCATCACGTCCCAGAGATCCCGGTTGGGCTGAGCGTGGAGCTCGTCGAAGATGACGCAGCTCGGTTTATACCCGTGCTTGGAATATGCCTCGCTGGACAGCACCCGAAACACGCCGCCGTTGGGCTTGTACACTATGGTCCGCTGGCTCTCCTTTACCTTCAGCAGGCCCTTTTTGCGGAGGTTGGTCAAGGATGGGGAGTGGTCGATCATGTAAAGGGCCGCGCCGAAGCAAATGGAGGCGTTATCCTTGTCGGCGGCGCACACGTACACCTCTGGCCGCTCCTCGCCGTCGGCCAGCAGGTGCTTCAGGCCCAGCCCGGCGGCTACCTCGGTTTTGCCGTTTTTCTTCGGCAGCTCCTGGTACAGATACTGGTACTGCCGGATGGCCCGGCCCTGATCGTCCCTTGTGAGGGTCCCGTAAAACTGCTCCAGCGGCCTCCGCTGCCAGTCCTGGAGCTTCAACCGGCCCTCCCCGTTGGAGAGGGGGAGCAGCTCTAAAAAGTCACAGGCGAAGGCGGCCTCGTCGGCGTCGTACCAGGCCCCCACGGGCAGATACGGTCCGCCGTCGGCGGCCATGGCTACGCGGGCCTGCTGGGCGGCGTCCTCCATCTCTGCGCACAGCAGCTCGTCCTGGATGTCCATTATTCCTCACCGGCTGCGGCCCGCCGGCGATTGAGGAAAGCGGTGAACTCGTCCTCCTGCTCCTCCTCCTTCGGCGGCAGCACCAGCCTGCACCGGCTGGTGATGGTCAGGCCCATGTCGTTGGCGCAGGCCCTTGCCTGTTTGAAGTACCGCTCCTGGATGGAGGACCAGTCCCTGGCGCCGTCTACGTCTCCAGCCGCGATGGCCGCGCTGGCCCGCTTGCCGGCGTTGGTGTACTCTGTCCGGGCCACCAGGTAAAAGCCCAGGACGTCCCGGTCGATCTGGGCGATGAGGCCCCGCTCGGTGAGGGCCTTGCGGTACCAGGCGTACTCCTTTCGCAGCTCCTTCGGCAGCCAATCCGGGGCCTGGAACTTGTCGGACTCGCCCTCGCTCTTTTTCCGGGCGGCGGCGTCGGAGGCCATGCGCTGCTCCTTCTCCGCCTGGGTCAGGTGCTTGCGGCCATTGGCGATGATCACCTCGGCGGCCTGTCTCGGTCCGGCCATGGGACTCCTCCTTTCATTCGCCCCACAGGGCCGGCCTGGGCTCGCCCCAGGACAGCGCCCGCATGGGCTCAGATCGATCTGCCAGGGAGGGCATATCCTCCGGCTGGGCAGAGGGCTCTCCGTCAATCCGGGCGGCATAGGCGAACATCTCGTCTACCACGGCCGCATACCAGCGGTGCAGATCTCCGTCCTGCTGGAATACATACTGCTCCCAGTTGGGCGCGTCGTTGAGGTTGGCGCTGGATTCCAGCACAAACTTCCCGGCGTCGGTGTCAAACAGGATGAGCTTAGCGTGGTTGTTGATGGCGCAGGCCTGCCAGCCGAACTCCCGGCACAGGCCGACGAGCCTGTCCCAGTACTCACGCTCCACGTTGTGCCGGTGGTGAGATGCCGCAAGCCGGCCCACCACAAACCTGGCGCCGCCAAGTCTGCCCTGAGCGTGGAGCCCGCTCAGCATCTTGAGGGCCCGCGGCCCCACCCGGAATGTGACCAGATCCATGTGCCGGATGACGGTATTGTCCGACACCCAGCGCACAAACGCCGCCGCCGAGATCCCGCAGAAAGACACGATGCAGTGTTCGCAGGTTTCGCCCGGCAGTTCGCCCATCAGCGCATCGATGGCCTCGGCTTCTTTGCACACCGTCAGGATGCGCCGGTGGCGTTTCGTCCGCACAAAAATCCGATCGTCCATTCCACCCGCCTTTCACGTCCCGCCCATGGGGAAATTTTTTCACGCGGAGGGGGAGCCGGGGTATTGTGCGCCTCGCCCCGAAGTTTTTACCCCCGGGGGGAGGGCCCGCAAGGAATCCCCGCCCGCGTGTTTTCGAGCTATCGTCCGCGCCCGCTGCGCACACCGCGCCCAAGCCTGGCCAGGTTTCGGGCCAGATGCGCCCCGAACTCTTCCCGGCTCTCACCGTCCCTCAATGCGTACCTGGTCGTCGATCTCCCGGACCTCGGTGACCCGGACGCCGCCCAGGCCATCCAGCCGGCAGGCGATGGCTTCCTTGGCGCCCTGGATCTCCGGGCCGTAGACTTCCACCGTCACGATCAGCATGGACTCACCTCCGCCCCTGGCGCTGCTCCAGCGCTGTCTTGCGGTCGTGGCAGCGCTTGCACAGGGATTGCAGGTTCTCCCGGTCGGAGAACAGCCGCCAGTCGCCCCGGTGGGGCTCCACGTGGTCCACCACCGTGGCCCGGGTGCGGATGCCCCGCTTGGCGCACTCCCGGCAGAAGGGCTCCCGCAGGAGCTGCCCCGGCCGGAGATCGTCCGTCCACTCGCGCCTGGAGTACAGGCCGTGATACCCGGCGCTGTCGCCCCGGACGTACTTGGGCTTGTGGGCCGGGCACCAGCCCTCACGGGTCAGCGCGGCGCACCCCGGATGTTTGCAGGGTCTCATGGGCTTCATGGCCATCGGGCTGTCACCTCCGGGCAAAACAAAAAGGCCACGGTTCCGTGCAACGTCTTGGCGTCGCGTGGACCGTGGCCCTATTGGCTCTCGTCTCTGGCAATATCGAGTTTTAACTCCCGCTTGCAGACCCGGCAGAAGACCTGGATGTTCCGCCCGAAGGTGTCGGGCCTGATCTTCATCAGCCGCCGGTTCCGCCGGCAGTACGGACAGGATATATACCCATCCTCCACTGGTAACAGTCTACCACACTCTCGCACCGTTGGCAAGTGTTTTCACCTCTTTTTTACGTTAACTGTCCAATTATTATTACATGTTTCAAGAGCAAAAATTATTAAATATGCGGTTTTCTCCGGCCAACCGTGTACGACCAGGCCGGCCTTGGCTCCGACGGCCACAGCAGGTACCGGGCGCCCACGCATGGGGCGAAGCCGTAGGGGTTGACGGCGGTGAAGCTCTCGTAGTCCACGGCGCCATCCGGCGGGGCCAGGGTGACGGAGTCGCTGGGGATCTCCACGTACTCCACCTGGTAGGGCTTCATGTTCCGGCTGGCCCGCCAGGAGCGCTCCCCCGGTCTGGCCCGGCCAAACTCCCGGGCTTCCTTGGTCATGTACTTGGCCAGCTCCCGCACGTAGTGGATGTCAAAGGGCTCCGCCCGAAGGTACCCGCCGAAGGGCCAGAGGGATTGGAGCTCTTCCATCATCCCCGGCCCGGTGCCGTTGATGACGAGGTGGATGTGGAGCCGCCGGTCCTCCAGCTCCCGGTCGTCGCCCAGGACGGAGTCCGGCGTGGCTCCGTGCCAGCCCTCCACGCAGTAGATGTAGCGGAGCTCCTGGCCCCGTTTTCGCCGGGCGGCCCGCACCTTCCGCACGAAGGCCCCGAAGGCCTTGCCGGCGGCGGCCTTGTTCTCCGGCAGATGGGCGTCGTCGAAGGTGGCGGTGATGACCATGTCGCCGGCGCCGAAGTTGGCGGCCAGGGTCAGCTCCAGTTCCCGCCAGGAGCACTTGTCGTTCCAAAACTGCATCGCCCGGCTGGTGGGCTCGCCCCGGCGGGTCCTCGTCCGGCCGGACGGGCCCTCCGGGACGGAGCCCAGGATCTCATAATTGAGCAGCCCCGCGGTGATGTGCTTGATGGCCTTGGCCATACGGTCGTCCTCCTCGATGTAGATGGACCGTAGGCCTATAGCCCTGCGTCACTGATTGATTTTAGTTCTTGTCGCTTTTGCAGGCGCTCAGCACCCAGTGGACCAGCATCAGCACCAGCCAGATGCCGGTGGCGACGAGCAGATCAAAGGACCAGCCAAAGCACAGACAGATGAGCTTGATGATGACCGCCGTGGCGCTCCAGGACAGGAGATAGCAAGCGAGGTACACAAATACCATAACGATGAACTTAATCATGCGGCCCACCCTTTCCCAGCAGCCAGGCAATGGAGGTGGGCGTGGGGTCGTCCCACTGGATAAACTGGAGACCACCGTCCACGTTTATTTCGTGGACCGTATTGTCGTAGTTCCATACACTATCCAGCTTTATAGGCTTGGAATAATATGCGTAGAGCTGGCCGCCACAGTCCCGGGCGATCCAGCGAAATCCGGCGTTATAGGCGGCTCTCAGCTGCTCCGTCTCGGCGGCTTCCAGCACAAGGGGCGCCGGGGCCGCGCCCTCATCCGGCTCCAAATACCCGGCCTTCTCCAGCACAGCGGCGATCTCGTCCACCGTCATCCGCAGAATCATATGTGTCCCGCTGATCAAGTGGACGGTGGCATATGACTCAGGGCCATTTTCCTGTACTTCCCGGTCAAAAAGGGGGTTCCCCCCAAGGGCATCTTTTTTGAGCGTCGTCACACAATCGATCTGCTCGGGGTCGACGATGCAGTTACCCAGTCGAATCAGCATTTTGCTTTCTCCTTTCGTCCTGGTACCTTGAGCGCCCGTGGTTGCAAAAGTCGTCCGGGCCCATGGGAGCGGTAGTGAGCCCACACATGGAGTTTGGCCCTTCAAGTCCCTGGGGAGCATAGAAATACCGGCACTGCCAACAGCGGACGATGGTCATCTGAAAGCGCAGGGCCTGGACGACAAGAGCCATGGCGGCAAGGACGTCCTCAATGCCCACGTTGTGCGGGCAGGCGTCGCAGTGTGGGGCTCCGCATTCGGCCATCGGGATGGCCTCGCAGGCCAGCCTCTTTTCCAGGGCCGCGAGTGCCTCTTCATTGGTCATCACACGGCACCGCCTGCTATTTTGTGAGCAGCCATTTCAACCACGTCGGCATATCGGATTGCCAGATCAGAACCGGCCCAATGATGCAGGCGGCGACGATCAGCACCATAAAGATCAGTGGGAATTTATTGTTGTTATAGTCATCGTTCATGTTATTTTTCCTCCCGGCTCCACGCCGTTGAATTTCATATCCGGCACGCCTTTGCCGGTATCCTTCGCTTCGGCATCCTTCCTTCTGCCCATCAAATCACCGTGAATCTCCACGGCGCAGTCAGGACAAAACTGAAAATTTGGGCGGCCCTGAATCCTTGCCCGAAACCCGGAAACGCCAAAATAATTGAAGTCGACGTTTACCTGGTCTTTACGCTCTGGGTCAAGTTCCTTGCCGCAGCGGTCACAAAATACTCTGGTCATTTTTCGTCACATCCTCCTTGCTGATCCGCTCAAACTCGATGGCCCACACCCAGGGATTGGCCGCCCAGCCGTACAGGTCACGGTCGGCGGGCTTGATGGTGCTGTCCCAAAGGTCAGAAAAATCTCCGCGAATGTCATCCAGCAGCCCGCACTCTCCGCCGTACATATCGGAGCCATCTTCATCAACCGTGTCAACACAGCACGGATTCCCGTAAGCATCAATACACTCCCGGCAGTCGTCGCCTATATCCATACCCTCTGCCAGCAGCTCAAAAATCGGGCTTATGGGTTCTGAGAAACTGTCCTGCAACCGCTCCACCCGCACGGCCTTGACCCGAAGGAAGATCCGGGCGGCCTCGCGGGGCATATGGATGGAGGGGTGCCAAACATCAACGCTTGGTTGCTCATTTTCCCGACACGACGCCTTGTAGCAGTAGCAGCCCCATTCGTATTTGGCCTTGGAGTACACCCGCTCCACGTTGTCCTCTTGGCACGTCGTTTCATCCTCAGGCAACATCCCGCAATCCCAGCAGGGACACCAGCACCACGTCTCCCGGACATATAGCACATCGCCGGGGAAAAGCATCTGTTTGGCGGCCCCCGCATAATAACCGGCAGGGCCGTAGAAATTCGCACACGGGCCGTAGCGATTCCTGCATGGGAACGTAGCGGTGGCACAGGCTGCGTGGTCTACCTTCTCGCCGTCGTTCACGGTGATTTTGCACACCCGCCGCGTCACCGTCTTGCGGCCGTCCAGGATGGCCTGCACCATATCGGTGTTAAACAGGATGGGCTTAATCGCCATCGCCCGTCACCTTGCCTTTCCCCAAACGCTCGGCCAGACGCTTCATTTTCTGGGCCCGGATCCGCTTCACGTCGTCCTCGGCGTGAAGTATCATCTTCAGAATATCCAGCGTGATCTCCACATCTGCGGTCTCTTCGGCGATGGCGGCGGCGTTGTTCCGGCCCCGCCACCGCTTGCAGATCTCCTTTTGAAGCTCTGACATTTCTTCCAAGACCAGTTTGAGCTCGGCGTCCTCGCCCCAGGTTTTGATGGCAAGGGCGAGGACTTCCCGCTCCGTCACATACTGTTTCTGGGCCTCCGCCCGCTGCTTTGCCAGCGACGGGAACAGCCCGCATCTTCCGCCAGGCATACTATGTCACATCCTTTCCTTCGGCGCATTCGCTGCACAGGTCATCCTCTACCCAATAGCACCCGCCGAGGCATGCGTTGTCATCGGTGCATCCGCACACCCGGCACCGCCGCTGTGCATCAAGGGCCTTCTCCAGCGCCGGCATGTGGGAAACGATCAACAGATCGATTCGGGCATTTTTCGGAGCGTGGGCGGCCTGTTGGAGCATAAACATCCAAATTTCCTCTGGCCGCGTCCCGTCTTTCCAAAAAGGCTGAAGGACCGAAAAAACCTTTGCTTGTTCAGTTGTCTGCGCGTATGCCGAAATCTCCCGGACGATCTCGGTGGCTCGCGCCGGGAACTTCGGCACGCTGGTTCTATTGTCGACGGCGGCCATCAGCCCCGCCATCAGGGCAGGCAGTTCACGTATATCAGTCATGCACCGTCGCCTCCACATCAATGCAGTCGCCGCCTCCCTCGTTGTAGTCACTCATCACCTGGCACAGCTCGTGAATGGTCGCCGGGAACCGTCTGGCCTCGTTGATCCAGCTCAGCAGGTATAACACATCGGGTTTGTCGGTCTTGATGGGCTGCCCGCAGCAGGGGCAGGAGTCCCCGGTCTTCAGCAGTTTTGTGGGTCTCATGGCATGTCCCCCTTTTTCAGCGGCGCTTCGATCGTCATCCCGTGGCCGGATGTCGGCTCGATGGGACCGGCGGCAGCGAGAGCCAGCAGCAGCTCCCGGTAGTCGGCCTTCATATTTTCAGCGACGTGCGAGACCGCGATAGCCAGCATCAGGATCTGCTCCTTTTCCGTCCCGAGAGTTTCCACATTGCTCTCCGTGTGGAGGACACCGTTTACAGACGCCGCAAGCGGGTCGATCTCCACATGCAAAAACCGTTTGTCGTTCATCGGATGTCGCCTCCTCACGCCGCGCCGGCGGCCTGTTTTCTGGGCCGGATGATGGGCTCGCCCTGCTTGTTTCGCCGGCTCCCGTCTTTCAGCCACTCCAGCCAGGTGTCCAAAAACTCCCGGTAGACTTCCCGCGGGTCCGGGGCGATCCGCCCGCCCGTGGAGTACATCCCCTCGTTCCTGAACCCGTGGATCTGTCTCAGCTTGTTCACGTCCATTTCGATGGTCAGCCAGGGCTTGTCCGGCTGCTTCGCCTTCCGCATGAACAGGATGGTGGTGGTCCCCTGCATGTGCCTCTGGGCATAGCCGCCCACGCAGTGCTTCAGCTTCCGCCCCTCATCCCGGATCTCCTCCTCGTTGGCGGGTACCCGGATGATGTAACCGTCCAGGGCAAAGGCGTACTTCTTCTCCAGCTTTGCCCGGCGCTTCTTGTAGCTCTTATCCCGGAGCCTTGCCCGCTCCCGCTCCTCGGCGGCCCGCTCCCGGCGCGCCTTTTCAATGCGAAGCCGGACGGCCTCGTCGTGGGCGGCGCCCAGATCTTTCGGCATCAGCACGTTCTCCTGGTGGAGAGGCCAGCCTATGTCCTCTGCAGACCGCAGATAGTCCTGCCAGAAGACCAGCGTCCCGCCGATGTCAGGATGATTCGACCCGCTGCCGCCGCAATGGCCGTCCAGGTAGCGGATCATCCGCTCCAGGGGGACGTTCCACTTCTTCGCCGTCACCTGGGCGCTCCTTATGCTCAGCCCCCTGGCGATCCAGCCGTCGCACTCGGCGATGGCTGCCCGCCCTTTCAGAGCCCGGTAGAGGGTGATGGTGTCCACGTCCCGGCGGGTCTGCAAAAACTCCTTTACCTCCTGGCCGTTTAGCCGGAGGCCCCGGCCTGGATCGTCCCAGTTGATGGCGGCGTTGTTCTTCACGCCCCGCTCCACCAGGTCGAACACAACCCGGTGCATATGCGCCTTCATCAGCATTTCGATCTGCCGGGGATAGAAGCAGCAGGCCTCCAGGAACTCGATCACCTTTGGATACCGCCGCCCGTATTCCCCGGTCCCGCAGTAGCGGAAGGGGGACTTGTCCACCGCGTCCAGGCCGATCACGCTATACCCCACGCCATACTCGCCGTTGGCGTAGAACGGCCCGTGGACGTTCCATTTTCCTTTTTCCAGCGGCCCCGTCTGCCGGGCGATCTCGTGCCAGGCCGATTTGGACCATACCCGATGTGTTCCCTCGGTCAGTCCGGGCCGGAAGCGGTACACGCCCACCAGACTGCAGGACGGTGGATCTGTCAGCTCGGCCTCCGCTGGGTATGTTTTACCGCAGTCGTAGGCCCTGGCCCACAGGGCCTTCCCGTCCCATTTGAGGGTGACGGCCCGGCGCCACTTGGCCAGGTTGTCCCGATTCCCCGTCCGGCCCAGCTCCTTGACGATGACCTTCTTCCCGCAATAGGGGCAGGGCGTATCCTCCGCCGGCGGTTCATCCCAACGGGAGTCCGGCTCCCGCTGGTGTACCGCCGCCATCACCTCCTCTTCAGCGGGGCTCTGGAGCGCCGGATTTGGCAGCTTAATGTACCGCCGGCAGCAGGTGGTCCACAGCTCCCGCGTCCTTTTCCGGCGGAAGATGTATGTGGGGAACAGCCCGTTGATTTTCTCCAGCTCCTGCTCGTCCATGGCCGGGGCCGACTCCGCGAACCGCTGGGCTTCGTTCTTTTCTCTCATCCCGGCGCCCCCCTCAGAAGAAGTCCGCCAGGTCCAGGACGATGCCGCGCCCGGCCGCACCCGGCTCATCGTCCACGCTGGCGCACAGGTCGATGAACATCTGCATACGGATGCCGGCGCCGGGGAAGTAGAAGGCCACCGCCTTTTTGTAGGCATCCAAATCGGAGATGCTGGAGCCCACGCCCTTGGCCACGGCGGCCATGCAGTCCTTGAAGGTCCCGCCCTGGACCACAGCCTGGGCAAACTCCTCGTCCTGCTCGCAGAAGCTCAACAGCGTGTCCTTCACCGCGCCCTTCATGGCGCTCTCCTTGGAGCCGGACACGTCCTTGACCTCTTTTTCCAGCCGATTTCTCGCCTGTTCCAACCACAGATTCATGCCGTCGCCCCCTCTCTGATCTTATCGGCCAGGGCATTGAGGGCGGCCACCAGCTTTTTGGCGTCCTCGGCATCCCGAAGGCGGACCTTCATCAGCAGCCCGATCATCTTGTTGATGTCGCTTTGAATACCGTCAAACAGCAGTTTGAACTGTGCGATTTCGGCGTCGGCGGCGATGGTATTGTTTCCCTCCGCCTTCTTGGCCTGCTCCCTGGCGGCGTCCAGCTGGGCCTGGAGAGCGTCCCGCTCCGCCTCGGCGGTTTTTTGGGCCTCTTTAGCCTTGGCCAGCTTGTCCTCCAGGGCCTTCCGCCTGGTTTCGGCCTCTGTCTCGGACTTTTTCACGGCCTCATTGGCGGCCTTAATATCCTGCTGGAGCTTGAACCGCACCCGGTCATTCTCCATCTGGTTCTGCTTAACGGCGGCTTCGATGGCCGCCTGGTCGGGCACCTCCTGGATTGCCACATCCTGGGGCTTCTCCCGGAGCTCTTTCAGCTCGGCGGACAGGCGCTCGGCCTCGGACCGGGCCTTTTCGGCCTCGGCGGTCTTGAGCTCCAGGTCGGCGGTCAGCCCCTCGATGCGCTCGTTGGCGAACTTCATGTCGGCGGACATCTTCTCCTGGGCGGCCCGGGCCTCGTCCCGCTCCTTGATGGCCTGCTTCAGCTCCCGGGTGGACATCTCGTCCACCGTCTTCTCCCGGCCGCCCACCACATGGGTGGCCGCCACAAAGTCATCCCGCTCCTGCTCAGGAAGGGCCAGCAGCGCCAGAGCCTTGGATGCCCCCAAATCCGCAAGCGTCTGCGGATTTGAATATGCCCGGGCCAGGGCCATGAAGCCCTGGGCGGTGCGCTCGGAAAACTCCACCCGATCGTCCAGCCAGGGCAGCCACTCCCCGTGGGAGAGCACGGCCTTGGCCTCAATGAGCCGCCGGCCGATGTCCAGGATGGCGTTTCCGGCGGTACGCTTCAGCTCCAGCACCTCGGCGGTGATGGTCTCGATGTCCCGCGGCGCGGCGGGGGCGGTGGCGGCGATCTGCTCCGCCAAACTAAACTCCTTAGGCATGCTGGAGCACCTCCCCGGATGCGGGCGCTGCGCCGCCCTGGTCGGCGGGCAGAAGCACCTCAGTATCCACAAGCTCCCGGACCCAGGCCCGGTAGTCCTGGGCGGCGGCGGACCTGGGAGACCAGATCAGCACCGGCTCCTTGGCCCAGGTGGATTCGATGACCTTGACGGTCCGGCGTATGACGTTTTTGTACACCGGGCAGGGGGCGTTCTCCCGGATGTAGGCGGCGGCGTCGTCCACCACACCGGCCCGCTGCACCTGGTTGATGAGGATCCCGGCCACCCGCACGTCGGGGTTGATGGACTTCACGCCCTCGATCTGGCGGGTCAGGTCGGCCATGCCCTCGGCGGAGTAGGCGTCGGGCAGCATGGGGATGATGATCCCGTCGGATGCCATGATGGCGGCGGCGGTGGCGGCGCCAAAGTTGGGCGGGCAGTCGATGACGGCCACGTCGTAGGTCTGGCCCTCGGCGGCGGCGGCCAGGAAGTCCTTGAGCCGGTGGACGGTCCAAAACTTGCCGGTGGGGTCGGCGTCCAGCCCCCACAGCAGGTCGGAGGCGGGCACCATGTCCAGGCGCTCGATGTCGGTGGGCTGGGTGGCGTCCATCCAGTAGCTCACCAGCTCGGAGCCGGTGAGTATCTCGTACAGGGTGGGGTAGTCCCCGGCCTCGATGAGGGCCCGGGTGGCGTTGCGCTGGGCGTCGGCGTCGATGAGCAGGACGTTGAGGCCGTGCTCGGCGGCCAGCAGATAGCTGAGATTGATGGCGGTGGTGGTCTTGCCCACTCCGCCCTTCATGTTGAGGATGGCATAAGTTTTCATGGTGATTTCTCCTTTTCGCAGATTCAGAATGGCAGGGGCGTGTCGTTGCCGGAGATCTCCGAGAACTGCTCCTGGACTTTGAGGGCATCCTGGGCCTTGCGGCGGTTCTCGGATTTGACGTGCCGGCCTTTGTCGATGAGGTCCCGGGCCACGGACGAACCCATGGGCTCCTCCCGCACCAGCTCGGTCATGGTCTGGATCCCCGGCTGGAAGCGCAGGTCCACGACGGCCCGGCCGCCTTCCTTGTTCTTGCCGATCTTCAGCCGGCGGTTGCTGGTGTTGTCGTTGTTGTCCGACGGCCACAGCAGCAGGGCGATGTCGGCGTCCTGCTCCAGCTGCCCGCTCTCTTTGAACGAGTGCATGTTGGGCGGGACGGGGTTTTTGCCCTTGTCGGTGTCGGGGCGTTTGAGCTGGGCAAGCTCAACGATGGCGATGGCCTGGGACTGCGCGAAGCGTTTAAGGGTCTGACTGTTTCGGGTGACTTTCTCGTACTCGCTGGAGTTACGATCGTAGGGCGAGGACAGCAGCTGCACGTAGTCGATGTAGGCGATCTGGTACCCGTGGCCGATGGCGTCATCCGCGATGTCCTCGGCGGAGGAGCCGCTGGCCCGGATGAAGTCAATGGGGCAGACCTCGGTGAACCGCTGGGTGGCCTCGGCGAAGCGGCCCCAGGTGTCATCTGAGAAATTGCGGGTCTTGATGTCGCTGAGGCTCACCCGGGCCAGATGGGAAAAGAGCCGGTCGGCCATCTTGGCCTCGGATGTTTCCAGGGTGTAGTAGCCCACCTTGTAGCGCCGGGCCTGGGCGAGAGCGGTCTGGATGGACAGCAGCGTCTTGCCGGCGGAGGCGTACCCGCCCAGCAGGATCACGTCGCCCAGCTCGGCGTAGCAGCGCCGGTCCAGAGTGGGGATGCCCCAGGGCAGGTACTCCGGCTTTTTCTCGGCCCTCATGCGGACCAAAAAGTCGGCGGCCAGATCCGCGGCGGTCATCCGGGGCATGCGGTCGGTGGCGGAGAGCTGGGCGGTCATCTTGCGGACCAGCGCCTCGGCGTCGTCCAGGTCCCGGCAGGCGATCATCTGTCCGGCCAGGTCCTGGATCCGCAGCAGGGCGGCGCCACGCCGGACGATGGGGACATACTCCATCACGTTGGCGGCCGAGGGCGTCAGCTCCATGCACTGTCGGAGAAACTGTACCGTGTCCTGGCCGGCGTGGATGGCGTCGCAGATGGTGACCAGGTCGGCGGCTTTGCCCGCTCTGGCCAGGCCCCGGATAGCGGCGAAGACGGCCCGGCTGGGCCCGTGGGCGAAGTCCTCCGGCCGGAGAGCGGCCAGCACCTTGGGGATGGTCCGCTCGTCGATGAGCATGGAGCCGATGACAGCCACCTGGGCCTGGTCGTTGACGGAGGGGACGCTATCCATGGCCATCGCCCCCTTGATCTTCCAACTTGCGGAGGATGCGCCGTATGTAGGTGGGGGTAGTTGCCATCTCCATGGCGATGCGGATGGCATTCCAGCCTACCTCGTGGTGGAGGCGCCAGATCTCGTTCCAGTCCAGCTTGCGGGCGTTGGGCCTGCCGTGCTGGCGGCGCTTGCGTCCGTCCTGGGGCAGGGCGCCGTCCGCTGCGCATTTGCAGCGGGATGGGCTGTTTTTGCAGCGGTCAGGGCAGTCGGTGTCGGTGCATCCCAGACAGCAGGGCTGGTACGGGTACCGCCGGCAGGAATAGATCTTGCAGCGGATCATCAGCTCATCACCTCCGGGTCGGCGGCCCAGCCGCCGGTGTCCCCGGAGGGTGCGGCGGGCAAGTTCCTCACCCCTTCGTTCTCCCAGAGGCGCCGATTCAGCCATTTCGAGAAATACGGAATGTACTGCCCGCCCTCTTTTGTCCAGTCCCGGGAATGCTTCTGCTTGACAAGTGCGTCGAACATGATGTGGCACAGGTCGCGGTCAGGCTTCAGCTTGTCCCACGCTTTTATGGCGTCCTGTTTGCCGTCGCCGCGGGGGTATGCCTGCCAGAAGACCTCAAACCAGTCCGGGTGATATTTGGGAGCGGACTTGGACGGCCTCGGCGGCGCGTCATCCCCCTCCGGGGGGACTATAGGGGGGAATATGTCAGTATTATCATGTGTATTACATTGTAATGCTGTGCTGGTTTCCGCATCTGCGTGTGTCGTTTCTGACATTTGCATTTGCTGATTTTCGCAAATGCTCTCGCCGGGGGTGGGCTCACCGTAGAGGGTCAGCAGCTCGTCACTGGGGGAGTACCAGCTGGTGCGGTCCCGCCGGTCCGGGTTGAAGTCCCCCACAAGGAGGGCACCCTTGGCCTTGCACCGATCGATGATCCGCCGAATCTGGGCCATGGACCACCAGGGGTACAGTGCAGTGTAGGTTTTCATGGCGTTGTAGGTCCACCAGCGGCCCTCGTGGTAGTTGATGTTCTCACTTCGGTTGGTGCGGTACCAGAACATGATGGAGTCCAGGAAGATGGCCTCCTCTGTGCCGTACTTGACGGCAACGCAGCCCTCTCCGTGTAGGTGCATGAGCGGACTACGAGCCATCTTTTTCACCTCCCGGCGGGTAGATTACGGCGTACCACTGCTTGACCGGGCTGTCCGGCGGGGTGTCATAGTAGGCCATTTTCAGCAGGCCCTTGTGGACACAGCGGAGCTCAATCTCTCTGATCTGAGCCTCGTCCCACCAGGGCAGCTCCCGGCACAGCTCGTCATAGGACCAGGCACCGAAGGTGTAATTGGGGATGACGGCCAGCTCCATGCCCTTCTCCAGGCCGGCGTTATGCAGCTCCACGGCCTTGCCGATCTCCTGGCTGATGTGCATCATAAAGACCGCCTCGGCCAGTCCGCAGTCCACGGCACACTGAGCGTCGAACATGCGGACGTCATTCCTGCGGATGATCATGTGCGTGGCTCCTTTCTTCATACTGCTGCAAAATCGCAGCGTTCAAATCTTCGTGCAAGTGATCCAGCGCCCAGATGATGGCGTAGATCCCCGTGATGTACTCCATGGCCCAGTCCACGCCGGGAGCCGGGCGCTCGGCCTGCCAGTTGTGGAGCCCGGTGGACAGATTCTCCAGCAGGAGACGGAGCGCGGTGGTGATGGCCTCAATCTGACAGGCATGGCTTTCCATGTCGCACACAAAATCAAACGGATCGTGCATATTTACCCCTCCTTTGATAGCACTATGTTAGCACCTTGTTAGTAGAATGTCAACAAGAAATTTGCTAACATAGTGCTAAAGGAGTGGTAACGCTATGGCAACGAACAAAATACAGACAGGGCTCCGGCTGGACGAGGTCACCTATGACAAGGCGCTGGCCCTGGCAAAGAGCGAGCGCCGCTCGCTGAACAACCTGGTGGAGTACGCCCTGCAAAAGTACATCGGGGAGTATGAGGCCCAGCACGGGCCGATCACTCTCCCGGATGAATGATGTGCGTCTTCTCACGGACGGCCAGGCCCAGGTCGATCAGCGTGAGGATCAGCGAGTTCACCGACACGCCAATGGTGGCGGCCAGGTTGGACAGCTCCTCATAGCGGACGGCGGGGACGCGGAGGCCGGTCTGAATTTTATCGTCCTTCACGGGCTCACCCCCTTGCAAAAGATTTCACTCTGTGGTATACTGACAAAGTCTTTGGTGGTCTTTTGACTGCCCGGCCTCTGCTGGATGTTGGCGCGTCCGGCAGGGGCCTTTTTATTGCCTGATGAGGCCATAGCTCTCAGCCTCCTCGGTGGTGATGGGGACCATATCGTTGTCCACGTTCAGCGCGGGCGTCCCGCTATAGACGGAGTAGTCCGCCCAGTGTAACTGGCCATCTCTGTCCCGCCAGCTCAGGGTGTACCAGGATCGGCTCATGTGGCGAGAAAAGCGCACATCCCGGCTGGATGGGATGTCCAGGCCCCTGGAGCGTAGGAACTTGGTTAGGCTGGTCTTGGTGGCGTAGGCGATCATAGTGTCACCTCCTAATGGATTCGATAAATCACATTTTTGCGGGCGTAGGTCTGCTTGCGGTACTCGGCGGCGGTATTCTCGGCCTCATACTTCTTGACGGCCTCGGCGGAGATCCTCCAAAGGGCCCCCACCTTGACGCCAGACAGCTTGCCGGTGCGGAGCAGCCGGCGGACAGTATCCACGCTGCACTGCCAGCGTCGGGCCACATCCTCGATAAGCAGCAGTTTGTCCTCGCTCATGGTCTAATCCTCCTTTCGGTGTTTAGTGGCGAAGCTCAGCGCCATGGCGGCGGCCATAATGCCCTGGAGCTTATCCACGATGCGGTCGTACCGGGGGCGCTCGGCGTCGTCGATGACGCCGTCCCGGGCGATGTCGATGAGGGCCCGGTCGGACTTGTCGTCGGCAAAGTCGTACACGGCGTCGATGAGCTCCAGCACGGCCTGGGGCAGGGCAATGTCCCTCACCTCGGGCAGCAGGAGCCGGGCGGCGTTGCTGGACGCCCTCACGTGCTGGATGGCCAGGCCCAGGTTGTTGTAGACCACGGTCATCTGGTCGACCACGTCGTTGGGCGGGATGCGCTGGCCGGTCTCGTAGTCGGCCAGACAGCGCACCGACATATTGAGCAGCTCCGCGGCCCTCTCCCGGGTCAGACCGGCAAGTTTCCGGGCATTTTGGTAGATGTTTGTGCTGACATCCTGCATGGCGTTGCCTCCTAAAATTTGCTACACTGGGGACGGTGGATCAGCAGGCTTCCAGCTGGTCGGGCGGGCCGGCGGCGTCGGCCTCGGCGTCGGATGCAAAGAGGGCGTCGATGGAGCAGCCCAGCACCCGGGCCAGCAGGGGAAGGTCGCGGGTCTTCGGCAGCGAGATCTCCAGCTCCCAGTTGGCGACGGCGGAGCGAATGACGCCCACGCTGTCGGCCAGCTGCTGCTGGTTCATGCCGGCGGCCTCACGGCGGGCTTTGATTGCCATAATCATGTTGTCACCTCCTATTGCGTCAATGCGAATGACGTTCTGATAGCCAAAAAGTCAGAATGTCATAAGCTATGACAACAGATATACCACGTCTGTTTTTGGTTGTCAAGTATTTTGACAAAAATATTTCTAAGCAATCTTGCGGTGTCATTTTTAATGACATATAATCGGGGTGAGGTGAAGCACATGACCCGCGTGAAGCAAATCCGAAAATTTTTCGGTTATACCCAGGATAAGCTGGCCAAACTGCTGCATGTCTCCCGGTCCACGGTGGCCATGTGGGAGACCTCGACACAGGCCCCGGACTACAACACCCTCAAAACGCTGTCCCAGATTTTCAACGTCCCGCCCGATCTGGTGCTGGGTGTCGGCATCTTTGAGCGGTGGGATGATATTCTGAAGTACTATGAGCCTCTGTCTTACCACCTGATGGCCCCGATCCCGAAAACGTTGGACCTGCCCTCGTTCTGCGGGGACAAGTGTCTGGTGGCCTGGCTGGACACCAGGCACTACTTTGAGCCCGACGAGATGGCGCTTGCCCGGTGGTTCGACTTTGCGGTGGAGAAGATCAGCTTTACCGTCACCGACGACCCTGAGAATCCCTTGGATGACGTGGAGATCCGTTTCACCACAGAGTTTCAGGCCCTCATTGAAGCTGAGAAACGGCGGCCCCAGGGGATGCGCAGACTGGGAGAGAAGGTGCCCGTCTTGGGGGACGTGGCCGCCGGCATCCCCATCGAGGCCATCACCGACATCGTAGACTATGAGGAAATCGACGCCGCTTTGGCCGCCACCGGCGAGTTCTTCGGCCTGCGCATCAAGGGCGCCAGCATGGAGCCCCGGATGCACGAGGGGGACGTGGTCATCGTCCGCCGGCAGGAGAAGGCCGAGACCGGCGACACCGTGGTGGTGCTGGTCAACGGGGACAGCGCCACGGTAAAAAAGATCAAGTACGGCCCCGATGGAATCACCCTGCTGCCCACTAACCCGGCCTTCGACCCGCTGTTCTACTCAGCGGCGGAGGTGGAGGCCCTGCCGGTGCGGGTCATCGGCAAAGTGGTGGAGCTGCGGGCAAAGTTTTGAACCATGCGACAGCGCATTTATGAGGTGATCGAGCTTGCCGAGGGCAAGGATCGGCTGAGCCGACTCTATGATCTGACAATGATGGCGGCGATCATCGTCAGTCTGATTCCGCTGGCGTTCAAAGGAACAAATGTGGTATTTGACTGGATTGACCGGGTCACTGTCGGCATTTTCATTTTGGACTATCTTCTGCGTCTGCTTACCGCAGACAAAAAACTGGCCAAGGGGGCAGGATCATTTTTGCTCTATCCCTTCACCCCAATGGCTATTGTTGATTTGCTTGCGATTCTTCCGTCTTTTACAGACATCTTTCCCGGACTGCGGATGATAAGACTTCTGAGACTGTTCCGCACCTTTCGGGTATTCCGCACCCTTAAAATGTTCCGCTACGCTAAGAGTTTCCAAATTATCCTTGATGTCATCCGGGATCAGCGGGTGCCTCTGTTGGCAGTCTGTTCGTTGGCGGTCGGCTATGTACTCGTTTCCGCACTCATTGTGTTTAACGTGGAGCCGAATACATTTGAAAACTTCTTTGAGGCGGTCTACTGGGCTACCGTAAGCCTGACAACAGTGGGCTACGGTGACATTTACCCGGTCACAACCATTGGGCGCGTCGTTACCATGGTGTCCTCGTTTGTAGGGATTGCAATCGTCGCATTACCAGCCGGCATCATTACCGCTGGGTATATGGACAGGATTCAAAAAGATAAGCATGAGCAGCTGGACGATTAGAATGTGTCCGAATCGGACACAGTGAGGTGTACTTATGGATAACAAAAAAACACCCGTTTGGGTATGGGTACTTCGCGTTGTTGCGGTACTGTTTCTGATTGCGGCTCTGATGGTCGGGCCAGAGGCTTTTTTCGTGGTCCTGTCCATCATCCTGTTGGTTCTGTGGCTGAAAGCCAGGCGGGATGCAAAATCCGGGGGCGTTCAGGCTGCAAATATGGCGGCCGAATTGGATGCGGCAAAACAGCGGGCTGGCGAGCTGGAAAAATATCAGGCGATCATTGATGTGGAGCAGGAGTGTAAAAACCTGCGGGATCTCGCGGATATTGAGATCGCGAACGATAAGGCGGCAGCCAAATCAGAGCGCAGCACAGCTCAGCTGTTGCTGAAAAATGCGGAAACTCAATCCGCAAATATCATCGGCAAGGCGAAGAACGAAGCGGCCGGCATCATCTCTGCGGCGGAGACGGAGGCGCGGAAAATTGCGGGCGACGCCTACGACGCGAAACTAAAAGCAGCCGAATACGAAGCAACAGTTATCGCGCTGAAAAACACGATTGACGGCTATGGCGATGAATGGCTAAAACCCACCTACTCTTTGCTGGATGAATTGGCGGAAGATTTTGGCTTTGCGGAGGCTGGTCAAAAATTAGCTGAAGCCAGGGCCAAAACGGCCAGGATGATCAAGCTCAAAGAGGCCGCAACCTGCGAATATGTTGAGGAAAACCGGCGAGTGACGGCGATCAATTTTGTAGCAGACGCCTTCAACGGGAAGGTAGACTCCATCCTCGCCAAGACGAAAAAGGATAATTACGGTAAGCTGGAGCAGCAGATAAAAGACGCTTTTTACCTGGTCAATGCCAATGGTCGGGCGTTTCGCAACGCGCGGATCACCAATGCCTATCTTGATGCCCGCCTGGATGAGCTGAAGTGGGGCGTTGTATGCCAGGAGCTGAAGGCCCAACAGCAGGAGGAACAGCGCAGGATCAGGGAACAGATGCGGGAGGAAGAAAAGGCCCGCCGGGAATATGAGCGGGCGCAACGGGAGGCTGCCAAAGAGGAGGAAATGCTCCGCAAGGCTATGGAAAAAGCGCAGGCTATGCTTGAAACAGCCAATGCTGAGCAGAGAGCTGAATATGAGACGCAGCTTGCCGACCTCCGCCAGAAGCTCACCGAGGCGGAGGAGAAAAACCAGCGCGCCCTCTCCATGGCCCAACAGACCAAAAAGGGGAACGTGTATGTCATCTCCAATATTGGCTCCTTTGGAGAAAACATCTATAAAGTCGGCATGACCCGGCGGCTTGATCCTCTGGATCGGGTGCGGGAACTGGGCGACGCCTCTGTCCCGTTTGGATTTGATGTACATGCAATCATAGAGAGCGACGATGCGCCCGCTCTGGAGACCGACCTACACAAGGCGCTCGCCCTGATGCAAGTCAACAAAGTCAACCCCCGCAAGGAGTTTTTCCGGGTCAATCTGTCGGACATCCGCAAACTGGTAGAGAATAAGGGCCTCACAGCTAACTGGACCATCGAGGCGGCAGCGGCCGAATACCGGGAGACCCTTGCCATCGAAGCAGCCATGGCAAACGACCCAGATGCAAAGCGGCGCTGGGAAGAATACAACGCCAGCTTGGTCAACAGCGAAGCCGCAAAAGCAGTAGCAGCCGAATAAACAGGAGGCCAATCCATGTTTTGCAGTAACTGCGGCACACAGCTCCCAGAGGGGGCCAAGTTCTGCCCCGGCTGCGGAGCCCCGGCGG
>CANPWZ010000018.1 GCA_947585425.1 uncultured Oscillospiraceae bacterium
ATGGAGGCGGCGTAGTTGCCGCCGCACTTGGTGTAGCCGGTGCCGCCCTTGACGGCGCGGACGTCCTCGTTCTCCACGTAGATCTTCACGGGGTTGATTCCCTCGGGGTAATAGGCGGCCACGGGGCAGCAGATGACGGCGAAGATATAGCTGTGGGAGGCGTGTACCCCCAGGCCGTTGTCGGTAGCGATGATGAAGGGCCGGATATAGAGGGAGGTGCCGAACTGGTCGGGCACCCAGCGCTGGTCCACGGACACCAGGGTCTTGACGGCCTGGACGAAGTCCTCCTCGGGGATCTCGGGGATGCACATGCGCTGGCAGGAGGAGTTCATCCGGCGGGCGTTCTCGATGGGCCGGAAGAGCTGCACCTTGCCCTGGTTGGTGCGGTAGGCCTTCATGCCCTCGAAGATCTCCTGGGCGTAGTGGAACACCATGCAGGACAGCTCAAAGGGCAGGGGGCCGTAGGGAACGACGCGGGGGTCGTGCCAGCCCTTCCCGGTGTGGTAGTCCATCAGGAACATATGGTCGGTGAAGGTCTTGCCGAAGACCAGCTTGTTGGGGTCCTCGGGCAGGGGCTTGGGCTGCTCGGTGCGGGTGATCTTGATGTCCAGCATGGCGGATGGCTCCTTTACGTGAAATATGGGCATGATGCTTTAACGCGCTAAGTTATCCTCTATTATATCAACTCCCCGGAAAAACGCAACGGCGATTTTCCCAAATCCAAAAAGGAATTGTCAGATCAGCCTGTGGAATTGCCCTTGTTTTTCCTGTTGGGATTTGTTATAATGATAGAACTTATAGCTATGCGCGGAATTTTCCGGCGGCTGCCGCCGGATGGAGCCGCCCCTCTCGCGGGAGGCGGCGGGATACGGGAAAGGAGTGGGCGTTTTGTCCAGGCGATTGGCACGCACGCTGACCCCAAAGGTGGGTCTGTACTTTATCGCGCTGCTGCTGCTGGTGGCCGTCACCTTCTTCTGGCGGTGGGACGTGGCCCTGGTGGAGCTGATCCTGGTGGCCGGCCTGGCCATCTGGACCATTTTCTCCGTCCGCCGGCAGCGGCTGGACGCGGGCAAATATCTGGAGGGGCTGCTGGGCAGCGTGGACAAGGCCACCCGGGACGGGGCCCTCAACTGCCCCATGCCCCTGGTGATGTTCCGGCCCGACACCGGGGAGGTGGTCTGGTCCAACGAGCGGTTCCTCCGCATCGCCGGCGGGGCGGACACGGTGTTCGACACCGACCTGGCCCAGCTGGTCCCCGGCTTCGACTCCCGCTGGCTGCTGGAGGGCAAAAACGCCTATCCCGGCGAGATCGACCTGAAGGGCCGGCGCTACCAGGTGTTCGGCGCGGTCACCCGCGCGGAGGGCAAGGGAAACGACTACCCCATGGCCACCACCTACTGGCTGGACGTGACCGATCTGGCCGACGAGCGGGACATCTACCACGCCACCAAGCCGGTGGCCGCCGTCCTCCTGCTGGACAACTACGAGGAGGTCATCAAGAACCAGGCGGAAAACGTGCGCTCCTATATGCTGAGCGAGATCAGCCAGCGCGTCACCGCCTGGACCGACGATGTGGGCGGGATGCTCTGCCAGCTGGACCGGGACCGCTACCTGTTCCTGTTCGAAGAGCAGTACCTGGCGGGCTACAAGGCCAAAAAATTCTCTCTGCTGGACTCCATCCGGGAGGTGGAGAATTCCTCCGGCATCCCCGCCACCATGTCCATCGGCGTGGGGGTGGACGGCGAGTCCCTGGGGGAGCTGTACCGATTCGCCAACCTGTCGGTGGAGATGGCCCTGTCCAGGGGCGGCGACCAGGCGGTCATCAAGACCAGCGCCGACTTTGAGTTCTACGGCGGCCGGGGCAAGGAGACCGAGCGGCGCACCAAGGTGAAGAGCCGGGTGATGGCCTCCGCCATGGCCGAGCTGATGGCCGACGCCTCCTGCGTGCTGGTGATGGGCCACAAGGCCCCGGACATGGACGCCGTAGGCGCGGCGGTGGGCGTGTGCGCCATCGCCCGGCTCAAGGGCGTCCCCCACTATATCCTCCAGCCCGACCTCCCCTCTCCCGCCGACGAGCTGTACCGCCGCATCGGGGAGATGGAGGAATACCAGCACGTGCTGGTGGACCGCGAGGAGGCCCTGGCCCTGCTGGGGCCCCAGGCCCTGCTGGTGGTGGTGGACACCAACCGGCCCGAGCAGGTCATGGACGAGGAAGTCCTCCACGCCTGTTACCGGGTGGCGGTCATCGACCACCACCGCCGGGCGGCCACCTATATCGAGGGGGCGGCCCTCAACTTCCACGAGCCCTACGCCTCCTCCGCCTGCGAGCTGGTCAGCGAGCTCATCGCCAACCTGATGGAGCCCTCCGACCTGCTTCCCGGCGAGGCCGAGGCCATGATGGCGGGGCTCATGCTGGACACCAAGAACTTCACCATGCGCGCCGGCGCCCGCACCTTCGAGGCGGCGGCCATGCTCCGCCGGGCCGGGGGCGACACCGCCCGGGTCCGCCGGATGTTCCAGACCGACCTGAACGCCGCGGTGGAGAAGTACTCCATCATCCAGACCGCCAGGATGTACCGCCCCGGCGTGGCCATCGCCGTGTCCGATCGGACCGTGGGCCGGGTCACCGCTGCCCAGGCCGCCGACGAGCTGCTGAACATCGCCGGCGTGGGCTGCTCCTTCGTCCTCTACCCCGACGGGGACCGGGTGGTGGTGTCCGCCCGGAGCATGGACGACAACATCAACGTGCAGGTCATCGTAGAGGCCCTGGGCGGCGGCGGCAACGCCGGCGCGGCGGGGGCCCAGATCGCGGGCCGCACGTTGGAGGAGGTCCGCGGCGAGCTGACCGCCGTGCTGGACAGCTATTTCACCAAAGACGACGCCGGCCCCGACGAGGGCTGAGACATATTTTCGGGAGGAAACTGACATGAAAGTAATCTTACAGCAGGACGTGAGGGGCCAGGGCAAAAAAGGCCAGCTGGTGGAGGTGTCCGACGGATACGGGCGGAACTTCCTGCTGCCCCGGAAGCTGGCGGTGGAGGCCACCGCCGAGAACCTGAACACCATGAAGATGCAGGACAAGGCCAAGGCCGCCAAGCTCGCCGAGGAGAAGGCCAACGCCCTGGCCCTGGTGGAGCAGCTGAAGAACTGCCCGGTGAAGATCCCCGCCCGGGCGGGCCAGGGGGGCAAGCTGTTCGGCGCCGTCACCGCCAAGGAGATCAGCGAGGCCCTGAAGGCCCAGTACGGCCTGGACGTGAACAAGAGCCGCCTGGTGGTGGCCGAGCCCATCAAGTCCTTCGGCTCCTATGAGATCAAGTGCAAGCTGGGCAACGAGATCAGCGGCACGGTGTATGTGCTGGTGACCGAGGAAAAATAAGATGTCTAAGTCCAAAAAGAAAAAGAAGCAGCAACCCCAGGCCCAGGCCCAGCCGCGGCCTCAGGCCGACAAGCCGGTCAAGCAGGCCAAGAAGGCCCAAAAGGCCTGGCCGGAGCAGAAGCCCCGCCGGTATACCCCCAACCAGTCCAAGCGCGTCTCCGGGTGGATGATGGTGCTGGGGGTGCTCATCGCCATCGTGGCCATTCAGATGAAGAGCACCCCGGTGCTGCTCATCGCGGCGGCGGAGTGGCTCGTCACCCTGGGCTTCTACCTGTGGTACTGGCGGTGCCCGGTGTGCGGAAAATCCCTGCCCAAGACAGGCAAGATCACCGAGTGCCCCCGGTGCAAGGCAAAGATCGACTGACCTTATTTAGAACGGAGGCGGTACCATGCCGCTGGAGGAACTAAACAATCTCCAAGTGCCCCACTCGGTGGAGGCGGAACAGGCGGTGCTGGGCTCCATGCTCATCGACGAGCGGTGCGTGCCCATGGTGATCGAGGCCCTGCGGCCGGAGGATTTCTATCTCCGGCAGGACCGGGAGCTCTACTCCGTGCTGTTCGCCATGTTCAATCGGTTCGAGACCATCGACCCGGTGACGGTGCTGGATCGGATGAAGCAGGCCGGGGCCTATGACGAGAACACCTCGGTGAACTATCTGCGGCAGCTCATGGAGATCACCCCCACCGCCGCCAACGTGATGGAGTACGTGCAGATCGTGTCCGACAAGTCCCTGCTCCGCCGCCTGGCCGACGCCTCCGACGAGGTGTCCGCCCTGGCCCGCACCGAGGGGGACACCGCCGGCCACGTGCTGGAGCTGGCCGAGCAGAAGATCTATGACATCCGCAAGGGCCGCTCCGCCCGGGGGATGGCCCACATCTCCACCGTGATGATGGACGTGTGGGAGGCCATCCGCAAGCGGCAGGAGTCCGGGGAGGAGTTCCCCGGCATCTCCAGCGGATTCATCGACCTGGACCGGCGGCTGTCCGGCCTGAACAACTCCGACCTCATCATCCTGGCCGCCCGGCCCGGCGTGGGCAAGTCGGCCTTCGCGCTGAATATCGGCGTGGAGGCGGGCAAGCACTCGGGCAAGAACGTGGCGGTGTTTTCCCTGGAAATGAGCCGGGAGCAGCTGGGCATCCGCCTCATCTCCAGCGAATGCCTCATCGACAACAAAAAGCTCCAGACCGGCCGGCTGTCCGGGGAGGACGAGTGGACCCGGGCCGCCATGGCGGTGGCCGCCCTCAGCCAGGCCAAGGTCTATATCGACGACGACTCCAAGGTGACGGTGGCCGACATCAGCGCCAAGTGCAAGCGCATCGACAACCTGGGGCTGGTCATCGTGGACTACCTCCAGCTCATGTCCTCCGCCGACGGCGCCGTCCGCAACAGCGACAGCCGGCAGAACATCGTGTCCGATATGTCCCGCTCCCTGAAGCTCATGGCCAAGGAGCTGAACGTGCCGGTGATCTGCCTGTCCCAGCTGTCCCGCGACAACGAAAAGCGCGCCCAGGGCCAGCGGCGGCCCATGCTGTCCGACCTGCGGGACTCGGGCGCCATCGAGCAGGACGCCGACATCGTGCTGTTCCTCTACCGGGACAGCTACTACGAGGAGAACACCGACAACCCCAACGTGGCCGAGTGCATCGTGGCCAAGAACCGCCACGGGGAGACGGGCACCATCCAGCTGGAGTGGCGGCCCGAGTTCACCCTGTTCCGCAATCTGGCCCTGAACTACGATGAGTCCGAGGACTACTGACCCCTTCCGCTTCGACCTGATCCCGGCGGGCGCCTCGGTGCTGTGCGCCCTGTCCGGCGGAGCGGACTCCATGTATCTCCTCTGCCGGCTGCTGGAGGGAGGGTATCACGTCCGGGCCGCCCACATGGATCACGGCATGCGCCCCACGGCGGGGCGGGACGTATCCTTCGTCCGGGACTGGTGCGGGGCCCACGGCGTCCCCCTGACGGTGGAGCGGGCCGATGTGGCCGGGTACGCCGCCGAACACCATCTCACCATCGAGGAGGCGGGGCGGGTCCTGCGGTACGGCTTTCTGGAGCGCGCCGCCAGGGCGGAGGGCTGCGCCCTCATTGCCACCGCCCACCACGCCGGTGACAACGCCGAGACGGTGCTAATGGACCTGATCCGGGGCTGCGGCCTGAACGGCCTTGCGGGCATCCCGGAGCGGCGTGGGAACATCGTGCGGCCCATGCTGGCCGTCACCCGGGCGGAGATCGAAGCCTATCTTGAACAGCACAGCGTCCCCCACGTGGAGGACGAGACCAACGCCGATCTGAACTGCACCCGCAACGTGGTGCGGCATAAGCTCATGCCTCTGCTGGCGGAGCTGAATCCCCGGGCGGTGGAGCACATCTCCGCCGCGGCGGAGCGCCTCCGGGCGGACGAGGAAGAGCTGTCCCGGCAGGGGGCCCTGCTGGCGGCCCGGGCGGATGGAAACGCCATCCCTGCCGCCCTGCTGGCGGAGGCTCCCCGGCCCATCGCCCTGCGGGCGGCCTCCCGGCTGCTGTCGGAACAGGGCATGGGCGGCGGAGCGGTCCATCTGGACGCCGTCCTCACCCTGGCGGAGGGGACCGATCCCTCGGCGGAGGTCCATGTGCCGGGTGGGAGCGTCCGCCGGGAGTACGCTCTGCTGGTGTTCGACCCCGCAAAGGAAAAACCCCTGCCCCCTCCCCTGCCCCTTGGCCTCGGGAACAACCGCTGGGGAGGCTGGACGGTTTTTTGCGAGAAAGCCCTCTGCCCTCCCAAGGCCTATGCGGGCCCCAACGAGTTCTATTTGAGGCCAGGGGATTACCTGATCCGCTCCCGGCGGACGGGGGACGCGCTGACCCTGGGGCCCCGGCCCCGGCGGACCCTCAAGCGGCTGTTCATCGACAAAAAGGTGCCGGCCGTCCGGCGGGACTTCGTGCCCGTGCTGGACGGAGGCGGCCTTGCCGCTGCCGCGGGGGGCGTCGGCCCCGACCGATCGTTTCTGGCTGTACCGGGCGGGGACGCCCTTCATATCATTCTAAAGCGAGGGGGAGAATAGACCATGCATCAGGACGTGGAGCGTATTCTGTACACCGAGGAGGAACTGAAAAACCGGGTGAGGGAACTGGGGATGCAGATCACCGCCGACTACCGGGGAAAGGCCCCGGTGCTGGCCTCGGTGCTGCGGGGCTCCTACATCTTCATGGCCGACCTGACGAGGGCCATCGACCTGCCCATCTCGGTGGACTTCATGGCGGTGTCCTCCTATGGCTCCGGCACGGCGTCCTCCGGCCAGGTGGAGATCAAAAAGGACCTGTCCGACTCCATCGAGGGCAAGGATCTGCTCATCGTGGAGGACATCCTGGACAGCGGCAACACCCTCTACTACCTGCTGGACGTGCTCCGGGCCAGGAAGCCCGCCTCCGTCCGCATCTGCACCCTGATGGACAAGCCCGCCCGGCGGCAGAAGCCCATCAAGGCCGACTATGTGGGCTTTTCCATCCCCGACGCCTTCATCGTGGGCTACGGGCTGGACTACGACGAAAAGTACCGCAATCTGCCCTATGTGGGCGTGCTGAAGCCGTCGGTGTACGGCGGCTGACATCCCCATCCCATCAAAGGAGCGCTTCGTTTTGAAAGAGTCCAGACGTTTCAACCCCCTGCTGCCCATCCTGCTCATCGTCCTGCTGGGCTATCTGGTCCTGTCCTTCTCCCAGTGGGGGAGCCAGGATATGGTCCCCTATTCCCGGGTGCAGGAACTGTTCCGCACCGAGCAGGTGGAGCAGTTCACCGTCAGCGGCAGCGGGATGCTCTCCCTGACCTTGAAGAGCGGCGGCACGGTCCGCCATGAGCTGGCCGACGTGGAGCAGTTCCGGCAGGAGCTGGGCCCGCTCTACGAGGAGCAGCGGGAGGCGGGGATCATCTCCGCCTACGACTTCCGGCAGCCCTTCGAGCTGCCCCTGTGGCTGGTGGTGCTCATCCCGGTGCTGGCGGCGGCGCTGATGGTGCTGGTCATCTGGAGCGTGCTGGCCTCCCGGCAGCAAAACGCCCAGGGGGGCGCGCCGGGGATGAGCCGGTTCGGCCACGCCCGCACCGTGGAGGGGAGCCAGGGCACCGTCACCTTTGCCGATGTGGCCGGCGCCGACGAGGAGAAGGCCGAACTCCAGGAACTGGTGGACTTCCTGAAAGACCCGGATAAGTTCATCCGCCTGGGGGCCCGCATCCCCAAGGGGGTGCTGCTGGTGGGCCCGCCCGGGACGGGCAAGACCCTGCTGGCCCGCGCCGTGGCCGGCGAGGCGGGGGTGAAATTCCTGTCCATCTCCGGCTCCGACTTCGTGGAGCTGTATGTGGGCGTGGGCGCCAGCCGCGTCCGGGATCTGTTCGACCAGGCCAAGAAGGAGTCCCCCGCCATCGTGTTCATCGACGAGATCGACGCCGTGGGCCGCCAGAGAGGGGCGGGCCTGGGCGGCGGCCACGACGAGCGGGAGCAGACCCTCAACCAGCTCCTGGTGGAGATGGACGGCTTTGCCGCCAACGAGGGGGTCATCGTGCTGGCGGCCACCAACCGGCAGGACATCCTGGACCCCGCCCTGCTCCGCCCCGGCCGGTTCGACCGGCAGGTGTACGTGGGCCGGCCCGACATGAAGGGCCGGGAGGAGATCCTGCGGGTCCACACCCGGAACAAGCCTCTGGCGGAGGACGTGGATCTCAAGGAGATCGCAAGAGAGACCACCGGGTTCACCGGGGCCGACCTGGAGAATCTGATGAATGAGGCTGCCCTGCTGGCCGCCAAACACGATCAGCCCTATATCGCCCTGTCCGACGTGCAGGAGTCGGTGATCAAGGTCATCGCGGGGCCGGAGAAGAAGAGCCGGGCCCAGATCGCCGAGGACAGGCGCATCACCGCCTATCACGAGGCGGGCCACGCCGTGGTGAGCCATGCCCTGCCCACCCAGGACCCGGTGCAGCAGATCACCATCGTGCCGAGAGGCCAGGCCCTGGGCATGACCGTCAACCGGCCCCAGGAGGACCGGGACCACGTGACGAAGCAGCGGCTGGTGGAGACCCTCTCCACCCTCCTGGGCGGCCGGGCCGCCGAGGAGACGGTGCTGGGCTTCGTCTGCACCGGCGCGGTGAGCGACCTCCAGCGGGCCACCCAGATCGCCCGGGACATGGTCACCAAGTACGGCATGAGCGAAAAGCTGGGGGCCGTCACCTTTGAGACGGGCCACGACGAGGTGTTCCTGGGCCGCTCCATGGCCCAGGCCAAGCCCTACTCCGAGCAGACCGCCGCCCTCATCGACGAGGAGGTCCGCGCCCTGCTGGACGGGGCCTACGAGAAGTGCAGGGAGATCCTCCGGCGGGACCGGGACAAGCTGGAGGCAGTGGCGGGTTTCCTGCTGGAGCACGAGACCATGGACGCCAGGCAGTTCCAGGCGGTCTATGACGGCCAAAAGGAGCCGGACGCGCCGGAGCCGTCCGGCAAGGGAGATGAGGATTGATGGATCAGGAGCGGGAGCAGACCGAACAGAGCGGGGAGAGCGGACAGCAGGGAGAGCCCCAGACCGGGGCCCAGGCCCGGAAGGCCGCCACCCCCGGCAGGGAACTGTACTCCAACGTACGGTTTTTGGCCACGCTGATGGCCGTCCTCATCCTCTTTTTCACCTTTGTGGCCCGGATCGTGGTGGTCAGCGGCCCCTCCATGGAGGACACCCTCCACGGCGGGGACGTGGTGCTGGTGTGGGCCCTGGGCTACACCCCCAGACACGGCGACGTGGTGGTGGTCACCCAAAAGACCTTCCAGGAGGACTCCATCATCAAGCGGGTCATCGCCCTGGAGGGCCAGACGGTGGACATCGACTACAACGCCGGCGTGGTCTATGTGGACGGCGAGGCTCTGGAGGAGGACTATATCAAGGAGCGGATGTACGTCCCAAGCTACGGCGAGGGGATCAACCACGTCACCGTGCCGGAGGGCTGCTGCTTCGTCATGGGGGACAATCGGAACCAGTCCGCCGACAGCCGGTATCCCGACATCGGCATCATCGATGAGCGGTGCGTCATCGGGCGGAGCATGTGCGTGCTCTTCCCCCTGGGGCACATCAAGGGACTGTAAAGGGAGGCGGCGCTGTGAAGCAGATCAACGCGGTCATCGACCGCATCCTCGGTCTCCTGGATCGGTATCCCCGCCGGCTCTCCTGGCTGGCCTGCGCCCTGGGCGGCGGCGTTTTGGCGGCGCTGCTGCGCTTCATCCAGCGGGCTACCGCCTTTGAGGGACCTCTGGGGCTGGCCGTCCCCCACGCCCCCGCCAGCGTGATCCTTGTGTGCGTATCGGTGATCACCGGGGCGGCGCTGCTGATCCTGGCGGCCACTCAGCCCATCCACAAGCGCCCCTGGGCCAGAGGTCAGGCCCACCGATGGGATCTGGCCTTTCTGGACAGGGACGACAAGGTCTATCCGATCATGCTGGTGGCGGCGGCCTTCCTGGCGCTGGCCGCGGCCCCGGTGCTGTTCGTCAAAGGGGCCGGCAGGCTGAAGCTGTGGCTGGATCTTGCCGGAATGGACGGCCGCCCCAGCGACAACGGCGCCCTGGCCCTGTTCACCGCCGCCGGCGCGTTTTTAGCCTTTCTGGGGCTTCAGCAGATGGCCCGGGAGAGCTTCCGCCCAGGCCGCCGAGGCAAGGGCGGGTTCTCCGCCGCCCTGCCCGCCATCGCCGGCTGCGTGTGGCTGATGGAGACTTTCCGCGCCCACGCCTCCGACCCGGTGCTGTGGGACTACGCCCCCCGGCTGCTGGCCATCGTGGCGGGGATGCTGTTCTATCTGGACTGCGCGGGCATGTCCACCGGGGCCGCCCGGCCCAAACGGCTGCTGTGGCTGGCGGGCGCCACCATCGTGCTGTCCGCCCTGGCCGCCGCGGGCTGCCGGGACGCGGGCGACCTGCTCCTGCTGGCGGCCCAGGCCCTCGCCGCCGCCGCCGTCCTGTGGCGTCTGCCCCCCAACCTGGAAAATCCGCCGGTGGTGGGCCAGCCCTACCAACCCATGCAAGTACCACCCCAAGAGGAGGAATCCACCCATGGATAAAGAGAAGTTCTATATCACCACCCCCATCTACTACCCCAGCGACAAGCTCCACATCGGCCACGCCTACTGCACCGTGGCCACCGACGCCATGGCCCGCTACAAGCGGCTCCGGGGCTGCGACGTGATGTTCCTCACCGGCACCGACGAGCACGGCATGAAGATCGAGGACAAGGCCAGGGAGGCCGGCGTCACCCCCCAGCAGTATGTGGACAACATCGTGACGGGCCCCCGGGGCGTGCTGGACCTGTGGAAGCTGATGAACATCTCCAATGATCGGTTCATCCGCACCACCGACGATTACCACGTGAAGGCCATCCAGCGCATCTTCAAAAAGATGCACGACAACGGGGACATCTACAAGGGCACCTATAAGGGCAAGTACTGCAAGCCCTGCGAGTCCTTCTGGACCGAGAGCCAGCTGGTTGACGGCAAGTGCCCCGACTGCGGCCGGGACGTGGTGGACGCCGAGGAGGAGGCCTACTTCTTCCGGCTCAGCAAGTACGCCGACCGGGTCCAGCGCCTGCTGGAGGACACCGACTTCCTGGAGCCCCGCAGCCGGGTGAACGAGATGGTGAACAACTTTATCAAGCCCGGCCTGGAGGACCTGTGCGTCAGCCGCACCTCCTTCACCTGGGGCGTCCCCGTGGACTTTGACCCCGGCCATGTGGTGTACGTGTGGGTGGACGCCCTCAGCAACTATATCACCGCCCTGGGCTATCTGAACGACCAGTACCACGACTATGAGAAATACTGGCCCGCCGACGTCCACTTCGTGGGCAAGGAGATCGTGCGGTTCCACTCCATCATCTGGCCGGCCATGCTCATGAGCCTGGGCGAGCCCCTGCCCAAAAAGGTCTACGGCCACGGCTGGCTCAACTTCGGCGGGGAAAAGATGTCCAAGAGCCGGGGCAACGTGGTGGATCCCTATATCCTGGCGGAGATGTTCGGGGTGGACGCTCTGCGGTTCTTCATGCTGCGCACCTTCCCCTTCGGGTCCGACGGCAACTTCACCAACGAGCTGCTGATCCAGACCATCAACACCGATCTGGCCAACGACCTGGGCAATCTGGTGAGCCGCACCACCGCCATGGCGGAGAAGTACTTTGGCGGTGATCTGCCCGCCGGCGGCGAGCTCACCGAGGCCGACCGTGAGCTGAAGGTCCTGGCCGACGAGGTCACCGCCGGCTACGAGCGCCAGATGGAGGCCTTCCAGTTCTCCAACGCGCTGGCGGAGGCATGGCGGCTCATCAGCCGGGCCAACAAGTATATCGACGAAAACGCCCCCTGGGTGCTGGCCCGTGACGAGGCGCAAAAGCCCCGCCTGCTGTCCGTCATGAAGAACCTGTGCGAGGCCATCCGGGTGTCCGCCATCCTCATCGCCCCCGTCATGCCCGACACCGCCGCCGCCATCTTCCAGCGCCTGGGCGTGCCCGCGGAGGGCCAGACGTGGGACGCGGCGCGCTACGATCTGGAGACGGAGGGCTGGTGGAAGACCGCCGCCGGCGAGCCCCTATTCCCCCGCATCGACATGGACAAGGCCCTGGCCCAGCTGGAGCAGGCCAAAGCCGAGGCGGCGAAGGCCGCCCTCCCCGATCTGGAGATCGAGCCCTTCACCGAGGACAAGGTGGACTTCGACACCTTCTGCAAGTCCGACTTCCGGGCGGTGAAGGTGAAGGACTGCCAGCCGGTGAAAAAATCCGACAAGCTCCTTCGCTTTACCCTGGACGACGGCAGCGGCGCCGACCGGCAGATCCTCTCCGGCATCGCCAAGTGGTATAAGCCGGAGGAGCTGGTGGGCAAGACGCTGGTGGCCATCGTGAACCTGCCCCCCCGGAAGATGATGGGCCTGGAATCCAATGGGATGCTCATCTCCGCCGTCCACACCGAGAAGGGCGAGGAGATGCTCCACCTCATCATGGTGGACGACGCCATCCCCGCCGGGGCCAAGCTGTGCTGAGACGATAAGTTCAAAGGGGCGGCGGCGTTTGCCGCCGCCCTACCCTGTTCGGAGGTAGCCATATGCTGTTCGACACCCACGCCCACTACGACTCCCACAAGTTCGACGCCGACCGGGACGCGGTCCTCTCCTCCCTGCCGGAGAAGGGGGTGTCCCTGGTGGTGAATCCCGGCTGCGACCTGGAGTCCTCCGCCATGGCGGTGGAGCTGGCCCAGCAGTGGCCCTTCCTCTACGCCGCCGTGGGGGTCCACCCCGAGGACTGCGCCGACTGGGAGGACGACTGGGCCGACCTGCTCCGGGAGCTGGCAGAGGCCCCCAAGGTGGTGGCCATCGGGGAGATCGGCCTGGACTACTACTGGAAGGAGAACCCGCCGAAGGAACTCCAGCGGGAGGTATTCTGCGCCCAGATGGCCCTGGCGGAGGAGCTGGACCTGCCCGTCATCGTCCATGACCGGGAGGCCCACGGGGACTGCATGGACCTCGTGCGGCAGTTCCCAAATGTGCGGGGGGTGTTCCACTGCTACTCCGGCAGCGCCGAGATGGCAAAGGAGCTGGTGCGGCTGGGCTGGATGATCTCCTTCACCGGGGCGCTGACCTATCCCAACGCCCGGAAGGCGGTGGAGGCCGCCCAGGCGGTCCCTCTGGAGCGCGTCATGATCGAGACGGACAGCCCCTATATGGCCCCCGTCCCCTGCCGGGGACAGCGGTGCGACTCCTCGCTGGTGGTCCACACCTGCGCCCGTCTGGCGGAGATCAAGGGGCTCTCTTTGGAGGAATGTGCCCGGATCACCCTGGAAAATGGGAGACGGTTCTACAATATCTCCTAATAAATTCCAAATCTCCCCTGCAATTTTACCATTTTTTCTTAATTTTTCATGGAAATCTCTTGACAGACTAACAAGGGAATGCTATAATCACCGTAGTTTTGAATGTATGAGTCGTATTAGCTCCCCCCTTCGTACATGCAAGGGGCGGGCTCTTTTGTTTGCTTCAAAACGCATTCAATTTTTAGGAGGAAATGGAAAATGACTGGTACTGTGAAATGGTTTAACGCGGAGAAGGGCTACGGCTTCATCACCCCTGACGACGGTTCCGATGACGTCTTTGTGCACTTCTCCGCCATCGTGGCCGAGGGCTATAAGAAGCTGCTGGAGGGCCAGAAGGTGACCTTCGATACCGAGCCCGATCCCCGGGGCGCCAAGGGCATCCGCGCCGCCAACGTGGTGGCTCAGCCCGAGGAGTAAGCCGCTTTACACAGAGAGAGGAACGTGAAAAGCCTGCCGTCAATGGGGACGGCAGGCTTTTTTCATGCCCTTTTCAGCTTTTCCAGGGCCCCTGGGGGGCCTTTTTCCGCAGGGGCCGCTTCACCCCGTCGGGCCCCACCACGAAGGTGTTGTCCAGCTGGGCGGCCAGGTCGGCCTTGACGCTGTCGATATACTCCCGCCGCAGGGCGTCCCGCTCGGCAAGCTCCGCCTCGGTCAGGGTCTCCCCCGCCTTCACCCGGCGGGCCAGCTCGTTGATGCGGGCGATCTTCTCCTTGTCCATCACAGATACCTCTCCAGTTCGATGATGACGCGGCCCTTCCGGGACTGGCCGCCCACGGTTTTCAGCACGCATTTGCCCAGCCCCCGGCAGGTGAGCACATCCCCCTCCGCCACGGCCCTGTCCCCCTTCAGGCACTCCCGGTGGTTCAGGGACACCCGCCCCGCGGAGATGGCCTCGGCGGCCCTGCCTCGTGACAGGGAGAACCCCGCCGCCAGCACCGCGTCCAGCCGGAGGGTGGACACCGTGTCGTGGATGGTCTTGACCTCCGCCGGGGCGGGGGCCAGCTCCGACAGGGGAATGGGCCGCAGCTTCAGGCGGTACCGCCCCGCCTGCTCGAACTGGCTGACGATGATAGGGACCGCCTCCCGCAGGGCCGCGATCTGGGCCCTGCCCTCCAGCATCAGGATGTCCCCCACCCGCTCCCGGGTGAGGCCGATGCCCATGAGACCCCCCAGAAGGTCCCGGTGGGTAAGGTCCGCGTCCGCCGGGAAGGACGCCTCCACCGCCCCCAGAGGGCCGTCGGGGTCGTTTACAAAGTCGTCTGGCTCCAGCCAGTCTGGGAGAAAGGCGCAGACGGTGCGCTCCGCCCCCTCATACCCGCCCCAGAAGAGATGCTTCGGGTGGTCGGAGGCGGCCAGCAGGGGCTCCAGCGCCGCCCGCTGGGCCGGGGACAGGAACTGGGTGGCGCAGGGGACGGAGCGGCTCCGGCATCGCTCCATCTGGTCCAGCGCCCGGGCCAGGGTGACCCGCTCGTCGGGGTCCTTTGCAAATCGGTTCAGAAGTTCGGTCTTGTTCATGTCACACCGTCCCCTGCTGGGCCTTGTACAGCGCCGCGTACTCCCCGCCCGAGGCCAGCAGCTCGGCGTGGGTGCCCTCCTCGGCGATGTGGTTGTCGTCCACCACGATGATCCGATGGGCGCTGCGGATGGTGGAGAGGCGGTGGGCGATGATGAGGGTGGTCCGCCCCCTGGCCAGCTCGTCAAAGGCGGACTGGATGCGGTGCTCGGTGACGCTGTCCAGGGCGGAGGTGGCCTCGTCCAAAATCAGCACCGGCGGATTCTTGAGGAAGATGCGGGCGATGGAGATGCGCTGCTTCTGGCCGCCGGAGAGCATCACCCCCCGCTCCCCCACATAGGTCTGGAACCCGTCGGGCATGGCCATGATGTCGTCGTAGATCTCCGCCCGCCTTGCCGCCTCGATGATCTCGGGCTCGGTGGCGTCGGGCCGGCCGTAGCGGATGTTGTCCATCACCGTGCCGGCGAACAGGAACACCTCCTGCTGGACGATGCCGATGTGCTGGCGCAGGGACCGCTGGGTGACCTCCCGGACGTCGCGGCCGTCCACCAGGATGCGGCCCCCCGTCACGTCATAGAACCGGGGGATGAGCTGACAGAGGGTGGACTTGCCGCCCCCGGAGGGGCCCACCACCGCCACTGTCTCCCCCTTGGGGATGTGGATGGACACGTGGTCCAGCACCGGCTCGCCAGCCTCATAGGCGAAGGACACGTCGTCGATGAGGATGTCGCCCTCCACATGGTCCAGGGTCTCGGCGTCCGGGGCGTCCCGCACGGCGGGCTCCACCCGCATCAGCTCCACGAACCGCTTGAAGCCCGCCATACCGTTCAAAAACTGCTCCACAAAGGCGGCCAGCTTCCGCACCGGGGTCAGGAAGGTGGAAATATACAGGGAGAAGGTCACCAGGTCCACGAAGTCCATCTGCCCCCGCATGATGAAGAAGCCCCCGGCGGCGATGGTCAGCACGTTCATCACCGGCAGGGCGAACTCCAGCCCCCCGTTGTAGATGCCCATGTTCCGATAGTAGTCCCGCTTGGCCCCCTTGAAGTCCTCGTTGGAGCGGCGGAATTTCTGCTCCTCCTGGCCCTCGTTGGCGAAGGCCTTGGCGGTCCGCATGCCGGAGATAGCCGACTCCAGCTCATTGTTGATGCCCGCCATGTTCCGCTTCACCTGGACCGACGCCTTCATCATCCGGCGGCGCTGGAGCACCGTGAACACCACGAAGATGGGCACCACGGCGAACACGATGAGGGCCAGCCGCCACTGGATGAGGCACATCATCACAAAGGCCCCGATCAGCGTCACGGTGGAGATGAACAGGTCCTCCGGGCCGTGGTGGGCAAGCTCCGTCACCTCGAACAGGTCGTTGGTCACCCGGCTCATGAGCTGGCCGGTGCGGTTCTTGTCATAGAAGGAAAAGGACAGGTCCTGCATATGATGGAACAGGTCCCCCCGGATGTCCGCCTCGATGCGGACCCCCATCATGTGGCCGTAGTAGGTGACGATATACTGCATCACCGCCCGGAGGGCGTAGGCCAGCAGCAGGAGCGCCATCACCCCGAAAAAGGCCCCGTAGAGGTTTTTAGGCAGCAGCTCGTTCAGGGCCTGCCGGGAGGCGTAGGGGAAGGCAAGGTCTACCAGGGCGATGCCCAGGGCGCAGGCCATATCCAGGATAAACAGCCCCAGGTGCGGCTTATAATAGGATAAAAAGATGGGGATGTACCCCCGGCGGAACCGTTCGGACTCCATGGGAATCACTCCTCTGCCCGTTTTTCTCATCAGGCAACCAGTATACCCGAAGGGTTCGGGCTTGTCAATCGGCCCCGTTTGGTCTATAATGCTGTGCAGGAAATTTCGGACTGTTCCCATGAGAGAGAGGAAATCCCGCTATGCTTCAGGAATTATTGGTAGTGGCCGGCTCGGTGCTGACCCTGTTTCTGCTCATGTCGGTGGGCTTTATCTTCGGCAAAAAGGGCTTTCTCAGCGACAACACCCTGTCCCAGCTGTCCAAGCTGCTGCTCACCGCCGTCATCCCCGCCACCATGATCGACGTGTTCCAGGTGGATCGCTCCCCGGCGATCGACGGCCAGCTCGTGACGGCCCTGCTGGCTCTGGCGGGCACCTACCTTCTGTACATGCTCCTGTCCGTCCCCCTGTTTCCCCGGGAGGGGGAGCAGACCCGGGGCGTGCTGCGGGGCTCCTCCATCTACGGCAACGTGGGCTTCATGGGGCTCCCCCTGATCCAGTCGGTCATGGGCGGCGAGGCCGCTATGGTGGCCGCCATGAGCCTGGTGGTGTTCAATGTGGTCACCTTCACCCACGGCGCGGCCATCATCGGCGGCAAGGAGGCCTTCTCCCCCAAAAAGGCGGTGCTGAACCCCGGCGTCATCGGCTTCGTCATCGCCGTGGGACTGTACCTGCTGAATCTCCGCCTCCCCGCCCCGGTGGGCAGCGCGGTGGGCTATCTGGGCAGCCTGAACACCCCTCTGGCCATGGTGGTCATCGGCGGGCAGATGGCCGACACCAACCTGGCCGCCGCCGTCCAGGACAAACGGCTGTACCTGGTCTCCGCCATCAAGCTCATCGGACTGCCGGTACTGACCGCCCTGGTGCTCCTCCCCTTCCGCCTGGAGCCGGTGATCTACGTGACCTTGGTCATCCTCTCCGGCTGCCCCACCGCCGGCATCAACAGCCTGTTCGCCCAGAGCATGGGCCGGGACGCGGGCCTGGCCGCCCGGCAGCTCACCCTGTCCACCCTGCTGTGTATCCTCACCCTGCCCCTGGCCGCCCTGCTGGCCCGGGCCCTGGCGGGCTGACCTGCCCGACCCCCGCGTGAAACACCTTTAAGGAGGCGTCCCTCATGGCGCAACATCCCCAGCTCTCCTGGCCGGAGCGCGGCCAACTCTGGCTCCGGCTGCTCATCCGGCTGGTGCTGGCCGTCGCCGCCGTCCTGCTGTTCTTCCTGGTGGGGCTGCCCCTGCTGTCCCTGCTGTTCCCCTTCGTGCTGGCCCTCATCGTGGCCTGGTGTCTCAACCCGGCGGTGAAATGGCTCCAGCACAGGCTGCCCCTGAAGCGCAAGGCCATCTCCCTGCTCCTCCTCATCCTGGTATTCGCCGTCATCGGCGGGGTGCTGTTCGGGGTGGGCTGGGTGGCGGTGTCCCAGATCACCTCCCTGTTCGACAACCGGCAGTCCCTGCTGGACGATCTGATGAACGGCCTGGACGCCCTGTGGGCCGCCGTGGGCGGCTGGCTGGACGAGGTGGGGAAGATCATCCCCCTGCCGCCGGAGCTGCTCTCCTCCGGGGAGGGCCTGCTGGAGATGCTGGGGCGGTGGTTCCAGTCCCTGGACCTCACCGGCTGGCTCACCCGGCTCATGGGCCGCGCCCCCGACCTGGTGTCCAATGTGTCCGGCTTCCTGGTGGCCCTCATCGTGTTCGTGATGGCCAGCTATTTCATCACCGGCGAGTACCCCCGCTACCGCTTCCAGGTCACCGACCGCATGCCCGCCGAGGTGCGGGACTTCTCCCGCTCCGCCCGGAACATCTGCGTGGCGGCCTTCGGCGGCTATCTGAAGAGCCAGTTTCTCATGTCCCTGGTGGTGTTCCTCATCCTCACCGTGGGCTTTATGTTCATGGGCAACAGCTACGGGCTGCTCATCGCCTTCGGCCTGGCGGTGCTGGACTTCATCCCCATCGTGGGCTCCGGCACTGTGATGGTGCCCTGGGCGGTCATCGACCTGATCCTGGGCCGCTACGGCTCCGCCATCGGTTTGATGATCATCTGGGGGATCATCGCCCTGTTCCGGCAGCTGGCCGGCCCCAAGGTGCTGGGCGACCAGACCGGCCTGTCCCCCATCCTGTCTTTGCTGGGCATCTACGTGGGCATGAAGGCCGCGGGGGTGCTGGGGATGATCTTCGGCCCCCTTCTCCTGCTGGTCATCATCAACCTGGGCCGGCTGGGCATTTTCCGGCCCGCCATGGACGATGTGCGCCTGGCCGCCGCCGACACCATGGCCATCCTCCGCTCCGGCCGCAGGCCCCCCAAGGAGGACGAGACCGGGCCGGAGCCCCCCGCGGAGCCATAAAAAAGCGCCTTCTCCCCCGTTTCCGGCGGAAAACAGAACCCTCTTCACAGAATTTAGGGGAATTGTTCAAAATTGTTTCGGACTTTCGACACACCCAGGACACATTTTCGCGGTATCTTATCCCCAGCAGACGGGCGGACGGGCCCGTCACGGAAGGAGTGTTCCACCATGGACGATCAGTTCAACAGCAGCGGCTATTATCCCGATAACGATAACAACAGCGGCGGTCCCTCCGGCGGGTATGACCGGGACAGCGGCTCCTATCATTACAGCTATGTGCCCCCTTACGGCGGCGCCCCCACCCCTTCGCCCCTCTCCCCCCCGCCCCAGGCTCCAAAAAAGAAAACGGGCGGCGTGGCGAAAGTCATCGCGGCGGTAGCGGCATGTGCCCTCATCGGCACCGGGGCGGGCTTCGGCGGGGCCGCCCTCTACGGCGCGGTGAACGGCGGCGATGACACGGCCGGCGCGCCGGTGGACATCTATCAGAACACCACCGATCCCCGGCCCGTGGACGTCCACCAGGCCGACGGCCTCACCCCCATGTCCCTGGAGGAGATCAACGCCGCCTACGCCGACTCCTGCGTGTGTATCACCGTGAAGGGCACCGTTCAGCAGGGATACTACCAGTACCAGACCTCCGGCGCCGGCTCCGGCTTCATCCTCAGTCAGGACGGCTACATCGTCACCAACAACCACGTGGTGGAGAGCGCCCAGGAGATCCAGGTCACCCTGAACAACGGGGAGAGCTACCCGGCCAAGCTCATCGGTGCGGAGGAGCTGAACGACGTGGCGGTGCTGAAGATCGACGGCATCACCGGCCTGAAGCCCGTGGTCATCGGCGACTCTGACGACCTGGTGGTGGGCGAGACGGTCTGCACCATCGGCAACGCCCTGGGCACCCTGTCCTTCTCCCTGACCTCCGGCACCGTGTCGGCCACCGGCCGGTCCATCACCATGACCGACGGCACCGTGATGAACTATATCCAGACCAACTGCACCATCAACGCCGGCAACTCCGGCGGTCCCCTGTTCGACAGCTACGGCCGGGTGTGCGGCATCACCTCCGCCAAGTACTCCAACAACGGCGACTCCTCCGAGGCGTCCATCGAGGGCATCGGCTTCGCCATCCCCATCAACGACGTAATCGGCATCATCACCGACTATATCGAGCACGGGTACGTCACAGGCCGGCCCTATATGGGCATCCTCCAGTGCACCACCGTGGACGAGCAGTGGATGGAGACCTTCGGCTGGCCCGCCGGCGTGTACGTCAACGGCGTGCAGGAGGGCTCCTGCGCCGAAAAAGCCGGCATCCGCCGGGGCGACATCATCACGAAGATCGACGACACCGACATCACCGACGCCAACCAGATGGTGTCCGTGAAGAACAGCTACAAGGCCGGCGACACGGTGACGATCACCCTCTACCGGGCGGGCGAGACGCTGACCGTCCAGCTCACCTTCGACGAGCAAACCGAACAGCAGACCACCCAGACCCGGCCGGAGACGCAGACGCCCTCCGGGAACCAGGGCGGCTCCGGGAACGGCGGCGGCTTTGGCTACGGCGACGGGGACGATTTCTACGGCTTCGACCCCTGGGAGTGGTTCTTCGGTCGCTGAATCCATTTAAGCGGCAAGGCCGCCCTGTGTATCCACAGGGCGGCCTTTTTGCGGGGACCTGTCGGCGGGGAGACAAAAAGGGCGGCCATTGGCCGCCCTTTTGTCACGCGCTCAGAGCCTCGATCTCGGCCTCCGCCTCCGAACGGGTGTCGGCGGAAAAGCAGAATTCCCCGTTCAGATAGACCTCCACGTGGCCCCTGACAAAAACCAGTTCGTACATTGCCGGACACTTCCTTTCCTGTTGTACTGCCGTCAGTATACAGAAAAGAAAGTCCTATAAACCGGCACTAATTCAGCCCCGCTTTTCGGACCTGCTCAGGCGATGTCCGCCCGCTGGACGGCGGCGCATCTGCCGCTCTCCGTGTCGATGTCGAACAGCACGCAGTCCATGCGGCAGGGACCGTCCGCGGCGGTGAACCGCTGAGGCAGCCCCCCAAGGAAGCGGTTGATTGCCTGTTCCGGCCTGATGCCGATGACCGAGTCCACCGGCCCGGTCATGCCCAGGTCGGTGACGAACCCCAGGCCTTTCGGCAGCACCCGGCAGTCGGCGGTGGGCACATGGGTGTGGGTGCCCCAGAGGGCCTGGGCCCGCCCGTCCAGATACCAGGCCATGGCCGCTTTCTCGCTGGTGGCCTCAGCGTGGAGATCCACCAGGGTCACATCGGCCCCGCCCTCCTTGAGAATGGCGTCCAATTTGCTAAAGGGGTTGTCGAAGTTGGCGTCCATCTCCGCCCGGCCGATCAGGTTCACCACCCGGATGCGGAGGCCCCGGGGGCCGTCGAACACGCCGTGCCCCCTGCCGGGGACCCGGCTGGTGTAGTTGGCGGGCCGGAGGAGATAGGGACAGCCCTCCATGTAGTCCGTGATGGCCTGCTTGTCCCAGGTGTGGTTGCCCATGGTGATCACGTCCGCCCCGGCGGAGAAGATGGCATCCGCCTGTTTGGGCAGCAGGCCGTTGCAGGCGGCGTTTTCCCCGTTGACCACGGTGAAGTGGACCCCGTGGAGCTTCCGCAGGGCGGGCAGGTGCTTTGCGAGAAAGTCCACGCCGCAGTCGCCCACCACATCGCCCACAGCCAGCACGCGCAGGATCATGACACCACCCTCTCAGTTCTTTTTCAACTCTGTTCCACCAGGGTCAGAACGCCGTCCTCGTCGTACTTCAAAAGCTGGATGTCCGCCCGGGTGTTCCGGGCGATGTCCCGCATCTTCACGTACTCGCCGGGGGTGGCCATCAGCGTATAGGCTACGCCGTGCTTTTTCGCCCGGCCGGTGCGGCCGATCCGATGGATGTAGTACTCCTGCTCGTCGGGCACGTCGTAGTTGAACACCACGTCCACGTCGTCGATGTCCAGCCCCCGGGCGGCCACGTCGGTAGCCACCAGCACCCGGAGCCTGCCCGCCTTGAACTTCTCCAGGGTCCGCTCCCGCACCCGCTGCTGGATGTCCCCGTGGATGGCCTCGCAGGAGATCCCCCGCATCTTCAAAAGGCCGGCCAGCCGGTCGGTCATATTTTTCGTGTTGCAGAAGGCGATGGCCCGCTCATACTGGCCGCCCTCCAGCAGGGCCACCATGGTGTCCAGCTTCTGCTCCCTCCCCAGCAGCTCGATCTGGTACTGTTGGATGTCCGGGCGGTTCTCCTCGATGGGCCGGACGGTGATCTCCGCCGGGTCCCGCTGGTACACCCAGGAGATGTCCATGACCTCCCGGCTGATGGTGGCGGAGAAGAGCCCCAGGTTCCGGCGGTTGGGCATTCGGTCCAGGATGCGGGTCACGTCCTGGATGAAGCCCATGTCCAGCATACGGTCGGCCTCGTCCAGCACCACGGTCTGCACCCTGTCGATGCGCACCGTGCGGCGCTTCATGTGGTCCATGAGCCGCCCGGGAGTGGCCACCACCAGCTGGGGCTTGGCCTTCAGTTGGGCGAACTGCTTTTCGATGGGCTGGCCGCCGTAGAGGCAGGCGGTGCGCACTCCCTCCCGGAAGGCGCACAGGTCGCTCAGCTCGTCCCGGATCTGGATGGCCAGCTCCCGGGTGGGGGCCAAGATCAGGCCCTGGACGTCCTCATTCGCCGGATCGACATGCTCCACCATGGGGATGCCGAAGGCGAAGGTCTTGCCGGTGCCGGTGGGGGCCTTCGCCACCACGTCCTTCCAGTCCATGAAGAAGGGGATGGCGCCCCCCTGGATAGGGGTGGCCTGGGTAAAGCCCTTTTTGTCCAAAGCCTTCATGGTGGCCTCCGACAGGCCCATATCCTTGTAGTAGTATATCTCCTGTACCTGTTCGCCGTTGATCTCCATACCTAAGGTTCCTCTCTTATCGTAAATCAATCTAAAGTAGTATATCATAGATGGCGGCGGAACGCAAATCATATTTTCCCCTTGAAATCATAGCGGTTTTGTGGTATTTTGGTGTCAGCCTATCGAAGGGAGGGGCCGTGATGAAGATCTCCACAAAGGGGCGCTACGCCCTCCAGCTCATGGTGGATCTGGCCATGCACCAGCAGGACGGCCCCGTGTCTCTGAAGGACGCCGCCGGACGCCAGGGCCTCAGCGACAAATATCTGGAGCAGATCGTCACCCCCCTGTCCCGGAACGGGCTGGTGCGGTCCGTCCGGGGGGCCGGGGGCGGATACCTGCTCACCCGCAGGCCGGAGGAGTACACCGTGGGAGACATCCTGCGGCCCCTGGAGGGCGACCTGGCCCCGGTGGAGTGCGCCGCCAACTCCGAGTGCTGTTCCCGCAGCGGCCAGTGCTTCACCCTGGAGCTGTGGCAGGACATCCACAAGGCGGTGTCCTCGGTGGTGGACCACACCACCCTGGCCGATCTGGTGGAGCGGTGCCAGGCCAAGCGGCCCGCCGAATAAGACGCGAACTCCCTCCGGCGAGGCCGGAGGGAGTTTTTTCAGCTGATCCGAAAGTGGGCCACGATGTCCCCCCGGCTCCCCAGGATGTCCTGCTCGTAGCCGATCTGATTGGGACTGCCGTGGTGGAGGACGAAGGGCACTCCCCGAAAGTTCCGCATATCGGACACCACGCCGATATGGCCCTTGAACACCACAATATCTCCCCCCTGCCACTGGTCGATCTGGGACAGGTCGGTGGTCAGCTCGATGGCGGTGTGCCGGAAGTACACCAGCAGATTGCGCACCCGCCTAAAGTCGATGTTGCTGTCGATGCGGTCCTCCCCGTAGGCGTCCAGGTCCTTCCGCATATCCTCCGCCACCAGCTCCTTCAAATCGTACCCCGCCCCCAGCAGGCCGAAAGCCACCACGTCGGCGCAGACGCCGTACCCGTCGTCGGGGTAACCTCCGCCGTAATAGGCGCTCTTGTACTTGGGCTCGGTGGCCAGATAGGCCCGGACGCTCTGGAGGATGTCCATCTGGTCGTCGATGCCGTCCCCGTCGGCGTCCACCGCGCTCATATAGGGCTCGATGCCGAAGCGGGCGCCGTCGTACATCCGATGGGGAATGACATTGAGCCGGTACAGGACATAGACGACCGCCCCGGCGGCGATCAGCAGGATCACGGCGGCGATCACGAAGGGCAGCCGGGACCGCTGCGTCCTCCCCTGGTATCTCACAAAATCACGACCTTCCGGCGTTGAAAATCCGCCGGGAATATGATAGCATACTCCACAGAAGATTTCAAGGAAGGAGGTCCCGCCGTGGTCGGACTGGACAGGCTGCCCCTCCCCCTGCTGGAGTGGTTCCGGGACAACGCGCGAAAGCTGCCCTGGCGGAACGACCCCACCCCCTACCATGTGTGGCTGTCGGAGATCATGCTCCAACAGACGCGGGTGGCGGCGGCGCTGGACTACTACCGGCGGTTCCTGGAGGAGTGCCCCGATCTTGAGACCCTGGCCGCCCTGCCCGAGGACCGGCTCATGAAGCTGTGGCAGGGGCTGGGGTACTACTCCCGGGCCCGGAACCTGCAAAAGGCGGCGCGGGTCATCGTAAATGAGTACGGCGGAACGTTTCCCGCGGACTACGAGGCTGTCCGGGCCCTCCCCGGCGTGGGGGACTATACCGCCGGCGCCGTCTGCTCCATCGCCTTCGGACAGCCCGTCCCGGCGGTGGACGGCAACGTGCTGCGGGTGGCCGCCCGTGTCTCCGGGGACGGCGGCGACATATCCTCCCCGGAGATGAAAAAGCGGGTGACCGAGGCCGTGAGGGCGGTGATGCCCCTCCATGCCCCGGGGGCGTTCAACCAGGCGCTGATGGAGCTGGGGGCCACGGTGTGCCTCCCCAACGGCGCGCCCCTCTGCGAAACGTGCCCCGCCCGGGACTTCTGCGCCGCCCTGACCCAGGACAGGATCGCCGAGCTGCCCTTCAAATCCCCCAAAAAGCCCCGGCGGGTGGAGGAGCGCACCGTGTGGCTCCTCTTCCACGATGACCGGGCGGCCCTGCGGCGGCGGTCGGAGCGGGGCCTGCTGGCGGGGCTTTGGGAGTTCCCCAACGAGCCCTCCGGCGCGGAGCCCCTGGCGGACTGGGGCGTCTCTCCCCTGGCCGAGGAATACGCGGGGCAGGCGAAGCACATCTTCACCCATGTAGAGTGGCATATGGCCTTCCGGGCGGTGGAAACGGCCTCCGACGCCCTGCCGGAGGGCTGGGTGTGGGCCACCCTGGACGAGCTGGAGGGGGTCTACCCCGTCCCAAACGCCTTTGACGGGGCCAAAAAAGCCGTGCTGAAGCGGCTGGGAGGGGCGGTATGAGCGGCTTTGTGTGTACCCTCTGCCCCCGGAACTGCGGCGCTTACCGAGACGGATCCCACGGGGAGGGCTTCTGCGGGATGCCCTCCGTCCCTTACGCGGCCAGGGCCGCCCTCCACCGCTGGGAGGAGCCCTGCCTCACCGGGGACCACGGCGCGGGGACGGCGTTCTTCTCCGGCTGCACCCTTCGGTGCGTGTTCTGTCAGAACGCCTCCATCAGCAGAGAAAATTATGGTAAACCGCTGACGGACGACGAGCTGTACGCCGCCTTCGGCCGTCTGGCGGAGCAGGGGGCCGCCTGCATCGAGCTGGTGACCCCCACCCAGTTCACGAACGCCCTGGCCCGGGTGCTGGAGCGGCCCGTCCCGGCTGGCCTGCCGGTGGTGTGGAACAGCGGCGGATACGAGAAGGCGTCCACCCTCCGCGCCCTGGACGGCAAGGTGGACGTCTATCTGCCCGATCTGAAATACGTCACCCCCGCCCTGGCGGAGCGGTACTCCGGCGCGGCGGACTATCCCGAGGCGGCAAAAAGCGCCATTTTAGAGATGTACCGCCAGCGGGGGCCCATCCGTCTGGAGGGCGGGCTGCTGAAAAGCGGGGTGCTCATCCGGCACCTGATCCTGCCGGGACAGGTGAACGAGGCCAAACGGGTGATGGACTGGGCGGCGGAGACCTTTCCGCCCGGGGCGGTGCTGTTCTCCCTCATGGCCCAGTACACCCCCATGAACGACCTGACGGACTATCCCGAGATCGGCCGGCCCCTGCGGAGGTCCGAACTGCGCATCGCCCAGGAGTATATGGAAAACCTGGGCCTCGCCGGGTATGTGCAGGAGCTGGCGTCGGTGGGCGGGGGATTCGTGCCCGCCTTCGATCTGACGGGGCTGTGAGCTACACCGGGATGGTGAAAAACGTTCGCACCGTCTCCATGTCCACAAACAGCAACCCGTCGGGCGGGAAGAAGGAGAACCAGAAGATCAGCGCCCACACCAGCGCCGTCAGCGGCAGGGCCGCCTTTTGGAACCAGGATCTCTCCCCCAGGGGCCACAGCAGCCGGGGCAGCAGGAAGCCGGCGGCCATCAGCGCCACATAGAGGGCGATGTCAAAAATGAAATTTTCCCCGTGGAGCAGCACATGATAAATGTAGCTGATAATGAGCAAGGCGGCGCAGACGATCAGATCGGACCAGAGGCGCGCCGCCCGGCTCTCCTTGTCTCTCCCGAAAACGAAGGCCACCGCCAGCAGCGGGTAGAACAGCAGCTTGACGTGCTCCCAAAGGCTCTCCACCACCGGCGCGAACACAGCGGTCAGCGGGATGGGGAGCCATCGGTACAGGTTGTGGATGAGCACCCCCGCGGCGGCCGCGATCACGAACGCGATGATCATGTTTTTTGTGGATGTTTTCATAACGATTCCCCGCATTTCCCGGCGGAGCGCGGATTTGGATGGCTGCGCGCCGCTCCAGTCTCCCCGCCGCGGTACAATTTATGCGTGTCCCGGGGCAAGCTATTCCTAAAGAAAAACGCCGTCGCGTCAAGACCGGAAAATGGGGGAAACAGAGGGACTATTTTCCCGCATAAAACGCGAAACGCCGCTCCCGGGGACGGCCGGACACATTGCCCCTGCCATCATCCCCTGTCATTGCCACGGTGAAAATCCGCCCCCGCGCCCATATTAAAACGGCGGGCGTTCTCCGCCCGCGCGCCGGGAGGGAAATGCAAAACCCTCTCTCCCGGCCAGCAAGCGAGAGAGGGGCGATACAATTGAATGAGGAATCAAAACCATTTTGGCGCCTCGCCCTGGGGATGCTGCTGTTTGTGGCGGCCATGACGCTGACGGCGCCTCCCGCCTTCGCCCGGACCGGCCCGGCCACGGTGGTGCCGGTGGGCCGGGCGGTGGGCATCAAGCTGTTCTCCGACGGCGTGGTGGTGGTGGGCACCTCCGAGGTGGCCACCGACCGGGGCGAGGTCAACCCCGCCAGAGCCTGCGGGCTCAAAGAGGGCGACATCATCACCCACATCAATTCCACCGAGGTGGACACCATCGAGGAGGTGGAGGCCGTCCTCCAGGAAGTGGGGGGCGAGCTGATGAGCATCCGGGCCATCCGGGACGACAGGCAGATCCAGCTCAGCGGCCGGGCGGTGCAGTGCGCCGCCGACGGCTCCTATAAGCTGGGGGCCTGGATCCGGGACTCCATGGCGGGCATCGGCACGGTGACCTTCTACTGCCCTGACACCGGGACCTTCGGCGCCCTGGGCCACGGCATCAACGACACCGACACCGCCCTGCTCATGCCGCTGGAGAGCGGCTCCATCCTGCCCGCCACGGTGGCGGCGGTGCAGAAGGGCGAGGCGGGCACGCCGGGGCAGCTTCGGGGCGTCTTTGACACCTCCACCACCCTGGGATGCCTGAACGCCAACACGGACGGCGGCGTGTTCGGGACCCTGTCCGACCGATCCTGGACGGCGGGCGCGCCGGTGGAGACGGCGCAGCGCAATCAGGTAAAAGCGGGACGGGCCACCATCCTGGCCAACATCGACGGGGACGAGGTGAAGGAGTACGCCATCCGCATCGACCGGGTGTACCCCGAGAGCGACGGCGACTGCCGGGACTATCTCATCGAGGTGACCGACCCGGAGCTGCTGGAGGCCACCGGCGGCATCGTCCAGGGGATGAGCGGCAGCCCGATCATGCAGAACGGCAGGCTCGTCGGGGCCGTCACCCACGTCATGATCGACGACCCCACCCACGGCTACGGCGTCTTTGTGGGCCGTATGCTGGAAAAGTCCGGCATGAACTGACCCCTCGCCTGCTCCTTCGACAGAGGGTGTCGAACAAAAAATCAGAAATTTAGCAAAACTTTCTTGCCATCTGGGTTTTTCTGTGTTATTTTAATGTCAGGTAAAAAATACCATTTTCAAACACGGGCCGAGAGGCCGGAAAGGACCATGCTGATATGAGCGAGAAGAAAACCGTGATCGTGGCCGACGCCGCGGAGGAGCTGCGCCGGATGTACGCCGAGGTGATGGAGCAGACCGGGGAGCTGGCGGTGATCGGACAGACGGGCAGCGGCGACGAACTGCTGGCCCTGATCCACGACCGCCGGCCCGACGTGGTGGTGATGGACACCCTGCTGTCCGGCTCCGACGGCATCGAAGTGCTGGAGCAGCTTGGGGAGGACCGGCCCCGGGTGCTGGTCACCTCCGCCTTTGCCGACTCCCGGCTGGCGGGGGAGCTGGCCGCCCTGGGGGCGGACTACTGCATGCTCAAGCCCTGCAAGCCCCAGAAGGTGGCCGACCGGGCCCTCAAGCTGGCGTCCAACGCCCTGTCCGGCACCGAGGAGGACCCCGCCATCGCCCTGGAGCGGCGGATCACCGCCATCATCCACGAGATCGGCGTGCCCGCCCATATCAAGGGCTACCAGTATCTGCGGGAGGCCATCAGCCTCACCGTGGCGGACATGGAGGTCATCAACGCGGTGACCAAGGTCCTCTACCCCGCCGTGGCCAAGAAGTTCAACACCACCGCCAGCCGGGTGGAGCGGGCCATCCGCCACGCCATCGAGGTGGCCTGGGACCGGGGCGACCTGGAGACCCTGCAAAAGTATTTCGGCTACACCGTGTCCAACGCCAAAGGCAAGCCTACCAACAGCGAATTCATCGCCATGATCGCCGACCGCATCTCCCTGGAGATGAACAAGCGGCGGGGATGAGCCAAAAAACAGCACAGCAAAGGGGCCGGCGAAAGCCGGCCCCTCTTTTTACGCGTATGTTCGATTCAGTGTTTCGCGCCCAGCAGCTCCTCCCGCACGTCCCACAGCTTCTGGGACAGGTCCACGTAGTAGTTGTGGGGGTTCTCGAACCGCTTGACCTCGTCCCACAGGCTGTCCACCTCGGCGGCGCAGCGGGCCCGGATGGCCTCGATGCCGGGCAGGTCGTACACCAGCCTGCCGCCCTGGAACACGGGCACCTGGAGAGGCCGGGCAGTATAGTCTGTAAAGGTTTTCCGCTTCCAGGTGGCCTCCGGGTCGAACAGCTCCAGGGGCTTGGTGAAATCGGGCTGCTCATCGTACACGGTGACGTAGTCGGCCATGGCCTTCCCGGTGGCGTTGGAGAACAGCCGGTAGGTCTTTTTGAAGTGGGGCCAGGTGACCTTGGCGGCGTTCTCGCTGATCTTGATCTTGGGGATGACCCTGCCGTCCCGCTCCTCGATGGCGGCCAGCTTGTAGACCCCGCCGAACACCGGCTCGCTCTTGGAGGTGATGAGCCGCTCGCCCACGCCGAAGCCGTCGATCTTGGCCCCCTGGGTCAGCAGGTCCCGGATGATGTACTCGTCCAGGGAGTTGGAGGCGATGATCCTGATGTCCGGCAGGCCGGCGTCGTCCAGCATCTTCCGGGCCTTGACGGAGAGATAGGTCAGGTCGCCGGAGTCGATGCGGATGCCGCCGGAGGTGATGCCCATCTCCTGGAACACCCGGATGGCGTTGGGCACGCCGGACTTCAGCACGTTGTAGGTGTCCACCAGCAGGGTGGCCGCGCGGGGGTAGGTCTTGCAGTAGGTCTTGAAGGCGATGTACTCGTTGGGGAACATCTGCACCCAGGAGTGGGCCATGGTGCCGGTGGCGGGGGTGCCATACATGGCGTCGGCCATGGCGCAGGCGGTGCCGGCGGCCCCGGCGATGTAGGCGGCCCGGGCCCCCAGCAGGGCCCCGGAGGCCCCCTGGGCCCGGCGGGAGCCGAACTCGGACACGGCGCGGCCCTCCGCCGCCCGGACGATGCGGTTGGCCTTGGTGGCGATGAGGGACTGGTGGTTCAGGGCCAGTAGCAGATAGGTCTCGATGAGCTGGGCCTGGATGGCCGGGGCCCGGACGGTGAGCATGGGCTCCCGGGGAAATACCGGGGTGCCCTCGGGCACAGCCCAAATGTCTCCTGTAAAGTGGAAATCCTTTAAGTAGTCCAGGAATCCTTCACTGAAGCAGCCCTTGGAGCGGAGGTAGGCGATGTCCTCCTCGTCGAACCGGAGGTTCTGGATGTACTCCACCGCCTGCTCCAACCCCGCAGCGATGGCGAAGCCGCCCCCGTCGGGCACGCTGCGGTAGAACAGGTCGAAATAGCAGATGCAGTCCTGCATCCCGTTCTCGAAGTAGCCGTTGCCCATGGTCAGCTCGTAGAAATCGGCCAGGAGGGTGTAATTGACGTCGTGCTTCATGGCGCGATGCCCCCTTTTGTCTGTTTTGGGATATTATAAGCCTTTAGAGCGGTAAAATCAAGGGCGATGTAGGGCGGGTCACCCCGCCGTGTACGGCGCCAGCTCCAGCCGCACATAATACCCCTGGGGGTGCCGGCACACCGGGCACACCTGGGGGGCCGCCGAGGCGTGGACGATCTCGCCGCAGTTGAGGCAGATCCACGCCCGCTCGCCCTCGTCCAGAAACAGCTTTCCCTGCTCCAGCAGATCGGCTAACAGGCCGAACCGCTCCCCGTGGGTCTTTTCGATCTCCGCGATCAGCTCGAACTGGTGGCCGATCAGGTCGAAGCCCTCCTCCCTGGCGGCGATGGCAAAGCCGGCGTAGTCCGCCCGCCACTCCTGATGCTCGTTGTGCTGGGCCGCCCGGAGGCAGGTCAGGGCGCTGTCCAGCACATCCACCGGGTAGGTGCCCTCCACCTTGAGGGTCTGTCCCGCGCAGCTCTCCAGCAGGTCCAGGAACACCTTGGCGTGGGCCCGCTCCTGGTCGGCGGTGAACTCAAACACCCGGGCGATCACCTCCAGCTGCTCCTTCCGCGCCACCGAGGCGGCGAAGGTGTAGCGGTTCCGGGCCTGGCTCTCCCCGGCGAAAGCCCGCATCAGGTTCTCCCGGGTGCGGCTGGACATGAAATCCACGTTTCCTTTGGTGTAATTCTCATAAGGACTGCTCATGTGTGTGCCTCCCATCGTGTGATGGGGACAGTATGCCCGGTTTGAGGAAAAAATTGCGGGGGCAGCCGTCTCCGCCCTCTCACCCTCTCCCCCGCCCGGTATGTCGGTCATACACTGGGACGATGGCATTATCGCTTCGGAGGGAGGATTCGGATATGGCGAAAAATATCTGGGTGGTGGGGACAAGCCCCACGGCCCCGGGCGGCGGAGGCGAAAGCCGAACAAGGGCGGCAAGCCGCCCGCCGGAGCCGCCCCCGGGCCGGGAGGAGCGAGGGCACAGCCGCCCCGCAGGGGCGGGGCCCGGGAGGGGGAGCCGGGGGAGGCCGCACCGCCGCAAAGGCGAGGGCGGAGCGGAGCGAGGGCGAGGGCACACAGCCCGAGCCAAGCGGAGCCCGAGCCCAGGCGGCAAGGCCGGGGGGACGGAGCGCGGGCCCAGGGGTAGGGGCCCCAGGGCACGACGGACCGGCCCCAGCGCCCCGCAGGGCGCGGCCCCGGGGGAGCCCGGGCCCCCGAGCGACGGGCGGCGGCGGCCGAGCCGGGGACGCGAGGGAGGGACGGGGCAGGGGCCCCGGCCCGAGCCACGGCCACGGGCCGCGCTTGCGCGGCGGTGAGCGGGGAAGCCGCGAACCCCGGCGTTCAATGCGGGCCCCTGGGCCCGCGCCGCCGCATACCGCAAACGGCCCGCGCCGCCCTGTGCGCGGGCCATCCGGCCCCGGAGCGGCCCCCCGAGCGGCCTAACGAGGGGAGCCCGACGGGGGCGGCGGCATGAGCCTCTTGCCCTTGTACCGGCGCTTGTACTCCCGCCTCCGCTCCTTCAGCTTGCGGCGTTTCTGGTCCTCCCAGGTACAGGGTATCTGAAGGTAGACGGTGGCCGCGCCCGGTGTGTATCGCCTCATGAGGTCCCACCTCCTCCCCTGGCGAGCTTTTCCCGGATGGCCTCAGTCAGCCAGGAATAGACGCTCTGCCCTTCGGCGGCGGCGGCCTCCTTTACCTGGTCTGCCAGCGTCCGGGATACCCTGGCCCCGATGAGAACGCGTGTTCGATTATCCCGCTTGCGGTCATACTTGTGCTTGGTGTCCCGCCTGGATAAATATACGGCGAGCGCCCCAACCGCCTCCCGCACCTCCGGGGTCTGGGCGTGGTTTGCAATGGCCCCCAGGTGGTATCGTACCGGGGCGGATAAACATGACACAGTTTGTCTCATTTCCGCCTCCGAAACACGCATATCCTCCCACCTGAAGGAGCGCTGTTTGCGGTACGTCATTCGGCAGAGCTTGCGGCCGGGGATTCCCCGGATACCTTGATTTCAGCGGGTTTGCGGGGCATTTTGTTCGGGGACGAAGTCGGCTTTTCCGCTTCCGGGGAACACTCCTGCTCGATAAGGGCGCGGAAATCGTGTCTGGCTTCGGCGATGGCCATGAGCATATCAAAGCAGGCTGATTCCAGGTATGTGAGGCGGTACAGCAGGGCTTTTCTGTGTTTTTCCATGGGGTTTTCCTCCTTTTTTGGTGATGGAATAAGTATACACTGTATTGGATATTTATGCAAGAGCCCCACGGCGGCGGGCGGGCGGACAAGGCCCGGTGCGGGCGGGCGGACCAAGCGGGCCAGCGGCCCGCAGGGTGGCCGGAGGCCACAAGCCCGCTGAACTTAGCCCTGGGCCCCGCCCGGGCACGGCGGCGGGGGGCGGTGGAGCCAAAAGGGGGCGCTCAGCCCCCCGCTTTCTTCAGGTGTTCCCAGGCGATTTGTTCTGCTTTGGTGAGCGGCACCTCGCTTGTGTACTTGGGGTGGTTGGTCCAGTCCACCAGCGAGGCGGCGGTGAAGCTCCACGGATTCCACAGGAGCCCCTCTGCGGCGTAGAGGTCCGCCAGGTATTCTATGCAGAGCTGGGTGATGTCCTCCGGGGACGGGCGGCCCGGACCCAGGTCCCGGAGGTCTATGCCGTGCGCCAGGGCGTGGCAGTCCGAGCAGAGGGTAATCATGTTCATGGGCTTGTCTGCGGGCCCGCCCTGGCCCCGGGGGACGACGTGGTGAATCTGAAGGTGCCGGGTGTAGTCGCAGAGGGCGCACCTGTATCCATCCCTGCGATAGACCATCTTCCTGAAGGCGTTGCTGAGTTTGTTGCTGGTCATTTTGACCGCTCCTTTCTGGGCCCTTCTGGCCCGGACTCCCAGTAGCACGGGAAGTCAAGGCCCCGCCGCAAGGCGGGCTTGCGAGGCCCGACAAGGGCCGACGGCCTTGACCCCGTGATACAATGGGAGGACGGCGGAAGGGCCCGCTCGGAGCATTGCAGGGGGCCGCCAGGACCATTCCCGACGATTGCCCAGGGAACGGCGGCCCACCCTGTGCCGTAAGGCACATGCCCGGTATGTCGGTCATACACTGGGACGATGGCATTATCGCTTCGGAGGGAGGATTCGGATATGGCGAAAAATATCTGGGTGGTGGGGGGCGATCCCCGCCAGGCGGCTTTGGCCCGTCTGCTGGCCGAGGACGGCCACGGGGTACATACCTATGCCCTGGAACTGGCCGAGGGGGTCAGGTGCGAGCCGTCCATGGCCGGGGCGGACCGGGCAGACTGCGTGGTGCTGCCCCTGCCCGCCCTGGGGCCGGAGGGCGGCCTCAACGCACCCCTCTCCGGCAGCTCCCACCCGCTGGAGGAGGTATTGGGCCCCCTGCGCCCGGGACAGCCGGTGTGCGCGGGGATGGTCACAGAGCCCCTGCAGGCCATGGCAGAGGCGCGGGGCCTGGTGCTGCGGGACTACTTCGCCCGGGAGGAGCTGGCGGTGCTGAACGCCATCCCCACCGCCGAGGGGGCCATCCAGATCGCCATGGAGGAGCTGCCCGTCACCCTCCACGCGTCCCGGGTGCTGGTGATCGGCTTCGGGCGCCTGGGCCATGCCCTGGTCCCCCGGTTGAGAGGACTGGGCGCCCGCGTCTGGGTCTCCGCCCGGCGATATGAGCAGCAGGCCGCCGCTGAGAGCATGGGTGCCGGCGTGGAGGGGATGGACCGCCTGCCCGACTGGCTCTGCGGCTACGATCTGGTCATCAACACCGTCCCCGCCCCGGTGCTGGGGGTGGAGGAGCTGTCCGCCCTGAAGGAGGGGGCCCTGGTCATCGACCTTGCCTCCCGGCCCGGCGGGGTGGACATGAAGGCCGCCGCCGCCCTGGGGGTCCGGGTCATCTGGGCCCTGTCCCTCCCCGGCAAGGCGGCCCCCGTCACCTCCGGGCGGTATATCAAGGATACCGTCTATCATCTGATGGACGAACTGGAGGTCTGAGCACATGGAAGACTACCGGGTGGGATTCGCCTTCTGCGGATCCTTCTGCACCCTTTCGAACGCCATAGACGCGCTGGAGAAAACGGCGGCGCGGTACACGCACGTCATCCCCATCGTGTCGGAGACGGTGGCCGCCACCGACACCCGCTTCGGCCCCGCCCACGAATTCATGCGGGAGATGGAGCGCATCTGCGGCCGGCGGGTCATCGCCGCCATCCGGGACGCGGAGCCCATCGGCCCCAAGGGGCTGCTGGACGCGCTGGTCATCTGCCCCTGCACGGGGAATACATTGGCCAAGCTGGCCCACGGGGTCACCGACACCGCCGTCACCATGGCGGCCAAGGCCCATCTCCGCAACGGCCGGCCCCTGATCCTGGCCCCCGCCACCAACGACGGGCTGGCCGGCTCCGCCCCCAACATCGGGGCGCTGCTGGGGCGGAAACACGTGTACTTCGTCCCCTTCGGCCAGGACGACCCGGCGGGCAAGCCCACCTCCCTGGCGGCGGACTTTTCCCTGGTGCCGGAGGCCGTCGCCGCCGCCCTGCGGGGAGAACAGCTGCAGCCCGTTTTGATCTGAACGCAGGGGCCGCCTTTGGCGGCCCCTGTAAAAAAACTTGATTTTCCTGTTGACAAACCGCTCCGGGTCTGTTATGCTATTCCAGCAAAACAAAGCAGGAACAGCGCCGCTGTCCTCACCTCCCGCCGCGGGCGAAGGGGTCAACATGGTGGAACGACACGCGTCGCGCGTGCTGTTTCGTTGTGGACGTGGGCGCTTTTCGCTCACGTTTGTTTTTGTCCTTAGGAGGTGTTTGACCATAGCTAACACGGCTCATCAGATCAACGAGGAGATCCGGGACCGGGAGGTACGGCTCATCGGGGCCGACGGCGCCCAGCTGGGCGTTATGTCCGCCGCTGAGGCCCAGCATTACGCTGACGAGGCCGGATTGGACCTGGTGAAGATCTCCCCCACCGCCGTCCCCCCCGTGTGCAAGCTCATGGACTACGGGAAGTTCCGCTTCGAGCAGTCCAAGCGGGAGAAAGAGGCCCGCAAGAACCAGCACGTGGTGGAGGTCAAGGAGATCCGTATGTCCCCCGGCATCGACATCGGCGACTTCAACACCAAGCTGCGCAACGCCCAGAAGTTTTTGGGCGAGGGCGACCGGGTGAAGGTCACCGTGCGCTTCCGGGGCCGTGAGATGGCCCACACCGACATCGGCAAAAACCTGCTGATGGACTTTGCCGAGCAGTGCAAAGAGGTGGCCAACCTGGACAAGGAGCCCAAGCTGGAGGGCCGGCACATGTCCATCTTCCTGTCCGCCCGATCCACAAAGAAGTAAACCCCGCGGCTTACCGCCGCCATCACATGACAAAGGAGAATACCGCCATGCCCAAAGTCAAAACCCACAGCGGCGCCAAAAAGCGCTTCAAGCTGACCAAGAACGGCCTCGTCAAGCGCGCTCACGCCTACAAGAGCCACCTGCTGAACGGCCACGGCAAGACCCGCAAGCTCAAGAGAGGCCTCCGCAAGGGCGCCTACGCCGACGTGACCAACCAGGCCACCGTCAAGCGCATGATCCCCTACAAATAACAGGTACGATAATTTACTCAATACAGGAGGCTGAACGACAATGGCAAGAGTCAAGGGCGCGATGATGACGCGCAAGAGAAGGAATAAGGTCCTCAAGCTGGCCAAGGGCTACTGGGGCGCCAAGAGCAAGCACTTCAAGATGGCCAACGAGCAGGTGATGAAGTCCCTGCAGTACGCCTACACCGGCCGCCGGCTGAAGAAGCGCGACTTTCGTCAGCTGTGGATCGCCCGGATCAACGCCGGGTGCAAGATGAACGGCATGAACTACTCCACCTTCATGCACGGCCTGAAGCTGGCCGGCGTGGAGATCAACCGCAAGATGCTGGC
>CANPWZ010000019.1 GCA_947585425.1 uncultured Oscillospiraceae bacterium
ATGCCCGTCTACTGGTACTCCATCCCCGCCCAGATCAAGGGGGTCATCGACCGGCTGTACTCCCTGGTGGTGGGCGGAAAGGACATCGCGGGCAAGGAGTGCGCTGTCATCGCCTGCTGTGAGGAAGAGGATATGACCGTCCTGGACGGGGTGCGCGTCCCCATCGAGCGCTCCGCCGCGTTGATGAAGTGGAAGATGGCAGGAGAGGTCCTGGTCCCTGGCGTCCTGAACGTGGGGGATGTCGACAGGACCGACGGCTGCGCCAGAGCCGCCGCCCTGGCGGAGACCATCTGACCCGCGGGCACAGGCAGGCGGATGTCAGAGAGGGGGCCGCTCCATCGGAGCGGCCCCCTCTCGTTTCTGAACTCCCACGGAAAATATTGCTTTAGCGCATTAAAAAATTTTTCGTCAAAGGGGTTGACAAACCGGGGCGGTCTGCGTATAATGGCACACAACAAGAGAATACTTCAAACCAGTGACGGAGAGAAGTAACCGGCAAGGCGAACCTTCAGAGAGCCCCCGATGGTGGGAACGGGGCGGGGAGCGGCCGGCGAATGGGCTCCGAAGGGCGGACTGAACCCCCATGGGGAAGTAGGGACCGACGGGTATCCCACCCGTTATCCATCGGGGCGCGCATGATGGTGCGCGTAAGCGAGCGGACGTTTGACAACGTCAATTTGGGTGGTATCGCAGAAGCAAAGGCTTTTGTCCCATGTGTGGGGCAGAGGCTTTTTCTTTTTCTCCGGCCGTCGCGGCAAGCGGCCGGGTCATCTGCCGCCCGAATCTCAAAATAGGAGGAAATCCAAAATGAAGAACCAAAACACCCTGAAGAAACTGTTTGCCATGCTGCTGGCCCTGACCATGGTCTTTGCCCTGTGCGCCTGCGGCCCCACCACCGGCCCCGGCCCCGCCGTGGACCTCAACACCGACCCCGTCGGGACCGAGCAGCAGTCCGGCTCTGACGCCGATCCCAGCGAGACCCCGTCCGAGGCGCCCTCCGCCGAGCCCACCGAGCAGCCCGCCGGCTTCGAGCTCACCTCCCAGGTGGTGGGCGACGCCAACGGCACTACTTACAAAGTGGGCGTCTGCAACTATGTGGACGACGCCTCCCTGAACCAGATCGTCACCAATATCCTATCCCAGTTGGACGCCGTCGGCAAGGAGAAGGCCGTGGCCTTCGACGTGCACTATGACAACTGCAACGGCGACGCCGCCGTGATGAATCAGATCATCGCCAACTTCATCGCCGACCAGGTGGACCTGATGGTGGGCGTGGCCACCCCCGTGGCCATGGCCATGCAGGGCGCCACTGAGGACAACCAGATCCCCGTGGTGTTCTCCGCCGTGTCCGACCCCGTGGCCGCTGAGCTGGTGGCCAGCATCGAGGCCCCCGGCGCCAACATCACCGGCACCTCCGACTACCTGGACACCAACGCCGTGATGAACCTGATCTTCGCCGCCGACCCCGACGCCGACAACATCGCCTTCCTCTACGACCTGGGCCAGGACTCTTCTACCACCGCCATCGCCCACGCCAAGGAGTATCTGGACGCCAAGGGCATTAGCTACAAGGATTACAACGGCCACACCACCGACGAGATCCGTCTGGCCGTCCAGTCCCTCATCGCCGACGGCGTGGACGCCATCTTCACCCCCTCTGACAACAGCATCATGACCGCCGAGCTTGCCATCTATGAGGACCTGATCGACGCGGGCATCCCCCACTACACCGGGGCCGACTCCTTCGCCCTGAACGGCGCGTTCCTGGGCTTCGGCGTGGACTACGCCAACCTGGGCGTTGAGACCGCCAACATGGTGGCATCCATCCTGGTGGACGGCGCCGATCCCGCCGCCACCCCCGTGATGACCTTTGACAACGGCACCGCCACCGTCAACACCGAGACCTGCGCCGCCCTGGGCCTGGACTACGAGACCGTCAAGGCCGCCTTCGCCCCCTTCTGCACCGAAGTGAAGGAGATCACCACCGCCGAGTCCTTCGAGGGCGTCAACGGCTGACCGGGTACGACTTTATGGGGGACAGGGGCAGCGCCCCTGTCCCTCTGACGCGAATCTGATTTGAGGAGGATCTTCCATGCTGACTGTCGCCCAGACCGCCCTGGAACTGGGGCTGATCTATTCCCTGACGGTGCTGGCCCTGTTTCTGAGCTACTCCATGCTCAACGTCTGCGACCTGTCTACCGACGGCTGCTTCACCCTGGGTGCCGCCGTGGGGGCCGTGGTGGCCGTGGCGGGCCACCCCGGCCTGTCCCTGCTGGCCGCCATGGGCGTGGGGGTGTGCTCCGGCTTCGTCACCGCCCTTTTGCAGACGAAAATGGGTATCAACAGCCTGCTGGCCGGCATCATCGTCAACACCGGGCTGTATTCGGTGAACATGGCGGTGCTGGGCGGGTCCCCCAACATCAACATGAATAAGACGGTCACCGTCTTTTCCGCGGCCAAGTCCCTCCTGGCGGGCACCCCTCTGGCCCCGTTCTCCGACATCGTGGTGGGCGCCGTCGCCGCCGCCCTGGTGATCGTCATCCTCACCCTGTTTTTGAACACCCGGCTGGGCCTCGCCATCCGGGCCACCGGCGACAACCCGGACATGGTCCGCTCCTCCTCCATCAACCCCGCCTTCACCACCACCGTGGGCCTCTGCGTGGCCAACGCCTTCACCGGCCTGTCCGGCTGCCTGCTGGGCCAGATGCAGAAGTCCATGGACGTGAACATCGGGCAGGGGGTGGTGACCATCGCCCTGGCCTCCCTGCTGATCGGAGCCACGGTGCTGGGCCGGGGGGGCATCGCCCTCCGGGCCTTCGGGATGGTGGTGGGCGCGTTCATCTTCCGGATGGTGTACGGCGTCGCCCTGCGGCTGGATATGCCCGCCTTCATGCTCAAGCTGGTGTCCTCCGTCATCGTGGTGCTGGCCCTGTCCATCCCCTATCTGAAGAGCCAGTGGCCGGTGCTCCGCCGCCGGCTCACCGCCGGAAAGGAGGCCCGCTGATATGCTGGACATCTCCCACATCTCCAAGACCTTCAACCCCGGCACGGTGAACGAGAAGAAGGCCCTCACCGATCTGACCCTCCATCTGGACCCCGGCGAGTTCGTCACCATCATCGGCTCCAACGGGGCGGGGAAGTCCACCCTGTTCAACGCCATCTGCGGCTCCTTCCTCACCGACGAGGGTTCCATCAAACTGGGGGGCGAGGACATCACCTTCATGCCGGAGTACCGCCGGGCCCGGTCCATCGGCCGGCTGTACCAGGACCCCATGCGGGGCAGCGCCCCCGGCATGACCATCGAGGAGAATCTGGGCCTGGCCGCCGGCAGCGGAGGGTGGTTCTCCCACATGACCGCCAGGGACCGCGCCCGGTTCCGGGATCAGCTGGCCCTGCTGGACATGGGCCTGGAGGACCGCATGAAGCAGCCGGTGGGCCTCCTCTCCGGCGGCCAGCGGCAGGCCCTGACCCTGCTGATGGCCACCGTCAATCCCCCCAAGCTGCTGCTCCTGGACGAGCACACCGCCGCCCTGGACCCCGGCACCGCCGAGAAGGTGCTGAAGGTCACCCGGGAGGTGGTGGAGCGCCACCAGATCACCACCCTGATGGTCACCCACAACATGCACCAGGCCCTGGAGCTGGGCGGCCGCACCCTGATGATGGCCGCCGGGCGGATCGTGCTGGACGTGTCCGGCAGCGAGCGGGCGGGCATGACGGTGGACGACCTGCTCTCCCGCTTCAAGGCGGGCACCGGCAAGGCCCTGGACAACGACCGCATTTTGCTGTCCTGAACAAGACAAAAGACCTCCCCTGGCCGTTATCCCGGCCAGGGGAGGTCCGCGTCTGTCTTATTTTACCCGCAGCTCCCGGAACGCCGCAGCCCGGTCCGCAAGCGGGGACGGCGGAACTCGCCACGGGGCTCCAAAAGATTTTGTGAAAATTTCCAAAAAACAGTGGCATTGTGGGAAAAGTTATGGTACAATTATGGTGACCCAAACCGAAAGGAGTTGGACGTATGAAATTCACGTATACCGAAAAGAAGGTCAACCTCCCCAAGAAGCTCCACGACTACGCGGAGAAAAAGGTGGGCAAGCTGGACCGCTACTTCAAGCAGGACGCCGAGGCCAACCTGGTGTTCAGCGTGGAGAAGGACCGCAACAAGGTGGAGCTGACCATCCGCTCCGGCAGCACCGTCCTCCGGGTGGCGGAGAGCACCTCCGACATGTTCGCCTCGGTGGACGCGGCGGTGACATCCATGGAGCGGCAGCTCCGCAAGCACAAGACCCGCCTGGAGAAACGGCTCCGCACCGCCGCCTTCGAGCCGGCGGAGGAGGCCACATCCTTCGTGCCCGAGGAGGAAGAGGAGGAGTTCCGCATCGTCCGCACCAAGAAGTTCCCCATCAAGCCCATGACGGCGGAGGAGGCCGTGCTGGAGATGGAGCTGGTGGGCCACAGCTTCTACGCCTTCAAGGACGAGGCCACCGGCGCCTTTGCCGTGGTCTACAAGCGGGCCGCCGGAGGGTACGGCCTCATCGAGGACGAGACCTGAGTTTTTGTGAACGTAAAACGCCGCCCCGCCGGGAACTCCCGGCGGGGCGGTTTTGTGCGATTTGGGGATCAGCCGGTGAAAAGGCTGTTGATGTGCCAGTTGCCGGCGGCGTCAGGGTGCCCGCCCAGGAAGAAGGACGTGGTGTCCTCTCCCGCCAGGGCAGAATCAGGGGTGGGGTCGAACTCTACGGTGACGAAGAACGCTCCAAGCAACTCCGACCACTCCGCCGACAGCAGTTTGGCCCGGTATATGCCCATCGCGCTGTCCTCCCGAAAGTAGTTGGAGAAGTCCTCGGTACAGTACTGCTTCATGCCCTCTATGTCGCCCTGGGCAAAGCGGTCGAAGAAGGCCTCGATGACCTGGCGGCCGCCCTGGGGCTCGGGGTTGGGCTGCGGTACCGCTTCGAGCCAGTAGAGCCGGTAGATGCCATCCTCCTCCACGGGGTGGAGGCATATCTGCCAGTTGAGCGTTTCCGTCCAGCCGGAGGGGCCGGAAAGGTATTCCTGGAGGCCGAAAACCGCTTCCGGTTGGGCCGCCTTCAAACGGAAACTGACCTCAAAAAAGTTGCTGCCCATGTCGAGGGAGATCAGCTCGCTGTCGGTGATATGGCCGTTTGATTTCATGACGGAGAAGTATTCCTCCATGAACCGCTGGGCGGTGGCCTCGGCTGTCCCCTGAGCGGGACAGTTCACCAGCGAGGCCTGCGCCACAGGGTCGGCGGAGATGGCGATCAGCTTTTCACACAGATTTTCCGCCCCGTCCGCGCGGAAATACAGAATATCCGAACCGTCTCTGGCGGTCGGGAACGCCTGGATCACGTCTTTGCCTGCGAAGAACCAGATCTGATAGGGCGCGTCGAGGCTGTTGAGAGACAGGGAGTACAGTCGGGAGCCGATTGCGGCGCTGCCCTCCGGCAGCGCGACGGCCTCCCAGTCATAGGAAGCGACCAGGCTTCGGACGGCTTGGCTCGATTCCCCGGCGACAAACGAGATCGGGGCCGGCCCGCTGCCGTTGGCGAGCCAGATATTTCCGTTCACGCCATTGCCGTCACCGGGGCCCGCGCCCAGATTGTCCAGAAGGAGCTGCCTGGGGCTGTCCTCCGGCGCGGCGAGCTGATCCTCCCGCGCCTCGCCGGCGTCGCTGGCGGACCTGGGGGAGCGCATCTCGTCCACCCGCCAGCCGTCCTCCGTCAGCACCATGCGGACGGTGAACGTCAGGTAATACCCGGAGCCGTCCAGGTCGGTATAGTGGCCCCGATCGGTGAACTCAATGGAATCCGCCGTTTCGCTCACCAGGGCGTACTGTTCGGGGACGGTATCGTCGTATTGATCGTCGCCGTAGGCGGCGTCGATATAGTAAGTGCGGCCGTTGTGCTGCACATAGAAGGGGATGGTGTTCCGCTCTGTCCAGAATCGGTCGGTGAACCGGGCGTGGACGGCGGCGTCGAAGACGCTCCAGTCGGCGTACTCGCCGATGGCGGAGGTGTAGGTGTAGTCACCTTGGTCAAAGGTGTCGTGGTCGCCGTCGCCGGTGTTGACCCCGGAGGTGTCGCCGCCGAACAGGCGGAGGTACAGCTCCTCGGCCTGCCGGTAGACGGCCAGCTGGTCGGCGTCCAGGATGTCGGACAGGTCGGTGGTGGGGGCGGTGTTTTCCGGCAGGCCGCCGTCCTCCGGCGTATCAGCCCGCACCGGGCTGGTGAGCAGGCAGGCCGCCGCGACTACCACCGCTATGACGCCCACGATGACGGCGGTCACGGCGGGCCGGTGGTAGCGCAGCACGTTCTTGATGCGGGATTTGGCGTCCCCCTCGTCGAAGGCCAGGGGGGAGGGGGCGGGGAAGCGGCCTGCGGCGGCCAGGGCCAGCAGGGTAGAGGAGTAGTCGGCCTTGACGTTTTCGCCCAGCTCCCGCAGGACCCGCTCGTCGCAGGCGGCCTCCATGTCCCGGCTCAGCAGCAGGAAGGCCAGCCACGCGGCGGGGTTGTACCAGTGGACGGCCAGGATGAGCCAGCACAGGGGCTTGACGATGTGGTCGCCCCGCTCCAGGTGGGCCCGCTCATGGCAGAGGATGAAGCGGCGGGCGTCATCATCCACGCCCACGGGGACGTAGATCCGAGGGCACAGCACCCCCAGGATGAAGGGGGAGCCCACGTAAGGGTGCTCCCAGGCCCCGTACTTGGTGCGGATGGCGCAGGCCAGCTTCATCTTCAGACGGAGATAGGAGATCAGGGCGTAGCCCAGCAGGACGGCGGTCCCCGCCAGCCACACCCCCGCCGTCACCGCCCGCAGGGGGAACTGCCGGGGCGCGGGGGCGGAGGGGAGGTCCGGCGCGGTGACGCCGGTCTGGGTCTGGGGCTGGATCTGGCTGGGATCGACCAGCTGGTCAGGGGTGAGGACGGTCTGGCCGCCCTCCGGCAGGGGGTCGATCCGCCCGGTGAACTGCTCCACCCGGGCGGGGATGTCCTCCGTCACCCGGGAGGGCACCAGGGACACGGGGCTCTGGAAGGAGAAGGGCAGGGCCATCCGGGCGAAGACCACCAGCCACAGCAGGCACAGGACCTGCCGGGGGACGCGGTTTTTCAGGATGAGCCGCAGCAGCAGCACGATGGCCGCCGCCCAGGCACCGGCCAGGCCCGCGGCCCACACCGGGCCCATCAGCGTATATAGCCGGCTTAGGAAATCAAGCATGGTGATCCTCCTTTCGGTGGGCGTCGATGAGGGCTTTCAGCTCCTCCGCCTCCTTCGCGGAGATGTGCCGGCCCCCGAAAAAGGCGGTGAGGAAGGAGGGCAGGGAGCCGTTGAAGGTCTTGTCCACCACGGCGCGGCTCTCCTCCCGCTGGACGGCCTCCCGGGGGATGAGGGAGGTGACGGCGGAGCCGTCGTTTTGGAGCACGCCCTTGTCGATGAGCTTTTTTAATACGGTATAGGTGGTGGACTTCTTCCAGCCCAGCTCCTGCTGGGACAGCTCCACCAGCTTCCCGGAGGGGAGGGGTTCGTTCTCCCACACGATGCAGGCGAAGCGGTATTCGCCCTCGGCGAGTCTCGGGGTATCCATAGAGGGGTTCCTCCTTGATGGTTTATTTGAATAGACCAGTCTATGGTTTGAGTCTAACACGATAGACCAACGTTGTCAACCCCTTTTTTACAAAAAATCCAAAAAAATTTTCCTGTCCGTTGGAGCGGCCGGGATTTGAAAAAACCTCTGGCATTTTTGGAACAGATGTGTTAATATAGTTAAGTTAGCGTATTCGGTCCCTCGCGGGATCAGACTGAGGTGATGGCGTTGAAGTTATGGATGGCGCTGGTATTGGGTCTGGTGCAGGGTGTGGCGGAGTTCCTGCCCATCTCCAGTTCGGGGCATCTGGCCCTGCTGGAGCACTTCTTCCAGATGGAGGAGCCGGACAATCTCTTTAATATCCTGCTCCACTTCGCCACGCTGATCGCCGTGTGCGTGGTGTACCGGAGGGACATCGCCGACATGATCGTGGAGTTCTTCCGGGGCGTCGGCGCGCTGATCTCGGGCTCCGGCTCAAGGGAGGACCGGCCCCCGGAGGCCCGGCGGCTGGTGCTGCTGCTGGTGCTGGGCACCCTGCCTTTGTTCCTGGTGCTGCCCTTCCAGGACTTTGTGGAGGGCCTGGGGGCCAACCCGGTGTTCATCTGCTTCGCCCTCATCGCCACCGGCCTGATCCTCTTTGCCGCCGACCGGCGCGGGGGTGGGACCAAGACCGCCCGCTCCGCCACGGTGAAGGACGTGCTGCTCATCGGCCTGGCCCAGGGCGTGGCCACCATCCCCGGCCTGTCCCGGTCCGGCTGTACCATCTCCGCCGGCATGGCGGTGGGGCTGGACAGGCGGTTCGCCGTGCGGTTCTCCTTCCTGCTGTCCCTGCCCGCGGTGCTGGGGGCCACCCTGCTGGAGCTGGTCAAGACCGTGAAGGACGCCGGGGCGCTGGACCTGTCCGTCGTCCCCGTGTACGTCGCCGGGATGATCGTGGCCGGAGTGGTGGGGTACTTCGCCATCCAGCTGGTGAAGCTGCTGGCCGACAAGGGCAAGTTCGGCGGCTTCGCCTACTACTGCTGGGCGGTGGGCCTCATCGCCCTGGTGGCCAGCTTCGTCGTCAAATAACTTTACAAGCGAACACATAAGGAGGCGCCTTCATGGCCTCGACCCAGAAAAAAACCACATCCACCGGCGGCAAGCGGGCCGCTTCTTCCTCTTCCAAGGCGAAGCAGACCGCCCAAAGCCGCTCCACATCGAAGCGCAGGACCGCTCCGCCCCCCAAAAAGCCCCTCCGCCGGGAGATCGGGGCGGTGGCCTTCCTGCTGCTGGCCCTGTTCGCCGCCATCGGCTACTTCAAGACGGACGACGGGGCCTTCATCGCCCTGTTCTGCAATCTGCTGAAGGGCCTCTGCGGGTACGGATTCTACATCGCCCCTCCCATGCTGCTGGCCTGCGCGGCGATCCTGCTGTTCCACCGGGGCCGGCCCGTGCGCCTGCGGCTCACCGGGGCGCTGCTGCTGCCCCTGCTGCTGGGGAGCCTGCTCCACCTGACCCTGTGCAAGACCGCCTATGAGTGGGGCTGGCCCATGTTCGCCCTCCTGTGGAAGGACGGCCTGGCCATGGCCTCCGGCGGGGCGCTGGGCGGCGTGATCGCCCTGGCCTTTCGGTTCGCCTTCGGCGGGGTGGGGGCCATGCTGGTGGTGATCCTGCTCATGATCGCGGCGGCGCTGTGCGCCCTGCGCCTCACCCCCATGGACATCGTCAACTACCTGAAGGAGCGGCGGGACAGCCGCCCCGAGTACGACCCCGAGGACTACCCCGAGCCCGTCCGCGCCCCGAGGCCCGAGCGGCCCGCCCGGCAGGACCCCGGCAAGGCCCGGAAGCCGGTCATCGACATCCCGGTGGACGACAGCCCCCTCACCGCGAAAAAGCCCACCACCCCCGTGACCACCGTCCGGCGGAAGAACCTGTTTGACAGGACGCCGGGGGTGGAGCCCCCCGATCAGCTCCTCACCGGGCAGAAGTCCCGACCGGCGGCGGAGGAGCCGCCGGAGTACGAGGACGTGCCCGATCTGGCCCCCGCCGCGGAGCCCGTCCGCCAGCCTGTCAGACCCGCGCCGGAGCCCGACCCGGTGCCGCCCCCGGTGATCCGGGAGCCCGCCGTGGGCAAAGAGACGCCCCAGGTCACCAAAGACGAGGCAAAGGCCGCCCAGGAGCAGGTGGCGAAAGAGATCGAGGAGGGCCTGGGGCAGGACGTGCCCTACCGCTATCCGCCCATCTCCCTGCTGAACGAGGGCAGGGGGCCCTCCGCCGCCGCGTCGGGGGAGCTCCAGGCCAACCAGCAGCGGCTGGAGGACGCCCTGCGCTCCTTCGGGGTGGACGCCCATATCGTCAACGTGACCCGCGGCCCCGCCATCACCCGGTATGAGCTGGAGCTGGAGCAGGGGGTCAAGCTGAACAAGATCACCAACCTGTCCGACGACATCGCCCTGGCCCTGGGGGCCAAGTCGGTGCGGGTGGCCCCCATCCCCGGCAAGATCTCCACCGTGGGCATCGAGGTGCCCAACCGCACGGTGAGCCCGGTGGCCATCCGGGAGGTGCTGTCCTCCGACGCCTTTACCGGCAGCAAGTCCAAGGTGTCCTTCGCCGTGGGCAAGGACATCGCCGGCAACTGCATCGTGGGGGACATCGCCAGGATGCCCCATATGCTCATCGCCGGCACCACCGGCTCGGGCAAATCCGTCTGCACCAATTCCCTCATCGTCTCCCTGCTGTACAAAGCCACCCCGGAGGAGGTCCGCCTCATCATGGTGGACCCCAAGATGGTGGAGCTGGCCCCCTATAACGGTATCCCCCATCTGCTGATCCCGGTGGTCACCGACCCGAAAAAGGCCGCCGGCGCCCTCCAGTGGGCGGTGAACGAGATGATGAAGCGCTACCGCATGTTCTCCGAGGCGGGGGCCAAGGACCTGACCTCCTACAACAACCACGCCCGGAAGGACGGGAAGGAGCCCATGCCCCAGATCGTGGTGGTCATCGACGAGCTGGCCGACCTGATGGTGGTGGCCGCCAAAGAGGTGGAGGAGTCCATCTGCCGGGTGGCCCAGATGGGCCGCGCCAGCGGGATGCACCTGGTCATCGCCACCCAGCGGCCCTCCTCCGACGTGATCACCGGCCTGATGAAGGCCAACATCCCCAGCCGCATCGCCTTCGCGGTGGAGGGGGCCATCAACTCCCGCATCATCCTGGACGCCTCCGGCGCGGAAAAGCTGGTGGGCAAGGGGGATATGCTCTACGCCCCCCTGGGCCAGGACCGGCTCCGTGTGCAGGGCTGCTTCATCTCCGAGGAGGAGGTGGCCAACGTGGTGGAGTTCGTCAAGGAGGGGGCCTCCGCCCGGTACGACGAGGAGGTCATGCACGAGATCGAGCGCAACGCCGAGGAGAAGGACAAGGCCGCCAAGGGCGTCGGGGGCTCCGACCCCTCCGCCGCCGGGGACGACTTCGACGAGCTGCTCCCTGCCGCCATCGACGTGGTGCTGGAGGTGGGACAGGCCTCGGTGTCTATGCTCCAGCGGAGGCTGAAGCTGGGCTACGGCAGGGCCGCCCGCCTGGTGGACCAGATGGAGGAGAAGGGGGTCGTAGGGCCCTTCGAGGGCTCCAAGCCCCGGCAGCTGCTCATCACCAAGGAGCAGTGGGCCGAGATGCAGTACAGGCAGGACATGGTCCCCGGCCCCGTGCCCGAGGAGTTCCCCTACGAGGGGGACGCCATCGAACAGGACAGGGACATGCCCCCCTTTGAGGAATAAGCGCAAAAGAACTCCCTCTCCGAAACGGAGAGGGAGTTCTTTTGTGCGCTTACCAGAACCAACGGGTGGTCTGGCGGCTGTCCACCACGTCCAGCATGGCGGAGAGCATCCGGGCGCCCTCGGACCGGGTCAGGGTCCCGCTGAGGGAGGCGTTCGCCGGCAGGACGGACACCGTCTCCATGTTCACCACCGACTGGGCCGCCCAGGCGGGGGCGGTGGCGGCGGTCTCAGAGGCGAAGGCGGGGGCGGTCACATCTCCCACCCCCAGCAGCCGGTCGATGATGACGGCGGCCTCGGCGCAGGTGATGGGGGCGTCCGGGCTGAACACCGCCTGGTCCGCGCTGTTGCGGCTGCCCTGCACCGTGCCGCTCACCAGGGCGGCGGACACATAGCCCTTGGCCCAGGCGGAGATGCCCTCGTCGTCATAGAAGCCGGTGAGGGACACGTTCTCCAGGGGCGCCTCGCCCGCCGCGTCCATGGCCAGGGCCAGGAATTCCTCCCGGGTGAAGGGGGTCTCCGGGTCGAAGCAGTAGCGAGAGCCCAGCTGCCGGCCTACATAGATCCCCTCCTCCGCCAGGTGGAGGGCGGCGTAGTGGCCGGGATCGCCGGACATATCGGAGTAGGTGACCTTGGTGGACTGCTTCTGGATGGTGATCTTCACCGTGGCCGGCTCGGAGGTGTTGCCCAGCTCGTCCACGGCCACATAGGTGAAGGAGTCCTTGCCCTTCTTGCCCTCATAGGGGGTGTACCAGAAGGCGGCGGGGTCGTTCTCGTCCAGGGTGATCTGCCCCCGGGCGGGGGAGTCCGCCACCTGGAAGGTGACGGGATCGCCCTCCGGGTCCACGGCGGCGAACCGGCCGGTGATGGCCACCCCCTTGTAGGTGGTCAGCTCCAGGTTTTCGGCGATGGGGGCGGCGTTGGCCGCCTCGCTGTTGGTGAGGGTCAGGGCCGCGGCGGGCACGATCAGCGCCGCCGTCAGGCAAAGGGTGAGAAGGAATACACGGGATTTCACGGGGAAAGCCTCCTAACTTATGATAGTGCCGTTAGCTTTCTCCAAAGAGGGAAAAAGTATGCGGGAGGTCTCCCGTTTTGGAGCCTCCCGCGATGTTTGGGCTCAAAGCTGGCTTCGGTCCCTGAGCCAGCTGGGCAGGGGCCGCATCTTGATGCCCGACACGATGCCCATGGCGATGAACAGGGTGAGGGTGGAGGTGCCGCCGTAGCTGAAAAAGGGGAGGGTGAGGCCCACCACCGGCAGCACGTACAGGCACATCCCCACGTTGATGATGGTCTGGACCATGAGCATCCCGGCGATGCCCATGGAGATATAGGCGGACAGGTGGCTCTTTGCCCGGCGGGACACCCACACGCACCGCAGGATGATGGCCAGCAGCACGACGAGCACCGCGCAGCAGCCCAGAAGCCCGAACTCCTCCCCGCACACGGCGAAGATCTCGTCGGTATAGCGGGCGGGGAAACTGCCCTCCACCGGGCTGTGGGTGAGGGCGCCCTTCAGAAAGCCCTGGCCGGTGAGCTGGCCCGAGCCGATGGCCCGGATGGACTGGCCCTGCTGCCAGCCCCGGTCCAGGGGGTCCAGGTCGTGGTCGAACACCACCCGGATGCGCTTGATCCGATAGTCGTCCCAGAACCGGGTGTTGGGCAGCACGAAGACCCATAGCGGGACCACCGTCCCCACGATGGCGGCGGAGCCCCCCAGGAACCACCACTTGCTCACGCCGCCCTCCCAGGCCATGATGACGAACAGGCCCAGGTAGACCAGCACCATGCCGAAGTCCCCGGACAGCACCGCCAGCAGGCCGGCGAACAGCCCGGTGAGCGCAAGGTACTTCATCAGGGCGGAGAACTTGCCCACGCCCCTGCCCTTCTGCCGCTCCCGGTTCATCAGCCAGGCCAGCACCACGATATAGGCCAGCTTTGCGATCTCTCCCGGCTGGAAGCCGATGGACATACCGGGGAGGTATACCCAGCTCTTGTTGCCGCCGATCTCCCGGCCAAAGGGGTAGATGAGCAGGATGACGAAGAGGCCCAGGGCCAGGAACACCCACCACCATTTTTCCATCAGGTATTCGATGTCCACGAAGGTGATCCACACATACAGTACGATCCCCAGGCAGAGAAAGACCGCCTGCTTGATGAAAGAGGTGTGCAGCCTGGCGCTGTACCGGGTGGCGGAGTAGATGAGCACCAGCCCCATCAGGGAGGCCAGCACGCACAGGCCCAGCAATACCACGTCCCCCTTGCGCCAGAACTCCTTGAGGGTCTCCACCGGGCGGAGGAACAGGTCGGCCAGGGCGGAGCCCAGGCTTTTGATGGTGGACTTGCGCTTCGGCACGGGCTTCGCCCCCTTCCGCAGAATAAAATCGCAAATTAGTATAGCACATTTCTCCCGGTTATGCTATACTGTTTTGAAAGAGTTTACAAATGGGAGGGGCGGAGCCCTATGGAATACGTCACCCACAGCCGGGGAGAGACCGAGGCGCTGGGGGAGCGGCTGGGGTCGAAGCTGTCCGCCGGGGCGGTGGTGGCCTTCACCGGCGACCTGGGGGCGGGGAAGACCGCCTTCGTCTCCGGCATGGCCCGGGGCCTGGGCATCGGGGAGCGGGTCACCAGCCCCACCTTCACCATCGTCAACGAGTACGAGGGAGGCAGGCTCCCCCTGTTCCACTTCGACATGTACCGGCTGGAGGGGGCCGACGAGCTGTTCCACATCGGCTGGGAGGACTACCTGGCCCGGGGCGGCGTGTGCGCCGTGGAGTGGAGCGAGAACGTGGCGGAGGCCATCGAGCCGGACGCGATCCGGGTGGACATCCGCCGGGGCGAGGGCGACGACGACCGGGTCATCGCGATCGAGGGGGTGGAACTGTGAGGATCATCGCGCTGGAGAGCTCCGCCGTCTGCGCCTCGGTGGCGGTGACGGAGGACGAAAAACTGATCGCCCAGTCCTTCCAGCACAGCGGCCTCACCCACTCCGCCACCCTCATGCCCATGGTGAGCGACCTGCTAAAAAACGCGGGGCTGACGCTGGAGGAGATGGACGTGGTAGCCGTGGCCGCGGGGCCCGGCTCCTTCACCGGGGTCCGCATCGGGGTGGCCGCCGCCAAGGGCCTTGCCTGGCCGGGGGACAAGCCCTGCGCCCCCTGCTCCACCTTGGAGTCCATGGCCTGGCCCCTGGCCCACATGGACGGGGAGATCTGCGCCGTCATGGACGCGAGAAGGGGCCAGGTCTACGCCGCCCGGTTCCTGGCGGAGGGCGGAAAGCTCACCCGGCTCAGCGGGGACGGGGCGGTGAGCCTGGACGAATTGTCGGACCAGGCAAAAATTTTGGGGGAAACGCAAGTTCTGGTTGGAGACGGCGCGCTTTTGTGTTATAATGGTCTGCGGGAGCGGGGCGTGCCCGCCGTGTTGGCGCCGGAGCATCTGCGCTGGCAGTCCGCCTATGGGGTGGCCCTGTGCGCCCTCCGGCTGGCGGGAGAGGGCGGGCTGGTGTCCGCCGCCGCCATGGCCCCCGCCTACCACCGGCTCAGCCAGGCCGAGCGGGAGCGGCTGGAGCGTTTGAAGTTACAAAACCAATAAGAGGAGAGGTTTTTACTATGGAAGGCAAAGTACACGTACTGGATCATCCCCTGCTGCAGCACAAGCTGACCATTCTGCGCAACAAGGACACCGGCGTCAAGGAGTTCCGTGAGATCGTCTCCGAGGTGGCCATGCTGGAGTGCTACGAGGCCACCAGGGACCTCCAGCTGGAGGACGTGGAGGTGGAGACCCCCATCACCGCCGGCACCTTCAAGGCCCTGTCCGGCAAGAAGCTGGCCATCGTCCCCATCCTGCGGGCGGGCCTGGGCATGGTGGACGGCATCCTGAACCTGATCCCCTCCGCCAAGGTGGGCCACATCGGCCTGTACCGGGACCCGGAGACCCATCTGCCCGTGGAGTACTACTGCAAGATGCCTCCCGACATCGCCGAGCGGGACGTGATCGTGCTGGATCCCATGCTGGCCACCGGCGGCTCCGCCTCCGCCGCCATCACCTTCATCAAGGGCTACGGCTGCAAGAGCGTGAAGCTGATGAACATCATCGCCGCCCCCGAGGGCGTGGCCGCCGTCCATAAGGACCATCCCGACGTGGACATCTATGTGGCCGCCGTGGACCAGGGCCTCAACGAACACGCCTACATCGTCCCCGGCCTGGGGGACGCCGGCGACCGCATCTTCGGCACCAAGTGAGTTCTGAGAGGGGGACGACGCCGTGAAATGCCCATTCTGCGCCCATCTGGAGAGCAAGGTGGTGGACTCCCGTCCCGCCGAGGAGGGGAGCAGCATCCGCCGCCGCCGGGAGTGCCTGGCCTGTCACAAGCGGTTCACCACCTATGAGACGGTGGAGAGCCTGCCCCTGATGGTGGTCAAGCGAGACGGCAGCCGCCAGTCCTTTGACCGCAACAAGCTGCTGAACTCCATGCTCAAGGCCTGCGAGAAGCGCTCGGTGTCCATGGAGACGCTGGAAAAGATCGCCGACGAGATCGAGCAGTCCCTCCAGAACGAGCTGGAGCGGGAGGTCTACAGCACCGAGATCGGCGAGCTGGTCATGGAGAAGCTGAAAGAGGTGGACGAGGTGGCCTATGTCCGCTTCGCCTCCGTCTATCGCAAGTTCAAGGACATCAACTCCTTTGTGTCCGAGCTGAACAAGCTGCTGGCGGAAAAATAAACAGGACCGCGAAAAGGCGGGCCCGCTGCCCCAGGAGGCGGCGGGCCCGCCTTTTCATGAAAAAATTTTGCTCCGCTGGTATAAGCCCGGAGGAGCGGTGGCATACTTGTTCTTGTGAGGTGATAAATCATGGATAACCGCAACGACTTCAACAACAATTCCAACAACAGCAGCAACAAGAACAACAACAGCTCCGAGAACAAGAAGCAGCAGAACTCCGAGAACAAGAAGAACAACAGCTCCGAGAACAAGAACAACCAGAATAAGGGCTACTGAGCCCAATAAGCGTCCCCCCGCTCCGGCGGGGGGACGCTTATTATGCGCCCGAGGGACATGGGGGCGCCCTCCCTTGACAGTGATTCAGCCGCCGTGATATACTCTCCATGATCGCGGTTTTCCCGCGTTCCACCGGCAGAAGCGGAGGGACGGTATGAAAGTCCTCTATCTCATCAACTACGCCGGCAGCGCCGGCACGGAAAAATATGTGGAGAATCTGGTCCGGGCCTATCATCCCGCCCGGTGCCGGTGCGGGCTGTGCTATAACCAGGAGGGCCCCCTGGTGGACCGGGTAAAGGCCCTGGGCGCGCCCACATATCAGATCGTCATGAAAAGCCCCTTCGACCTGACCGCCGCCAGACAGCTGGCAAAGCTCTGCCGGGACGAGGGGTACGACGTGATCCACGCCCAGTATCCCCGGGAGAACTACATCGCCCTGCTGGCCCGGAGCTTCGGCAGCGGGGCCCGGGTGGTGTTCACCGCCCACCTCACCCTGGAGCAGCCCCTGTCCTGGCGGCTGCTGAACCGTGTGATGACCCCGCGGGACCACAGCATCGTGGCCCTCTGCCCCGAGGGGGCGGAGGCGCTTGCCCGCAACGGCGTGAGCCGGGCGCGCACCGTCACCATCTTCAACGGCGTCGACGCCTCCGCCATGCCCCCCCGCGACCGGGCCCCCCTGGCGGAATTTGGCGTCGGGCAGGACGAGCTGGTGCTGACCATCCTGGCACGGCTGGCCCCGGAGAAGGGGCTGCTCTTTTTGTGCGACGCCGTGGCCCGGCTGCGGGAGAGGACCGATCTCCCGTTCCGGGTGCTGCTGGCGGGGGAGGGGGAGCAGAGAGGGGAGCTGGAGGAGAAGATCAGAGCCCTCTCCCTGGAGGACCGGGTGATCCTCACCGGCTTTCGGAGCGATACTGCCCGGCTGCTGGCCGCATCCGACCTCTATCTGAACTCCTCCGGCAGCAACGAGGCCATGAGCTTCGCCATCCTGGAGGCCATGGCCTGCGGCCTGCCGCTCGTCGCCACCGATGTGGGCGGCAACCGCACCCTGGCGGAGCTGGAGGGCCAGTCCGGCCTCATCGTGCCCTACGGGGATACGGAGGGGTTCAGCGGCGCGCTGCTGCGCCTGATGACCGACGGCGGACTCCGCCGCGCTATGGGCGATACCGCCCGCCGGAAGGCCGAAGGGGTGTTTTCTCTGGAGCGCAGCCTGGATCGGACATTTGAGATCTACGCATGATAAAAGGGAGTGTTTTACCATGGAAAAGCAAAAAAAATGGAGATTCAACATCATCGACGTGCTGTTCCTGCTGGTGGTGCTGGCGGGGCTCCTCTTCGTGGTGCTGCGGCTGGGCGGGTTCGACGTGGTGGCCCGGCTCACCGGGGCCGCGTCCGAGCCGTATGTGGTGACCTTCATCGCCGTCGAGGTGCCCGACTATGCGGCGGAGCGCATCCAGGCGGGGGACAAGGTCACCGACGACAACCTCTCGGTGAATCTGGGCACGGTGCTGGACGTGCAGGTGGGCCCCGCGCAGGTGTCGACCGCCGACGCCCAGGGCAAGCTGGTCATCTCCGAGGAGGAGGGCTTCAGCAGCGTGGAGCTGTCCTGCCAGACGGCGGCCACTGACAACGGCAGCGGCGTCACCGTGGACGGGCTGGATCTGGGGGTGGGCCACACCATGGTGGTCCGGGCCGGCGACGCCAAGATGTACATGGTGGTCTGCGACATCCAGAAGCTGGCCGACACCCCCTACGCCAACTAAACGGGAATGGTCACACATCTTGTTTTCAGCGTGTTCCCCGGCTGGATGGACCGGCTGGGCGCGCTGTTTGAGGAGAGCGCCCTGCGGCGGCTGCTGCTCTGGCTGTGGCGCAGCTTCACCGAGAGCCTGATCTTCCGCGCCGTCCGGGCCGTCTACCGCTGGGTATGGCGCCTCTGCCGCGGCAGCGCTCTGGGCCATGTCCTGGCCCTCCGGAAGGACGTCCGCGCCCTCTACGAGGGGTCGCTGCTGGCCGCTTTTTTCGACGCCGTGATGGGCGGGATCACCTGGCTGCTGCGCAGGGTGGGCTCCCTGTCCCTGTGGGGGGCGGACCGCTCCGCGCTGCTGGGCCTCTCCCGGCGGGCGAAGGCGCGTTTCCGCTGGCTGGACTTCGAGTTTCTCACCGGCGCCGTCCTTTTGGCCATGCTGCTGTGTCCCAGCGGCCTCTGGCACAACATCTACGCCTTGGGCCTCGCCCTCCTTCTGCTGGCCGTCCTGCTGATCGCGGCGGCGGTGCAGAACCGTCCCGCCCTGCGCCTCGGCTCCCTGGGCCTGCCGCTGCTGGCCTTCGCCTTCGCCGCCGCGGTGGGGGTGGTGATCGCCTCCGACAGGGGGGAGGCCGTCCGGGTGTTCTGCTTTTTCCTGGCCTCCTTCCTGTTCAGCGCCGTGCTCATCGGCTCGGTGGACAGCGAGGAGAAGCTGCGGAAGCTGCTGGGCTTTCTCTATCTCGCCGTGGTGGCGGCGGCGGCGGTGGCCATCCTCCAGCGGTTCCAGGGGGTGCAGGTCAGCGCCAGCCTCACCGATCTGACCACCAACCGGGGGATGCCCGGACGGGTGTACTCGGTGTATGAGAACCCCAACAACTACGCGGAGATCATCGTGCTGCTGTTTCCCGCCGTCACCGCCTGGGCCGTGACGCTGAAGGACCGGCATATGCGTGTCTACGCCCTGGTGGGGCTGCTCCTGCCGGTGGCCGCCCTGCTGATGACCTACTCCCGCTCCAGCTGGGTGAGCTTTGCCCTGGCGGCGGTGGTATTTCTCTATTTTTACAACAAAAAGGTGCTGCCGGTGTTCTTCCTGCTGGTCCTGGTGGCGCTGCCCCTGCTGCCCCAGACCATATGGAACCGGGTGCTCACCATCGGCTCCACGGCGGACTCCTCCAACCTGTACCGCGTCTATATTTGGGACGCGGTGCTGGATATGCTCGGGGACTACGGACTTGTCGGCGTGGGCCTGGGCCCCGGCAACTTCCGGCCGGTGTACCTGCTGTACTGCATCGCCCGGGCACAGCCCGCCCCCCACGCCCACATGGTCTACCTGGAGGTGTGGATCGAGATGGGCCTGCTGGGAATCGTCAGCTACCTGGTCTATTACTTCGCCACCATCCGGCGGGCGGTGTTTGGCACCATATCTTCCTCCAAGACCGTCCGGCTGTTCCTGGGGGCCGGGATCGGCTCCCTGGCGGGCATCCTGTTCCTGTCCGCGGCGGAGTATATCTGGTACTATCCCAGGGTGATGTTCTGCTTCTTCATCCTCACCGGGCTGATGACGGCCGCCGCCAACCTGTCTGGATCGGGGGCCGCGGCCGCCCCGGAGAAACCGTAAAAAACCACCGCCCGCCGAACTTCGGCGGGCGGTGTGCTTTTTCCGAGGACGGCGCGTCAGAGGGCGGCCAGAAGCTCGTCCACCCGGTCGGTCCGCTCCCAGGGCAGATCCAGCTCCGGCCGGCCGAAGTGGCCGTAGGCCGCCGTCTGCCGGTAGATGGGCCGGCGCAGCCCCAGCCATTCGATGATGGCGGAGGGGCGGAAGTCGAACACCCGGGACACGGCTTTTTCCAGCGCCTCGTCGGGGACGGCGCCGGTGCCGAAGGTGTCCACCCGGATGGACACCGGCCGGGCGATGCCGATGGCGTAGGCCAGTTGGATCTGGCAGCGGTCGGCAAGGCCGGCGGCCACCACGTTCTTGGCGGCCCAGCGGGCGGCGTAGGCCGCCGAGCGGTCCACCTTGGTGGGGTCCTTCCCGGAGAAGGAGCCGCCGCCGTGGGGGGCGCTGCCGCCGTAGGTGTCCACGATGATCTTCCGGCCGGTGAGCCCGGAGTCCCCCTGGGGGCCGCCCACCACAAAGCGCCCGGTGGGGTTGACGTATACCTTGGTGTCCTCGTCCAGCAGCGCCTCCGGGATCACCGGTCTGATGACCAGCTGGATCATTCCCTCCCGGATCTGGTCCAGCTCCGCCTCGGGGTCGTGCTGGGTGGAGATGACCACTGTGTCGATCCGCACGGGCCGGCCGTCCTCGCCGTACTCCACCGTCACCTGGGTCTTGCCGTCGGGCCGGAGATAGGGCGCCAGACCCTCCTTGCGGACCTGGGCCAGCCGCTGGGCCAGCTTGTGGGCCAGGGAGATGGGCAGGGGCATCAGTTCCTCCGTCTCCCGGCAGGCGTAGCCGAACATCATGCCCTGGTCGCCGGCGCCAACCTCCAACCCGTCGTCCATATCGCCCTCCCGGGCCTCCAGGGCCTTATCCACCCCCTGGGCGATGTCGGGGGACTGCTCGTCGATGTTGGTGATGACGGCGCAGGTGTCGCAGTCGAAGCCGAATTTGGCCCGGTCGTAGCCGATGTCCCGGATCACCTCCCGGGCGATGTGGGGGATGTCCACATAGCAGGAGGTGGTGATCTCACCCATGATGTGGATGAGGCCGGTGGAGGCGGTAACCTCGCAGGCCACCCGGGCGTCGGGATCCTGGACGAGGATGGCGTCCAGGATGGCGTCGGAGATCTGGTCGCAGATCTTGTCGGGGTGGCCCTCGGTCACCGATTCGGAGGTAAACAGTCGCTTTGCCATTGGGGATTCTCCTTTCTTTCTGTGCGGGAGAAAAGAAAAACCCTCGCCTGACGGCGGGGGAATGGGGTCATCTTTCTCCTCATCTCGCGTTTCCGCCGGAATTGGCACCTTGCCCGGGGGCAGGTTGCCGTGGTTTCATCGGGCCGATCCCTCAACCACTCTTGATAAGGGTATGGAATTGTAGGGGCACACACTAAGAGTATTATAGCATGAACGGACGGCTTGTCAACGGGCAGTTTTACGAAAACGTCATTCCGTGGTTCGTTTTGCCGGGGAAAGGGGTACAATACGGAAAAGAGCCGCCTGTCCATGACAGGCGGCTCCTTTCCGCGCAAAGATCATCCCTTGGGCTTGGGCTTGAACACGAAGGCCACCACCACGCCCAGAAAGATGGCGGCGGCGATCCCGCCGGCGGTGCCGGTGATCCCCCCGGTGACCGCCCCCAGCAGGCCGTCCTTGGCCACGCCCTCCTGGACCCCCTTGGCCAGGGTGTAGCCGAACCCGGTGAGGGGCACCGTGGCGCCCGCCCCGGCCCACTCGGCCAGGGGCTTGTAGAGCCCGACGGCGGTGAGGACCACGCCCGCCACCACATAGGTCACCAGGATGCGGGCGGGGGTGAGTTTGGTCTTGTCGATGAGGATCTGGCCGATCACGCAGAACAGGCCGCCGATGAGAAACGCGCGCAGATATTCCATATCAATGTCCTCCTTCCAGGGCGATGGCGTGGCAGATGCCGGGGACGGACTCCCCCTGCATGGTGGCGGTGGGGGAGTGGAGGGCCCCGGTGGGGCAGAACAGGATCCGCTTCCACCGGCCGGAGAGCAGCCCCGGCAGCAGGTGGGCGCAGAGCACCGACGCGGAGCAGCCGCAGCCGGAGGCCCCGGCGTGGACGTCCTGCTCGTCCATGTCGAACAGGAGCAGGCCGCAGTCGCTGTAATTGGAGAGGGGGCAGCCGTCGGTGGAGAAGAAGTCGGACACGATCTCCGAGCCCAGCTTGCCCAGGTCGCCGGTGACGATGAGGTCGTAGTAGTCGGGGGAGAGGCCGGTGTCCTCAAAGTGGGCCTTGAGGGTCTTGTAGGCGGCGGGGGCCATGGCGGCCCCCATGTTGTTGGCGTCCTTGATGCCGTAGTCGGTGACCTTACCCACGGTGACGCGTGTAATGGAGATCCCCTTTTCAGGCCGGTTGGTGAGCACCACCGCGCCGGAGGCGGTGGCCGTCCACTGGGCGGTGGGAGTGCGCTGGGAGCCGTACTCCAGGGGGGTGCGGTACTGCCGCTCCGCCGAGCAGAAGTGGGAGGAGGTGACGGCGGCGGCGTTGGTCCCGTACCCTCCGCTGAGCAGCAGCGCGGCCAGGGCCAGGCTCTCCCCCATGGTGGAGCAGGCCCCGTATAGCCCGAAGAAGGGCACCTCCGACGCCCGGGCCGCGTAGCCGGAGCCGATGCACTGGTTCAGCAGGTCGCCGGCCAAGAGGTAGTCCAGGTCGGGCGTGTGGAGGCCGGCCCGCTTCAGGGCGGCGTCCAGGGCCAGGCCCTGCATGACAGACTCAGCCTGCTCCCAGCTTTTCGCGCCGAACAGATCGTCCTGGCAGGTGTGATCGAAGTGGCGGCCCAGGGGACCGGCGGACTCCTTTTTGCCGCCTACGGAGCCGTGGCCGATGACGGTGGGCGGCAATTCGGGCTGAAAAGTCTGCTTGCCCAGTTTTTGATTGCCCATATGATAGACACCTTCTTTTTGCTTTTGCGGATAGTGTTTCCGGCGGGGAAAAAATCATGCGCCGGAGGGCCATTTCCACTGGAAAAAAGGGAACGATTATGCTATACTAATTGTTTAGGATGTGATCAGGAGGGATGGCCATGTCAGAGGAGAAGCGCTCTATCGGCTATATCTGCCCGGTGTGCGGCCAGGCGGTGGTGGCGGAGCGCACCCTGTTCCAGCTGCTGGCGGGGGACAGCGCCGTCCCGTGTCCCTGCGGCGAGTCGGAGCTGTCCGTCCGGCAGCTGGGGGATCGGTGCGAGATCACCGTGCCCTGCCTGTTCTGCGCCAAAGACCACCGGGCGGCCTGCGCCAACGAGGGGCTGAAAGGCCAGAAGCTGATCGCCCTGACCTGCGGCAGGTCGGGCCTCGCCATCTGCCACATCGGGGAGGAGGGCCAGGTGTTCCGGGCCATGGAGAAGCTGGAGGGCGCGGTGGACAAGCTCCGCCGGGACGACAGCCAGGAGAGCCGGGGCTCCTTCCTGAACGACGTGGTCATGGGGGAGGTCCTGGCCGAGCTGAAGGACATCGCCGCCCGGGGCGGGATCAAATGCGCCTGCGGCTGCGACCAGTACGGGGTCAAGGTGGGGTACTCCTCGGTGGACGTGATCTGCGCCGCCTGCGGAGCGGTCCTGCGCCTGCCGGCGGCCTCTCAGGAGGACATCGACGGGATCTGCGCCCGATATGCCCTGACCATTCCGGGAAAGAGGGAACAGTAAGATGAGCGTGATCTACAAAACGGAGCTGCGGGTGGACTCAAGGGACGTGGACCTGTTCAACCAGGCCAGGCCCTCGGCGGTGCTGGGCCTCATGCAGGAGGCGGCCACCCAGGCCGCCCTGGATCTGAAGGTGGACGGCCCCCGGCTGCTGAAAAAGTACGGATGCCTGTGGATGGTCACCCGGAACTGGGTGGAGCTGGAGGCCCCCCTCCGCTGGGACGACCGCGTCACCGTGGAGACCTGGCACCGAGGCGGGTCCGGCGCCTCCGCCTACCGGGACTTCGAGTTCTTCCGGGGCGGCGAATACGTGGGACAGGCCACCTCCATCTGGGCCATCGTCCGGGCGGAGGACAGGCGGGTCATCCCCATGAAGCGGGTGGAGGAGTTCGCCGGCACCGACGGCGGCGAGCGCATCAAGTCCATCCGGCTCCGGGGATCCCACATGCCGGAGGGGTTCGACGGCCGCTCCCCCCGGTATCTGGGCTACTCCGACACCGATTTGAACGGTCATGTGAACAACGTCCACTACGCCGACTACGCCTGCGACGCCCTCCACCTGGAGCGTCTGGGCCAGGGGAAGTATGTCCGCGCCTTCCAGATCGACTACGTCAGCGAGTGCCGGGCGGGGGAGACCCTTCAGGTGGACACCGCTGTCCAGGGGGACGAGCTGTTCGCCCAGGGCGTAGGGGAGGACGGAGTCAAGCGGTTCGACTTTGACCTGACCCTGGCGGCCCTATAAGAGGTTCTTCCAGGTGGGCATCTCGCCCTCGGTGATCAGCTCCAGCTGGGTGATGAGCCGGGCGTTGGCGGCGGCGTACTCCGCCGGCTGCCGCTCCTGCCCCTGGAGATAGGCAAGGGTCTCGCCGAAATAGCTCAGCACCGCGTCGATGTCCCTGTGGTGGAGGGTGGCGTGGAGGTAGCCCTCGTTCTCCATCCAGCGGTTTTTGGCCCGCTGGGTGATGGCGGCAGCCACCTCCCAATGGCCGGCCTCCGCCTCCCCCTGGGCCTGCTCCAGGGCGGCGGTGAGTTCCTCCGTCAGGCAGTGGAGGCAGTAGACGTGGACGGCGGACAGGCCCAGCAGCAGGACCAGCAGGCATGCGGCAATGACAAGGCGTTTCACTTTACTCCTCCTTTGGGGACCACATAGGTGTTGCCCGCCTGATCCACCGTCAGCAGGAAGACCTGCCTGACCGAGTGGAGCCTGTGGGCAGCCAGCTGTTTCTCCAGCCAGTTCTCTTCGTAGCCCATCCCCTTCAGGTTGTGGGAGAGCAGCCGCCCGTCGCTGACGAGCACCACCGGCATGCCGGTCTCCTCCGGGGAGAGGCCCATCTGGGCGGCGGTGACCGGCTTGTCGGCGGCGGTGGGCAGCACGGAGAGCTGCCCGTTGGTCTCCAGCAGGGCGAATTTGACGGACTTGAAGTCGTTATAGCCCTGGATGCGCAGCTCCTCCATCAGCTCGTCGATGGTGAAGCGGGTGCGGCGGAGGGCCCCCTCCTGCACCACCCCGTCCCGGATGACGATGGAGGGCCGTCCCACCAGCAGGGCCCGGAACTTGATGGACTTGGTGCACAGCACCGACAGGATGGTGGACACCGCCAGCAGCACCGCGATGGGGATGAGGCCGGACAGCAGGGGGATGCCGTTGTCCTGCATGGGCACCGAGGCCAGATCCGCGATGATGAGGGCCAGCACCAGCTCCGACGGCTCAAGCTGGCCGATCTGGTGTTTGCCCAGCAGGCGGATGCCCGCCACGATGAGCAGATACAGGATCACGGTGCGGAGGAGTACCACGAACATAAAAGCACCTCTTTCGGAAACAGGGAAAAATTCTCTGCACATTTTGTCCTGTAACCCGCCCGGATATGCGGCGGGTTTGTCCAAAACTCCGATTTTCAAAATCCCCGAAAAAACACGGAGGATGTTCTTGTCTTTTCGCCCGGGATACGCTAAAATAGACAGAGTATGAAAAAAAGGCAGGGATAGCTTTGAAAGCGACTTTGATTCTGGCGAACGGGACCCTCTTCCACGGCCGGGCCATCGGCGCCACCGAGGACCGGGTGTGCGAGATGGTGTTCAATACCTCCATGACCGGCTATCAGGAGATCCTCACCGACCCCTCCTACGCGGGGCAGGGGGTCGTGATGTCCTATCCCCTCATCGGCAACTACGGCGTCAATCACGAGGACAACGAGTCCGCCCGCCCCTGGGCGGAGGCCTTCGTGGTCCGTCATCTGTCCCCGGAGGGGAGCAATTTCCGCTGTGAGGACACCCTCAACAACTATCTGAAATCCAATCACATCGTCGGCATCGAGGACATCGACACCCGGGCGCTGACGAAAATACTCCGCAGCCAGGGCACCATGAACGGCATGATCACCTGCGCGGAGCATTTTAATATCAACGAGGTCATGGAGAAGCTCCGGGCCTACCGGGTGGAGGGCACTGTGGAGCGGGTCACGTGCAGGGAGCCCTGGACCCTGCCCGCGGAGGGGGAGCGGAAGTACCGCGTCGCCCTGATGGACTACGGCATGAAGCGGAACATGGCCCAGTGTCTGGCGAAGCGCGGCTGCGAGGTCACCGTGCTGCCTGCCCACACCCCGGCCTCCGAGGTGCTGTCCGGCGGCTACGACGGGGTGATGCTCTCCAACGGCCCCGGCGACCCCGCCGACAACGTGGAGATCATCAAAGAGGTCAAAAAGCTGTATGACTCCAGCCTGCCCATCTTCGCCGTCTGCCTGGGCCACCAGCTGATGGCCCTGGCCACCGGCGCCAGGACCCACAAGATGGTGTTCGGCCACCGGGGTGGCAACCACCCGGTGAAGGACGTCGAGGCGGGCCGCTGCTTCATCACCAGCCAGAACCACGGCTATGTGGTGGACGCCGATACGGTGGACCCCAACCTGGCCTCCGTCTCCCACGTGAACGTCAACGACAACACGGTGGAGGGCCTGAAATACAGGCGCCCCAACTGCTTCACCGTCCAGTTCCACCCCGAGGCCGCCCCCGGCCCCATGGATACGGAGTATCTGTTCGACCGCTTTATTGCCAGCATGGGAGGTGACCGGTAATGCCTAAGGACCCCAAGATCAAAAAGGTATTGGTGCTGGGCTCCGGCCCCATCGTCATCGGCCAGGCGGCGGAGTTCGACTACGCCGGCACCCAGGCCTGCCGCGCCCTGAAAGAGGAGGGCGTGGAGGTGGTGCTGGTCAACTCCAACCCGGCCACCATCATGACCGACAAGGACATCGCCGACCATGTGTACATCGAGCCGCTGAACATCCCCTCGGTGACCCAGGTCATCGAGATGGAGCGGCCCGACGCCATCCTGCCCACCCTGGGCGGCCAGACCGGGCTGAACCTGGCCATGAACCTCCACGAGCAGGGGGTTTTGGAGAAGTACGGCGTCCGCCTGCTGGGCACCAGCCCCGAGTCCATCCGCAAGGCGGAAGACCGGCAGGGCTTCAAGGACTGCATGGAGGAGATCGGCCAGCCCTGCGTCACCTCCGACGTGGTGGAGAGCGTGGACGGGGCGGTGGAGTTCGCCGAGAAGATCGGCTATCCCGTCATCGTCCGGCCGGCGTATACCCTGGGCGGCACCGGCGGCGGCATCGCCTATGACGAGGCCTCCCTCCGGGAGATCGCCGACCGGGGCATCCATCTGTCCCGGGTGGGCCAGGTGCTCATCGAGCGGTGCATCTCCGGCTGGAAGGAGATCGAGTTCGAGGTCATGCGGGACTCCGCCGGCAACGTGATCCAGGTCTGCTCCATGGAGAACATCGACCCCGTGGGCGTCCACACCGGCGACTCCATCGTGGTGGCCCCCACCCAGACGCTGGCCAACAAGGAGTTCCAGATGCTCCGCACCGCCGCCCTGGACATCATCACCGCCCTGAAGATCGAGGGCGGATGCAACTGCCAGTTCGCCCTGAACCCCGACAGCTACGAGTACGCCGTCATCGAGGTCAACCCCCGCGTGAGCCGCTCCTCCGCCCTGGCCTCAAAGGCCACCGGCTACCCCATCGCCAAGGTGGCCGCCAAGATCGCCCTGGGGTATACCCTGGACGAGATCCCCAACGCCGTCACCGGCAAGACCACCGCCTGTTTCGAGCCCACGGTGGACTACTGCGTGCTGAAGATCCCCCGCCTGCCCTTTGACAAGTTTACCACCGCCAGCCGCACCCTGGGCACCCAGATGAAGGCCACCGGCGAGGTCATGGCCATCGCCAACTCCTTCGAGGGGGCGCTGATGAAGGCCATCCGCTCCCTGGAGCTGAACGTGCGGGCCCTGAAGCTGGACAAGCTGGAGGGGCTGTATACCGACGAGATCGAGGATCTGCTGGTGAACGTCACCGACGAGCGGCTGTTTGTGGTGGCGGAGGCCCTCCGCCGGGGCTTCTCCCCCAGGAAGATCAACCACATCACCAAGATGGACATCTGGTTTCTGGAGCGGTTCAAGAACATCATCGACATGGAGAACGCCCTCATCGCCTGCAAGGGCGCCCCTGACGAGGACACCCTCCGCCGGGCCAAGGTCATGTGCTTCGCCGACAGCTACATCGGCCACCTGTGCGGCATGGCCCAGGCCGATGTGAAGGCCCTCCGGGAGCAGTACGGCATCGTTCCCTCCTTCAAGATGGTGGACACCTGCGCCGCCGAGTTCGACGCCGAGACCCCCTACTACTATTCCTCCTACGACGGGGAGAACGAGGCGGTGGACACCGGCTCGGGCAAAAAGAAGGTGCTGGTGCTGGGCTCCGGCCCCATCCGCATCGGCCAGGGCATCGAGTTCGATTACTGCTCGGTCCACTCGGTGTGGGCCTTTTCCCGGATGGGCTACGAGACCATCATCGTCAACAACAACCCGGAGACCGTCTCCACCGACTTCGATGTGGCGGACAAGCTGTACTTCGAGCCCCTGACCGCCGAGGACGTGCAGAACATCGTGGAGCAGGAGCGGCCCTGGGGGGCGGTGGTCCAGTTCGGCGGCCAGACCGCAATCAAGCTGGCCAAGGCCCTCACTGATATGGGGGTCCCCATCCTGGGCACCTCCTCCGACGGCGTGGACGCCGCCGAGGACCGGGAGCGGTTTGACGCCATCCTCCAGAAGTGCGGCATCCCCCGGGCCCGGGGCAAGACCATCTTCACCACTCAGGAGGCCCTGGACGCCGCCCATGAGCTGGGCTATCCCGTGCTGGTGCGGCCCTCCTACGTGCTGGGCGGCCAGGGGATGGAGATCGCCTACAACGACCGGAACATCGAGGAGTTCATGCGCATCATCAACCTGACGGTGCAGGAGCATCCCATCCTGGTGGACAAGTACCTGATGGGCCGGGAGCTGGAGGTGGACGGCGTTTACGACGGGGAGGACATCCTGATCCCCGGCATCATGGAGCATGTGGAGCGGGCCGGCGTCCACTCGGGCGACTCCATCGCGGTGTATCCGCCCCTCCACCTGGAGGACAAGCACCGGGAGCTGATCCTCCGCCACACCAAGAACATGGCCCGGGAGCTGGGGGTGGTGGGCCTCATCAACGCCCAGTACATCCTCTACAACGATGACATCTACGTCATCGAGGTGAACCCCCGGTCCAGCCGGACCATCCCCTATATCTCCAAGGTCACCGGCGTGCCTATCATCGACCTTGCCACCAAGGTCATGCTGGGGGAGAAGCTGAGGGATCTGGGCTACGGCACCGGCATCTATCCCGAGGCCAAATACTTTGCCGTGAAGGCCCCGGTGTTCTCCTTCGAGAAGCTCACCGACGTGGACACCGGCCTGGGGCCGGAGATGAAGTCCACCGGCGAGGTGCTGGGCATCGCCGAGACCTTCCCCCAGGCCCTGCTGAAGGCCTTTAAGGGCGCGGGCCTCCGGGCCCCCAAGAAGGGCGGCCGCATCATCGTCACCGTGAAGGACGAGGACAAGCGGGAGCTGCTGGGCATCGCCCGGGGCTTCGAGGAGATGGGGGTGGAGCTGTTCGCCACCTCCGGCACCTGCGACTATCTGAACGACAACGGCGTGGAGTGCAAACGGGTGAACCGCGTCACCCAGTCCCACCCCAACATTCTGGACATGATCGGCTCCGGCACGGTGGATCTGGTCATCAACACCCCCACCAGGGGCCGCAAGCACGACTCCGACGGCTTCAAGATCCGCCGGGCCACCGTGGAACACAGCGTTGGCTGCGTCACCGCCATCGACACCGCCAAGGCGCTGCTCACCGTCCGGGAGCAGGGCAGGAGCGAGGACCTGGTGCCCATCGACGTGACAAAGATCTGAGCGTTTTCCCCGACCCCGCGCAGAGAGAAACAGGAAGGGAGGGCAGGACCATGAAACAGCCGCGCATCTGGAAGATCAACTGGCCCTATCTGCTGGCGTCTGTCCTGGCGCCCCTCGCCCTCCTGCTGGTGTCCGTGCGGAACTGCTGGCGTCTGCCCGAGGATTGGGACGTAAAGCAGCTGCTCCAGCTCCCCCCGGTGCTGCCCTTCCGCTGGCCCCCCGACAGGCTGGCCTTCCTCCCCGTCGTGGTGCTGATCCTGTGCTGGCTGTGGTGGGACTTCGGGGTCCGGGGCATTTTCCGGCTCTGCCTGAACAGGGCGGAGCGGGATCTGGAGGAAAAGGGCTTTCGGTGCGCCCACGCCTTCACCGGCCGGAGCTGCGCCATGCTGGTAGACGAGGAGGCGGGCAAGCTCGCCCTGCTGTTCAAGTGGAACCCGTTTCGACCCTATACCTTATCCGCCAAGCGCATCGGAAAGGTGTGGGTGGAGGATGGCCGGCGGGGCCGCGGCGTCATGGAGGGCACCCGGCGGGTGAGCTTCCTGTTCACCGTGGACCGCGCCAAGGTGCGGGTGAACACCTTTTCCTCCAACCGGCGATGGAAGATGGACGGCGACAACGTCCTCACCGCCATCTCCATGGCGGACATGATGGCGGAGCTGCTGGAGTCCATGAGAAAGGGGGAGGGCTGATATGCCTCTGAGGCCCTTGGAGCGGCTGAAGGCCCCCTTTCGGGACGACTGGTGCAAAAACTGCGGGCGCACCATGAACCACCCCCACAAGCGCCTGTTCGTCATCCCGGGCATGAAGGTGGGGTGCTATGAGTCCCACACCGATGTAGACTACTACCGGGAGGCCCTGCGGCCCGTGAAGGGGCGCGAGGACATCCCCGCCGGGACGTACGCCTGCCGCGCCGTGGAGTATCACTGCCCCCAGTGTGGGCGGCGGAGGGTGAAGCTGAGTATCTTCCTGCCTGTCCGTGACAAGATCAAACGGGAGGAGACCATCGTATTCGACAACGGAAAGCGGCTGGAATTCCTCTGGGACTGAATATTAGTGAGCGGGCCATCCCCATCGGGATGGCCCGCGCGGCAAAAACACAACTTTGGAGGAACGCTTATGAGTCATCAGACCGTGATCGTGCTGGATTTCGGCGGGCAGTACAACCAGCTCATCGCCCGGCGGGTCCGTGAGTGCGGCGTGTACTGCGAGCTGAAGCCCTATACCACCCCCCTGGACGAGCTCAGATCCATGGATCCCATCGGGATCATCTTTACCGGCGGGCCCCACAGCGTCTACGCCGAGGGAGCGCCCTCGGTGGATCCGGCCATCTTCTCCTGGGGGGTCCCTATCCTGGGCATCTGTTATGGCTGCCAGCTTATGGCCCATCTGCTGGGAGGCCGGGTGGTCCCCGCCCAGGACGACTCCGCCCGGGAGTACGGCAAGACCGCCACCGGGTTCGACACCGGCTGCAAGCTGTTTGGCGGCCTTCCCGCGGACGGGATCACCTGGATGAGCCACGGGGACTACATGGAGAAAGTGCCTGAGGGCTTCGCCCTCACCGCCTGGTCGGAGGCGTGTCCCAACGTAGCCATCGCCGACGAGGAGCGGGGGTTCTACGGCGTCCAGTTCCACCCGGAGGTCGACCATACCCAGCACGGCGTGGACATGATCCGCGCCTTCCTCTATGACGTCTGCGGCGCCCGGGGCGACTGGTCCATGGAGGACTACAAGCGCACCGCCATCGCCGACATCCGCGCCAGAGTGGGGCAGGGAAAGGTGCTGCTGGCCCTGTCCGGCGGGGTGGACTCCTCCGTCATGGCCGCTCTGCTGGCCGAGGCGGTGGGCAGCCAGCTCACCTGCGTGTTCGTGGATCACGGCCTCATGCGCTTAAACGAGGGGGACGAGGTGGAGGCCGCCTTCGCCCCTTGGGACATCAACTTCGTCCGGGTCAACGCCGGGGAGCGCTTCCTCTCCAAGCTGGCCGGGGTGGAGGAGCCCGAGCGCAAGCGGAAGATCATTGGCGAGGAGTTCATCCGGGTATTCGAGGAGGAGGCCAAAAAGGTCGGCAAAGTGGACTTTTTGGCCCAGGGGACCATCTATCCCGACGTGATCGAGTCGGGCGGCACCGGGGCGGCGGGCGCCGCCGTCATCAAGAGCCACCACAACGTGGGCGGTCTGCCGGATACCGTGGATTTCAAGGAACTGATCGAGCCGCTCCGCCTGCTGTTCAAGGATGAGGTACGGCAGCTGGGCCGGGAGCTGGGTTTGCCGGAGTACCTGGTGACCCGCCAGCCCTTCCCGGGGCCTGGCCTTGCCATCCGCATCATCGGCGAGGTGACCAAAGCCAAGGCGGACACCCTGCGCCTGGCCGATTTCATCTTCCGGGACGAGCTGGCCAGGGCGGGGGAGGACAGGAACCTCAACCAGTATTTCGCCGTGCTCACCAACACCCGCTCCGTGGGCGTCATGGGGGACGGGCGGACCTACGACTACACCCTGGCCCTCCGGGCGGTGACCACCGCCGATTTCATGACCGCCGACTGGGCCCGCATCCCCTACGAGGTGCTGGACCGGGTGAGCGTGCGGATCGTCAACGAGGTCAGGGGGATCAACCGCATCGTGTACGATATTACGTCCAAGCCGCCGGCCACGGTGGAGTGGGAATGATTTGCGCAGTCTGAGGCACAAATGACTCCTACTCTGAATTGGGGCATTGATGGTATTTGTAAAGTCTACCGCTACCCAAAACACGGAGGGCGAATAAATGGCACTTACACATATAGATTGTTTTTCCGGGCCCGGTGGCATATGTACTGGCTTTCACGCAGCAGGGATAGATACTTTGGTTGCAATCGAATACATTAAAAGCTGTGTCGAAACATATTCAGCGAATCATCCTGAAGTACATGTGATCCATTCAGATATACGTGATGTCGGTGCGGATCAAATATTGCCTTACATTCCTGCTGAGGGTGTTGATATTGTTTCATCTGGAATGCCCTGTGAAACTTTTTCCACCGCCGGGAATACTTCAAGGTCATTTTATGATGATAGGCAGTTCTTGTTTCGGGAGGGAATAAGAATTGCAAAAATCGCAAAGGCAAAATTGATTCTATTTGAAAATGTACCCGGCATAACCACTAAAACCGTTGAAAAGGGAGCGAAAGAACTTATTGTTGATATACTCAAACGGGAACTCAGGGCAGCGGGATATGACAATTTCATTGAGGTTGTCCTAAACTCCACAAATTATGGCGTGCCACAACGCCGAAACCGTTTCTTTATGCTCGCTTCAAGGATAAAAGGGCTGACACTTTCTCCTCCGCCGCCTACACACGATGTCGAGGTAACCGTTTCAGATGCCTTTGCCGAACTTCCAAATATAAAGCCGAATACAAAAGAAGAAGGTAAAACCTATGTTGGCGATAGCTCTCCGTTTTCGGAGTTAATGCGTAATAATGAGTTCTGGAAGTTGGGAAAAGGTAAAAACATGGATCTGACTTACCAAACTCCAATGAAACACCGAGCTTGTACGCTTGAACGATTTGCCCTATTGCGTCAAGGAGAGAGCCTAAAAGACCTTTTTGAGAGATATGTTGGCGAGGAAAGAGAGGAATTGCAGGCACATAGAATTCTCCCCCAAAAAATGTTCATTAAAAGGAATTATAGGTTAAAACCAACGGAAGCATCTCCAACCGTCACAAGTCATTGCCTGGATGAGTTTGTCCATCCTATTTACGACAGGGCTTTGACAGTAAGAGAATGTGCAAGATTGCAGTCATTTCCGGATTGTTATGATTTTGCTGGTGGACCGTTTATAGTTCCTCATATTGACAGAATGGTTCAAGATAAGTATGAACAAATAGGAGATGCTGTCCCGCCGCTTCTTGCTTATGCGTGGGGAAAACAGATGATTGAAATACTGCGAGGTGTGGAAGAATGACTATGGGGGAAATCCGTGATTTTTGCGGGCAAATATATGCTGATACTTATACTTGTGAACGGCAGCGGATCGAAAACGAAATAATAGCATCTTCAAGAACAGGGCTTGTCCCTGCCTCTAAAGAAGGTGAAATAGAGACGGCGTCACAAAAGGAAGCTATCAAAATCGCTACGATTGAGGGCATAAAGCATTTCCCGGATGTTGAAGCCGAATCGATTTGGCGTGCTGTGTATGAAACCCATGTCCACAGGAAAAGCGGTATAAATGATGCCGATACGATTTCAAAAGTTATCAGCGCTGACCAAAGCTGGAAGAAATCGAGCGGGCACGCTTTTGAGGAAATGATCAAAATATTAGGCACGGCAGCCTTGCACGACAGCGGAATAGACATTGTATTGCAGCGAGATCTAAACACCTTGATTAAAGCACAAGAATTAAGCAACGAACCTCGTGATATAAGTTGGCTCAAAGAACAGATCAAAGCGAGTACATTCGATTTATACGCTGTCGTTCATACACATGATGGTAAGCAATTCTGCTACGGCTGCATCCAAAGCAAAACGAGCGTCCGAGACAGAGTTACAAGAGACAGGGAACCGTCGATGCAGGCGATGCAGTCATTCTTTTGGAGTACGATAATTGTACTTGACGGAGACTTCCTCAAATTACCCAAATTTATTTCGATGGTCAACGGCGGAACTGCGGAACACGTTGAAAACGGCTGGCACGGAATGTATGTGTTTTCAGAACAATATTCGCAGGATAGGATTTATTCTATCGACCTTGACTTTAAGAATTTCAAAGAACACGCAATGATAGCGGCAAATTATTGGTTGTCACAGAGACAGTGGTTCAATAGGCAGTGGCGAGCTGATCATCCATAATGTCATTCGGCAGCAGCTTACCGAATTATGGAATACTTAAAAAAAGGGAAAAGCCTTGAAACATAGTCGTTTCAAGGCTTTTTCATGGTCGGAGTGTAATTATAGGATTTGAAAGAAACCCAGTAATATCAACGGTTTGCAAGCTGTCAGCAAGAGGTTTTATCTATCAAAATACCCCAACATTGATAAGCGCCGCCCCATGGAGACTACGGGCGGCGTTTTCATATATCAAATTCAAAGGAGGCGGTACGATCCCCCTGCCGGGCTGAAATGCCCGGCTTTTTTATTTCCAGAGAAAATCGGCAATTTGTAGAAAATGAACTGCAAACTTTGTGCAAGACAACAAAAATGAAGGAGGCTTGAAAGTGGAAGAAGAAAAACTGAACACCGGTCAGGGTGAGCAGATCACGAAGGATGAAGCCGTTACCCCCGCTGAACCTGGCCCAGACAAGAACGCCCCCGCCGCGCCGGAGCAGGGCGGCCCCGCCCAGCCGGAAACTGGCGATGCGGCGCTGAACAACGAGGCCGAGGCCGCCGTTCCCGGCGAAGAGGCCAAAGAGCCGGAAACTTCTATCCCCGGCACGGAGGAAAAAGCGCCGGAGGCCACCACCCCGGAGGCGGACACCCGCCCGGAAAGCGAAAAGGCCCCGTGGGAGCGCCCGCAAGCCGATCTGGAGGCGGAG
>CANPWZ010000020.1 GCA_947585425.1 uncultured Oscillospiraceae bacterium
ATACGGGAGGAATTACCCATGGCAATGATCACCGCAGGCGATTTCCGCAACGGCGTGACCTTCGAGATGGACGGCAAGGTCATGCAGGTCCTTGAGTTCCAGCACGTGAAGCCCGGCAAGGGCGCCGCCTTTGTGCGCACCAAGTACAAGAACGTCATCACCGGGGCCATCCGCGAGGAGTCCTTCAACCCCACCGCCAAGTTCGAGCAGGCCTTCGTGGACCGCAAGGACATGGAGTACAGCTACACCGACGGCGACCTGTACTACTTCATGGACCCCGAGACCTACGACCTGGTGCCCATCTCCAAGGACATCCTCAGCGACAACTTCAAGTTCGTCAAGGAGAACATGGTCTGCAAGATCAGCTCCTACAAGGGCAGCGTGTTCGGCGTGGAGCCCCCCAATTTCGTGGATCTGGAGGTCACCGACACCGAGCCCGGCTTTGCCGGCAACACCGCCACCAACGTGACCAAGCCCGCCACCCTGGAGACCGGCGCCGAGATCAAGGTGCCCCTGTTCATCGGCCCCGGCGACAAGATCCGCATCGACACCCGCACCGGCGAGTACCTGGAGCGGAGCAAGGGCTGACGCCCGGAAAGGGACAAGACGATGACCATCACCGAGAAAGTGGCCTACATCCAGGGCCTGTTCGACGGCATGGGCCTGGACAAGTCCAAGGAGCCCCAGGCCAGGGTGCTGTCCGAGGTGCTGGACGTGCTGAAGGAGATCGGCGACGAGATCGACATGCTGGACGCCACCCTGGACGAGCACGGCAAGGAGTTCGACGGGGTGGAGGACGCCCTCAATGACCTGACCGAAGGCCTCACCGAGCTGGAGGACGAGGTCTATGGCGTGGAGGACGACGGGGAAGAGGACGGCGAGGACGACTTCTTCCAGGTGGAGTGTCCCAACTGCGGGGAGGAGCTGACCATCGACGGCGAGGTGCTGGAGGCCGGCTCCATCGACTGCCCCAAGTGCGGGCAGAAGCTCGCCCTGTCCTTCGACGAGGACGAGGAGAACGGGGACGACTGAACCACAGTTCACATGGAAGGGCCCGGCTGGGAGTCCAGCCGGGCCCTTTTGGCCGCATGGGAAAGGATTGACTTTTCCCGGCCCGGTTTGGTATAATGCGATTCGTGCGAAAAAATACGCAAAAGGCCGGGGAGGGGACCCCTTTGAAGCTGATTTTCCGATATTTGGGACGTTATAAGTGGAGCGTATTGCTGGTGATGGCCGTCAAGCTGCTGGGCACTATGGCGGAGCTGGCTCTGCCCTACATCCTGGAGCACCTGCTGGACAAGGTGGTGCCCCTGGGGCGGCTGGGCCCGGTGATCTTCTGGGGGCTGCTGATGATCGCGGCGGCCATCGTCACACGGCAGCTCAATGTGACCGCCAACCGAAGGGCGGTGGAGAACGCCCACAATATCTCCTACGATGTGCGCCAGGCCCTGTTCCATAAGACGGTGAACCTGTCCGGCGGCCAGTTCGACGCCTTCGGCCTGCCCAGCCTCATCAGCCGCATGACCAGCGACAGCTACAACGTGCAGTCCTGCGCCCAGTCCCTCCAGACCCTGTGCGTCCGGGCCCCCATCCTGCTGGTGGGCAGCATCATCATGGCCCTGACCATGGACGTGCGGATGGCCCTCATCATGTGCGTGATGGCCCCCGTGCTCATCCTGGTGTGCGTGGGGGTGTCCCGGTTCGGCATCCCCCTTTACAACAAGGTCCAGCAGCGGCTGGACGACGTGGTGCGCATCATGCGGGAGGACATCACCGGCATTCGGGTGGTGAAGGCCCTGTCCAAGGAGGAGTACGAGAAGGGGCACTTCGGCGCCGCCAACGAGGCCATGGCCAGAAGCGACATCAAGGCCAGCGCCATCATGGCCATCCCGGGCCCCGCCATGCAGGTGTGCCTGAACATCGGCCTGACCCTGGTGGTGGTGCTGGGGGCATACCGGGTCAACGGCGGGGAGATGGACCCTGGCGTCATCCTGGCGTTTCTGACCTACTTCAACATGATCATGATGGGGGTCATGGGCCTGAACCGGGTGTTCATGATGCTGAGCAAGGCCAGCGCCTCCGCCGACCGCATCGACCTGGTGCTCAGCGCGGAGGAGGACCAGACCACCCTGCCCGCGGAGAACTGCCCCGCCCCCGGCGGGGAGGAGTTCATCCGCTTCGAGCATGTGGACTTCAGCTACGGCAGGACGGATGACCCCACCCACGAGGGCTTTGCGGGGGCGGAGCGGGAGAAGTGCCTGTACGACATCAGCTTTGCCCTGAACAAAGGGGAGAGCCTGGGCATCATCGGCTCCACCGGCTGCGGCAAGTCCACCATCCTGAACCTGCTCATGCGGTTCTACGATGTGGACGCCGGCGGGGTGTTCGTGGACGGAAGGGACGTCCGCGCCTATGAGAAGGACGACCTCCACCGCAAATTCGGCGTGGTGTTCCAGAACGACATGGTGTTCAACGACACCCTCCGCCGGAACATCGACTTCGGCCGGGGGCTGGAGGAACAGGACGTGCTGGACGCCGTGGCCGACGCCATGGCCGCCGAGTTCATCGGCGAGCTGGACGCGGGCCTGGACTATGTGGCGGACATCAAGGGGGCCAACCTGTCCGGCGGACAGAAGCAGCGGCTGCTCATCGCCCGGGCCCTGGCCGGCCGGCCGGAGATCCTGATCCTGGACGACTCCTCCTCCGCCCTGGACTACAAGACCGACGCGGCCCTCCGCAAGGCCATCTTCGCCCGGCACCGGGACGCCGCCGTCATCATGGTGGCCCAGCGGGTGAGCTCGGTGCAGTCCATGACCAACATCCTGGTGCTGGAGGAGGGCCGGTGCATCGGCTACGGCAGCCACGCCCACCTGCTGGAGACCTGCCCCGCCTACCGCGCCATCTACGAGACCCAGATGGGCTCCATGACTTAAGAGAGGAGGAGAGCGCCATGCCCGGACCCAGCGACCGGGGCGGCCAGGGCCGTCCCAGAGACACCCGCGGCACCCTGCGGCGGATCTTGAACTATCTGGCGGAGTACAAGTGGATCGTGCTCCTCCTGCTGCTCTGCGCTTTTGCCAGCAACATCGGCAACCTGCTGGGGCCCTCCTTCGCCGGGGAGGCCATCGGCGTGGCGGAGGCCGGCGCGGGCAGGGTGGACTTTGACAGGGTGTTCTTCTACGCCAAATGTATGCTCGCGGCCTATCTGGGCAGCAATCTGCTGTCCTTCCTGGTGAGCCAGGGGATGATGCGGGTGAGCCGCCGGGTGGCCCAGCGGATGCGCAAAGACGTGTTCGACAAGCTGATGGCCCTGCCGGTGAAATACTTTGACCGCAACCAGGCCGGCGACATCATCAGCCGGGTGTCCTATGACATCGATGTGGTGTCCACCAGCCTCTCCACCGACGTGGTGCAGATTTTGACCTCGGTGGTGACGGTGGCGGGCTCTTTCGTGATGATGTGCGTCACCTCCCTGCCCCTGGTGACGGTGATGCTCATCACCATCCCGGCGTCCATCCTGTACACCCGGTACATGGGAAAGCGGACCCGGCCCCGGTACTCCAAGCGCAGCAGGGCCTACGGCGAGATGAACGGCTTTGTGGAGGAGATGTTCTCCGGCCAGAAGACCATCCTGGCCTACGCCCACGAGGACGGGGTGTGCGATGAGTTCAGCGCCATCAACCACAAGGCGGCCGACGCCTACCGGGACGCGGACTCCTTAGGGATGACCATGGGCCCCACCATCGGGCTCATCTCCAACCTGGGGCTGGCCCTCATCGGCCTTTTGGGGGCGGTGTTTTACCTCTTCAACATCGTGAACCTGAAGCAGATCTCCAAGTTCGTGCTGTACTCCCGGAAGTTCTCCGGCCCTATCAACGAGATCGCCAACATCATCAACGAAATTTATTCCGCCCTGGCCGCCGCCGAGCGGGTGTTCCAGCTGCTGGACCAGCCGGAGGAGCTGGCCGACCTCTGTAGCGCGGAGGAGCTGGCCGACCCCGCCGGAGCGGTGGAGGCCGACCACGTGTCCTTCGGCTACCTCCCCGGCAAGACCATCCTCCACGATCTGAGCCTGGCGGCGGAGCCGGGGCAGACGGTGGCCATCGTGGGCCAGACGGGGGCGGGCAAGACCACCGTCATCAACCTGCTCATGCGGTTCTACGACGTGGACTCCGGCGAGATCCGGGTGGACGGCAGGGAGATACGCACCCTCACTCGGAAGAGCCTCCGCCGGGCCTACGCCATGGTGCTCCAGGACACCTGGGTGTTCCGGGGGACCATCTTCGAGAACATCGCCTACGGCAAGGAAAACGCCACCATGGACGAGGTGGTACAGGCCGCCAAGGCCGCCCGCATCCACGGGTACATCATGCGCCTGCCCGAGGGCTACCGCACCGTGGTCAGCGAGGACGGCGGCAACATCAGCAAGGGGCAGAAGCAGCTGCTCACCATCGCCCGGGCCATGCTGTACGACACCCGGATGCTCATCCTGGACGAGGCCACCTCCAACGTGGACACCCACACCGAGCAGCAGGTGCAGAAGGCCATGCGGGAGCTGATGCGCGGCAAGACCAGCTTCGTCATCGCTCACCGGCTCTCCACCATCCAGAACGCCGACAAGATATTGGTCATGGACCACGGCGACGTGGTGGAGCAGGGCACCCACGAGGAGCTGATGGCGGGGAAGGGTTACTATTACAGGCTGTACGCCTCCCAGTTTGAATAAGACACAGGGAGGGCCGCGCCCTTTCGGAGCTTTTGCTTGTATTTCAGCCGCGCGTGTGGTAAGATAAACACGATATATTGGGAAGTTATGGTCATATTGATTTTTTACGGAAACAGAGGTACTAAGAGATGACCGAACGCTTGGACAGAGCCTGGTCCGGGGTATCCCGGCCTGTGCGGGCGGCCTTCTTCGGCGCGCTGATCGCGGGCCTGCTTGGCCACATCATAGGGATTACCAACTTCTTCCAGAACCATGACGGTATCCTGAACTTCCATTTCGTGCCCAAGACCCACTACGGCCTGTGGTTCAGCCCGGTGGTGGGGGCCCTGGGCGGGGAGGTGACGGTGCCGGGCATCGCCATCGTGCTGGGGGTGGTCTGCATCGCGGTGAGCGCGGGGCTGATGGTGTCCTTCCTGGGCGTCCGTTCCCGGTGGATGGCCCTGGTGGCGGGGGTCATGATGGCGCTGTTCCCCACGGTGGTCTGCACCAACGCCTACGGCTACTCCGGGATCCTGAGCTTCAGCTCCCTGCTGCTGGCCAGCCTGGCGGTGTGGTGCGTGGACCGGGGGTGGCCGGGGACCGTGGCGTCCCTGGTGCTGCTGACCCTGTCCCTGGGCACGGACCAGTCCCACATCAGCTGGGCCGCCGCCCTGCTCCTGCTGCGGATGATCCTGGAGGCCTTCCGCTGGGAGGGCAGTGCGTGGGACTACGTGCGCCGGGGGCTCAAGTACGTGGCGGTCCTGGCGGGGGCGGTAGTCTGCTATTACGGGATCCTGCAGGTGGTGCTGGTGGTCACGGACCTGGAGCTGACCGCCTACCGGGGCGTGGATCAGATGGCCCGGATCCGATGGGACGAGCTGCCGGCGCTGCTGGTGGAGACCTATAGGAAGGTGGCCCGGTTCTTCCTCCGGGACCAGTACGGCGAGGCCACGGCCTTCACGGCGTGGCTGTACCGGGCCATGCTGGTCTGCGCGGCCGGGGGCTACGCCCTGCTGGCGGCGCGCTGCCGGCTGTACCGGCGGTGGCCGATGATGCTCTTCTCTCTGATCCTCATGGGGCTCTTCCCCCTGGCGATCCACCTGATCGCGGTGCTGGGCCAGGACGCGGACACCCACTGGGTGATGATCTACGCCTTCGTGCTGCTGCCGGTGATGTCCCTGGTCTTTGCCGATCGGTGCGAGCAGGAGTCGGCGGACCGGGGGGATAGCCGCAGGAGCCGGCTGGACACGGTGGCGTCGGTGCTGGCGGCGGCGGCCCTGCTGGTGGGCGTCGTCCAGAGCTGCGCGTGGTACGTGGTCACCGACGAGTGCTACACCGCCCTGCGCCTGACCAACTCCGCCATCTACGCCAGGAGCGTGCAGCTGTGCGCGGACCTGACGGATCGGGGGTACACCGCCGATATGCCCCTGGCCCTGCTGGGGGAGCAGGCGGCCCCCTATTTCGCCCCGGCGGAGGGCGTATACAGCAAGAGCCAGTATACCGGGATCGTCTCCCCCTCCTTCGCGGGGGACCCCCGGCATCTGTACCTGTATCTCCGGCAGATCGTGGGCTTCCCCCACACCCAGGCCGGCGAGGATCAGATCGATGCCCTGTGCCGGGATGAGGAGATCTTCGCCGACATGCCCGTCTACCCCCAGGAGGGGTCCGTGCGGGTGGTGGACGGCGTGATGGTGGTGAAGCTCTCCGGCGTGTCCAGCCCGGAGCAGGCGGCGCCATGAGGGCGGGGCCCCGCAGCCGGGAGGCCAGGCTGAACGACAATATCCTGAAGGTGGGGGACAGGACATGATCCCATTCAATCAACCTACGATCACGGAGCTGGAGGAGCGGTATCTGGTGGACGCTCTCCACCACAGCCGCCTTGCCGGCGACGGGGCCTATACCATGCGGGTCTACCGGCAGATGGAGGAGCTCTTCGGCATCCGCAATGTGCTGCTGACCACCTCAGGCACCACGGCCCTGGAGATGGCGGCGCTGCTCATCGACCTGGCGCCGGGGGACGAGGTGATTGTGCCCTCCTTCACCTTCTCATCCACCGTGAACGCCTTTCTGCTGCGGGGGGCCAAACCGGTGTTCTGCGACATCCGGCCCGACACCCTGAACATGGACGAGTCCCTCATCGAGGGGCTCATCAGCCCCAGGACCCGGGCCATCTACTGCGTGGACTACGCCGGCGTGCCCTGCGAGATGGACGAGATCGGACGGATCGCCCGGGACCACGGCCTCTTCGTCATCGAGGACGCGGCCCAGGCGATGGGCTCCACCTATAAGGGCCGGTACGCCGGGACCCTGTCGGAGTTCGGCTGCTTCTCCTTCCATGAGACCAAGAACTACGTCATGGGCGAGGGCGGCGCCATCGTCCTGGACCAGGAGAAGTACATGGAGCGGGCGGAGATCATCCGGGAGAAGGGCACCAACCGCCGCCAGATGCTGGACGGCCTCACCGACAAGTACACCTGGCACGACATCGGCTCCTCCTTCCTGCCCTCGGACCTGCTGGCCGCCCTCCTCTGCGCCCAGCTGGAGCGGTACGACGAGATCATGGCCAAACGCCGGGCGGTGTGGGACGCCTACCACCAGCGGCTGCGGCCCCTGGAGGAGGCCGGGAAGCTGCGGCGGGCCATGGTGCCGGAGCATGTGGTCCACAACGGCCATATGTACAACATCGTGCTCCCCTCGGAGGCGGTCCGCAGCCGCCTGGTGGCGGAGCTGAAGGCCCGGGGCACCCTGGCTTTCATCTGCTATGTGCCCCTGCACTCCGCTCCTATGGGCCGGCGGCTGGGCTGGCGGGCGGAGGACTGCCCTATCACCGAGGACTACGGCGGCAGGGCCCTGCGCCTGCCCCTCTACGCGGACATGACTCTGGAACAGGTGGAACAGGTGGTGGACCAGCTGACGGAGATCCTGTGAGGGCGGGGACGACTTCCTTAGGAGGGGACAGGGCATGAGAGATCGTGCGATCATATTCGGGGACCAGGTCTTCGCAGAGACGATCCGGCTGGACCTGGACATGGCGGGCATCCAGATCTGCGCCTTCTGCGTGGACGAGGCCTACCGGCATCGGGACAGCGTGGGGGGCCTCCCCCTGGTCTCTTTCGAGACGGTCCAGGACAGCTATCCGCCGGACCAGTTCGACGCCTACGTGGGCGTGGGGTACTCCCGCATGGGGGAGATCCGCATGGACGCCATGCGCCGTCTGGCGGAGAAGGGCTACGATCTGCCCAATTTCATCGCCCCCACGGCCACCGTGCTGCCGGGACCGGCCATGGGCCGGGGGAACCTGATCCTTCCCCGGGCCTTCATCGGCAGGGAGGTGTCCATCGGCTCGGGCAACGTGATCCTCCCCATGGCCCACATAGCCCACAACAACGTGCTGGGGGACGGGAACTTTATCTCCACCAGCGCCATGATCTGCGGCTTCGCCCAGGTCTCCAACAACTGCTTCATCGGCGCCAACTCCTGTGTCCGGGACAAGATCCGGCTGGCGCCCTATACCCTGGTGGGCGGACACGCCTACATCGACCGGGACACCCGGCCCCACGGCGCCTACGCCGCGCCCCGGGCGGTGGAACTGGCCAAGGACAGCCTGGACGTGGCTCTGTAGGCGGCTCCGGGCCAAGACAGGAGGGGGGATCCCTTTGGACGGCAAGAAGAGACTGAGCTTCGTCATCCCCTGCTACCGCAGCGAGCAAACGGTGGCGGCGGTGATCGACGAGATCCGGCAGGTGGCCGGCGGCGCGGACTGGGAGATCGTGGCGGTGAACGACGGCTCCCCGGACGGGGTGATGGCGGTGCTGGAGGACCTGGCGGCCCGGGACCATCGAGTCAAGGTGGTGGACCTGGCCAAGAACATGGGCAAGCACGCCGCACTGATGGCGGGCTACGCCCGGACCACCGGCGACATCGTGGTGGGCTTGGACGACGACGGGCAATGTCCCCTGGACCGGCTGTGGGATCTGCTGGCCCCCCTGGACCAGGGGTACGACATCGCCATCGCGCGCTACGGGAGGAAGAGGCAGAGCCGCTTCAAGAACTTCGGCAGCCGCGTCAACGACTGGATGGCCCGGTTCCTGCTGGGCAAGCCCAAGGATCTGAAGACCTCCAACTTCTACGCCATGCGGCGGTTCGTCTGCGACGAGATCGTCCGCTGCCGGAACCCGTTTCCCTATGTGGAGGGCCTCTTCCTGCGCACCACCAGCGCCATCGCCAACGTGGATATGGACGAGCGGGAGCGGATCGCGGGGCGCAGCGGCTACGGCCTGCGGAAGTCCCTGGCCCTCTGGCTCAACGGCTTCACCGCCTTCTCCGTCAAGCCCCTGCGCCTGGCTTCGGTGCTGGGCTTCCTCGTCGCCATCCTGGGCTTCCTCATCGCCTTCATCACCGTGGTGCGGAAGCTGATGTACCCCGCCATTGCCGCGGGCTACAGCTCCCTGCTGGCGGCGGTCCTGGTGATCGGCGGCATGATCATGGTGCTGCTGGGCGTGATCGGCGAGTACGTGGGGCGGATCTACATCTGCCTCAACGACTCCCCCCAGTATGTGGTCCGGCGGACCATCAACATCGACGGCGGCCGGAAGGGACAGGGGGACGCGGAATGAAGCGGATCATGCTCCTGGGGGGCAACTACTTCCAGACCACGGCGGTCCGGGCCGCCCGGGATATGGGCTACTACGTCATCACCGTGGACTACCTGCCGGACAACCCCGGCCATCGGTACGCCCACGAGTACCACAACATCAGCACTCTGGACCGGGAACGGGTGCTGGACCTGGCCCGGCGGCTGGAGATCGACGGCATCCTCTCCTACGCCTCGGACGTGTCGGCGCCCACGGCGGCCTATGTGGCCGGCGCCCTGGGCCTGCCCACCAACCCGCCGGAGGCGGTGGAGGTCCTGACGGACAAGGGCGCCTTCCGCCGCTTCCTCCGGGCCAACGGATTTAACGCCCCCCGGGGGGACACCTTCACCCGGTACGAGGACGCCCTGGCCTTCTGCCGGGACGCCGCATGGCCGGTGATGGTGAAGCCCACCGACTCCGCCGGCAGCAAGGGCGTCCACCAGGTGGCGGGGCCGGAGGGGATGGAAAACGCCTGGCGCTCGGCCATGTCCTTCTCCCGGAACGGCCGGATCTGCGTGGAGGAGTTCATCGACAAGGACGGCTATGAGATCGACGCGGACAGCTTCCTGGTGGACGGGAGGCTGGCCTATTTCGGGGTGATGGACCAGCACAACGACCTGGCCTGCAACCCCTTTGTGCCGGTGGGGCTGTCGGCCCCGTCCTTCCTGTCCCCGGAGCGGCGGGCGCTGGCCCGGCGGGAGCTCCAGCGGCTGCTGGGCCTGCTGGGCATGGAGATGGGCGCGCTGAACGTGGAGTTCGTATTCGACCGGGCGGGCCGGCTCTACTTTCTGGAGGTGGGCCCCCGCAGCGGCGGGAACCTGATCTCCGACACCATCCTGCTGGGATCCGGCGTGGACTTGGCCTCCGCCGCCGTGCGGGCCGCGGTGGGCGACCCCTGCGGGGACCTGACAGAGCGCCCCTTCCACATCTGCGTGTCCTCCTATGTGATCCACGCCCGGCGGGACGGCGTCTACCGGGATCTGCGGATCGCGGAGGAGCTGCAAGGCGACGTGCTGCGGCTGGACCTCTTCGTCCGGCCCGGGGACCCGGTGCGCTACTACGACGACGCCAGCGCCGCCATCGGCGCGGCGATCCTGCGCTTTCCGGACCAGGAGACCATGGCCCGGCGCATGGACCGCATGGCGGAGCTGATCTGCCCCATCCTGGCATAGCCCGGAGGAAGGAGGCCCTTTATGGACCGGGACACTGCGCGGGCCCTCCTGGCCCTTCATCTGCTGCTGGCGGTGTACTCCCTGGCCGGAGTGTGCGGCAAGCTGGCGGCGGGCCGGCCCTTCCTGAGCCTGCCCTTCTGCCTGTGGTACGGCGGGGCCCTGGTCCTGCTGGGGCTGTACGCCCTGGGCTGGCAGCAGGTCATCAAGCGCCTGCCTCTGACCGCGGCCTACGCCAGCAAGGCCGTCACCGTGATCTGGGGCATCCTGTGGGGCGCCCTCCTCTTCCATGAGGAGATCACGGCGGGAAAGCTGGCCGGCGCGATGCTGATCGCGGCGGGGGTGCTGCTCTTCTCCCGGGGAGAGGGGGCCGGGGACCATGGATAGCCGGACCGCGGCCTACGCCCTGCTCCTGCTGCTGGGGGCCTTCCTGGGGGCGGTGAGCCAGGTGATGCTGAAAAAGGCGGCCCTCCGCCGCCACGCCTCCCGGCTCCGAGAGTATCTGAACCCCCTGGTGGTGTGCGCCTACGCCCTGTTTTTCGGCACCACCCTGCTGTCGGTGCTGGCTTACCGGGCCGTGCCACTGTCCATGGGGCCGGTGCTGGAGTCCACCAGCTACCTCTATGTCGCCATCTTCGGCGTCACGATCTTCCACGAGCGGCTGGACCGGCGGAAGCTGGCGGGACTGGCCCTGATCCTGGGGGGCATCCTGGTCTACGCCCTGCTGGGATAGAAAAAGGGCGACCCCACGAAAGGCGTCACCCGATACCATAAGTTATGATCAGATCGGAAACAGGCGCCTGAACGCGCCTTGGGAGGAGGATCGGCATGCGATACGCCATCGAAAACGAGTTTTTGCGCCTGACGGCCGATACCCATGGAGCGGAAGCCGTCAGCGTGATCGACAAGCGCAGCGGGGCCGAGATGCTTTGGCAGGGGGATCAAGCGGTATGGGGCCGCCATGCGCCCATCCTGTTCCCCTATACCGGCAAACTGCCCGGCGGGAGGATGCTGGCCAAAGGCGGGGAATACCGCGGCGGACAGCACGGCTTTGCCCGGGATATGGAGCATAAGATGGCGCGGCACACCGAGGATACGCTGGTGTTCGAACTGGCGGCGGACCAGCGGACCCGGGCCCTCTGGCCCTACGACTTCGTGCTGCGCAGCACCTTTACGCTGGCTGAGCGCACCGTACACCACAGCCTTACGGTGGAGAACCCCGGCGAGGATGAGCTGCGGTTCGGCATCGGGTACCACCCGGCCTTCGCGATCCCCTTTGATGACCGGCATACCACCGCCGACTATGAGTTCCGCTTCGAGCGGGAGGAGAGCCCGCTGTGCGTCAGCGCCCTGCCGGACGGCCTGCTGAGCGGGCACAGCTACTACCTGGGCCGCAACATCCGCAGCATCCCGCTCACCGACGAGCTGTTCCAAAACGACAGCCACTGCATGGTCAATCTGCGCAGCCGCACGCTGGCCATCGTGGAAAAGGACAGCGGCAGGGCCGTCAGCTGCGACATCGAGGGCTATCCCTATGTGCTGATCTGGAGCGCCAAGGCGCAGCCGGTGCGCTTTGTGTGCATCGAGCCGTGGCACAGCCTCACCGGCGAGGAGGGCGGCCCGGAGGAATGGGAGGAGCGCCCCAGCGCCGCGGCCCTGAAAAAAGGGGAGAGCTGGACGACCACGCTCTCCACCTCCTTTATCCGCTAAGCGCCGGCATAGCGGAACACATTGTAGACGCTGATCAGGATGATGACCGCCATCAGCGCGATGAACAGCTTTTCCACCGCGGCGTTGTCCAGCTTTTTGTTGATGGCGCGGCCCGCGATCCCGCCTCCGATCCCGCCGCACACCATAAGGATCAGCGCCGGCCAGTCGAACTCCGGCACGGTGTGAGTGGCCAGGGTGGTGATCAGACTGGCGATCTGGCTGAACAGGATGATGTAGAGGCTGTTCTGCGCGGCGGTCTTCGTATCCATCCCGAAGAAGAAATACAGCACCACCAGATTGATCGGCCCGCCGCCGATGCCCAGGAAGCTGGACAGGATCCCGAGGATCAGCCCGATCAGCAGGCAGGCGGCGGGGTGGGAGACGCTGTGGGTCCTGATCCTGCTTTTGTAGACGGTATAGACAAGGGTAGCCGCGGTGACCAGCGCCAGGCAGGCCGCCTGGACCGCGCCCACGGTGTTCGGGGCGGAGAACATGGCCTTGACGGCGCTGAAGAGCTGCTTCCCCGCGACGCCGCCCGCCGCCGCGCCGACAGCCATCGGCGTGCCGGTCTTCAGCTCCACCTTGCTCTCCCCGGAGAGCAGGTTCCGAGAGACGGAATAGCAGCTCATGGAGAGGACGGTACAGCCGGATAAAAAGCTGATCGTGGACACGCTGGCAAGAGCGCTCAGATCCAGCACAGGCTTGATGATGACGCCCCCGCCGATCCCGCAGATGGCGCCGGCGACAGAGGCGAGAAAGCTCACCAGAAAAAACAGCAGCGATCGAAGCATAGTTCCCTCCTGACAGATATACCGATTTGAGGTCAAAAATGATGATACGGGGACGCCGGTCCCGCCGCTCAGGGCCGCTCTTTGGCCTCCCGCTCTGCCGACAGCTTCCGCAGGATGGCCCGGAAGCGGAAGAAGAACAGGATCGCCGTGAAGGTCACCGCGATGACGTCCGCTACCGGCTCCGCCAGATAGACCGCCGTGGCCTGATCCGCCATCAGGTGGGGCATGAGGAAGATCAGCGGCAGCAGCAGGACGAATTTCCGCACGATGGCCACCGTGGCGGAGCAGACGGTCTGCCCCAGGGACATGAAGGTCATCTGGCAGGCCACCTGGACGCCGAACAGCCCCAGCGCCCCGCAGTAGATGCGCAGGGCCCTGGCGGAGTAGTCCAGCAGGGGCCCCGCCGGGGTGAAGATGCCGGCGAAGACCTGGGGGAACAGCATGATCATGGCCCACAGGGTGACGGAGTAGGCGGCGCTCACCGCCAGCAGCAGGCGGAACACCTGCCGGACCCGGGCGGCGTTCCGGGCGCCGTAGTTGTAGCTGCTGATGGGCTGGGCCCCCTGGGACAATCCCTGAAGGGGCAGCATGGCGAACTGCATCACGCTGGTGAGGATGGTCATGGAGCCCACGGCCACGTCGCCCCCGTAGCGGTACAGGGAGGAGTTGAAGGCCAGGGAGATGACGCTCTCGCTGGACTGCATGATAAAGGGGGCCAGCCCCAGCGCCACGCAGGGCAGCACCAGCTTGGGGCGGATGGGGAGCGTGCCCCGCTTCAGGCGGAGGATGGTGCGTCTGCCCGCCAGAAAGGCCACCACCCAGGCGCAGGAGGCCCCCTGGGAGAGGACGGTGGCCAGGGCGGCCCCCCGCACTCCCATACCCAGCAGATAGATAAAGACGGGATCCAGGATGATGTTGCACACCGCGCCCAGCAGCACGGTGAGCATCCCTACTTTTGTGAAGCCCTGGGCGGTGATAAAGGAGTTCATCCCCAGGGTGAGCTGGACGAACACCGTGCCCAGGGCATAGATCTGCAAGTAGGACGCGGCATATTCGATGGTGTTCTCACTGGCGCCGAAGGCCAGCAGGAAGGGCCGGTGCCACAGCAGCAGGGCGGCTGTCAGCAGGAGGGAGACGATCACCTGGAGGGTGAAACAGCTCCCCATGGTGTCCTCCGCCGCCTTGGGATCGCCCTCCCCCATGAAGATGGAGGCCCGGGGCGCGCCGCCGCCGCTGATGAGCACCGCGAAGGCGGCGACGATCATGATGACGGGCATACACACCCCTACGCCGGTGAGAGCCAGATCCCCCACATCGGGCATATGGCCGATGTAGATGCGGTCCACCACGTTGTACAGCATATTGATGAGCTGCGCGGCGATGGTGGGGATGGCCAGCCGGAACAGCAGACCGCCCACCGGCGCGGTGCCCAGATAACGGTTGTCCTGATCCATGGATACGCCTCTTTTCGGATACGAAGAGCGGGGCGGCCGCGTAAGCGGCCGCCCCGATGATGTCTGTAACGGTTCGTTCCCGAGGGGATCAGCCCTGCTTGGAGGGGGGAGTGGTGGGCTCGCAGACGGCGGTGTAGTGGGCCTTGCGGGCCTGGAACTCGGGATCCTTAAAGAGGTTCATCAGGCGGCCCTCGTTCTCGAAGATGTCCTGGCCGTGGGCCAGCTTGCCGCTGAGGACGTCGTGGGCGTGCTCGATGTGGCCGTTGGGGACGATGGAGGGGTCGAACACGAACTTGGTGGCGCCGTCCACCACCTCCAGATGGCCCTCCATGCCGCAGTACTCGCACACGGCGTGGGTGGTGCCGGGGAAGATGTAGAAGGCGTTGCCCTGGCAGTGGGGGCAGGCGCCCTCCACGCCCTTCCACAGGGACAGGTTCTCGGAGCCGGCTACCTGCACGTCGTTGTCGATGATGTACTGGGCGGCCTCCACCAGGTTGCGGCCGATCTCCTTCATCCGCGCCACCTTGTCGTCCTGCATGATGACGTCCTTGGACCAGGAGAAGTACTCGTTGTTGACGATCTTCCAGCCCTGGCTCAGGGCGAACATGGCGTGGTCGGTCTCGCAGCGGACGGCCCAGTCGGAGCCGCCGATGGCCACGAAGGACATGGCCTTCTGCTTGAAGTAGCGGGGATTCAGGCCGGGCTTGCCCTGCTCCTTCAGCTTGCCGTCCAGCATGAGCAGCATGCCGGTGTCATGGCCGGGGCCCATGCGGTCGGTGATGGTGTGGAACAGGCCGGAGGCGCCGGACTCGAAAATGGGATCGACCATGATGACGCCGTCGGCCTCCACGATCTTCTCGTAGAAGGCGGAGAAATCGTCCTTGCGGGTGCAGACCATGCCCTTGCCCATGACCAGGCCCCGGGAGCAGGCCACGCAGCCGGAGCAGAACTGGATGTTCCAGTCCAGCAGATGGATGAACTCGATCTCGGCCCCCATCTCCTTCGCGGCCTCCAGGGCCACGCGGCACATGGTGTCGTTGTTGCCGTTTTTGGTACCTAAGGAAACGCCCAGGATCTTCATCTTTTTTCCTCCTCAAATGATTTTTTCATGTAATTCGGTGAAAGAAACGCACGGAAGAGCGGAGCGCGTTGTGCATTTCCACTTATTTGTACTATAACACGGTGGGGGAGGGATGTCAATAATCAGGTTCCGCCGCCCCCCAGCGCCCTGAACAGGCAGACGGCCGCTACGATCACCACGACCGCCAGGACGATGATCAGGATCTGACGCAGGTAATGGTTTTTGGGTTCGGGTGTTTTTGACATGGGGGATACCTCCTTTAACACAGCGGCGCCAGGATGCGGAGGATCCCGTCCACCGTCCAGCTCCAGAAGCCGCTCTTCACGTTTTTGCCCAGCTCCATCTGCCGGCACTGCTCCTGGGTGGCCAAAAAGTCGGCCTTTACGTCCTTCAGCAGGGAGGCGCCGTAGAACAGGGAGTTGTTCTCAAAGTGGAGGAACAGGCTGCGGTAGTCCAGATTCACGGTGCCCACGGTGCCCACGATGTCGTCCACCACGCAGCCCTTGGCGTGGACGAAGCCGGGGGCGTACTCGTAGATCTTCACCCCGGCCTCCAGCAGCACGGGGTAAAAGCTGTGGGACATGCGGAACACCAGCGCCTTGTCGGGCACGCCGGGCATGATGATGCGCACGTCCACCCCCCGGCGGGCGGCCCGGCAGAAGGCGTCCATCAGGGCGTCCCCGGGCATGAGGTAGGGGGTGAAGAACCAGGCGTAGTCTTTGGCCTGGGACAGCAGCTCGATATACAGCTCATTGCTGGCGGCGCTGGGCCGCAGGGGGGAGTCGTAGTAGCTGAGGAGATAGCCGTCGGCGGGGGCGTCCGGCGCCGGGGCGGGCGGGGCGGCCAGCAGCTCCGCGGGGATGGGCTCGCCGGAAAAGGCGTTCCAGAACTCGGTGAACATCCGGGCGTAGCCCTCCACCGCCTCGCCGGTGAGGCGGAAGCCGACGTCCTTCCAGTGGCCGAACTTCACCACTCGGTTGATATACTCGTCCGCCAGGTTGACGCCGCCGCTGAAGGCCACCCTGCCGTCGATAATGAGCATTTTGCGGTGGTCCCGGTAGTTGACGGTGCCCCGGATGGAGCGCAGGGGGTTGAAGGGGATGCACTGGATGCCTTTGGCGCGCAGCTCCCGCACGTTTTGGCCGGAATAGGTGGAGATGCTGCCCAGATCGTCGTACATCACCCGCACATCTACGCCCTGGGCGGCCTTTTCCGCCATGATGTCCACCATGGAGTCCCACATGATCCCCCGTTCCACGATGAAGTACTCCACGAAGATGTACTTTTCGGCCTTCTTCATCTCCTCCAGCATGGCAGGAAAGAGCAGGTCGCCCAGGGGGTAGTAGACGGCCTCCCGATTCACATAGAGGGGGCAGCCGGTGAGGGTGTGGAGGTAGCGGAAGGTAGCGGCCATGCGGGGGGCCTCCCGGCCCAGGGCGCCGCAGAGGGCCTCGGTGTCATCCGTCCCCCCCGGATAGGGCCGGGCGGCGGACAGCCGCTTCTGCAGGGGCCTGGTGGACCGCCGGTTGCCCAGGATCAGGTATAGCAGGGCGCCGGCGATGGGGAAGGTCAGGATGACCAGCAGCCACAGGATCTTGTAGGTGCCCTCGTCCCGCTTGGTGATGATGAACAGCACCGCCAGCAGGGCGAAAACGGACAGGATCAGGTTGATGAGCCCGGCCCAGGGAGCAAGCCAGCGGACCAGCAGAAAGAGCCACAGCAGCTGGAGCAGAACGGCGGGGATCAGGATCAGCACACGGCGGATGACTTTTTTCATGGGGATACCTCCTTGACGCATGTCACTGCGGGCGGCGGAGATCGTCCCCGTAGAAGGTCAACTCCTGATACAGCCCGCCGATGCGGGAGGTGAGCTGGGGGGTGTACCGGGCGGCGATCTGCTCCATGGACAGGTTGGTGGAGATGATGGTGTGAAGACCGGCCTGGAGGCGGCTGTTCACCACCTCGTACAGGGAGGCCTGGGCCAGGGGGGTAGTGAACTCGCTGCCCAGATCGTCCAGGATCAGCAGGTCGCAGCCCAGATAGCGGCGGGCGTCGTCCCTGGCCTCCCGGCCCTCGTCGGCGTCCCTGGTGAACTTGCGGGTCTCGAAGGCGGCGAACAGGTTGACGGCGGTGTCGTATACCACGGAATGGCCCCGTGAGGACACCTCCCGGGCGATACAGCCGGACAGGAAGGTCTTGCCTAGGCCGGTGCCGCCGGACAGCAGCAGGTTTTTCAGGGGATAGTCCGGGAACTGCCGGGCGAAGCCCTCGCACACGGCGACCACCCGTCTCATGTTCTCCCGGGGGGAGCGGCCCTCCCCCTGCCAGGGCCTGTCGCTGTATACGTCCAGCCGCAGTCTGTCGAAGGACTGCTCTTCCGTCAGGCCCAGCAGGGCGGTGAGGGACTTCATCTGCTCCTCGGCGCAGAGGTCTTTCAGGCAGGCGCACATCTTCCCGTCCGCCCAGCCGGTATCCCCGCAGAGGGGGCAGTCCGGGGCGTCCTCCAGCTCCGCCGGATCCACCCCCAGCTCCCGCAGCAGGGCGGTCCGCTCCGCCTGGAGGGACTGGTTCCTTTCCCGGATGGCGGCGATCTCCGGCCCGTCGGGCCGGACGGGCCTGCCGCCGGTGGCCAGCTGGGCCAGGTCGGCCATGGTGCCCCGCAGGGCCAGATCCAGCGCCCGCAGCCGGGGGCTGCGGGCATATAGCTCCCGCTCCAGGGCGAAGCGGCGGCGCTCCCGGGCCTCCCTCCGCCGGTTCAGCCGGGTCACCGCCCGCTGGGTCACGCCGGGCTCATACATAGGCGCTCAGTCCCCTTTCTTCTGCTGCTGTTCCAAAAATCGGTCCAGCCAGTCGTCGTTCTTTTTGATGCGCTCCCGGCTGGGCTGGAAGTCGGCGGGGCCGGCCCGGCCCGGCCTGCTCTCCTGCCGTTTGGGGGGCTTGTCCCCCGCCTTTACTTGCTCCGGGGTGCGCCAGCCGGCCTGCTGCCAGCGCTCTAAAATGCGGTTCATGTAGGGCCAGTTCATGCCGCCCTTCTGGTACACGGTGCGCTCATAGGCCAGGCGGATGAGTTCGTCGCTGTGGCCGGCCTCCACCCATTGGGCGATGAACTCCCGCTCCTTTTCCACGGCGGGGCGGCGCTCCGTCACCCCCACCGCCGACAGGACGGCCTGTTCCCGGCGGTCGATCCGCTCCTGGAGCCGGAGATACTCCTCCGCCCGCTCCATCGTGTCCAGTCCCAGCCGCGTCCAGCGGAAGCCCTCCCGCTGGACGCGGGGCATCCGGGGCAGATAGCCGGGGCTGCCCCGCTGCCGCCGTTCCTCCCGGATCACGAAGGCCGTCATGGTGAGGATCACCTCGGAGGGGAGGGCCAGGTAGTCGTATAACGTGTACAGGCACTTCAAATCGTTGTCGGTGAACACCCGGCCCAGGGCCCGCTCCATCTCCCGATAGAGGGACTGGAAGTCCGGCTCCCGCTCCAGAGCCGCGTTCACCTCGCTCCGGGTGTACTCGGGGGAGGAGGCGCTCTCCGGGCCCGGGACCTGGGGGGCGGAGGCGGCGCTGCCGCCGCTTTGGGCCAGACCCAGGGCGGACAGCCGCCGCAGGGCCCGGTCGAACCGGGGCGCGTCCCATCGGAGGGCGGCCGCGGCCTTTTCCTCGTCTCCGCCCCGCTCCAGCAGGGCCAGGTACAGGAGGGCGCCGTCCCCGTCGCCGGCCTCCACCAGCCGCCGGGCGGCCTGGGCCGACATGGACAGTATCTCGTTGGGCAGCAGCAGAGCCGCCATGGGGATCGCCCTCCTCTCCTCAAAGCTGTAGAATCTATTTTACATGATTGAGGGGGAAATGGCAAGAGGGCGGCGCAAATTGTAAATTTTCTGCGAGGCGGAAAATAGGGGTTGTCATAACGGGGCGAATTATGTAAAATAGAGAGGAAACAATGTCCATCCAGGAAAGGAGACCGCTATGAAAAGACGCATCCTCCCGCTGCTGCTGGCCGCCGTTCTGCTGCTGAGCTGCGCTCCCGCCGCGGCCGGCAGCGCCCCTGTGACATCCCCCTTCAGCGACGTGCCCGAGAATATGTGGTGTTACCCCTACGTGCTGGATCTGTACCAGAAGGGGATCGTCCGGGGCGTTGGGAACGACATCTTCTGCCCGGACGGCCTGGTGACCTGGGGCCAGGCGTTCAAGCTGATCCTGGGCGCCGTCGGCGTTACGGCCGACGAGTCGGAAAACAACGGCAGCTGGGCCGACGTCTACATCCAACCCGCCATCTCCAACCGGCTGGTGGACTCCTTCCGCGCGGCCAATCTGGAAAAGACCCCCACCCGTTTACAGATCGCGCGTATGGTGGCCCGCGCCCTGGATCTGACTTCTATCTCCGGCGAGTCCCCCTATGTCGACTGCGATAACGGCTATGTGACGGAGCTGGATGAAAAGGGCATCATGGAGGGCGTCGTGGTGGACGGCCAGCGGTATTTCTACCCCGACGCGGGCATGACCCGGGCGGAGATCACCACCACCATCTGGCGGATGATGAACGTGAACTACACCCAGGGGATGCAGCGGGCGGGAAGCTGGTGGGTGGACCTGCTGGACGAGGTGGAGGCCTCCCCCTTTACCAGAGACCAGTTCTCCCTGGATGAGAACGGCCGGATGCAGTACAGCGGCGGCTATTACGCCCTGGGCGTCGACGTGTCCCGGCACAAGGAGACCATCGACTGGGAGGCGGTGAAGGCGGACGGCATCGACTTCGCCATCATCCGCTGCGGCGCGCGGTATCTCCAGAGCGGCACCATCTTTGAGGATGGAAACTATCGGAAGAATATCGAGGGCGCCCTGGCCGCCGGGCTGGACGTGGGCGTGTACTTCTTCTCCCAGGCCCTGAACGCGGAGGAGGGGCTGGAAGAGGCGGAGTATGTGCTGGATCTGATCGACGGGTACGATGTGACCTACCCGGTGGTATGTGACTGGGAGTCTCTCGGCGGCTCCACAGGCCGGACCTGGAGCAGCGAGGTGGAGGACACCACCGCCGGCATCGCCGCCTTCTGTGAGCGGATCCGGGAGGCGGGCTACACCCCCATGATCTACTTCAACAAGGCCTGGGGCATGACCCGGATGGATCTGCGGGAGCTTGACCAGTATGACTTCTGGTTCGCCGAATACACCAAATATCCCTCCTGCCCCTACAACTTCCAGATGTGGCAGTATTCCAGCAGCGGCAAGGTGGCGGGCATCCGCTCGGACACCGACATGGACATCTGCTTCGTGCCCTACAACTGACTCACAGGAAAAGCGCCCCGTCCGAACCCGGACGGGGCGCTTTGTGTTTTCAGCCGATGAACTCGTGGAGCAGGGAGTCGGGGGGCACCAGCTTGGGGTCGATGGGATCGAAGAGGTCGAAGGCGGCCACCATTTCCAGCAGCTCACGCCGGCGGGGGTTGTCCTCGGGCACGGCGGACATGATGGGCCTGGCGTAGGAGGCCATCACCGACACCTCGTAGGCCAGGGAGGAGTCCAGCTTGATGTGGGCGGTGTCTTTGTAAGGGGAGATATACAGCTTCTCTCCCCGGCGGACGTTGCCCCACATCTCCAGAGTCCCGGCCACGTCGGTCCCCCGGTAGTTGTAGTCCCGGACGGCCCGGCGGGTCAGCCGCAGCCAGGTGGCCTTGAACACCGTTTTGTCCCCGTCTTTCACGTCGCTCCGGGCGGAGATATAGAGCCGGGCGGCCTCCGGGTGGCGGCTGGTGAGCTCGGTGTTCAGGGCGTGGATCCCCTCGAAGATGGCCACCTCGTCGGGGCCCACCTTCAGGGGAGTGCCCTTGCTGTCGTTGCGCATCTGGCGGGCGAACTCGAAGTGGGGCACCAGCACCCACTCCCCCCTGGCCAGCTTCTCAAAGTGCTCGTCCAGCAGGTCCAGGTCCATCATCTTCGGGGACTCGTAGTCAATGGAGCCGTCGGGGGTGCGGGGGGCGGTCCGGGGGTTCTGATGGACGAAATAGTCGTCCATGGACACGGCGTAGGTGCCGATGCCCCGGCGCTCCAGCTCTTCCCGGAGCTTGTGGGCGGTGGTGGTCTTGCCGGAGCCGGAGGGGCCGGACAGCAGCACCACCGGGCTCTTCGCGCGGTTCTCCACGATCCTGTCCGCGCACCGGGCGATGGCGTCCTGATAGCGGGCGTCGCACTCCTCCATGAAGCCTTTGACGTCCCGGCGGACGGCCTCGTTGATGTCAGTCAGCTGATATGCCATAAAAAACTCCTTATGCGCGCTTGAATTGCTTTTCCAGCTGCTTTTTGGTCAGCTCGATGGCCACCGGCCGGCCGTGGGGGCAGTATTTCACTTCCCCGCTCATGACCATCCGGGCCACCTCCTCCAGCTCCTCCTGCCCGGAGCGCCAGCCCCCCTTGATGGCCGCCTTGCAGGCCATGGTGTGGAGCAGCTCGTCCCGGACGCCGGAGGGGTCGGCGGCGCCCGTCACCCGCAGCCGCCGGGCCAGCTCCAGCAGGGCGGACTCGATGTCCCCCGCCTCCAGATAGTCGGGGGCGGAGCGCACCGCCAGGGCGTTTGAGCCGAACTCCTCCAGCTCGAAGCCGAACCGGGACAGCAGCGCCGTCTGCTCCAGCAGCAGGGCCCGTTCCTCCGGGGCGGGGGTAAAGGCGAGGGGGGTCAGCAGCTCCTGGACCATGGGCTTGTAGTCCGCCGCCTTGAGCCTGTCGAAGTTGGCCCGCTCGTGGGCGGCGTGCTTGTCGATGAGAAATGCCTTCTCTCCCTGTTCCACCAGCACATAGGTGCGGAACAGCTCTCCCCGGACCACCCAGGGCTCCTCCTCGGCTGCGGGCTCAGGAGAGGGAGTGGGTTTGGGTCCCGGCGCGGGGACGGGGAGCTCGGGCTGAGGCGCGGCCCGCTTGGGCGCGGGCTCGTCCACGGGCAGAGGCTTCACCCGGCGGAAGGGGGTGGGGCTCACCGCTGTGGGCCGCTGAGGGGCCGGGCCGGCCCCCGCCTTGTACTCCTCCACCGTCATCCGCTCCCCCATCGGGGACCTGGGGGCGGTGTAGTCGTGGAGGGGCAGAACGGACTGCCTTTGCGCCGGGACGGCGGGGCCGTGGCCCATGGGCAGCGGCAGCTTTGTCTGGTGGGGGGTGACGGCGTCCTCCCCCTTTGGGGCGGAGAGAGACGCCTGGGGGCGGGTGCGGTCCCGGTCCAGGGCGGAGAGTACCGCGCAGTACACGGCGGTGAATACCGACTGCTCCTTTTGGAACTTTACCTCCGTCTTGGCCGGGTGGACGTTCACATCCACCTCCGAGGGCCGGAGGGTCAGGTGGATGACACAGGCGGGGAATTTGCCCACCATCTTCTGATTCTTGTAGGCCTCCTCCACCGCGGCGGTCATGACCCGGCTCTTGATATACCGGCCGTTGACGAAAAAGTGCTGATAGCCCCGGCTGCCCCGGCAGCAGGTGGGCAGGGAGGTGAAGCCGGACACGGCCATCCCCTCGCCGGAGCCGGTCACCGGCAGGAGACCCAGGGCGATGTCCCGGCCCAGCACGGCGTAGACGGCGCTCTTCAGCTGTCCGTCCCCGGGGGTGAGCAGCTCCTGCTTCCCGTCCCGGAGGAACTTGACGGACAGCTCCGGGTGGGACAGGGCGATCCGCTGGACCGCCGCGAACACGGCGGCCCCCTCGGAGGCGTCCTTCTTCATGAATTTTAACCGGGCGGGGGTGTTGTAAAACAGGTCCCGGACGGAGATGGCGGTCCCCTTGGGGCAGCCCGCCTCCTCCTGGGAGGTGACCACCCCGGCCTCCAGGGTCAGGACGGTGCCCAGGGCCTCGTCCTCGGTGCGGGTGCGCAGCTCCACCAGGGACACCGCCGAGATGGCGGCCAGAGCCTCCCCCCGGAACCCCAGGGTGCCGATGGCCTCCAGGTCGTATTCGGTGGCGATCTTGGAGGTGGCGTGGCGGAGGAAGGCGGTGGCGGCCTGATCGGCCGGGATGCCGCAGCCGTCGTCGCTCACCCGGATGAGGCTCATCCCCCCGTGGACGATCTCCACCGTCACCGCCGCGGCTCCGGCGTCGATGGCGTTCTCCATCAGCTCTTTTACCACCGAGGCGGGGCGCTCCACCACCTCGCCGGCGGCGATGAGGTCGGCCACATGGGGGTCAAGCTGTCTGATGACGGGCATGGTCATACCTCCAATAAAATGGTCACGGGGCCGTCGTTCTGGGAGAACACCTGCATATCCGCCCCGAACTCCCCGTGCTCCACGGGGAACCCCCGCCGGCGGCACTGGTCCATGAACCGCTCATACAGCGGGACGGCCACATCGGGCTTTGCGGCGTGGGAGAATCCCGGCCGCCGGGAGGACGTGTCGGCGTAAAGGGTGAACTGGCTCACCGCCAGGATGGAGCCCCCTGCGGCGGCCAGATTGAGGTTCATCTTCTCGTTCTCGTCCTCAAAAATGCGGAGGCCGCAGACCTTGTCGGCCATCTTGTCGGCCTGGGCCTCGGTGTCGTCGGGGCCCACCCCCAGCAGCACCAGCAGCCCCCGGCCGATCTGGCCGTTGATCCTGCCGTCGATCTCCACACGGGCGTTTTTCACCCTTGTCACTACCGCGCGCATGGCGTATCCTCCTCTCGCGCTATTTGCCCACGCAGAACCGCTGGAAGATCAGGTCGGTGACGTCCTCCCGGACGGTGCGGCCCGTCAGCTCGCCCAGGGCGGACATGGCCTCCTCCACGTCGGCCGCCACCGCGTCGGGGGGCATCCCGGCGGACAGGGCCTCCGCCCCCCGGCGGATGGCCTCCTGGGCCCGGGAGGCCGCCTCCATCTGCCGGGCGTTGGTGAGGACGGCGGCGGAATCGTCCGCCCCCGCCGGGAACAGGGTGGCCACGGCCTGTTCCAGCTCATCCAGCCCCTGGCCGGCGGGGGCGGACACCTCCACCGTGGGGGGCAGCTTTGACAGGTCAGAAAACGGCCCCGGCGCGGAGGGCAGGTCGCGCTTGGTCCGTACCAGAACGGTGGGGGCCAGGGACATGGCCCGCTCCAGGAGGGCGGTATCCTCCTCCGTCACCGGGCGGGAGGAGTCCCACAGCACCAGGATCAGCTCCGCCCCCTCCATGGCGGAGCGACTGCGCTCCACGCCCAGGCGCTCCACCGCATCGTCGGTGTCCCGGAGGCCGGCGGTGTCGATGAGCCGGAGGGTCATCCCGGCCAGGTTCACCCGCTCCTCCACCGTGTCCCTCGTGGTGCCGGGGACGGGGGTGACGATGGCCCGCTCCCGGCCCAGCAGGGCGTTGAACAGGGTGGACTTCCCCGCGTTGGGCCGGCCAACGATGGCGCAGGGGAGGCCCTCGTTGACGGCCCTTCCCCGGCGGTAGGTGGCGGCCAGATCGTCCAGCCGGCGGGCGGCCCCGTCCAGGGCCTCCCCAAATTCGGCGGCCCGGAAGGGGTCGATGTCCTCGTCGGGCCAGTCCAGCACCGCGTGGAAGTGGGCGCAGACCCCGGCCAGATCGTCATAGACTTCTTCAATGGCGGCGGCCAGCGCGCCGCCCAGCTGGTTTGCCGCCTGCCGGACGGCGGCGGGGGTCTCGGCGTGGATGAGATCGGCCACCGCCTCGGCCCGGGTCAGATCCAGCCTGCCGTTCAAAAAGGCCCGGCGGGTGAACTCCCCGGCCTTTGCCTGCCTTGCCCCGGCGGCGAACAGGGCCTCCAGCCCCAGGGCCAGGGCGGCGGGGGAGCCGTGGCACTGGAGCTCGGCGGTGTCCTCCCCGGTGTAGCTGTGGGGGGCCCGGGACAGGGTGGCAAGGCACCGATCGATGACCGCGCCGCTCAAGTCCCGCAATTCGCCGTAGACCAGCGCCCGGCCGGGCCGGGAGGTCATGGGCCCGCCGCGGGCGGGAGTGAACACCCGGTCCAGCACCGCGATGGCGTCCGGCCCGGACAGCCGCAAAATGCCGATGGCCGACGGCGCGGGGGCCGTCGCGATTGCCGCGATGGTATCGTTCATAAACTCAAACCTCTTACGAGAGCTGCTGTTTCAGTTGATAGAGCAGGTTCATGGCCTCGATGGGGGTGAGCGTCTCCACCGAGGTGGAGCGCAGGGTATCCAGCACGGCGGAGCCCGCCATATCCCCCAGGGAGAACTGATCGCCGGTGCCGGACGCGGCGCTTTGGACGGGGGCGGCCCCGCCCCGCTCCTCCAGCTCGGCCAGGATGGCCCGGGCCCGGTCGATGACCCTGGCCGGCACCCCGGCCAATTTCGCCACCTCGATGCCGTAACTCTGATCCGCCCCGCCGGGGACGATCTTCCGCAGAAACACGATGCCGTCCCCCCGCTTTTTGGCGGCGATATGGTAATTCTTCACGCCTTCGATGGAGTCCTCCACCTCGGTGAGCTCGTGGTAGTGGGTGGCGAAGAGGGTCTTTGCCCCCAGCCGCTTTTTGTCGGCGCAGTACTCCAGCACCGCCCGGGCAATGGACATCCCGTCGTAAGTGGAGGTGCCCCGGCCGATCTCGTCCAGCACCAGCAAAGACTTGGAGGTGGCGTTTTTCAGCATCTGGGCCACCTCGGTCATCTCCACCATGAAGGTGGACTGGCCGGCGGACAGGTCGTCGGACGCGCCGATGCGGGTGAACACCCGGTCCACCGCCCCGATCCGGGCGGACCTGGCCGGCACGAAGGAGCCCATCTGGGCCATGAGGACGATGAGGGCCACCTGGCGCATATAGGTGGATTTGCCCGCCATGTTGGGCCCGGTGATGATGGCGAGCCGGTCCGCCCCGCCGTCCATATAGGCGTCGTTGGGGACGAACAGGCTGTCCTTCAGCATCTTCTCCACCACGGGATGGCGGCCCTCCCTGATGTCGATGACGCCGCTGTCGTCCACCAGGGGGCGGCAGTAGCCGTTCTCCACCGCCACGGAGGCGAAGGAGGTGAGCACGTCCAGGGCGGCCACGCCGGAGGCGGCCTGCTGCACCTGCCGCACCCGGCCGGCGGCGGTCTCCCGCAGCTCGCAGAACAATTGGTATTCCAGGGCCACCACCCGGCTCTGGGCGGAGAGGATCTCGTGCTCCAGGTCCTTCAGCTCCTGGGTGAAGAACCGCTCGCAGTTCACCAGGGTCTGCTTGCGGATGTAGTCGTCGGGCACCAGGGAGAAATAGCTCTTGGACACCTCGATGTAGTAGCCGAATACCTTATTATAGCGCACTTTCAGGCTCTTGATGCCGGTGCGCTCTTTCTCCCGGGTCTCCAGGGCGGCCACCATGTCCGCCCCGTGGTCCAGCACGTCCCGGAGGTGGTCCACCTCCTCATTGTAACCCTTGCGGATGAAGTCCCCCTCCCGGATGGTGAAGGGGAGGCGGTGGTCGTCCTCGTCGTCCCGGATGGCGGAGCGGAGCAGGGCCTGCAAGTCCTCAAGCTCCGTGAACCGCTCCAGGAAGCCGAACCGCCGGGGGGCCGCCTGGGCCAGGGGAGCGGCCTGCTCCGCCAGGGCGGGCAGGACCCCCAGGCCCTCGGCCAGGGTGAGCATATCCCGGGCGTTGGCGCTGCCGTAGGACACCTTGCCGATGAGCCGCTCCAGATCGGGCACCCGCCGGAGGGTGAGGGACAGCTCCTCCCGCGTCACCGTGTCGGCGGTGAGGGCGGCTACCTGGTCCTGCCGCACGGCGATGGCGGCGGGGTCCCGGAGGGGCTGCTCCACCCAGGAGCGGATGAGCCGGTGGCCCATGGGGGTGCGGGTCCGGTCCAGCACCCACAGCAGGGAGCCCTTCTTCTCCTGGCCCCGGATGGTCTCGGTGAGCTCCAGGGTCCGCCGGGCGGTCAGATCCAGCTCCAGGTACTTCGGCCCCGTCCCCTCGCCCAGCTCCAGGGCGGTGAGGTGGCTGAGATCGGTCTTTTGGGTCTCCTTCAGATAGGCGGCCAGGGCCCCGGCGGCCCGCCAGCAGAGGAGGCCGCCGTCCTCCTCCGGGGGCGCCTGATGGGCATCCACCAGGCCGCAGGAGATCAGGGCCTCCCTGGCCCTGGCGGGCTGGAAGGGGGCCTCGCCCCCGGCTTCGCAGAGACAGCCCAGCCGCTCCTTCAGGAAATCGGTGAGCTCCTTTTCCGAGGCCGCCCCGTCGGACAGGATGGCCTCGCTGGGGGGGCAGGCGGACAGCCGGTTCATCAGGTGGGTGAGCCAGCCCTCCCCGGTGAAGGGGGCAGCGGTGAACTGGCCGGTGGACAGGTCGCACTGGGCCAGGGCGGCCCCGGCGCTGTCCCGGTAGACGGCGCAGATAAAGTTGTTGCGGCTCTCGTCCAGCATCACGTCGTCCATGGCGGTGCCGGGGGTGACGATGCGGATGATGTCCCGGTCCACCAGCCCCTTGGCCAGGGCGGGGTCCTCCATCTGCTCGCAGATGGCCACCTTATACCCCCGCTTGATGAGCCGGGCGATGTAGTTCTGGGCGGAGTGGTAGGGCACCCCGCACATGGGCACCCGCTGGTCCTCGGGCTTGCCCCTGTCCCGGGTGGTGAGGGTGAGGCCCAGCTCCTCGGTGCCGATCCTGGCGTCGTCATGGAACATCTCATAGAAGTCGCCCAGGCGAAAGAACAGCAGGCAGTCGGGGTACTGCTCCTTGATCTGCCAGTATTGCCGCATCATGGGGGTCAGTTCGGCCATGGTCTCTCCCTCTTTCTCCCGGAAACGGCGGGGAATCACTCCCCGCCGCCGTAGTCGGTGATCACGTAGACGTACTTGATGTTCTGGATGTCGGCGGCGGGGGCCACCACCGCGTAGCGGCTGATGCCGTCCACATCGGTGCGCAGGTCCTTTACGCTGCCCACCAGGATGTCCTCCGGGTACACGCCGCCCAGGCCCGAGGTGGCCACCTGGTCCCCCGCCATTAGTTGGGCGTCCTCTCCCAGGAAGGACAGCTTCAAAAGCCCCTCCAGCATCAGGGTGAAGTCCCCCTGGAGGATGGCGTCCGCGTCGGCCCGGGCCACCCGGCCGCCCAGCTGGGCGTCGGGGTCCAGGATGGTGGTGACGGCGGCCCAGTTGAGGCCGGCCTCGGTGACCACCCCCACCAGATTGCCGTACTGGTCGATCACGCAGTCATCCACCGCCACGCCGTCCACCGTGCCCCGGTCGATCATCATCTCCGCCTCCCAGTTGGAGGTGGAGCGCCGGGTGACCGTGGCGTCCTTATAGGCCAGCTCGGGCCGCTCCTCCGCCAGGCCCAGCAGGTCTTTCAGCCGCTCGTTCTCCCGGACGGCGTCCTCCCCGTTCCGAGCGGCCTGTTCCATCTCGGCCAGCCGCTGATGCAGGGCCTCGTTCTCCGCCAGCAGCTCCTCGTAGCGGAACGTGCGGTCATACTGGCCCTGGGCCCAGTCGGTGATCCAGGCGGAGATGGCCCGCACCGGGGTGGCCAGTACCTCCAGCACCTCCGCCACCGGGTTCACCCCCATGATGAAGGAGCCCAGGGCGATCACCGCCGCCAGCAGGGCCGCCGCGATCAGCAGGAGCCCTCCGTTGTCCTTGAAAAACTGCTTCATAAACCGCTCCTTTTATAACGGAAAGGGAGGCAGGCCGAACTCCTCCGCCAGTACCCGGCCCAGCCGGAACATGGGCAGGCCCACCACGTTGCCGTAGTCCCCCCGGATGCCCTCCACCAGCAGGGCGCCCCGGCCCTGGATGCCGTAGGCCCCCGCCTTGTCCATGGGCTCCCCGGTGGCGAGGTAGCCCCGGATGTCCCCCTCGGACAGGGGGCGGAAACGGACGGCGGTGTTTTCGTGGAAGGTGACGGCCTTTTCGCCCCGGATCACGGTGACCCCGGTGTACACATGGTGTTCCCGGCCCGACAGGGCGGACAGCATGGCAAAGGCGTCCTCCGGGCTGTGGGGCTTGCCCAGGATGGTATCTCCGATGGCGACCACCGTGTCGGCGGCGATGACCAGGGGCTCCGGCCCCTCCAGGGCGGCCACGGCGGCCCCCTTCCGGCGGGACAGTTCCTCCACCATCTGGGCGGGAGGGGTGCCGGGGGCCACGGTCTCGTCCACGTCGGAGACGTGGACCCGGAAGGTCAGCCCCATCTGGGCCAGCAGCTCCCGCCGGCGGGGGGACTGGGATGCGAGGATGATCTCCATAGCTCTCTCCAAAAAAGTTATTCCACGTCCCGGTAGTAGAGGCCCCGGGTGTAGCCGTTGGGGACGTAGTTCCCCTCGCCCCGGTAGCGGTCCAGCACCTGGGCGCACTCCACGCCGTTCTCGGTGGTGAACAGCAGCCGGAGGGCGGACACGCCCGCCCGCCTATAGTCGGCCTCCTTGTCCGCCAGATACAACTTGTTGGCGTTGAGGATCTCGTTGCGGCAGCCGGGGGCCCGCTCCACCGGGAAGCGGACGCCCTTCCGGTCAGTGAGCAGGTTCACGTTCCCGCACACGCATTTGCCCGACTGGTTTTTGATGGCGCAGTTCTCGGTGATCATCAGGGGCAGGCGGCCGTAGGCGATGAGCTCCACCGGGATGGCCTTGGCCAGGTCCCGGATCTGGGCCAGCTTCAGCTCAAAGGAGGCGGTGAGGGTCTCGAACCCCATCCGCTTGTACTCCTTGATGGCCTGGCTGTTGAACACGTGGAGGCCGAAGTCTCCCCGGAGGTGGAAGCCCATCTCCTTCGCCAGGGAGACGAAGCCAAGGTTACCCAAAAACGCGTCGGTCACGCCGGCCTTCCGGCAGGTCTCCAGCTGGCGGCGCAGCCCGTCCATCTCCCGGTCCAGGCAGATGCGGGGCAGCACCGCCGCCACGGGCACCTGCCGGTCCATCACCGCCCGGATCTCGTCCGGGTGGGCGGCGATCTCCTCCGCGGGCAGGAGGATCAGATCGGGCCTGCGCTTCAAAAGCTCAAAAGTGAGCTGCTCCGCGTGGCGGAGGGACACCTGGACGGTGGGCTCCCCCCGGAAATTCTCGTACCGGGCGCCCGGATTGTACTGCCCGTGGCGGCGCTCCGGCAGGGCGGTCCGCTGCCGGGACAGCTCCTCCAGGGCCTGCCGGCGCAGGGAATTGACGGCGGACAGGGGGACGGACAGCCCGTCCTCCACCAGGGCGAAGGCCCGCTCCGCCCGGTAGGGGGTGCCGCCGGTCTTGGAGAGCTGGGCCTCCACCACCTCCCGGGTGACAGGCCGCTTCCGGGCCACCTCGGGCAGGTCGCCGGAGGCCACCGCCTGGCGGCCGTCAGGGTCCTCCACCCCCACCTGGACGGGCTGGCCCAGGCGGACCATGGCGTAGAATTTCACCGGCACCCGGGGGCCCTCCCCCTTTTCCACGGCGGCCCGGGCGGCGGCGAACAGCTCCTTGGGCTCGGAGGTGTCCTGCCGGACGCCGAACATATCGGGGCCCTTCCTGCCGGTGAAATACCCGTCGGTGAAGCCCTGGCGGGAGAAGGCCTGCTCCAGCCGGCGCATCTCCGCCGGGGAGGGCTCCCGCCCGTCCAGCAGGGCGGAGGCGTAGGTCCTGGTGACGATATAGACGTATTCGGGCCGCTTCATGCGCCCCTCGATCTTGGCGCAGGCCACCCCCATGTCCTCCAGCTCCTTCAGGTGCCCCGCCAGGGACAGGTCCTTGAGAGACAGGGGGTAGCTTTCCGGCAGGTCGTCCCCCCAGCCGTAGGGCAGGCGGCAGGGCTGGGCGCACATGCCCCGGTTGCCGCTGCGCCCGCCGATGACCGAGGACAGGAAACACTGGCCCGACCAGCACATACACAGCGCCCCGTGGACGAACACCTCGATCTCGATGGGGGACTTTTCGCAGATATAGGCGATGTCCCGCTTGGACAGCTCCCGGCCCAGCACCACCCGCGTCATGCCCAGGTCGGCCGCCGCCCTCACCCCGTCCAGGTTGTGGATGGTCATCTGGGTGGAGGCGTGGACGGGCAGATCGGGGGCCACCTGGCGCAGGATGCGGACGATCCCCATGTCCTGCACCAGCACCGCGTCCGCCCCCAGCCGGGAGGCCTCCACGGCGCAGTCCGCCGCCGCGGCCATCTCCCGGTCGGAGCAGAGGGTGTTCAGGGTGAGATAGACCTTGACCCCCCGCAGATGACAATAAGAAACCGCCTCCGCGAGCTCCTCGGAGGTGAAATTCCGGGCGCCGCGGCGGGCGTTGAATTGTCCGAATCCCAGGTAGACCGCGTTGGCCCCGCCGCAGACAGCGGCGCGCAGGGCCTCCGGGCTGCCCGCGGGGGCCAGAAGTTCCATGTCGTCCCTCCGGCGGCGGTTCAGCGCTTTTGCTGGAGCTTGAAGATCTCCCGCTTGGCCTCGCTCAGCTCCATCTTCAGTTTGGAGTTCTCCTCCATCAGCTCCTTGCACTGGCGGCGGAGGTTCTCCGAGGCGTCCTGCTCCTTGAAGCGGTCGTCGGCGATGTTGAAGGCGGTGAGGACGGCGCAGTCCAGCTGGGAGATCCTGCCCCCGTCGGAGGTCTCCTTCATCTTGCCGTTGACGTAGTCGGCTACCCTGCGGACGTAGTCCTCTCCCTCGGAGGCCAGCAGGGTATAGCTCAGGCCCCCCACGGTGACGGTGACGCGGTTTTGCATGGCGGTCTCCTCCCTTATTTTTATCTAATTATATATTATAACACAGCGCTTGGAAAAAGGGAATAAAAAATATCTTGACAGGGGGAATTTTCTATACTAAAATGCGTGGCATACGGGAGCGCGCGGCAGCCAGCCGTGAACTCAGGACCTGCGAGAAATCTGTTCGCCCTGAGGCTTGAGCGGTCTCAGGGCGTTACTTTTTCTTGAAAGAAAAAGTAACCAAAAAGAACTTTAAGTGAAGGGCAGAGAAAACACGGGGTAACCGCGAAGGGCGCGCCGCGCCTTCGCCGCCGGGCAGGAGCGGCGGCAAATCCAAAAAGGAGTGCTTTTCATGAAAAATACCGACAAGACCATGGAGCAGATCGTCAACCTGTGCAAGGGCCGGGGCTTTATCTTCGCCGGCTCCGAAATTTACGGCGGCCTTGCCAACACCTGGGACTACGGCCCCCTGGGCGTGGAGCTGAAAAACAACGTGAAAAAGGCCTGGTGGAAGAAATTTGTCCAGGAGAACCCCTACAACGTGGGGCTGGACGCCGCCATCCTCATGAATCCCCAGGTGTGGGTGGCCTCCGGCCATGTGGGCGGCTTCTCCGATCCCCTGATGGACTGCCGGGAGTGCCACGAGCGCTTCCGCGCCGACAAGGTCATCGAGGACTGGTGCCAGGAGAACGGCTTTGACCTGGGCCACAGCGTGGACGCCATGTCCCAGGCCCAGATGAAGGACTTTATCGAGGAGCACAAGGTCTGCTGCCCCTCCTGCGGCAAGCACAACTGGACGGACATCCGGCAGTTCAACCTGATGTTCAAGACCTTCCAGGGGGTCACCGAGGACGCCAAGAACACCGTGTACCTCCGGCCCGAGACCGCCCAGGGCATCTTCGTCAACTTCCAGAACGTCCAGCGCACCACCCGCCGCAAGCTGCCCTTCGGCGTGTGCCAGGTGGGCAAGTCCTTCCGCAACGAGATCACCCCGGGCAACTTCACCTTCCGCAC
>CANPWZ010000021.1 GCA_947585425.1 uncultured Oscillospiraceae bacterium
AGCTACAAGCAGCTCCCGCCAAATTGTGATGAACTGAACAAGCAGGCGAAACTTCGCATTGACCAGTACACGAAAACAGCGCTTATCCGTTATAATCTGCTCCATACGGAGCTGGCGCGTGTGCAGGTTCGGCTTGCTGATGGGACAGTGGAGAGTCGTCTGTTCAGCGACCATGATGTGCATGAAGTTCTTGACCGTTCCGGTTTTGACGTACATAGATTTTATGATACGGACAAGGACAGCGAGTGGTATAAGGTCGATTTGCCCACAGCCATCGCGGCCATCGGCGCGGTCAAAGAGAATCGCAATACATTAACCGCAGCAGAGATGATGGGTCAGCCGTCAATTTCTATGGTTCGGGAACCCATTGCCCCTTATGATGCGAAAACTACTGACATCAAGCTGCGCGAGGAACAGAGCCGGTGCGTTGAGAAAACAAAAACCGTGTTTTCTCACGGGGACCGTATGCTTTGGGATTGCAAGATGCGTTTCGGCAAGACCGTGACGGCTTACGCCCTGGTCAAAAAGATGAATTTTCAAAAGGTGCTTGTGGTCACCCACCGCCCCGCCGTTGTGGATGGCTGGCGGTCGGACTTCAAGTTGATGTTTGACGATGACCGCATATTTGTCACCAAGGAGAATATCAAGGTTGGCGACCGGTTCACCGCCGAGGATGCCAGCATTGATGCGGAGAATGACCGCAATTTACAGAATCTCGCCCAGGGCGATAAACCTTTTGTTTACTTCGCTTCCATGCAGGACTTACGCGGTTCTGTTCTTGCGGGTGGCAAATTTAATAAGAATAAAGCTGTGTTTGCTATGGATTGGGACATCATCATTTATGATGAGGCCCATGAGGGTACGCAGACTGAGTTGGGCAAGTCGGTGCAGGAACTGTTGGGGCAGCCGAAGGAGGGCAAGAAGCCTAAAAAGGTGCTTCAGCTTTCCGGCACCCCCTATAATCTTCTGAATCAGTACAGCGACGATAACGTATTCCAGTGGGATTACGTCATGGAGCAGCAGGCAAAGCTCCGCTGGGAAAAACAGCATCCTGGCGATCATAACCCTTATGCGGATTTGCCGGAGCTGCGTATCTGTACCTTTGACCTGCGCAATAAGCTGGCCGGTTCCTACCGCTATGAGGACGAAAACATCGCCTTCAACTTCCGTGAATTTTTCCGTACATGGACAGGCGATCCCAAGCGGGATTTTCAGTCGTTGCCCTCCGGCGTAAAGGTGGGCGATTTTGTCCATGCAGGAGACGTATGGGCATTTCTTGACCTGATCTCCGCCGAGAGCGCCGACAGCAACTATCCGTTTTCCACCCAGGAATACCGGGATATGTTCCGTCACACGTTCTGGATTCTTCCGGGCGTGAAGGAGGCGCGTGCCTTCAGCGCCATGCTGAAAAAGCACCCCGTCTTCCAGGACTATGAAGTGGTCAATGTGGCCGGTGAGGGCGACGTGGAAAAGCCCTACGACGATGCGCTGGCCGAGGTGCGGGAGGCCATCAAGAACCATGACCGCACCATAACCCTCTCCTGCGGCAAGCTCACCACCGGCGTCACCGTCAAGGAGTGGACGGGCGTGATGCTCCTGTCTGGTTCCTCCAGCACCGGCGCGGCGGGATATATGCAGACGATTTTCCGCGTCCAGTCCGCCGGAAGCATCGACGGCAAGCAGAAGATGGTCTGCTATGCCTTCGACTTTGCCCCCGACCGTGCGCTGAAAGTGCTGTCCGAAGTCCATCAGCTGAAAAAATCCGCCGTTGGCACGGACGATGCAGGCCGCGTGGCGCTGGGCGAGTTTTTGAACTTCTGCCCAGTGCTGGCCGAGGCCGAAACCGGCATGGAGCCTTACGATGTATCGAAGATGATGCGTCAGCTCAAGAAGATCACCGTTGATGGCGCTATTAAGAGCGGCTTTGACGACGACAGCATTTATAAGGCCGATGCTGGTATCGTGATGGACAGGGAGAAACTGAACCTGGTCGATATTCTGAAAAAGCGTTTGACCCCGCAAAAGAAGGAGAAAAAGCAGACTACTGTTGATGTGAACCGGCAGGGGCTGTCCCCAGAGGAGTACAAAAGGGCCCAGGATGCCAAACGCAAGCCCAAGCGAGAGCGCACCCCGGAGGAACAGGCAGCTCTGGACAAGGAAAAAGAGCAGAAGAAACAGCAGCAGGGCCTCTTTGATCTGTTGCGAAACGTCTCTATCCGATTGCCACTATTGATTTTTGGTACTGCTGCCGACTTTGATGAATCTATCCGCCTTGCGGAATTTGTGGACAAGGTGGACGCGGCCTCCTGGCAGGTATTCATGCCGAAAGAGGTGGACAAGGATCTGTTCCTGAAGCTCCTGGTCTTTTACGACGAGGATGTGATCGAGGGCGCGGGTATGCGCATCCGCCGCACGGCGAAGGCAGCAGACGAGCTGATGCCCACCCGCCGCGTGATGAAGATCGCCGAGATCTTCACCTACTTCAAGAACCCCGCGAAGGAGACGGTGCTGACCCCGTGGCGCGTGGTGAATATGCACATGGGCGACACCATAGGGGGCTATAACTTCTATAAAGAGGGCTACCCCATGCAGGACGGCCTTCTGGATGAGCCGCGCTTGATCGAGCAGGGCGAGGTCACAAGTAATCTGTTCCTAAATGAGAATGTGCGGATTCTGGAGATGAACTCCAAATCCGGCCTCTATCCGCTGTATGTGGCGTACAGCATCTACCGCATGATGCTCCCCAAGGACGAGGAGCAGATGACTTTGGAGGAGGCACAGACCTGGTGGCAGAGGGCACTCCAGGATCACCTCTTTGTGCTGTGCCAGACCACCATGGCCGTGGCCATCACGAAACGCACGCTGGCCGGCTACACCGGCGCAGAGGTCAATGCCATTTATATTCCCCGACTGCTTGACCGCATGGAAGACAAACAGCGCCTCGCGCGGAAACTGACAAATCCGGCCACATGGAAGAAAGAGGGTGAGCGTTTGAAATTCGATGCTGTTGTGGGGAATCCGCCGTATCAGTTGAGTGATGGTGGTAATAAAGCCAGTGCAGTGCCTATATATAATCTTTTCGTTGAACAAGCAAAGCAACTACAGCCCAAATATATTTCTATGATTATGCCTGCTAAGTGGTACTCGGGAGGCCGTGGTCTGGATTCTTTCCGAGAAACCATGCTTAACGATTCGCGTATCAAATTGTTGTTTGATTACATGGATTCAAATGACTGCTTTGCAGGTGTTGATATAGCTGGTGGCGTGTGCTACTTTTTGTGGGATGAAGCACATTCTGGAGGGTGTCAGGTTACAAACATTAGCAATAGCAAGAGATATTCTACAATGAGAGAGCTTGGCACAGAAGATATTTTTGTTCGGCACGGTCAATCGTTATCAATAATTGATAAAGTACGTAAAAATGAAACTGTTTTTTACAATCAACGTGTAAGCTCTCAGAAGCCGTTTGGCCTTAGAACATATGTCAAACCACTGGATACAGGCGACATCAATTTGCGATACAATGGTGGTGTAGGTCCTTTTCAACGCAATCTGGTTAGTTCGGGCGTTGAATGGATTGATAAATGGAAAGTCATAATGTCATATTTGACCTATGACCATGCAGGCAGAACAGACAAGGATGGGAAAAGGCGAATTTTTTCTACAACGGAAGTTCTCCCGCCTTTAACTGTATGCACAGAAACTTACATCGTAATCGATGCTTTCGACAGTGAGCAAGAAGCTGCAAATCTTCTCATGTATCTGAAAACAAGGTTTGTACGATTTCTTGTTGCACAAGTAACAACTACACAGCACTTAGCAAAATCCAGTTTTACGCTTGTCCCCATTCAGGATTTCTCCAAGCCTTGGACGGATGCGGAGCTGTATGCGAAGTACGGGCTGACGGACGAGGAAATAGCGTTTATCGAGGCGACGATTAAGCCAATGGAGTGATTTTTGCAAATATTATGTTCATGCAAATATGTAAAGCACATAAAGAGGTGATTCATTGTGCAGGATGAGCGAGCCGGGGGCTATATCTCCAAAATTACGTTTAACAATGGCCAAGAATTTGAAATTAGCAAGAATGATATCGTTGTATTTGTTGGGCCTAATAATGCAGGAAAGAGTCAGTCATTAAAAGATATTTATTCATTAGCGGGGAAAAAGTCACCCAGAACGGTTATCACTGATATTGGCATCTCCAAATATCAAACCTCATTAACATCTCTGCTCAATAGCATATCTAACGGAACTAACAACGGTGATCATATAAATTATCAAGTACTTGGAAATTCAATTAATCTGTATGATTTTTCTGAAAAGAGATTTAGAGAAGCCAAAGCATACGAAGGGTTCCGAAATTTGTTCGTTTTAAATTTAGATACTAAAAGCAGATTAAGTATTTGCGATCCGCCGCAAAACATTAATCGCAACGCTCCAAAGACAAATCCGATTCATTATGCGGCCTTTGGAAGAGACTATCGGAAATGGCTATCAGACAGTTTTAAAAAGGCCTTTGGTATAGAGTTAACACCAAATACACAGTTCGGCGCAAGTATCCCTCTTTGTATGGGTGCCCCTGTTAAGTTTACGGGTGATTTTGGCGATGAGCAAGATCGGCAAGAGGAATATGCTGCCATTTTGGAGACATATAAACAAGTTCAAGAGCAAGGTGATGGAATAAAAAGCTTTACTGGAATCCTGCTATACTTAATGCTTGACTATTATTGCACATACCTCATTGATGAGCCGGAGTCCTTCCTACATCCACCTCAAGCAAAAATAATGGGAGAAATTATAGGAGAAACACTCAAAGATGATCAGCAGGCATTTATTTCTACTCATAGTGAGGACATTTTAAAGGGACTTTTAGAAACCTGCCCAGAGCGAATCAAAATCGTCCGAATTACGCGAGATGAAGATACAAACTATTTTTCCTATATCAACAACGACACGTTTAGTGCGGTATGGAATGACCCACTTCTCAGGCACTCAAATATTATGTCTAGTCTTTTTCATAAATCGGTTGTGCTGTGTGAGAGCGATTCCGACTGTAAGATGTATTCGATGATTGAAAGTCACATCAAACAGGAAGCAGGCAAATACTCTGAAACCCTCTTTATTCATTGCGGCGGGAAGCAACGTATGGCTAAAATTGCAAAAGCCCTACGCTCTTTGAATGTAGACGTAAAGTTAATCCCTGACATAGACATCTTGAATGACGAAGGGATTTTTAAATCTGTAACGGAAGCGTTCGGATTAGAGTGGGAATCCATACAGAGCGACTACAATAAAGTTGTTTCAAATTTGCACAGCCCCGTTGAAAAGATTGATCGCAATGTGGCTAAAGCTACAATTCAACAGATATTGAATACGAGTCAAAGCCAGAATCTTTCTCCAGAAGAAATCGAGGGAATAAGGAATGCCATAAAAACTATTTCTAAGTGGGATTCAATAAAAAAATCAGGGAAAACCGCATTACCACCAGGAGATGCTACTGTTGCCTATGGGAGAATAGAACAGCAATTAAAAGATCATGAGATTTATATAGTTTCTGAAGGAGAACTTGAGAATTTTGTCAAAGAAGTTGGAGGGCATGGCCCCAACTGGGTAAATAGAGTTCTTGAGCAATATCCAGATTTGAATGACCCCGTTTATAATCAAATAACTTCATTTATATCGAGCTTGCATTTATAACGAGACTTTCTCTTTTTTGCCAGCAATGTTTTCGTCGTGATGAAGTCTTAAACGTGTTGTCTCAATCAAAGTGATGCAATTTATTTTAGCTTTGGATTTGGACATAAAAGGAAAAATAGCTAACAAGAAGGTGCAGTATGTTCTTCAAAAAACATCCCACCATCGATATCACCCACAAAACAGTCCCCACCTGGTACGGCGGTACGAAGGTCGTGCCCACCTCTAAATCCGAGCAGCGCAGGATGAAGGCGGAGATTCTCAAACGCGACCCGAAGGCTGTCATCATCGACAGCGAAGCGAAGAAGAACGACCTTGACTGGATCGACCGGATTGAAGAGTTTGATGCGTTTATGGATTGATTGGAATCGCTATTTTCATACCAGCTATTTGTAATAAGCGAACGTAGGTATGCCTTAAAGGTGACATACCTACGTTCGCAGTTATATGACGCTGTTCATTTGATCCATGCGCCGGCCAAGTCGAAGTTGCTGATGGTGTAGCCGTTCATCGCGTTGGCGTTGCCCAGGGGGAGGTTGCCGTAGGAGAAGTACATCGTCACAGTGTAGCCCGGTACGAGTTCCTGGGCCTCTGCCGCCATCTTCTCGCACTCGGCCCGGATGGTGGAGAGGTCCACGGACTTCCACCATGCCATGAACTCCGCTTTGCTCATGGAGCCGGAGTAGTCGGCATTGAAAATCTTTTCGGAGCCGTAGTTGGTAACGGGTGTCTCCGTGACCGTCCACTGGCTGGAGAAAGAAGACACGCTGGGCGAGGGAGCCGGAGCAGGTGTGGAAGCCTTGCCGGGGGCATTGACCACCGCCATGTTGCGGGAGCCGTCGTAGCTGACCTCCAGGCCGTAAGCCTCGGCCAGCGCCCGGAGAGGCGCGTAGGTGGTGCCATTGTAGACGAACACCAGCACATCGTTCCCGTTCACATCCTTGGGCTTGAACACCTCGCCGTTGACCATGACGTTGATGGGACTGCCGGTGATGGTGAACGCGCCGCTGGCGGCCAGTGCGGGCAGAGACACGGAGCAGAGGATCAGGGCGACGACAGCGCCCATGAGGAAAGAGATGAGCCGGGTCTTGCTTTTCATAAAATATGTACCTCCGATTAGTAGTATTGTGGGCTTGCTCAGGAATAGATCAATTCGTCCAAAATCACCTCCTCGGCGGCGCTACGGATGTTGTTCATGGCACCTACCCAGGCCATTTGATCCTGGGCTTTGAGCCGCTCTGTGACACCCTGTTTTGCTGCCATCTGCCGGGTCAGCCGCTCAAACATTTCCGTCGCCTGTCGGTCGATCTCCGCGAGATGGGCGTTGAGCTTGCCTGAAAGAAGCATCCCGGTATAGATTCCGTTGCGGTGCCGCTTCAGATAATCTCTCCGCCTCATACCCCAGATACCTGTCGGGATGTCCTCCGGGGCAGTCAGGTCTGGGATAAGGTAGTCGCCCTCCCGGTGGTACGTCAGGTTTTCACTCATTTTTTTGACCTCCTTCCTGTGATGGCTTTATTGTAGCAGTCATCACTTCAAATGACGAATGTGCGAAAAAGAAACCGCTCAGAAAAACATTTCTGCCTTTCTGAGCGGTTTCACAGCCTTTTGAATACGATTTATGCCCATTGGATTTTGGCTTGATATGTGTGTTCAGCGCCGAATTTTTGATGTTTTACGGAATCCCTTATGAATATCCGCACCAAAAAGAAAGACACGCGGGAGCGTGTCTTTCTTTTTGGGTTCCGCACAGCCAGAAAAACCTCGTCCTCTTTCGAGCGTTTTGGTGGTTTTTCCGCTTGTTCTTCTCCCAATGATGTGCTATAACTTGCTTGCTGTTCCGCGGGCGCACGCACCGGGAGCGGCGAAATGCCCGACCGTTCGTGTCGTAAGATAGGAGATTGAACGAACATGGAGAGACGCAGGTCTGCCCATGAGATCGATATGACCCACGGCCCCCTGGCCGGAAAGCTGCTGCTGTTCGCCGTCCCGCTGATGCTGTCCAGCCTGCTGCAGCTGCTGTTCAATGCCGCCGACGTGGTGGTGGTGGGCCGGTACGCCGGCGACGCGGCCCTGGCGGCGGTGGGCTCTACTTCCTCCCTCATCAACCTGATGGTGAACGTTTTTATCGGCCTGTCCGTGGGCGCCAATGTAGTGGTTGCCCGGGACCTGGGGGCCGGACGGGACGAGGAGGTCCGAAAGGACGTCCACACCTCCGTCACCCTGGCCCTCATCGGCGGCGCGGTGCTGACGGTGCTGGGAAGCCTCCTGGCCCGGCAGATGCTGGTCTGGACCTCCTCCCCGGCAGAGGTCATCGACCTGGCCACCCTGTATCTGCGCATCTACTTTCTGGGGATGCCCGCCAATATGCTCTACAACTTCGGCGCGGCCGTCCTCCGGGCCCAGGGGGACACCCGGCGGCCCCTGTACATCCTGTTCGCCGCCGGTGTGCTCAACGCGGGGCTGAACCTGTACTTCGTCATCGTGTGGCAGATGAGCGTGGCGGGAGTGGCCCTGGCCACCATCATCTCCCAATACCTTTCCGCCGCCCTGGTGCTTGCCTGCCTGGTGCGGGACCGGGGGCTGCTGCGCCTGGAGCTGAAACAGCTGGGGCTGGACTGGCAGGTGGTGGGGCGCATCGCCCGGGTGGGCCTGCCCGCCGGCTTCCAGGGGATGGTGTTCTCCATCTCCAACGTGGTCATCCAGTCCTCCATCAACTCCTTCGACGACACCGCCATCGTGGCCGGCGCCGCCGCCTCCGCCAACATCGAGGGGTTCGTCTATGTGGCCATGAACGCCTTTTACCAGACCTGCCTCACCTTCTCCAGCCAGAACTACGGCGCGGGGGAGACCAAACGGGTGGACCGTACCCTGCTGCTGTGCCAGCTGTATGTCACCGTCACCGGGCTGCTGCTTGGCGGGCTGACGGTGCTCTTTGGCCGGCAGCTTGCCTCCATCTACGCCCCCGGCGAGGAGGACGTCATCGCCCAGGCCGTGGCCCGTCTGGCCATCGTCTCCGGCACGTACTGCCTCTGCGGGATGATGGACACCATGGTGGGCGCGCTGCGGGGCATCGGCTACTCGGTGATCCCCATGGCGGTGTCCATGGCGGGGGCCTGCGGCCTCCGGCTGGTATGGGTGGCCACGGTGTTTCGGACGTTCCACACCCTCACCGTGCTGTATATCTCCTACCCGGTGAGCTGGGCCGTCACAGCGCTGACCCACCTGGTCTTCTTCCTGGCGGTGCGCGGGCGGGCCTATGCCAGGGCCGCCGTCCAGCCCGCCGGCCAGGTGACGGCCCTGGAGCTGAAAAAGGCCAGCGCCGCCTGAGATGTCCGCCCCGATCTCCCGATAGAACGCGAGAGGGCCTCCCCGCCGGGGAGGCCCTCTTTTTCGGCCTGCTTGGCCGCTGTGTTTATTCCCCCATGAGCCGCCGCAGGATGTCCTTATCCGCGGGGCAGAACTGATAGTCCGGGATCTCGTCCGCGGTGATCCAGCGGATGTCGTTGTGCTCCAGCGTCTGCGGGACGCCCTCGGTGATGGAGGCGTTGAACAGGGTGAGATGGACCGTCAGGTCGGGGTACTCGTGGACCACGTCCATGTACACCTCCGCCGGGGCCACCGTCACCGCCAGTTCCTCCCGGCACTCCCGGATGAGGGCCTGCTCCCTGGTCTCCCCCGGCTCCACCTTGCCGCCCGCGAATTCCCACAGCAGGCCCCGGGCCTTGTGGGCGGGGCGCTGGCAGATCATGAATCTATCGCCGTCCCGGATGAGGGCGGCCACCACTTCGGTCATTCACGTCACCGCTTTCGCTGATCTGACCACAGTATACCTGATCTTGACGGGACGCGCAATCTCTTTCGCGGACTTTTTGCCGTTTTGCGTTGGCAAATCCGCTTCGGTCTGATATAATGGCGGTACACCGATCAAACAAGGAGGAGAACGCTATGGCAAAGACCATCACCGTCAAGGGGATCGGGCGGGTGACCGCCAAGCCGGACTACGTGGTCCTGTCCATGGCCCTGGAGACCAAGGACATGGACTACGGCAGGGCCATGGACGGCGCGGCCCGCCATCTGGAGGCGCTGGACGGCGCGCTGACCGGCGCCGGTTTCGAAAAGGACGACCTGAAGACCACCAATTTCAACGTGAGCACCAGCTATATCAACGTGAAGAACCGCGCGGGCGATTTTGAGCGGAAGTTCGACGGGTATGTGGTCCGCCAGAGCCTGAAGCTGGCCTTCGACTTCGACATGGGGCGGCTGGCGGAGACCCTTTCCGCCGTGACCGGCTGCCTGTCCAACCCGGACCTGTCCATCTCCTTCACCGTGAAGGACCCCACCGCCATCAACGAGGAGATGCTCCGCTCCGCCGCCGCCAACGCCAGGGAGAAGGCCCAGGTCCTCTGCGAGGCGGCGGGGGTCAAGCTGGGCGAGCTGACGGCCATCGACTACAACTGGGGCGAGCTGGACGTCGTCTCCAACACCCGGTACGCCGTGGCGGAGGACTGCCTGGCGGCGCCCATGATGGCCGTGAAGAGCATGAACATCCAGCCGGACGACATCGACGTCAGCGACACGGCCACCTTCGTGTGGGCCATCGGGTGAGCGTCATCAAAGCGGGGGAGGGCGCGTTATGAGAGCGCTGTTCATCGGAGGCACGGGCACCATCAGCGCCGCCGTGGTCCGGCGGCTGGCGGCTGAGCCGGACTGGGAGATCTGGCTCCTCAACCGGGGGAACCGGGCGGCCGCGGTCCCGGAGGGGGTGCGTCAGATCACCGCCGACATCCGCGACGAGGCGGACGTGCTGGAAAAGCTGGGGGACATGACCTTTGACACGGTGTGTGAGTTCGTCGGCTTCACCGTGGAGGACGTGGAGCGGGACTGGCGGCTGTTCCGGGGCAGGACCCGGCAGTATATCTACATCAGCTCCGCCTCGGCCTATCACAAGCCGGCGGCGGGCTATCTCGTCACCGAGGGCACCGCCCTGGCCAACCCCTATTGGACGTACTCCCGGAACAAGATCGCCTGCGAGGAGTTCCTGATGGGGAAGTACCGAGAGGAGGGCTTCCCGGTGACCATCGTGCGGCCCAGCCACACCTACGACGAGCGGTCCGTCCCCGTGGGGATCCACGGGGACAACGGCTCCTGGCAGGTGCTCCGGCGGATGCTGGACGGCAAGCCGGTCCTCATCCCGGGGGACGGCTCGTCCCTGTGGACCCTCACCTTCAACGCCGATTTCGCCGTGGGCTTCACCGGGCTCATGGGGGATCGGAACGCCGTGGGCGAGGCCTTCCAGATCACCGGGGACGAGACCCTGACCTGGGATCAGATCTACGCCGCCATCGCGGACGCCCTGGGGGTGGAGCTGAGGGCGTACCATGTGGCCAGCCAGTACCTGGCGGACGTGGGGAAGAAGTACGGCTACGACTTTGCCGGCGGCCTTTTGGGGGACAAGGCGGTGTCGGTGGTGTTCGACAACGCCAAACTGAAGCGGGCCGTGCCGGAGATGCGCGCCGCCGTCCCCTTCCGAAAGGGAGTCCGTATCGCCGTGGACTACATCCTGTCCCACCCGGAGTGCCAGCGGGCCGACCCGGAGTTCGACGCCTTCTGCGACCGGGTCATCGCGGCGCTGGAGGGGTCCAAGGCGGCGGTGTGACCGATGGCGGGGACCGGCCGGTCCCGGGGAATCTTTCAGGAAAGAGAGGATCATGATGGAAAAGAACAGCCCTGTTTTGATGGACGGCGCCATGGGGACGTGCATCTGGGAGCGGGTGAAGGACAAGAAGCTGGTCTGGGCCTACAACCTGGAGGAGCCGGGAGTGGTCCGTGAGCTGCACCGCGCGTACATCGCCGCCGGCGCCAGGATCATCCTGAGCAATACCTTTGGCGCCAACGCCCTCGCCGTCAGACGCGCCTCCTCTTATTCCGTGGAGGAGGTCGTCTCCGCCGGCGTTCGGATCGCCAAAGAGGCCGCCGAGGGGACGGACGCGAAGGTGGCGCTGTCCGTCGGCCCTCTGCCGGAGCTGCTGGAGCCCTACGGGGATCTGTCCGGGGAGGAGGCGGAGGCCATCTACCGGGAACAGATCGGCGCCGGCATGTCGGAGCATCCCGACCTGATCCTGCTGGAGACATTTATGGATGTGGAGATGCTGCGCGTCGCCGCCGGGGCCGCCAAAACATACGGCGTGCCTGTTTTCTGCACCATGACGTTTGAAAAAGCGGGGAGGACCATCATGGGGAACTCCGTGCAGGACATGATCGACGCGATGGCGCCCATCGGGATCGACGCCATCGGCATGAACTGCTCCCTCGGGCCCGATCTGGCCCTTCCCATCATCAGGGAGTTTGCGGAGAGGACCACCCTTCCGCTGATCTTTAAGCCCAACGCGGGAAAACCTGTCCTGGCCGCGGACGGCGGCACGGTATCCCCGTACAGCGCGGCGCAGTTTGCCGAGGAGGTGCTCCCGGCGCTGGATCTCGCGGCCTATATCGGCGGGTGCTGCGGCAGCGATCCCTCCTATATCCGGGCGCTGGATGAAAAGATCCGGGAGCGCGCCCGCCCGGCCGGCGCGCCGCAGTGATACGCGCAGAGAAAAGAGAGACCCGCCGGGGCGTCGCCCCGGCGGGTTTTTCACACATAGATCACGATCAGTCCCACGATCATGCCCACCAGGATGGCGAAGGCGGGCGTTTTGGAGCGCCACATGAGCACGGCCTCGGGGATGAGCTCGCCAAAGACCACATAGATCATGGCCCCCGCCGCGAAGGACAGGGCCAGGCAGAGAGCCGCGGGGCCGAGTCCCCCCAGCCCGTAGCCGATCAGGGCGCCCAGGATGGTGGGGGACCCGCTGAGGGCGGTCACCAGCACGGCGCGGACCCGGGACATGCCGCCGGAGATCAGCGGCACCGACACTGCCATCCCCTCCGGGATGTTGTGCAGCCCGATGACCACCGCCATGACCAGGCCGGCCCGGTCCATCACGTTTTCCGCGCCGGTATAGGACACGCCGATGACCATCCCCTCCGGCAGGTTGTGCAGGGCGATGGCGCAGGCCATGATGATGCCGGCCACGAACATCTCCCGCCAGTCGCCGCTCTCCCGGTGGTGGCTGTAATGGTCGCTGTGGATCAGCTCCCCCAGGTCGTCGGCGGTGGCGGGGTGGTCCTTGTCGATGTGGGGGACCTCTTTATTGGTGTTGTTGTCGATGACCCGGTTCAGGGCGAACACGGTGAGGTAGCCCACCAGCAGGCCGCAGATGGTGGGCGGGAGATACCGCAGGCTCCCCTCCCCGGAGGGGGCCAGCGCCTCGGTGATGAGGTCGAAGCAGACGATGGCCAGCATGACCCCGCCGGCGAAGCTGAGGAACAGACTGACGACGCGGGAGGAGTCCCGCCGCGCGATGCAGCCGATGAGCCCCCCGAGGCCCGTCCCCACGACGCCCGAGATAAAGGTCACGATGATGATCCAGGCAAATACCGGCATGAGTTTTCGTCACATTCTTTCGCAGATCGGTTTCCGGCACATTGTAACACGTTTCGGCACGGCGCGCAAGACAAATCTCATCCCGGCTCAGACCGTGATCTTCCGGGCGACGCGGATGCCGATCCTGTATGGCAGGGGCCCAGCAGGAGCTTGGCGGCCTCCCCGCTTCGGACGGCGTCTGTGAAATCCCGGATGGAGCGCAGCGGATGGGAGAATACCATGCCGCCCAGCAGGGGGGAGAGGGTGTGGATGTCGGAGCCGGCCGTCACCGGCAGGCCGAAGGAGCGGGCGTAGTCCAGGGCCCGCTGGTTTTGCTCCCAGGGCTGGGAGAGGTTCACCCCCTCCACGCCGTCGCAGTCGTGGGGGTAGAGGTGGATGCCCTTGAGGTAGGGACGCTCCCGGAAGGGATGGGCCTGGATGACCAGCCCTCCGGCGGCGGAGACCGCCCGGTACTGTTCCTCCGGCGTCCAGCGGATCATCTCCGGGTGGGCCAGCAGCCACGCCTTATCCAGACCGTAGATCAAAAATTCCGCGCCGTCGTAGTTCTCCTCCCAGCCGAAGAACACCTCCAGCCCGATGCGCTCCCCCTCCGCCCTGGCGCGCTCATAACCGCTGCAAAAGGCGTCCACATAGTCCGCCCAGGGGAGGGACCGGGCCGGCCGGGAGTTGCCCCGGAAGAAGTGGTCGGTGACGATGATGGCGTCGTAGCCCTCCGCCTTGCGGGCCCTGGCCTGCTCCGCGCCGCCGGCCTGGCCGCAGGCGCTGCCCTCCGCCGTGTGGAGGTGGGTCTCCACGCGGAACCCACGGTGATCCTCTGCCGATGAAAGATGCACAGACGTCCGCCTCCTCTCAAAGGAAGCTCCCCGGCGCCGCCGGGGAGCTTCCTTGCGCGTTATGGATGCTCAGGCCTTCTCGAAGGAGCCCTTGTCCAGGCCGCACACGGGGCAGACCCAGTCGTCGGGCAGCTGGTCGAAGGGGGTGCCGGGGGCGACGCCGTTGTCGGGATCGCCCACCGCCGGGTCGTACTCATAGCCGCAGGGGCAGACATACTTATCCATGCCGGGACCTCCTATGTCAGAATACCATGATTATACCCGGCATGGGCCCCGATGTCAACCTTATCGCAAAAAGGGCGGAGGGCGCGGCATTTTTCGGGCGGGCCGTCCAGACCCTTCCTCCGCCGGTCAAACCCACCAGTCCGCGCCGCGCATAAAATGGGCAAACCTCCACATCCTTGAACCGAGAATGATTCCCAAGATCGGAGGTACTCCCATGAAAAAATTTGCCGCCTGTTTGCTGGCGCTTGCCCTATTATGCCCCATATCCGCCCGGACCGTCCGGGCGGAGACGGCGGAGGCCGCGGCTCCCGTGGCCATCACCGCCCCCTCCGCCGTGCTGATGGAAAAGACCACCGGCAGGATCCTCTACGAGCAGGACGCCCACACGAAATACGAGCCCGCCTCGGTGACCAAGGTGATGACCCTGCTGCTGGTGATGGAGGCCATCGACTCCGGCACCCTGAAGTGGGACGACACGGTGACCGCCTCCGCCTACGCCTGCTCCATGGGCGGGTCCCAGATCTGGCTGAAGGAGAACGAGCAGATGTCCGTCCACGACATGGTGAAGGCGGTGACGGTGGCCTCCGCCAACGACTGCGCCGTGGCCCTGGCCGAGCATCTGGCCGGCAGCGAGGCCGCCTTTGTGGAGCGGATGAACGCCCGCGCCAAAGAGCTGGGCATGAACGACACCACCTTCAAAAACTGCACCGGCCTGCCCGCCGAGGGACACCTCACCAGCGCCTGTGACATCGCCCTCATGAGCCGGGAGCTGATCCTGAACCACCCGTCCATCCGGGAGTTCACCACCATCTGGATGGACACCCTGCGGGACGGCGCCTTCCAGCTTGCCAACACCAACAAGCTCATCTTCTACTATGAGGGTGCCACCGGCCTCAAGACCGGCTTTACCGACTCCGCCCTGTACTGCCTGTCCGCCACCGCCGAGCGGGACGGCATGGAGCTCATCGCCACAGTCATGCACGCCCCCACCTCCAACGATCGGTTCGAGAGCGCCAAGGCCCTGCTGAGCTACGGCTTTGCGACTTACGCCCTGACCCCGGTGTACCCGGAGGGGCCCATCCCGCCTGTGAAGGTGGAGCTGGGCCAGACGGACACCGTCCAGCCGGTGACGGCGAGGGACTGCTCCGTCCTGCTGGAGAAGTCCAAGGCCGGGGCGGTGACCACCCGGATGACTCTGGCGGACAGCGTGGGGGCCCCGGTGGAGCTCGGGCAGATCCTGGGCCGGCTGGAGGTCCTGGTGGATGGGGAGAGCGTGGACTCCATCGACCTGGTGGCGTCCGAGGGCGTGGAGCGGCTGTCCCTGTTCGGCATCTTCAAACAGTTTTTGTCGGGGATGTTCCTCCACGGCTGAAAAACCGCGCTTTTTGGGAGAAGCAGGGAAATATTCCCCGGTTATTCACAAAACCTTCACAAAAGGTTTTTAAATTGTCCAACATTAGCGGGGGAGACTCTGCTATGATGACATCGTCAGGAAGCAAACCAGACACCTTCTATCCTCCCTCTCTCTTTTCTCAAAACGCGAACCCCTCCGGTCACCCGGAGGGGTTTTCGTTTGCCCGCCGCGCCTCCGCGCAAAAAAACACCGCCCCTCGGGGCGGTGAAGGCAGGCTCATGCGGCTCTGCGGCTCCTGCGGCTCCTGCGGCTCAGGGCCCTCAGAAGCCAGACCCGGAACCTGCGGAGGTGGATGTTTTTGAATTCACTGAGACTCATGGGCGCTCCGGCCTCCTTTACGCCTCGGCGGGGAAGCTGACGATCTTCTTCAGGATCCTGCCGAGCCTGCGCAGAAGGGACTCCTTCCGCTGGCAGGTGTTCTTATAAGCGAGCATATACATGGTGTTTCGATCCTCCATTACGGGTGGGCCCGTCTCCCTCCGCGGCGAGGGACAAGCCCTTGGTTGGTCCTCCAGCCGGCAGTGTTCCGCCGACCATGGCGCATTATAGCCTGACGCCGGGGCATTTCATGAACGAACCATGAATGATTTGTGAACTATTTGTAAATAAGAAATTCGATTTATGCGCTCTTGCAAAAAGAAACATGCCACAGCCTGTCCTCTTTGAGGGAAATGCCGAAAATACAAAAACTCCCTGCTCCGACGTTTCGGGAGCAGAGAGCTTTTGCATTTTTTCGATTGGATTCTTGCAAATTCACGCCAGCAGCCGGTCCAGATGGGCGGCCTTGAGGGCCTTGCACAGGGCCACGCCCAGGATGGGGGCGAAGATGATGGCCAGGGCGCCGTTCACCAGGGTGGAGGGCAGCTTTTCGATCACGATGGCCCAGCACTGGACGGCGGAGGTAAAACCGCCTTTGACCATCCCGTTGTAGAAAAAGACCTTGACGGTGTAGACGATCATATAGGCCACGGCGGCGCAGGCGGCGGACACCAGCTGCGGCGCATAGCCGTCCCGGCTCTTTTTCAGCAGCCGGACGAATACATAGTACAGCACCAGTCCGGCCACCATGCCGTACAGACCCTTGGTGAAAAAGGTGATAGGGGCCTCGTCCGCGTAGCTGGGCTGGGTCAGGTCGTACAGGAAGGACCCGAGGCCGGCGGCCACAAAGCCCCACCAGGGCCCCACCAGGATGCCGGACAGGGCGCACAGGATGTTGGCCAGGGTAAAAGCGGTGACGCCGCCCACGGCGATGGGCATGATGATGCGCAGATAATTGCTCAGAAATACCAGGGCCGTCATCATGGCCGTCACGCACAGCTTTGCCACCAGTTTGTTTTGTTTGGATTCGTTCACGGGGATCACGCTTCCTTCGATGAAAACTTGACGTTGGCCGACGTTGATGTTATTATACCCTTAACTGGCACCGTTTCCATGCCCAGTTTTCATCTTTTTTATGTGGTCAGATGGGAGGAAGATCAATGTCCGCGTCCTTTCCGCTCCCCGTGTTCCACGAGGGGGAGCCCCTGTACGACCAGCTCTACCGGCACATCGCCGCCGCCGTCCGGTCCGGGGAGGTCCCGCCGGGGACCAAACTGCCCTCCAAGCGGCGGCTGTGCGCCCTGGCGGGGGTGAGCATGAGCACCGTGGAGACCGCCTACTCCCTGCTGGCGGCGGAGGGCTACGTGATCGCCCGGCCCCGGAGCGGCTATGTCGTGGCCGATCTCCTGCCCCTGGCCCCGCCCCCCGCCCCCGATGTGGCCCAGCCGCCGCCGGAGCCCTCCCGCTGGAGGTACGACTGCTCCACCTCCGCGGTGGACGTGTCCGCCTTCCCCTTCTCCTCCTGGGCCCGCATCACCAAGGAGGCGGTGTATGAGAACCCCGGCCTCCTCCAGCGGGGGCATCCCCAGGGGGACCTGCCTCTGCGGGCGGCCCTGGCCGACCTGCTGGCCCAGTACCGGGGGGTGCGGTGTACCCCGGACCAGATCGTGGTGGGGGCAGGCGCGGACTATCTGCTGTCCCTGCTGCTCCAGTTGCTGCCGGACTATCGGGAGATCGCCCTGGAGGACCCCGGCTATCCCGCCGCCTACGCCGCCGCCCTCCACCACGGCAGGACGGCCCTCCCCATCCCGGTGGACGGGGAGGGGATGGACCCGGAGGCCCTGGCGGCGTCCGGGGCGCGGCTGGCCTACGTGACCCCATCCCACCAGTTTCCCCTGGGGGCGACCATGCCCGCCGGAAGGCGGAGCCGCCTGCTCCACTGGGCCGGGGCGGGGGAGGGGCGCTTTCTCATCGAGGACGACTACGACAGCGAGTTCCGCTATACCTCCCGGCCCATCCCCGCCATGCAGGGGCTGGACCGGGCGGGGAAGGTGGTGTACATGGGCACCTTCTCCCGGTCCATCGCCCCGGCCATCCGCGTGGCCTATATGATCCTGCCGCCCGCCCTGCTGGAGCGGTACCGGCAGACCTTCCCCCACGCCGCCTGCACCGTGTCCCGGTTCGAGCAGGAGAGCCTCCGGCGGTTCCTGGTGCTGGGGCTCTACGGGCGGCATCTGCGCCGGACGGGGAACCTCTACCGAAAAAAGAACGCCCTGTTCACCGAAAAGCTGGCGGCCATCCCCGGCGTCACCCTCAGCGGGCAGGACGCGGGGCTCCACTTCCTGCTCACCCTGCCCCGGCTCACCGAGGCGGAGCTGGTGGAGCGGGCGGCGGAAAAGTCCGTCCGGGTGGCCCCCCTGAGCCAGTACTGCCACGGGGCGGCGCCCCGGCCCTCCACCGTGGTGCTGGGCTACGCCGGGCTCACCGAGGAGGAGCTTACCCGGGCGGCGGAGCTGCTGGCGGAGGCGTGGGGCGGATAAAAAACGAAAATCGAAAACGAGTATTCAAGAGTTTAAATTTGAATTTGCAAGATTAAGAGAGTATTTTAAAAAATATTTGAAAAATCCTCATGTTTTGGTTGACATCGGCGGCAGGGGGACTTATAATAACGCTTGCGTCCCGGAAACGGGGCCGCGCTGCCATGTTTGAGATCATTTGATTATAAAAATGGAGGAAACCGATATGTCTACCTTTATGGCGAACAAGGCCAACATCGAGCGCAAGTGGTATGTCCTCGATGCCGCCGGCAAGCCTCTGGGCAAGACCGCTGCCGCCGCCGCCGTGCTGCTGCGGGGCAAGCACAAGCCCGAGTACACCCCCCACGCCGACTGCGGCGACTTTGTCATCGTGGTCAACGCCGACAAGGCGGTGCTCACCGGCAAGAAGGCCGAGCAGAAGTACTACCGCACCCACTCCGGCTATGTGGGCGGCCTGAAAGAGACCAAGTACCGCATCCTGATGCAGAGCAAGCCCGAGCTGGCCATGCGCCTGGCGGTGCGCGGCATGATGCCCCGCAACATCGTCACCAAGGACTCCCTCACCCGGCTGAAGATCTACCGCGGCGCCGAGCATCCCCACGCCGCCCAGAAGCCTGAGCCCTGGACCGTGGAATAAGGAGGTAACCGACTATGTACAAGAGCAAGAAGCCTTATCATTACGGCACCGGCCGCCGGAAGTCCTCCGTGGCCCGCGTCCATCTGTTCCCCAACGGCACCGGCGCCATCACCATCAACGGCCGCGACATCGAGGATTACTTCGGCCTGGAGACCCTGAAGATGGTGGTCCGCCAGCCCCTGAACACCACCAACACCGTGGGCAAGGTGGACATCACCGCCACGGTCACCGGCGGCGGCGTCACCGGCCAGGCCGGCGCCCTGCGCCACGGCATCTCCCGCGCCCTGCTGGAGATGGACCCCGAGTTCCGCCCCGCCCTGAAGGCCGCCGGCTTCCTGACCCGCGACCCTCGTATGAAGGAGCGCAAGAAGTACGGCCTCAAGGCAGCCCGTCGCGCGCCTCAGTTCAGCAAGCGCTGAGTTTTCGAACAAATACGCAAAAAAGTCCCGGAAAGCTCTGCTTTCCGGGACTTTTTCGCCCTCTTCGCTCACGGGCGGCCTTTTTATAGATTGGTCGGTCACCTGATCCTCAGGATGTCGTCGTAGCCCGTCTGCTCGAAGATGGAGAGGACCAGCTCGTTGGCCCCGGTGACGATCACATGGCCCGTGCCCAGGCGCTTGGTCATGATGAGCAGCACCCGCAGCCCGGCGGAGGAGATGTACTCCAGGTCCGACATATCCACCGTGGCGGCGGTGAGGGCGTGTTCCCCGGCGATCTTCTCAAAGGCGGCCAGGAAGTCCGGCGCGGTGAGGGAGTCCACCCGGCCCCGAAGGGCGACGGTGAGCTCCGTGCCGTTCACAGCGGTGTCAACGCCGAATTCGCCGCCCGTCTTCGCCTCGGGCTCGGTCCAGTCCGGGTCCGGGGTCAGCTCCCAGAGCACCAGGCTCTTGTAGAGCGTCTTCATAGCCTCCCGTTGCTCGGCGCTGAGCTTGGAGAAGACCTTTAGCTCCGGCATATAGTCGCCCATGGTGATCTTCTTCACCTTCAGGCCCACTTCTTTCATCAGGGCGTCGGCCGCAGGGGGATCCTCCTGGTGGCCGTAACGGATCACCATGTCGTTGTCGCCCACGACCACATCGGCCTGATTGGACAGGGTGACAAAGACGCTGATCACGTTCTTGAAGCCCTCCTCGCCCAGCACGGCCACCAGGGAACCTACGGTGCGGTCACCCGCCTCCACGTCCGGGGTGACCCAGCGGCCGCCGAACTCTTTGAGCACCCGGCGGACGTTGGCGCAGAGCTGCCGCACCTCCGACTGGGTGAGGTAGGTCAGGGTACTCTCACTGGTGAGGCACAGCGGGCCCTTCACGCCGTCCAGAGCGGCGCGCAGGGAGGCGTAGTTGGTGAAGTCCGCCGCCTTGTATTCCGCGGGGGCGGGGCGGCCCTTCTTGGCCAGCAGCTTTTTCGCAAGCGGGGCCATCTCGTCGATGACGATGGGCAGGTCGCAGCCGATGTAGTGCTTTCCCTCCAGCTCCGGGATCAGCGCCCGGGGGGTGTAGCCGCAGCCCAGGTCCACGATGGTCTCCTCCGGCACGGCGGCCAAAAGCTCGGTCATCACCTCGTAGCAGGCGTTGACGTTGGCCATCATGCCAAGGCTCAGGGCCTCCTGCTGCTCGTCCTGGAACACAGCGTTGGCCTCGATCTCCAGCTCCCTTGCCATCACAGCCGCGTCCCGGTCCCCGGCCTCCGCAAGATACACCAGGGTGGATTTGGCGCCATTGAATGAGGGGTTGGTCCGTTCTCTCAGTTCATCCATGTTGATGCCTTCCTTTCCGCATTCATGATCGTTTCACGTGCCGGCCGGCTCTGTGTCCGGCCGCTTTGTCCATAGTGGGTTTGAACCAATTTGATAGTATCGAACCACCCGGCGCGTTTGTCAACCGCTTTCCCCTGAACGACACAAATACGACCTGAATGACACCGGCCGCCCGGACGCGTGACCGGCCATGGACGCCCGCCGACAAACGGGAAGGCCCCCCGGATGGGGAGCCTTCCCGCTGTTTTTCGTATCGGCGCGGAGGATCAGATGGTGAAGATGAGGCGGTTCACGCCGTCGGCATAGGTGTGCTCATAGCTCTGGACGGCGGCCTTCACCAGCTTGACGGACAGCTCGTCGCCGTCCCGCATGGGGTCGAAGTCGGCGCCGCTCCAGGTGAAGCGCATCTCCAGCCGGTCCTCGCTCTCCGAGTACTCCACGGAGATCGTGACCGGGAAGGAGCCTCCGGCGCGGGGGACGATGCTCTGGGCCAGGATCTCCTCGTACACGCTCTGCATGGCCAGCACCCGCCTGCGGCCCAGAAAGTTCTTTTCGCCGAACTGACGGATGCTCTCCGTCTGGCCGATGAAGTCGTAATCCGGGGACTGGGCGGAGAGGGAAAGGGTCTTGAGCCGCTGGATGAAGATCCGGGTCCGATCCCGCCTGGGGTGGTCGAAGATCTCCTCCGGGGAACCCTCCTCGAAGATGACGCCCTGGTCCATGTAGAACACGCGGGTGGACACGTCGCGGGCGAACTGCATCTCGTGGGTGACGATGAGCATGGTGAGGCCGTCCGCCGCCAGCTGCTTCATGACGCTCAGCACTTCGCCTATCATGGTGGGGTCAAGGGCGCTGGTGGGCTCGTCGAAGAGGACCACCTCCGGCTCCATGGCCAGGGTGCGGGCGATGGCCACGCGCTGGCGCTGGCCGCCGGAGAGCTCGTCGGGGTAGCGGTCGGCCTTCTCCGCCAGGCCCACCATGCGCAGCAGACGCATGGCGTTTGCCGCCGCGTCCTGTTCCGGCACGCCCTTCAGCAGCATGGGGCCCAGAATGATGTTCTCCACCACCGTGAGATGGCCGAACAGGTTGAAGGACTGGAACACCATGCCCATCTTCCGGCGCGCGGCGCTGAGCTGGGAGGGCTTGGCCGTGGTCATCTCCTGCCCGAAGGCCAGGATGCTGCCCCGGGTGGGGGCCTCCAGCCGGTTCAGGCAGCGGAGGAGCGTGCTCTTGCCGGTGCCCGAGGGACCGATGATGGTGACCACGTCGCCCTTGCGTATCTCGGCGTTCACGTCTTTCAGCGGCGTCACGTTGGGGTACGCCTTCATGAGGTGGGAGATGGTGATGACGGGCCCGTCCGTGTCCGCGCCCGCGAGACGGGCGGGCGCGGGGGCGGCGGCGTCCGCCGCGGCGTAGACCTTCCGGGGCCGGCGCCTGGGGTCCAGCCGCCCCTCCAGTATGCTCAGCGCCGAGGTCAGGACCCAGGCCAGCAGGAAGTAGATCAGCGCCGAAGTCAGCAGGGGGAAGAGCGCGTCGAAGGTGCGGGTGCGGATCAGGTCGGTCACCTTCGTCAGGTCCTGCACCGCGATGTAGCCCACGATGGAGGTCATCTTCACCATGGAGATGAACTCGCCCCGGTAGACGGGAAGGATGTGCCGGGCCGCCTGGGGAGCGATGATCTTCGTGAAGGTCCTCACCCGGTCGAAGCCGAGGGCCTCGGCCGCCTCCCATTGGCCCTTGTCCACGGCGGCGATGCCCGCGCGCATCATCTCGGACACATAGGCCCCGAAGTTGATGGAGAAGGCCACGATGGCCACCGCCACGCCGCTGATGCTCACGCCGATGAATACGATGTAGTACAGCACCATCAGCAGCACCAGGATCGGGATGCCCTGGACGATGCCTACCAGGCACGCCGCGATGGCGGAGAGGATACGGAAGCGGCTCCGGCGCGCCATGCACAGGCCGAAGCCCAGCACGGTGCCGAACAGGGCGGAGCACAGGGAGATGATCGCCGTGACGCCCAGGCCGGAGAGGATCATCTGCCAGCGGTTCTCCCGGATGAAGGTCTTTTCAAAGCTGTCGGACAGCCACTCCCAAAAGTTGGCGTTCCCCGCGCCGCTGTCGCCGGATCGGACCAGGATGGCCGTCTCCGAGGTGTAGATGGGGTCGGAGAAGTCGATGAGCTCCTGGCGCTCCGGGGTGACGTTCAGGTTGGTCATGACGCAGTCGATGACGCCTGTCTGGGCCGCGGCGATGACGCCGTCAAAGTCGTAGAGCCTGAACTCGACCCCCGTTCCCAGCCAGGACGCCAGGCGGGTGGCCATCTCGATGTCGAAGCCCCAGACCCGGTTGTCCTTGTAGTAGCTGAAGGGCTGCACGAACCCGGTGGTCCCCACCGTCAGCGTGATCTCCGGGTCCTCGGGCAGGGGGATGTCGGGCATGGTCTCGTCCGCCTGATCGATCCACCGGCTCCTCATATCCTCCAGCGTCCCGTCCGCCTTGATGGAGTCCAAAAACGCGTTTATTTTCTCCCGCAGGCCGGGGATGTCCGTCCTGCGGGACACGCCGATGGCGATGTCCGTGATGTCCCCCAGGGTCTCATCCAGGACTTTGACCCCCGTGAGGCCCCCGGACAGGGCGTAGCGGAGCATGGTGGCGTCGAAGGCGAAGGCGTCCAGCTTTCCCTGCTGCACCGCCAGATACGCGGTGGAGCTGTCAGAGTAGCGGCTGACGGTCACGTTGTGGAAGTTTTTGCTCACCGCCGTGTCGCCGGAGGAGCCCATGGCCACGCCCACGGTGCGCCCCGGCTGGTCCAGCTCCGCCAGCGTCGTGATGACGCCGCCCTTCTCTCCGCAGCCCGCCATCAGGCAGACCAGCGCCAGGACCGTGAGCGCCAGCGCGGCTGCCCGCGCCCATTTGGAATATCCCTTCATTCTCATTCGTCCCCCTATATTTTCGTATGGTTCATTATATTATGCCTCTCATAAATTGACAAGCACATTCTGCCCCGCGCGCGCAAAAAAGGACCCGTGGAACTCCACGGGTCCTTTCTCAGTGATGGGGATGACTGGATCACTTCAGCTCCACCTTGGCGCCGGCCTCTTCCAGCTTCTTCTTCAGCTCCTCGGCCTCGTCCTTGCCCACGGCCTCTTTCAGGGTCTTGGGAGCGCCCTCGACCGTGGCCTTGGCCTCGGCCAGGCCCTGGCCGGTGATCTCGCGGACGACCTTGATGACCTTGATCTTGGCGGCGGCGTCGAAGCTGGCCAGGACCACGTCGAACTCGGTCTTCTCCTCCTCGGCGGGAGCGGCGCCGGCGGCGCCGGCGGCGGGGGCGGCCATGGCGGCGGCGGAAACGCCGAACTCTTCCTCCAGGGCCTTGACGAGCTCATTGAGCTCCAGAACGGTGAGGCTCTTGTACTCCTCGACCAGTTTGCTGATCTTTTCGCTAGCCATAATGATGTTTACCTCCTAAAAGATTATGTTTTTTTGATGTGTGCCGCTTACTCGGCGGCGGGAGCGGCTTCCTCGGCGGGAGCCTCGGCAGCGGGGGCGTCGGCGGAGCCGCCGCCCTGCTTCTCGGCGATGGCCGCGGTGACGGCGGCCAGGCTGGTGATGGGCATCAGCAGCATACCCAGCACCTGGGCCAGCAGAACGTCCTTGGAGGGCAGCTCGGACAGAGCCAGCACGTCGTCCAGGGGCAGGACCTTGCCGTCCATGAAGCCGGCCTTGATGTTGAACCGGTCGCCCAGTTGCTTGGCGTACTTATTGACGATGCGCATGGGGGCGATGGGGTCGTCCTTGGAGACGGCCAGGGAAGTGCTGCCGTTCAGCACGCCGTCCAGCTCGGCCATGTCCAGGCTGTCCAGGGCCCGGCGGAGCAGGGTGTTCTTCACCACGGAGTACTGCACGCCGGCCTCCCGCAGCTCCTTGCGCAGGGCGGTGTCCTCCGCCACGGTGATGCCCCGGTAATCCACCAGCACGCCGGAAGAGGCGGCCTTCAGATCGTCGGTCAGGGCGGACACGATGGCCTGCTTCTCACTGAGAACCTTTGCGTTAGGCATTGTTTGGATTCACCTCCGGAAAAATAAAGTGCCGCGTCTCAGAAAAGAGCGCGGCACGACAAACTCGCATCTATACCGCGATCTCGGCAGGATTTACGCGCAAAACGCACCTGCTGTCTTTGAACGCATGAGGGATTATATCAGCCTCCGGGGAGATTGTCAACCCCTCCCCGGAGGCAAATATACGTTTTTTAGCCGAACTTGGCGGTGTTGACCTTCACGCCGGGGCCCATGGTGGCGGCGGCCACGCAGGAGCGGACGTACTGGCCCTTGGCGGCGGCGGGCTTGGCCTTGACGATGGCGCCCATAAGGGCGTTCAGGTTGTCGGTCAGCTTCTCGGGGCCGAAGGACACCTTGCCGATGGGGCAGTGGATGATGTTGGTCTTGTCCAGACGGTACTCCACCTTACCGGCTTTGATCTCGTTGACGGCCTGGGTCACGTTGGGGGTGACGGTGCCGGCCTTGGGGGAGGGCATCAGGCCCTTGGGGCCCAGGACCTTACCGAGGCGGCCCACGGTGCCCATCATATCGGGGGTGGCGACCACCACGTCGAAGTCGAACCAGTTCTCCTTCTGGATCTTCTCCACCAGCTCCATGCCGCCGGCATAGTCGGCGCCGGCGTCCAGGGCCTCCTGGACCTTGGCGTCCTTGGCGAACACCAGCACCTTGCGGGTCTTGCCGGTGCCGTGGGGGAGGACGATGGCGCCGCGGACCTGCTGGTCGGCGTGGCGGGAGTCGACGCCCAGCTTCACGTGGAGCTCCACGGTCTCGTCGAACTTGGCGGTAGCGGTCTTGATGACCAGGGCCATGGCGTCGGCCACGTCATACTGCATGGAGCGGTCGATCTGCTTGGCGCTGTCCACATACTTTTTACCCTTGAAAGCCATATCTCGTTCCTCCTTCCCTTACTCTTCCACCGTCACGCCCATGGAGCGGGCGGTGCCGGCGATCATGCTCATGGCCGCCTCCAGGCTGCCCGCGTTCAGATCGGGCATCTTGGTCTCGGCGATCTTCTGCACGTCGGCCTTGCTGATCTTGGCGACCTTGGTCTTGTTGGGGACGCCGGAGCCGGACTCGATGTTGCAGGCCTTCTTGATGAGCACCGCGGCGGGAGGGGTCTTGGTGATGAAGGTGAAGGAGCGGTCGGCGTACACGGTGATGACCACGGGGATGATGAGGCCCATGTCCTTCTTGGTGCGCTCGTTGAACTCCTTGGTGAAGGCGGCGATGTTGACGCCGTGCTGGCCCAGGGCGGGGCCCACGGGGGGCGCGGGAGTGGCCTGGCCGGCGGGGATCTGCAGTTTTACATATCCAGTGATTTTCTGTGCCATTTGAAACAGCACCTCCTGATAAAAGTGTGGTGGTGACGGAGCGGTCCGGCCGCTCCTCCCACGGATGGGACGCTTCGTCCCGCGGGTTCAATGGGTTTGGAGCCCTCAGATGGTCTCCACCTGGTCCAGCTCCAGCTCCACCGGCGTCTCCCGGCCGAACATGGACACCACCACGCGGACCTTGCCGCGCTCCTTGTCCAGCTCTTCCACGGTGCCGATGAAGGAGGCGAGGGCGCCGTCGATGATCTTGACGCTGTCGCCCACGTCGTAGGCCACCACCACCTCGCGCTTTTCCACGCCCAGGGCGGCGATCTCCTCGTCGGTGAGGGGGATGGCCTTGTTGGCGGCGCCCACGAATCCGGTGACGCCCCGGATGTTCCGCACCAGGTGCCAGGTCTCGTCGGTCATGACCATCTTGACCAGCACATAGCCGGGGAACACCTTGCGTTCCACGGTCTTGGGGCCGTTGTCGGTGATCTCGGTGACGGTCTCCATGGGGATGGAGACTTCGGCGATCAAATCGTGCATATTGCGGTTCTCCACAGCCTGCTCGATGGACATGGCCACGTTTTTCTCGTAGCCGGAGTAGGTGTGGGCCACATACCACTTCAGATCCTCAGCCATGGGGCACCCGTCAGCTAAAGAGCTTCAGCAGAGCGTCGACCACGGCGCGGGCCAGCCAGTCGAACACCCAGATGAAGATGCCGATGATGATCACGCACACGATGACGATGCCCACGTTCTTGACCACGTCCTTGAGGGAGGGCCAGGTGACCTTTTTCAGCTCGCCCTTCAGATCCTTGAACCAGCGGACGACCCGGTTGGGCTTCTTCTCCTGCTTCTTGGCGGGCTTGGCCTTCTTCTCGGAGTTTACGGACTCCAGGTTCTTCTCCTGTTCAGACATCAGTTACCCCTCTTTCCTTACTTCGTTTCGGTGTGCAGAGTGTGCTTTCTGCAGAAGGGGCAGTACTTGTTGAGCTCCAGACGCTCGGTGGTATTGCGCTTGTTCTTCTTGGTGTTGTAGTTGCGCTGTTTGCACTCGGAGCAGCGCAGGACGACCTTCACACGGTTACCGGCTTTCGCCATTCTCGGCACCTCCTTGATGAATTTGACCGGCGGGCGCGAAAAAGGCGCCGGACGCGGCCTTTTGCCGATCCCAGCGCCAAAACGGGCGTGATCCGCCCGGAAGGGGCTACGGGAGAGCGGCAGAATTGCCTCCCTGCGGCCCGTTGGACGGGGTGAGGGTTTTTGCGGCCATCCCGTAAAAATGGACACAAAAAGAAAGCCCTGCTCGCAGGTGACGATAGAGTATCACATTCCTTGGGGCTTGTCAAGAGCGAATTTTTTATTTATAATGTGAAAAAACGAAGGGGGGGAGAGGCCCATGCGCGTCATGGCCATCGACTACGGGGACGCCCGCACCGGCGTGGCGGTGTCCGACGAGAGCGGCCTGCTGGCGGGGTATACCACGGTGATCCAAAGCCGGAGGCCGGAGGAAGTGCTGGACGGGCTGGAGAAGCTCGTCGCGGAGCGGGGAGCGGACGAGCTGGTGATGGGCTTCCCCCGGAACATGGACGGCACCGAGGGCCCCCGGGCGGAGCTGTACCGGGACTTCGCCGCCCGCCTGGAGGAGCGGACGGGCATACCGGTGCGCCTGTGGGACGAGCGGCGCACCACCGTGGAGGCCCACGCCATCCTCCACGCCGGCGGCAGGCGGATGAAGGACCACAAAAAGGACGTGGACGCCGTGGCCGCGTCGCTGATCCTGGAGGGCTACCTGGCCTATCGGAGACGGCGGACGCCGTAGGGCGGCCGGACAAAAAAGCTCCGCCGAAAACGGCGGAGCTTTTCGTATGCGTTCGTCACACCAGGGCGGCGGTGTCCAGGGCGATCATCAGCTCCTCGTTGGTGGGGATGAGCAGCACCTGCACCTTGGAGTCGATGGCGGAGATGACCGCCTCCTTGCCCCGGACGTTGTTGGCGTCGGGGTCCATCTTCACGCCCATGAACTCCAGGCCCGAGGCGATGGCCATGCGCTGGTCGGCGTCGTTCTCGCCCACGCCGGCGGTGAAGATGATGGCGTCCACCCCGCCCATGACGGCGGCCAGGGAGCCGATGTATTTCTTCACGCTGTAACTGAAAATATCCAGCGCCAGGGCGGCCCGGGCGTTGCCCTCTTCGCCGGCCTTGGACAGATCACGGAAGTCGGAGGACACGCCGGAGACCCCCAGCACGCCGGACTTCTTGTTGAGGATGTTCAGCATGGCGTCGATGTCCAGGCCGTACTTCTTCATCAGGAACTCCAGGATGCCCGCGTCCAGATCGCCGGCCCGGGTGCCCATGGGCAGGCCGGCCAGGGGGGTGAAGCCCATGGAGGTGTCCACGCTCTTGCCGTACTTCACCGCCGCCACGGAGGAGCCGTTGCCCAGGTGGCAGGAGATGAGCTTCAGCGACTCGATGGGCTTGCCCAGCATATCGGCGGCCCGCTGGGTCACGTACTTGTGGCTGGTGCCGTGGAAGCCGTAGCGGCGGACCTTGTCGTTTTCGTAGTACTCGTAGGGGATGGCGTAGGTATAGGCCACCGGGGGCATGGTCTGGTGAAAGGCGGTGTCGAACACGGCCACCTGGGGCACCTCGGGGCCCATGACGGCGATGCAGGCCTTGATACCGGTGATGTTGGCCGGATTGTGCAGGGGGGCCAGGGGGACGCACTCCTCGATGGCGGCCATCACCTTGTCGTCGATCTTCACCGAGCTTGCGAAGGTCTCGCCGCCGTGGACCACCCGATGGCCCACCGCGTCGATCTCCTTCATGGAGGAGATCACGCCGTTCGCCGGGTCGACCAGGGCGTCCAGCACCGCCTGGATGGCCTCGGCGTGGGTGGGCATGGGGATGCTCACCGCGTCCACGGTCTCCCTGCCGGGGGCCTTATAGGTGAACCGCCCGTCGATGCCGATGCGCTCGCACAGGCCCTTGGCCAGCACGTCCTGGGTCCCGGTGTCCAGCAGCTGATATTTCAGAGAGGAACTGCCCGCGTTAATGACCAGAACTTTCATAGAGAACACTCCTTTAGTTCGTAAGAACTGATTGCTTCCCGCGGCGGTTTGTATTATAATAATCGAAATCGACAAAACCGCGGATGTCAGAGGATAGCCCATATTATAATACGCACAAAGCCGCGCCGCAAGCGTTTTTCGCAAATTTGTAAAAAAACTTTGAACGAGGGGAGGGACCGGCGGATGAGGATCGTGGGAATCGCGGCGGAGTACAACCCGTTCCACGCCGGCCACGCCCGGCACATCGCGGAGACCAGAAAAGCCCTGGGGGAGGACTGCGCCGTCGTCGCCGCCATGAGCGGGAACTTCGTCCAGCGGGGGGACTGCGCCCTCTTCGACAAGTGGCGCCGGGCCCGCTCCGCTCTGGAGGGAGGGGCCGATCTGGTGCTGGAGCTGCCCACGGTGTGGGCCGCCGCCTCGGCGGAGCGGTTCGCCTGGGGGGCGGTGAGCATCCTGAGGGCGGCCGGGGCGGAGTGCCTGTCCTTCGGCAGCGAGAGCGGGGACGCCGCAGCCCTGGACGAGCTGGCCGCCTGCCTGGACGGCCCGGCCTACGCCGCCGCCCTCCGGGAGGAGCTGGCGGGAGGGGCCTCCTTCGCCGCCTGCCGGCAGAGGGCCGCCGCCGGCCTCGCCGGGGCGGAAAAGGCCGCACTGCTGGCAAACCCCAACGACAATCTGGCGGCGGAGTACCTGAAGGCCGCCCGGCGGCTGGGCTGGGCCCCGGAGGTCATCGCCGTCCCCCGCGCCGGCGCGGGCCACGACGGGGGGGCCCACCCGGACTACCCCTCCGCCTCCTGGCTGCGGGAGCGAATCAGGGGAGGGGCCCTGCCGTCGGAGGGCTTCGCCGACCTGAAAAGGGCGGAGCGGGCGGTGCTGGCCCGGCTGCGCTCCATGGCGCTGCCTGACTTCGAGGCCCTGCCCGACAGCGGGGAGGGCCTGGCCAGCCGCCTGTACCGGGCCGCCCGGACGGGGGCCTCCCTGGAGGAGGTTTGGGCCCTGGCCAAGACCAAGCGCTACGCCCACGCCCGCCTGCGCCGGATGACCCTGTGGGCTTTCCTGGGCCTCACGGCGGAGGACGTGCCCGAAAAGCCGCCTTACCTCCGGGTGCTGGGCTGCAGCGATCGGGGCCGGGAGGTATTGAAGCGGCTGAAAAAGACGGCCCCTCTGCCCATCCTCACCAAGCCCGCCCACGCCAGGGAGCTGGACGGGGAGGGCCGGCGGCTGTTCGGGCTGGAGGCCCGCTGCACCGATCTCTTTGACCTGTGCCTGGACCCCACTCCCGCCCCGGGGCGGGAGTGGACCACCGGCCCGGTGATCCTGTGAAATTTACACTTCGTTGATAACTTCCGCCCCCAAATGGGGTAGAATGGCCTAAACGCCCAAAAGGAGGGCTCTCTATGTATTCTCAGAGCAACGGCGGCTGGATCGACCGCTTCTGCGCCAAACACCCCCGGTTCGGCATCCCCAACCTGATGCTGTGGATCGGGATCGGACAGGTCATCGTCTATGTGCTGGAGATGCTGTTCCCCGCCGTGGAGCTCTTCATCCCCCTCTACGCCCCGCTGGTGCTCCAGGGGCAGGTGTGGCGGCTGGTGACCTTCATCTTCGCCCCCAACTCCTCCAACCCCTTCTATCTGCTGCTGGGGTGCTATTTCTACTTCTGGATCGGCCAGACGCTGGAGCGGGAGTGGGGCACCGCCAAGTTCACCCTGTTCTACCTGTGCGGCATGGTCCTCACCGCCCTCTACGGGATGATCGCCGGCCTGGTATCCAATTACGGAGTCGTGTTTTCCTTTGCCAATGCGTATTATGTCAACCTGTCCATCTTCCTCATCATCGCCACCTACTACGGGGAGATGCAGGTGCTGCTGTTCTTCGTGGTGCCGGTGAAGATGAAGTGGATGGCCCTCATCGACGTGGCGCTGGTGCTGATCGACGCCATCCGCTTCTTCCAGGCGGGAGTGGTGGCGCTGGCGCTGGCTTTCCTGCCCTCCATCGTCAACTACTTCATCTTTACCTGGCCCGTCTGGTCCTACAAGCTGGGCATCGCCAAACGGCAGGCCGACCCCAAGGTCATCAGCTTCAAGCGGGCCCAGCGGCAGGCCCAGCAGAGGAACAGCGCCCCCTCCGCCGGCCGGGGGTACACCCGCAAGTGCGCCGTCTGCGGCGTCACCGACGCGGACGACCCCAACATGGAGTTCCGTTACTGCTCCAAGTGCGACGGGGAGTACTGCTACTGCATCAACCACATTTACAACCACGCCCACATCCGCAGAAGCTGAAATCACCCCCGCCGGAAGGCGGGGGTGTTCTGATACGGGCCCGCCCATATCCACATGAGTAAAAATAAGGCTTGACAATTCCTGCCGGAGCGGATATACTGGGCGGGAAATCATGAAAGAAAGGAGGCGCGCACCATGACCAATACCATCTATGTTTCTGTGGCAGTCAAGACCGAAAAGCGGTTTGAGAATGTCGCCGTGGGGATCCTGCGCGCCTTTGGACTGGGCCGATAGCCCGGTTTCCTTTGCTTTGCGCGGCGTCCCCCATGTTCGGGGGGCGCCTTTTTTGCGCCTTTTGAGGGATCAGAGGAGGAAGGTTGAAACATTGCAATTTGAGTGCCATTCCGAAAAAGGACGCACAAAAACAGGCCCCCCGAAGCGGACCGAAAATCAAGATTGAAGGTAAGACCTAAGAGGAAACAGGGGTAGTCACAAGATAGCCTTGGCGCTGAAGGATAAAAACGGCCTCTTCCACAGAGACCTCACGATGCTTGGGCGGGCGGTCCGCATTGCGGTAGAGTTCTGGATTGTAAGGCTCGTTTTTCTTGAGCATATTGTAAATGGCCGTCAGTAACATCCTGGCAATGGCGATGATTGCTTTCTTGTGCCCCCGGCGTTTTTTTAAAGAGAGGTAACGGTTGCGAACCTCCGGGAACTGCTTGGCGCGAATGGCGCAAAGGGCACATTGAACCAGTAATGGTTTGATGTAGGCCCCGGCTCTGCCGATTCTGGTGGTTTTCTTCTTCCCGGCACTCTCATTGTTTTGCGGCGTAAGCCCAGCCCAAGAGCAAAGATGCTTTGAGGTGGGAAACACAGACATATCCACACCGATTTCGGAGATGATGCCGATGGCGGCAAAAGATTGGATACCTGGCACCGTCATAACAAGGTTAAGTTGAGGAAGATACTTTTCAGCGGTAGTCAGAATCAGAGACTCCAGATCAAGCTTGCATAGTTCGAGGCTGTCCATGTGGGAACGGATGATGCGGAGCTTTTCAGCCTGTTCAACACACATTTCTCCGTCCACAGCGGCAAGCACCTGTTCATCAGTTGCTTTCATGCCCTTGGTGCGGAAGCCGGAAACATCCGTGATTCTCTCGGTTGGATTTTCAAGGATTCTGGCGGTGATAGCCGAAGCGGCCTTGCCGAAGACATCGGAGAACACATCATCCAACTTGATGTTGGAGACGGTAAGGCAGTTCTGCGCCCGGTTTTTCTCGCCGGTGGTAAAGTTGGTTAGTTTCCA
>CANPWZ010000022.1 GCA_947585425.1 uncultured Oscillospiraceae bacterium
TAGATGGCCCCCTTGGGCACCGTCATGGTCAGCCCGTCCAGGGCGTGGAACCCGTCGAAGGTCTTGACCACGTTCTTGACCTCAATCATTTCGATTCACCCTCCTTTTTGCCGCTGATCCGGGCGGCCAGCTCCTCATCGCTGAGCCCCAGGTACTTCAGCTCCTGGACGATCACGTCCAGCTTGCCCAGCAGCTCCTCCCGCCTTCCCGCGTTCACGTCCAGGGGCAGGGCGGCGAAGCTCCCCTTCCCCGGCACCGAGTAGGCGTAGCCCTCCTGCTCCAGGGCCTCATAGGCCCGCTGGATGGTGTTGGGGTTGATGGCCAGGGACCCGGCCAGCTGCCGCACCGAGGGCAGTTTGTCTCCCGCCGGGATGCCCCCCGTGATGATGAGCTTTCTCAGCCCGTCCCGCACCTGCTCATAGATGGGGCGGCTGTCCCGATAGTTCAACTGGAGCATTTACCCATCTCCTTCCTGACGGCGGGCGTCCCCGCCCACACTGTACTATCTGTACTAATACAGTTATCATACTTTCCCGCCCCTGTCAAGAAGATTTTATTTTCGTTCCAGGATTGTTTACAATTTGTCTTTATCTCCGCCTGAAGTTGTGATAGAGTGGTTTCAGACTTGAAACTCCCCCGAGAGGAGCGACCGTATCCGATGGATCGTCTGAATCTGAACCTCTTTACCCGGCCCCTGTCCAAAAAGAGGGGGAAGGAGCTGGCAGGGGAATGGCTGGAGTATGTGGGCGCCCTGCTCGTCACCCCGGAGGTGATGTCCATGGGCCAGTACGATCACCACTTCGCCATCTCCTGCTACCAGCACTCGGTGTTCGTGTCCTTCACCGCCTTCCGCATCGCCAGGCGCATGGGGTGGGACGCCGCCTCCGCCGCCCGGGCCGGCCTGCTCCACGATCTGTACCTCTACCAGCCCTATGACCAGAGCTGCCACCCCGGCAACCAGTGTCTGGACCACCCCCTGTTCGCCCTGATGAACGCCCGGACCCTCTGCCCCGACCTGACGGACGAGGAGCAGAACGCCATCGCCACCCATATGTGGCCCCTGGCCCTCCACATGCCCCGGAACCCGGTGGCGGTGGCGGTGACCCTGGCCGACAAGATCTGCGCCTCTGTGGAGCTCATCAGCCTCTGCCGGGCGGGGGCCATCCGCCGGCTGCTGCCGGCCGCTGTGCCGGTGTAAAGCGTAACGGCGAGAAAACCTGGTTTTCTCGCCGTTTTTACTGTCTTTTCGGGGATATTATCCCTGCTTTTTCGTCAAAGCAAAATAAATTTCAAAATATCGAAAAAAACCCTTCCAAAATCATGCCGTTTGTGTGTATAATGGATGTGTCTGTGATACCGCTCCGTACCCACACGAGTTCTGATACATAAGAGAGGAAGGAACCTGGTTATGATTTCACACGGTAAGGATCTAAAGATCTTCTCCGGCAGCTCCAACAGGGCCCTGGCGGAGAACATCTGCAAGGAGCTGTCCATCCCCCTGGGCAACGCCGAGACCGGCCGCTTTTCCGATGGGGAGAACTACGTCTCCATCTACGAGACCGTCCGTGGTTCCGATGTGTTCGTCATCCAGTCCACCAGCGCCCCCGTCAACGACAACCTGATGGAGCTGCTGATCATGATCGACGCGCTGAAGCGCGCCTCCGCCGGCCGGGTCACCGCCGTGATCCCCTACTTCGGCTACGCCCGGCAGGACCGCAAGACCAAGCCCCGTGACCCCATCTCCGCCAAGCTGGTGGCCAACCTGATCACCCGGGCCGGCGCCGACCGGGTGCTGACCATGGATCTCCACGCCAACCAGATCCAGGGCTTCTTCGACATCCCGGTGGACAATCTGCTGGGCTCCCCCATCTTCGTGGACTACTTCTTCCGCCGCTTCGCCGCCGTCCACAACGATACCATGGTGGTCTCCCCTGACGTGGGCTCGGTGGCCCGTGCCCGGGCCTTCGCCCAGAAGCTGGATATGCCCATGGCCATCGTGGACAAGCGCCGGCAGAAGGCCAACTCCTCCGAGGTCATGAACATCATCGGCGACGTGACGGATAAGCACGTCATCCTGCTGGACGACATGGTGGACACCGGCGGCTCCCTGTGCCACGCCGCCAACGCCCTCATGGAGATCGGCCACGCCAAGTCGGTCATCGCCTGCGCCAGCCACGGCGTCCTCTCCGGCGCCGCCTTCGAGCGCATCAACGACTCCGCCCTGGAGGAGGTGGTGTTCCTCAACACCATCCAGCCCCGGCCCGATGTGGAGAAGCTCTCCCCCAAGGTGAAGTACCTGTCCGTGGCCCATATGTTCGCCGAGGCCATCGAGCGCATCTACGAGGAGCGCTCCATGTCCAAGATGTGGTTGTAACCCGTCCTCGCAGGCCCCATATCTCTCACCCCGGCCGAAAGGCCGGGGTTCGCTCATTCCGCTGACGGGAGGAGGCGATCCCGGTGCTGTTCCAGAAAAAGCTGCCCGTGTCCTGGCTCATCGTGGGCCTGGGCAACCCCGGCGGCCAATACGAGGGCACCCGCCACAATGTGGGCTTCCTGGTGGCCGACGAGCTGGGGGGCCGGGGGGATTTCCCCATCCAGCGGCTCAAATTCCACGCCCTCACCAACACCGCCGCCGTCGGCGGCCAGGGGGTCCTGGTGATGAAGCCGGTGACCTACATGAACCTGTCCGGCGAGGCGGTAGGGGAAGCCGCCCGGTTCTATAAGCTACCCCCCGACCACGTGCTGGTCATCTCCGACGACGTGGACCTCCCCTTGGGCAAGCTCCGCATCCGCAAGGGGGGCTCCGCCGGCGGCCACAACGGGCTGAAGAGCGTCATCCAGCACCTGGGCTCCGACCAGTTCCCCCGGCTCCGCGTGGGCGTGGGCGGCAAGCCCCACCCCGACTACGACATGGCCGACTGGGTGCTGTCCAAGCTCGCCGGCGAGGACAAAAAGGTCATGGACGACGCGGTGAAGCGGGCCGCCGACGCGGTGGAGTGCCTGCTGAAAGAGGGCGCCGACCGGGCGATGAATAAGTATAACTGACCCAAACCAGGGGCGTACTGCGCCTTTTTGCGCCCATGACTTCCAAATTTTAGTATTTTGAGGTGTCCCCATGAAGCAGCTCCTCCACATTTTAGACCAGGTCCCGGAGTTCTCCCGGCTGGCGGCCGCCCTGGAGGGAGGCCGCTCTCCGGCGGAGGTGTCCGGCCTGTCCCCGGTCCACCGGGCCCACTTCGCCGCGGGGCTGATGGCCCGGCTGGGCTGCCCGGTGGTCCTGGTCTGCGCCGACGAGAACGAGGCCGTCCGCCTGGGGCAGGACGTCACCGCCCTCACCGGCGTCCCCGCCACCCTCCTGGCCGCCCGGGAGTTCCTGTTCCACGAGGGAGCGGTGGCCTCCCGCCAGTGGGAGCACCGGCGGCTGGCCGCCTTCTGGCAGATGGCCCAGGGGAAGGCCCCGCTCGTCGTGGCCACCATCGAGGGCCTGCTCCAGCGCACCCTCCCCCCAGAGGAGCTGGCCCAGCACACCATTTCCCTGGAAATCACCGGCCGGTACGATCTGAACGACTTGGCCGACCGGCTCTCCGCCATGGGCTACACCCGCTGCCAGCAGGTGGAGGGGGTGGGCCAGTTCGCCCTCCGGGGCGGCATCCTGGACGTGTTCTCCCCCGCCCAGGAGGAGCCCGTCCGGGTGGAGTTCTGGGACGAGGACGTGGACTCCATGGGCTCCTTCGACGTGTCCTCCCAGCGGCGGACCGGCCGGCTCGACCGGGCCGTGTTCCTGCCGGTGGGGGAGGCCCTCCCCGTCCGGGAGGACGGCCGGTGGGTCCGCACCCCGGACCAGCGCCTCCCCGCCCGGTATCCGACCCTCTCCACCGCCGCGGATCACCTCCCCGTGGACGCGGTGGTCTGCCTCTGCGAGTCGGGCCGGGTGGCCGAGCGGGCCAAAAACTGGCTTTGGCAGTTGAACGAGGACGTCAAGACCCTCATCGAAAACGGAGTGGTGGACGGGAAACACGCCGTCTTTGCCGCCGACATGGGCCAGCTCATGGCCCGCCTGTCCGACCACGCCCTGTGCTTTCTGGACTCCTTCGCCACCTCGGCGGCCCCCCTGCCGCCTAAGGTGATGCTCACCGCCCAGGGCAGGCAGCTCTCCTCCTTCGGCGCCAGCCTGGACACCGCCGTGGCCGACCTGTCCCAGTTCCAGCGCTCTGGCGCGGGGACGGTGGTGCTGGTGGGCAGCGAGCAGCGGGCCCTGAACCTCCAGTCCCTCCTGCGGGACAACAAGATCCGCTCCGCCGTGGACTTCCAGCTCCACGATCTGCCCCAGCCGGGGAACATCACCATCGCGGTGGGGGGCCTCTCCGCCGGGTTCGACTACATCGGCTGCCCCTGGGCCGTCCTCACCGAGGGAGGCAATGAGCCCCGGAAAAAAGGCAGGCGGCTGAAACACGCCGCCGACCGCCGCCGGGTGGACTCCTTCACCGACCTGTCGCCGGGGGACCTGGTGGTCCATGAGCGCCACGGCGTGGGCCGGTTCGTGGGCATGGTGAAGATGCAGGTGGACGGCATCGAAAAGGACTACGTGAAGCTGGCCTACGCCGGCACCGACACCCTCTACCTCCCCGCCACCCAGCTGGACGCCATCTCCAAGTACATCGGCGGCGGGGACGACCCCGAGACCAAAAAGCTGTCCAAACTGGGCGGGACCGACTGGGAGCGGGCCAAGGGCCGCACCCGGGCGGCCGTCAAGGACCTGGCCAAGGGCCTCATCCAGCTGTACGCCCAGCGCCAGCGCCAGCCGGGGTACGCCTTCTCCCCCGATTCCCCCTGGCAAAAGGAGTTCGAGGACGAGTTCCCCTACGAGGAGACCGAGGACCAGCTCCGCTCGGCGGCGGAGATCAAGCGGGACATGGAGCAGGCCCGGCCCATGGACCGCCTGCTGTGCGGGGACGTGGGCTACGGCAAGACGGAGGTGGCCCTCCGGGCGGTGATGAAGTGCGTGCTGGACGGCAAGCAGGCCGCCATCCTGGTGCCCACCACCGTCCTGGCCCGGCAGCACTACCTGACGGCCAGGGGCCGCTTCGCCAACTACCCGGTGGAGGTGGACGTGGTCTCCCGGTTCCGCACCGCCCCCCAGATCAAAAAGACCCTGGCCGCCCTGGAGAAGGGGGACGTGGACGTGCTCATCGGCACCCACCGGCTGCTCCAGAAGGACGTGAAGTTCAAGGACCTGGGGCTGCTGGTGGTGGACGAGGAGCAGCGCTTCGGCGTCACCCACAAGGAGCGGCTGAAGGAGCTGTCCCGGCAGGTGGACGTGCTCACCCTGTCCGCCACCCCCATCCCCAGGACGCTGAACATGGCGCTCTCCGGCATCCGGGATATGTCCGCCATCGAGGAGCCCCCCGCCTCCCGCCAGCCGGTGCAGACCTACGTGCTGGAGCACGACTGGTCGGTGCTGTGCGACGCCATGCGGCGGGAGCTGGAGCGGGGCGGCCAGGTGTACTACCTCCACAACCGGGTGGACACCATCGAGCGCACCGCGGCCCGCATCCGGGAGATGCTGGGGGAGGACGTGACGGTGGCGGTGGGCCACGGTAAGATGGCCCAGGAGGAGCTGAACGACGTGATGACCCGCGTGTCCGACGGGGAGGTGGACGTGCTGGTATGCACCACCATCATCGAGACGGGCATCGACATCGCCAACGTGAACACCCTCATCATCGAGGACGCGGACAAGATGGGCCTGGCCCAGCTCCACCAGATCCGGGGCCGGGTGGGCCGCTCCCCCCGGCGGGCCTACGCCTACATGACCTACCGGGCGGGCAAGGTGCTCACCGAGGTGGCCGCCAAGCGGCTGTCCGCCATCCGGGAGTACGCCGAGTTCGGCTCCGGCTTCAAGATCGCCATGCGGGACCTGGAGATCCGGGGCGCGGGCAATCTGCTGGGGCCGGAGCAGTCCGGCTTCATGATGAGCGTGGGGTACGATCTGTACCTCAAGCTGCTGGAGGAGGCCGTGCTGGAGGAAAAGGGGGAGGTCCCCGTCCGGCAGGCGGAGTGCACCGCCGATCTGAGCGTGGCCGCCTCCATCCCGGACAGATACGTGCCCATGCCGGAGCAGCGGATGGACCTCTACCGCCGCATCGCCCGCATCCGCACGTCCGAGGACGCCGACGACATGACCGACGAGCTCATCGACCGCTTCGGCGACCCGCCGAGGCCGGTGAACAACCTGATCGCCATCGCCCTGCTCCGGGGCCAGGGGATGGCCTGCGGCGTCAGCGACGTGAGCCAGAAGGCGGGGGTCATCACCTTCACCCTGACCTCCTTCGACTTAAGGACCATCTCCGAGCTGGCGGGAAGCTATCCCGGCCGCCTGCTGTTCTCCCCGGGGGACGCCCCGGCCTTCTCCGTCCGCCTGCGGAAGGGGGAGGACCCCCTCCGGCTGGCCGCCGGCCTCATGGAGCGCTACCGGGCCCTGCTGGACCAAAACGTAAAAGAATCGTGAACGCCCCCTCCCGGCCCTTGCCATCCCCCGCCGGGCGTGATACAATGGCCGAAATCGCCGCATATGACTTGAATTGGAGTGATCCGAAATGAAAAAACGCCTGCCCGCCCTGCTGTTGGCTCTGATCCTGACCTTGGGGCTGACCGCCTGCGGCCCCGCCCAGCCCCAGGACAGCGCCGCCCCCAGCGCTTCCCCCTCCGCCTCCCCCGCCATCGAGGTCGATCTGTCCCAGAGCATCCTGGAGTTCTCCGCCGGCCTCTCCCCCGACACGGTGATGCTCACCGTCAACGGCGAAGCCGTGCCCGCCGACCTGTTCTTCTACTGGCTGTTCGCCAACTGCAGCTACTTTGAGTCCACCTATACCACCTACTACGGCATCCCCCTGACGGCGGAATACGCCGCCCAGCTGCTGGAGAGTACCGTCAGCACCGCCGCCCACTACACCCTGCTGCGGCAAAAGGCGGTGGAGCTGGGCTGCCCCCTCACCGATGAGCAGCAGGCCGAGGCGGAGGAGTCCATGAAGATGGAAGGCGCCCAGCTCACCTACGACCAGCTCAAATCCCTCTTTGGCCTGTCCGACTCCTCCATGGCGTACATCGCCACCACCGATTACTATTACGAGAATCTGCTGGCCGTCCAGCCCATGCCCACCGAGGACGACCTGAACAACTACGTCTATCAGGTAAAGCACATCCTGCTCAAGACAACAGATGATGAAGACAACCCCCTGGACGACGAGACCGTGGCCCAAAAGAAGGCCCGGGCCGACGAGCTGCTGGCCCAGCTCCGGGCCCTGGAGGGGGAGGAGCAGCTGGCCAAGTTCGACGAGCTGATGCACGAGTACAGCGAGGATCCCGGCCTGGCCTCCAATCCCGACGGTTACGAGTATACCTTAGACGACTCCCTGGTGGCGGGGTTCACCGAAACCGCGCTGGCGCTCAAGCCCGGCGAGATCTCCGACGTGCTGGAGACCACCTACGGTTACCACATCCTCCTTCGGGGAGAAGTGGAGGACCCGTCCTCCTATTCCGACGACTGTAAGACTCATCTGTTCGGCAGGCAGGTGGACGGCTGGGTCGATCAGTCCCAATGCGTCCGAGCCGACGCCCTGGCCGAATTGGATCCCCTGGACTTCTACACCCGCTACACCGCCTATCAGCAGGCCCTGATGGAGCAGCTTGTCCCCGCCGACGCCTCCCCCGCCCCCGAGGGCTGAGACGATACGCCGACTTTTCGGACCCATCCGCGAGATGCGGATGGGTCTTTTTTTGCTCCGCCTGTCCCTTCCCGTCCATTCGACCTCCCTCCCCAGCTATAATGGGGGGACAAAAGGAGTGCTGCCTATGCAATGGTATTCCCTGCCCCCCTCCAAGGTCCTGTCCCGGCTGGACACCCGTCTCTCCTCCGGCCTGTCGGAGGCGGAGGCCGCCCGCCGTCTCGCTACATACGGCCCCAACCGGCTGGCCGGGGCCAAAAAGGAGCCCCTGGCCCTCCGCTTCCTGAGCCAACTGAAAGACCCCATGATCATCGTCCTGCTGGCCGCGGCGGCCCTGTCCCTGATCTCCACCGGCGGCGAGGACTGGATCGAGGCCCTCATCATCCTGCTCATCGTGGCGGTCAACGCCTGCATCTCCATCTCCCAGGAGGACAGCGCCCAGCGGGCCCTGGAGGCCCTGCAAAAGATGTCCGCCCCCCTGGCCAAGGTCCTCCGGGACGGCAAACCCCTCCGGGTGGAGACCGACCGGCTGGTCCCCGGCGACGTCATCCTCCTGGAGGCCGGCGACCTGGTCCCCGCCGACGCCCGCATCCTGGAGTGCGCCAACCTGAAGGCCGACGAGTCCGCCATGACGGGGGAGTCGGTGCCGGTGGACAAATCCGCCCTGGACGCCCTCCCGGAGGACACGGCCTTGGCCGACCGGGTGAACATGGTGGTGTCCTCCACCGTCATCACCAACGGGCGGGCGGTGTGCGCCGTCACCGCCACCGGCATGGACACCGAGGTGGGCCGCATCGCCAAACTGCTCACCGGCCAGGAGGATACCTCCACCCCCCTCCAGCGGAAGATGGCCGAAATATCGAAGACCCTGTCCTTCGTGTGCCTCGCCGTCTGCGCGGTGATGTTCGGGGTGGGGGTCCTCTACCGCCATCCCATCCTGGATATGTTCCTGTCCGCCGTCTCCCTGGCGGTGGCCGCCATCCCGGAGGGGCTGCCCGCCATCGTCACCATCGTGCTGGCCCTGGGGGTCCAGCGGATGGCGAAGCACAGCGCCATCGTGAAAAAACTCCCCGCCGTGGAGACCCTGGGCTGCGCCGGGGTGATCTGCTCGGACAAGACGGGCACCCTCACCATGAACAAAATGACCGTCACCCGGGTGTGGACGGCGGGGGACAAACACCGAAAAGACGCCCTCACCATCGGCGCTCTGTGCGGGGACGCCGCGCTGACCACGGATGAAAACGGCGATCCCAAGACCGCCGGCGACCCCACCGAGGCCGCCTTTGTGGACGCCGCTCTGAGAGAGGGGCTGGACAAAAACGCCCTGGAGCGGGAGTTCCCCCGGGCGGCGGAGCTGCCCTTCGACTCGGAGCGGAAGCTCATGTCCACCGTCCACCCGGTAAACGGCAGATACCGGGTGATGGTGAAGGGCGCCCCCGACGTGCTGCTGTCCCGCTGCACCCACATCCTGGCGGGGACGGCGGTCCCCCTCACCGCCGCCCTGGCCCGGGATGTGGACGCCGCCAACACCGCCATGGCGGAAAGCGCCCTGCGGGTGCTGGGCTGCGCCTACAAGGACATGGACGCCCTCCCCCGGGAGCTCACCTCCCGATCCCTGGAGAGCGGGCTCACCTTCGTGGGGCTGGTGGGGATGATCGACCCGCCCCGGCCGGAGGTGAAACAGGCGGTGGAAAAATGCCGGGCCGCCGGCATCCGCCCGGTGATGATCACCGGGGATCACAAGCTCACCGCCGTGGCCATCGCCAAAGAGCTGGACATCTGCCGCCCCGGGGACCTGGCCGTCACCGGGGAGGATCTGGACTTCATGCCCCAGGAGCTGCTGGAGCAGGACATCCATCGGTTTTCGGTCTACGCGAGAGTGACCCCGGAGCACAAAATGCGCATCGTCAGGGCGTGGCAAAAGCGGGGGATGGTGGTGGCCATGACCGGCGACGGGGTGAACGACGCCCCGGCGCTCAAGGCCGCCGACATCGGCTGCGCCATGGGGATCGGCGGCACCGACGTGGCCAAGGGGGCCGCCGACATGATCCTCACCGACGACAACTTCGCCACCATCGTCCAGGCGGTGGAACAGGGCCGGGGGATCTACTCCAACATCAAAAAGGCCATCCACTACCTGCTCTCCTGCAACATCGGGGAGATCCTCACCCTGTTTCTGGCCACCCTGCTGAATTTCCGCCAGCCCCCCTTGGCGGCGGTGCAGCTTCTGTGGCTCAACCTGGTCACCGACTCCCTCCCCGCCCTGGCCCTGGGCATGGAGCCGGTGGAGCCCTCGGTGATGGAGGAGCGGCCCCGGCCCGCCGCCGCCTCCCTGTTCGACAAAGCCTTCTCCCTGCGCCTGGCCTGGCAGGGGGCGATGGTGGGCCTGCTGACCCTGGCGGCCTACTGGCTGGGGGAGTACGTCCTCTCGGACCCCGCCTCGGCCGGCGCCGCCGCAAATACCATGGCCTTCGCCACACTGACCTTCTGCCAGCTTTTCCACGCCTTCGATGTGCGCAGCGAGGACCGCTCCCTGTTCGCCCTGGGCGTGCTGTCCAACCCGGCCATGAACAAGGCGTTCCTGGCCGGGGCGGCCCTCCAGCTGGCCGTTCTGCTCTTCCCGCCGCTGATGGCCGTCTTCCGGGTGGTCCCCCTCACCGGGCCCGAGTGGCTGTGCGTGCTGGGGCTGTCCCTGGCCCCGGTGGTCATCTGCGAGGGGGAGAAGGCCCTCCGGCGCCGCCGCAAATAACCTCCCGCCGCCTCCGATCCTGTCCGGGGGCGGCCTTTTCGTCCCCGGCAATGTACCCGAATCTCCCCGCTCAAACCCGCGTTTTCTCGGGGAAAAGTGCATTTCCCCTGTTGCTTTTTTCGGCCGCCTATTATATAATTGATGAACCAAGTGCCCCGGACATCATATCATTCACTGGAGGTCATGCTATGAAAGACATCTATGTTGTCAACTGCTGCCGCACCGCCGTCGGCTCCTTCGGCGGCTCCCTGAAGGACGTTCCCTCCTCCGAGCTGGGCGCCATCGTCGTCAAGGAAGTCCTGGCCCGCGCCGGCGTGAAGCCTGACCAGGTGGACGAGCTGATGTTCGGCTCCATCCTCACCGCCGCCCAGGGCCAGAACGTGGCCCGGCAGGTGGGCGTCAAGGCCGGCCTGCCCTACTCCGTCCCCGCCTACACGGTGGGCATGGTGTGCGGCTCCGGCATGAAGTCGGTCATCGAGGGCGCCCGCGCCATCCTGGCGGGGGACGCCGACATCATCGTGGCCGGCGGCACCGAGAACATGTCCGCCGCCCCCTTCGCCCTGCCCGACGAGCGCTGGGGCGCCCGCATGGGCGACAAGAAGGTGGTGGACACCATGATCCGCGACGGACTGTGGGACGCCTATAACAACTACCACATGGGCACCACCGCCGAGAACATCTGCGATGTGTGGGGCATCACCCGCCAGGAGCTGGACGAGTTTGCCGCCTCCTCCCAGCAGAAGACCGAGGCCGCCCAGAACTCCGGCCGGTTCGACGACGAGATCGTCCCCGTGACGGTGAAGGTGAAAAAGCAGATGGTGGAGTTCAAGCGGGACGAGTTCCCCCGCCCCGGCACCACCGTGGAGGGCATCGCCAAGCTGCGGGGCGCCTTCCCCGTGGGTCCCGAGGGCGTGGAGGACGAGATCGTCCACACCTTTGAGCCCACCCAGGTCCATGCGGCCGACACCCGCAAGCACGAGCAGCGGGTCACCGCCGCCAACGCCTCCGGCATCAACGACGGCGCCGCAGCCATCCTGCTGGCCTCCGGCGAGGCGGTGGAGAAGTACGGCCTGAAGCCCATGGCCAAACTGATCGGCTGGGGCCAGGGCGGCGTGGACCCCAAGATCATGGGCGTGGGCCCGGTGCCCGCCTCCCGGGCGGCCCTGAAGAAGGCCGGCCTGACCATCGACGACATGGACCTGATCGAGGCCAACGAGGCCTTCGCCGCCCAGTCCATCGCCGTGGCCCGGGAGCTCCATTTCGACATGAGCAAGGTCAACGTCAACGGCGGCGCCATCTCCCTGGGCCACCCGGTGGGCGCCTCCGGGGCCCGGATCATCGTCACCCTGCTCCACGAGATGCTCAAGCGGCCCGAGGCGAAGAAGGGCCTCGCCACCCTGTGCATCGGCGGCGGCATGGGCGTCGCCACCGTGTTCGAGAAGTGCTGAGAAGCGGATCGTCCGGGGGACGGTTCCCCCGGTGTCCATAGAGTAATACATAAGGAGGAATCACATTGACTAACAAGATCATTTCGCTGGAAGAGGCGGTCGCCATGATCCCCGACGGGGCCACCATCATGTATGGCGGTTTCCTGGGCCGCGGCAGCGCCCACCATATCATCGACGCCCTCTCCAAGAGCGGCAAAAAGGACTTCACCATCATCGGCAACGACTGCGGCATGGCCCAGGGTCCCAACGGCGACCTGTGGGGCATGGCCAAGCTGATCCACAACCATCAGGTGAAGCACGTCATCAACTCCCACGTGGGCATGACCCCCGATGTGGGCCAGCAGAACATGGTGGAGAAGACCCTCACCGTGGACCTGATCCCCCAGGGCTCCCTGGCCGAGATGATCCGGGCCGGCGGCGCGGGCCTGGGCGGCGTGCTCACCCCCACCGGCGTGGGCACCATCGTGGAGGACTCCCCCTACTGCATGGGCAAGCAGACCATCGAGGGCAAGGAGTACCTGCTCATGAAGCCCCTGCACGCCGACGTGGCCATCCTGAACGCCCACATGGTGGACAAGATGGGCAATATGTGGTTCAAGGGGATGACCCGCAACTTCAACCCCATGATGGCCACCGCCGCCGATCTGGTCATCGTGGAGGCCGACAACGTGGTGGAGCTGGGCGACATCGAGCCCGAGAACGTGCATGTCACCGGCGCCTGCGTCAATTACATCGTGGATGGAGGGAAATATTGATGGACAAGTCTGAGATCAAGGGCTTTATCGCCAAGCGTGTGGCCGCCGAACTGAAGGACGGCGACGTGGTCAACCTGGGCATCGGCCTGCCCACCCTGGTCCCCAACTATCTGCCTGAGGACGTCCACGTGATCCTCCAGGCTGAGAACGGCATCATCGGCGCCGGCATCCCCATCGAGGGGTATGAGGAGCCTCTTTACAACATCGACGCCGGCGGCGGCAACGCCTGCGCGGTCCGGGGCGGCTGCTTTGTGGACTCCGCCACCTCCTTCGGCTTCATCCGCGGCGGCCATGTGAACGCCACCATCCTGGGCGGCCTGGAGGTCGACGAGGAGGGCTCTCTGGCCAACTGGATCATCCCCGGCAAGAAGATGCCCGGCATGGGCGGCGCCATGGACCTGCTGGTGGGCGCCAAGGCGGTCATCGTGGCCATGGAGCACACCGCCAAGGGCAACCCCAAGATCCTGAAGAAGTGCAAGCTGCCCTACACCGCGGTCCACTGCATCACCAAGATCATCACCGAGATGGGCGTGATGAACGTCACCGACAAGGGCCTGGAGCTGGTGGAGATCAACCCCGAGTTCACCGTGGAGCAGGTGCAGGCCGCCACCGAGGCCACCCTGATCATCTCCCCCGACCTGAAGCCCATGTGCTAAAAGGCGGGAAATCCCCCCGGAAATACGCGAAAGCGCCCGGACGTCAAGTCCGGGCGCTTTTTTACGCCTCGCTTTTCAGTTTCTCCGCCGCCTGGGGCCACAGCTTTTGGAACCCCAGCGCCGCCAGCAGTCCCAGCGCCCCGCCCAGGAAGTTCAGCAGGATGTCGTCGATGTCGAAGCTCCGCCCCGCCAGCGGCTGGAGCAGCTCGATACACAGGGTGGCCGCCAGACAGAGGGCCAGCGTCTGCCAGGGCCGCTGCCGCCACAGCAGGCTCGCCAGAAACCCCAGGGGGAGGAACATCACCACGTTGGCGGCCATCATGGTAAAGACCCAGCTCCCGGCGGTGTAGGTCCCGGTCAGGAGGCCCCATATGGTGGAGTTGAACGAAAATCCGCCCTCGGATATGGGCCGCAGGGGCAGATAGGTCAGGGACAGCACCGCCGCCGCATATAGGGCGAACACCGCCAGCCCGATCTCATGGGCCCTCCCCCGCCTGACCAGAACGTCCCGCCGGAGCAGCAGCAGCCGGATGACGCCATACGCGGCCAGCCCGATCAAAATCGGCAGCGCCCGCCCCGCCAGGTATTCCACCGCGGTCAGCAAAAAATCAAGCATAGTCACACCAACCTCAGAAAAGTTAAAGTCTATGTACCGCAAAATCAGATATAGCCCCACGGCGGCCGCCAGCACCAGCAGACCCAGCAGGACCATCCACCGCCGGGCGCGGTTCAGCGTCCGGCCGGACCGCTGCCCCGCCAGGGCGAGGAGCAGGCAGGCCGCCCCCGCCAGCGCCGCCGTCAGCAGCAGCATCCGGGGGTCCAGCCCCCGCCCGTAGATCCAGTGGGCCGCGTACACCAGCCAGGCCGACGCGGCGATCCCCAGCATCAACACGTCACCGATCCCATTGACCCACAGGGCCCACCGGGGCGGGATAGGGGCGCCCTCCTGGGTCCGGGCGGACAGCCATACCGCCAGCAGGCTCGCCACCTCCAGGAGGATCATGCCCGCCAGCGCGTCGGCGTTGACGGTCAACCAGAGCCGGTAGATCCCCACGAAGAGGGGCGGGGCCTGGATGGAAGCCGTCCGGGCGATCTCAAGGCGCAGCCAGATAAAGAACGCGATCCCCGCCGCCAGGAGGAGCCCGGTGCGGATCAGGTCCCCCGCCATCGTCTGTGTGAAGTTCTCCCGCTCGATGGCCGGGTCGCTCTGGACCGGAGGCGGGTCGGCCCCCGGCAGGGAGGCGAACACCGCCACCGACGGCAGGGTCTCGATGAGCTCCCACCCCGCGTCCCGGCACAGATCGAAATACTCCCGGCGGTATCCCTCGTCCCGGGGGATCAGGTCCACGCTATACCGCAGGTCAGTCCGCCAAGTCCGGTGGAACTTTCCCACCAGCGGCCCCGCGGACTCCAGCTCCCAGCCGTTCTCCGCCTGCTCGTTCAGATACTCCTCCATCCCCTTGTACAGGTACGGGGAGGACCGAAACAGCACATACTTCCTGTCCCTCATGGTCGCCCTCCTTTCCAAGGATCGCCTCGCCGTCGGCCAGCTGCCGCCGCAGCCGCTCATGCTCCTCCCGGAGGGCCGCCTCGCCCTCCGCCGTCAGCCGGTAGATCTTCCGGGTATCCTCCGTTCGGTCCAGCCGGATGAGCTTCTCCCGCTCGAACCGGCCCAGCAGGGTGTAGAGGGTCCCCGGCCCCAGCCGCAGCCGCCCGTGGGACAGCTTCTCCACCCGCTCCATCACCGCGTACCCGTGCCCCGGCCGGCACAGCGCCAGCAGCAGGTAATACATCTGCTCGGTCAGGGTCTCCAGCTTCTCTCTGGCCATGTCCCCGCCTCCTATATCGAATATTGATATTCCAAGGATATATCAAACATCGATATATGTCAAGAGAAATTTGCGCCATTCGGAATTTTTGTGCTATAATGGGAAAAAGGCTGAAAAGGAGGCCCCGCCATGACCCATGAGGACTATATGCGCCGCGCCATCGCCCTGGCGGAGGAGTGTTTCGCCTCCGGGGACGTGCCGGTGGGCTGCGTGATCGTCTCCCCAGAGGGGGAGATCATCGGCGAGGGCCGCAACCGCCGGGAGGAGCTGGGCCAGGCCGCCGCCCACGCGGAGCTGTGCGCCATCCAGGCGGCCTGCCGGCGGGTTGGGAGCTGGCGGCTGTCCGGCTGCGCCCTGTACGTGACCCTGGAGCCCTGCCCCATGTGCGCCGGGGCCATCATCAACTCCCGCATCGCCGAGGTGCGCTACGGCGCCCGGGAGGGGAAATCCGGCTGCTGCGGCTCGGTACTCAACCTGTTCGAGGAGCGATTCAACCACCGCCCCCGGCTGTACGGCGGCCTGCTGGCGGACGAGTGCCGGGCGCTGCTGGGGCGGTTTTTCGCCGGCGTGCGGACGGACCCGTTAGATTTAATAGATTTGTAATAAATGTTTGTGAACTTTCGTAACGATTCCTCTCTATCGTAAGGATTGCAAGAGATATCCTTTCTTTTTCATTCTATCCTCCATTTCAGGACCGGGGCGAAAGCCCCGGTTCGCCTTTTGTTGAGAGAAATCTCTCCCACGCCCCCTTTCGATGGATTTTTCCACCGGGAGGGGGTTATGCTTGTCCAAACGGTACTTGAGGAGGCGGTCTCATGCCCCTTTTCCGAAAAACGGACCGGCGCCAGATCATAGACATCCCCGTGAAAGAGCTGAAACCCAACCCCCATCAGCCCCGCCGCGACTTCGACCGGCAGGGCCTGGAGGAGCTGTCCCGCTCCATCGCCTCGGTGGGCGTCCTCCAGCCCCTGTCGGTGCGGCGCACCGTGAACGGCTGGGAGCTGGTGGCGGGGGAGCGCCGCCTCCGGGCGGCTCAGCTGGCGGGCCTCACCACCGTGCCCTGCCTCCCCATAGAGGCGGACGAGCAGACCTCCTCCCTGCTGGCCCTCATCGAAAACCTCCAGCGCCGGGACCTGGACGTGTGGGAGGAGGCCGAGGCCCTGCGCCGGCTCATCGAGCGGTTCCACCTGTCCCAGGAGGAGGCCGCCCGGCGGGTGGGCAAAAGCCAGTCCGCCGTGGCCAACAAGCTCCGCCTGCTGAAGCTGCCCCCCGACGTGATCGCCTCCCTCCGCTCAAACCGCCTCACCGAGCGCCATGCCCGGGCCCTCCTCCGGCTGGAGGACCCAGACCGCCAGCGCGCGGCCCTGGAGCACATCTTGAAAGCCCGGCTGAACGTGGCCAGGACCGAGGAGTACATCGACCGGCTGTGCAGGCAGGAGGAGCGGCCCCGCAGGGCCTCCCCCATCTATCGGTTCAAAGATGTGCGGCTGTTCCTCAACACCGTCCGGCGGGGGCTGGCGGTGATGCAGTCGGCGGGGGTGGCCGCCCGCTGCGGCCGGGAGGAGACCGACAGCGAGATCACCCTGACCATCCACATCCCCAAGCAGGAGGCGGCGCCTACCGCTCCTCCCCGGGCGCCGGCCCGATGACCCTCAGCTCCGGCTCCGGCTGGCTGACATACAGTTCCTCGCACGCCCGCTGGGCGGCGATGAGCTCCGCCGTGGCCGCCTCCATCTGCCGGAGGGCCTTTTCCGAAGCCCGCATCATTTTCAGGTACATCTCTTTATAATCTGGCATTTTCTGTCACCTCTTATATAGTTTAGGACATATCGTCCATTTTGTCAATAGGACAATATGTCCCGCGCTATAGTAACCATGGTGATGAAAATGAAACTTCGCATCCGCGACCTCCGGGAGGATAGAGACCTGAAGCAGCGCCAGATCGCCGAATACCTCCACTGTGACCAGTCGTTGTACTCCAAGTTCGAGCGCGGCGAGCGTCCTTTGCCGCTGGACTTCGCCGTTATGCTGGCGCAGTATTACGGCACCAGCGTGGACTATCTGGTGGGCCTCACCGACAACGATAAACCCTATTCCAGGCGATGACAAAAAGGGGATGTTTCACGTGAAACATTCCCCTTTATCTTTTGCCCTTTCCTCTCACAAAACAGTTGAAATTCCCGCCCGCCTACTATATAATTAGGTACACTGCGAAATCTGCGGTTTAATTTGAGGAAGGGGCGGGTATGCTTTGGGCAAGACCATCGCCACAGTGAACCAAAAGGGCGGCGTGGGCAAGACCACCACCTGCGTGAACCTGGCCGCCGCCCTCACCGCCCGGGGGGCCAAAGTGCTGGTGTGCGACTTCGACCCCCAGGGCAACGCCACCTCCGGCTTCGGCCTGGACAAGACCCGCTCCCCCAACATTTATGACGTGATTTTGGGCTATTCCGACCTGGAAAAGGCCATCTGCCCCACCAAATGGGCGGACGTGATCCCCTCCAACAAGGCCCTGTCCGGGGCCACGGTGGAGCTGATCGCCCTGGAGCGGCGGGAGTTCCGCCTGCGGGACGCCCTGGAGCCGGTCAAGGACCGCTACGACTACATCTTTATCGACTGCCCGCCCTCTCTGGAGCTGCTGACTCTGGACTCCCTCTGCGCGGCGGACACCCTCCTGGTGCCCGTGCAATGTGAGTATTACGCCCTGGAGGGCCTGTCCGATCTGTTGTACACCGTCCGCCTGGCCAAGCGGAGCCTCAATCCGGCCCTGGAGCTGGAGGGGGTGGTGCTCACCATGTATGACGGCCGTACAAACTTGTCCATGCAGGTGGCGGAGGAGGTCAAGCGCCACTTCCCCGGCAAGGTGTTCGCCACCGTCATCCCCCGGAACGTGCGCCTGTCCGAGGCCCCCAGCCACGGCCTCCCCGTGACCGCCTACGACCCCTTCTCCCGGGGCGCCGAGGCCTATGGGGACCTGGCGAAAGAGTTTATGGAACGAAATCATAGATAGAGGTGGTAACAATGCCAAAGCCAAAAGGCGGCCTGGGCAAGGGCCTGGGCGCCCTCATCGGGGACGCGGGGCTCAACGCCCCGGAGGCGGGCTCGGTCTCCTTGCCCATCTCCCAGGTGGAGCCCGGCCTGAACCAGCCCCGGAAGCGGTTTGACGAGGCGGCGTTGGACGACCTGGCCGACTCCATCCGGGAGCACGGTATCCTCCAGCCCATCACGGTGCGGCGGCTATCCACCGGCTACTATCAGATCATCGCCGGGGAGCGCCGCTGGCGGGCGGCCAAGCAGGCCGGCCTCCGGGAGGTGCCCGTGGTCATCGTGGAGGCGGACGACCGCCTGGTGATGGAGCTGGGCCTCATCGAGAACCTCCAGCGGGAGGACCTGGACCCCATAGAGGAGGCGGAGGGCTACGAGGCCCTCATCTCCAAGTACGGCATGACCCAGGAGGAGGTGGCCCGGCGGATGGGCAGATCCCGGCCCGCCGTGGCCAACGCCCTGCGGCTCACCGCCCTGCCCGGGCCCGTGCGGGAGCTGGTGGCGGAGGGCAAACTGTCCGCCGGCCACGCCCGGGCGGTGCTGGCGGTGGAGGGCAGCGACAAGGCCCGGACCGCCTTCGCCCAGCACATCCTCAAAAGCGGCCTCAGCGTCCGGCAGGCGGAGGCCGCCGCCCGCCGTTTCGTCTACGAGGGGGACCTCCACCCGGACGACCGGCCTCAAAAGGACGACCCCAATCAGATCTACATCCGCCAGGTGGAAAAGGAGCTGTCCGGCCGGCTGGGCCGGAAGGTGACCGTCTCCGGCCGGGGGAAGAAGGGCCGGCTGTCCCTGGAGTTCTACGGCACCGACGATCTGAACGACCTGCTGGACCTGCTGGAGGAGCTGCCTCTCAAAAAGAAATAAAATCTCACGATAAAGGTGATACCAATGTTAGACATCAAGTTCGTCCGGGAGAACCCGGAGATCGTCAAGGAGAACATCAAAAAGAAGTTCCAGGACGAAAAGCTGCCCCTGGTGGATCAGGTCATCGAGCTGGACGCCCGGAACCGCGCCGCCATGACCGAAGCCAACGAGCTGCGCTCCCAGCGGAACACCCTGTCCAAACAGGTGGGGATGCTTATGGGCCAGGCCAAGAAGGATCCCTCCAAGCTGGCGGAGGCGGAGGAGGCCAAGGCCAAAGTGAAGGCCAACGCCGACCGTCTGGCCGAGCTGGAGAAGCTGGAGGATGAGCTGGCCGCCCAGATCCGCAGGATCATGCTGGTGATCCCCAACATCATCGACCCCAGCGTGCCCATCGGCCCCGACGACACCTGCAACGTGGAGGTCCAGCGGTTCGGCGAGCCCGTGGTGCCCGACTACGAGATCCCCTACCACACCCAGATCATGGAGTCCTTCGACGGGGTGGACATGGACGCCGCCGGCCGGGTGTCCGGCGCGGGCTTCTACTACCTGATGGGCGACATCGCCCGGCTCCACGAGGCGGTGCTGGCCTACGCCCGGGACTTTATGATCGGCAAGGGCTTCACTTTCTGCGTGCCCCCCTTCATGATCCATGGCAACGTGGTGGAGGGGGTCATGTCCCAGACGGACATGGAGGCCATGATGTACAAGATCGAGGGGGAGGACCTCTATCTCATCGGCACCAGCGAGCACTCCATGATCGGCAAATTCATCGACCAGATCATCCCGGAGGACTCCCTGCCCCAGACGCTGACCTCCTACTCCCCCTGCTTCCGCAAGGAGAAGGGCTCCCACGGCATCGAGGAGCGGGGGGTGTACCGCATCCACCAGTTTGAAAAGCAGGAGATGATCGTGGTCTGCAAACCCGAGGACTCCATGGCCTGGTACGAGAAGATGTGGCAGTTCTCGGTGGAGCTGTTCCGCTCCATGGACATCCCCGTGCGGCAGCTGGAGTGCTGCTCCGGCGACCTGGCCGATCTGAAGGTCAAGTCCTGCGACATCGAGGCCTGGTCCCCCCGGCAGAAGAGGTACTTTGAGGTCTGCTCCTGCTCCAACCTGGGGGACGCCCAGGCCCGCCGGCTGAAAATGCGGGTGAAGGGCGAGAAGGGCATGTACCTGCCCCACACCCTGAACAATACCGTGGTGGCCCCGCCCCGGATGCTCATCGCCCTGCTGGAAAACCACCTCCAGGCCGACGGCTCCGTCACCATCCCCGAGGTGCTGTGGCCCTACATGGGCGGGACCAGGGTCCTGACTCCCAAACACTGAGCGCAAGTCCGTCCCGGATACTCATACAAAGACGAGAGGAGAAGTCACCATGAAGATTTGGAAAGCTCTGGCCGGCCTTGCCGGCGTGGCCGCCGCCGCGGCCCTCATCCCCTACAAGGTGGAGAAGGACGACGAGACCGGCGTGACCGCCGTGAAGGCCCTGGCCTGGACCGCCGTGAAAGCCCCCAACCCGGAGGACGGCGGCACCAAGGTGGACATCACCTTCCTGCCCGGCCTGACCCCGGAGGAGCCCGCCGACGGGATCGACGCGGACGAGGCCCCCGACCCCGCCGAGGCCGAGATGTTCGACGACAGCGTGAACCTGGCCGACATCATCCCCGACCCCGACAAGGCGTAAGATGCCTTCCCCTTCCGGGGCCCCCACAAAGCTGCCCTTCGCTTTGCGGGGAAAGGAGGAGCCGCGGAGTGAGTGAGCTTTCGCCGCAGGCGGAAGCGAATGATACGAAGCTGGCGACGACGTGTTTCACGTGAAACATTTAACGTGAATACCGTACAAAAAAGAGAGGACTGTACTTATGAAAAAATTTATCGAGGAGTTCAAAGCCTTCATCAATAAGGGCAACGTCCTTGGCCTGGCGGTGGGCGTCATCATCGGCGGCGCCTTCTCCACCATCACCACCTCCCTCACCAACGACGTGATCATGCCCATCGTGTCCATCTTCCTGGGCGGCGTGGATTTCTCCGCCATGAGCATCCCCCTGCCCTCCATCTTCCCCCCGGCCCCGGACGCCGCCCCCAACACCCTGAACTACGGCAACTTTATCTCCGCCATCATCAACTTCCTGATCCTGGCCCTGGTGGTGTTCCTCATCGTCAAGGCGGTGAACAAGGCCATGGACGCCGCCAAGAAGAAGGAAGAGGAGGCCCCCGCGGCGCCTCCCGAGCCCTCCGCCGAGGAAAAGCTGCTCACCGAGATCCGGGACATCCTGAAGGACCAGAAGTAATCCCACAAATTTCCATTCGTGGAGGCGCCTCATGGCCGATCTTGACCGCGAACCCCTCGACAACGAGGACGACAACTCCATAGAGGAGGAGGGCCCCGGCTACGAGCCGGCCTCCTTTGAAAAGCGTGCCGCGGCCTGGATGGGCGTGGCCTATGTGCTCATGCTCCTGGGCATCCTGTGGTTCGCCCTGTACTTCCCCGGAAAGGATCTGCCGGGAGCCTTCCCCCTGTTCTTGGTGCCGGTGTGTACGGCGCTGCTGGTGGTGACCGCCCGGCGGCTGAAGCTGGGCGCCGCCTACGGCGGTGTGGCCGGCGGGGTGGCGGCGCTGATCGTCTGCGCCGCCGGCATCGCCTTCGGGCTGCTTTTGGGCGTCCCGGCGCTGATCGCCGCCTTCGCGGGGTGAGGGCCGTGGAACAGCTCATCCGGGCGGGCCTGGAGGAGATGGGGCTGGCCGCAAAAGCCAGTCCCGACGCCCCCGCCCTGCTGGCGGAATACGGCCGGCGGCTCCTGGAGAAAAACCGGGTGATGAACCTGACCGCCATCACGGAGCCGGAGGACGTGGCCGCCCTCCACATGCTGGACTGCGCCGCCCTGCTGGACTTCGCCGGCCTGGAGGGAAAGACCCTCATCGATGTGGGCACCGGGGCGGGCTTCCCCGGCCTGGCCCTGAAGATCCTGGTCCCCTCTCTGTCGGTCACCCTGCTGGACAGCCTGAACAAGCGGCTGGACTGGCTGGCGGAGACGGCGGAGGCGCTGGGCCTCGACCAGGTGACCACCCTCCACGCCCGGGCGGAGGAGGCGGTACACAGCCCCGCCCTCCGGGAGCGCTTCGACTTCGCCGCGGCCCGGGCGGTGGCCGCTCTGCCGGTGCTGTGCGAGCTGTGCCTGCCCTTCGTCAAGGTGGGGGGAGCGTTCCTGGCCATGAAGGGGCCGGAGGCCGGCACCGAGCTGGAGGAGGCCCGGGAGGCCATCGCCCTGCTGGGCGGGCGGGCGGCAGGGGTATCTCCCTACGCCATCCCCGGACGGAGCGAGGCGCGCCGGCTGGTCGTGGTGGAAAAGGTCTCCCCCACGCCGGAGCGGTATCCCCGGCGGTGGGCGAAAATCCAAAATCATCCTTTATAAGCACAAATTTCCTCATTTTTCGGCATTTTCGCAAATTTTTACCCCATTTTGTGTGGTTTTTTGAAATTTTGGTTGCCATCGGCGGGAAATCATGCTATCATCTGGAGAGGAGGGCGCCTATGGGCACCGCCATCGTGGTCACGTCCGGCAAGGGCGGCACCGGCAAGACCTCGGTCACCGCCGGGGTGGCCGGGTGCCTGGCTGCCCTTGGCCAGCGGGTGCTGTGCGTGGACGTGGACATCGGCCTGAGGAATCTGGATCTGGTGCTGGGCCTGTCCGACCGGGCGGTCATGGACTTCTCCGACGTGATGGCCCGCCGCTGCTCCCTGCTGAACGCGGCGGTGGAGCATCCCGGCGTCCGGGGGTTGTACCTGCTCACCGCCCCCCTGTCCGACCGGGGGTTGGACGGAGACGCCTTTTGCGCGGTGATCGGCGAGGCGAAAGACTGCTTCGACTTTGTGCTGATGGACTCCCCCGCCGGCCTGGGGGCCGGCTTCCAGCTGGCCCTCGCCGCCGCGGACCGGGCCGTCGTGGTGTCCGCGGTGGACGCCGCCGCCCTGCGGGACGCCCAGCGCACCGTGGCGGAGCTGACGGGCAGGGTGGGGGACATCCACCTGGTGATGAACCGGGTAAAGCCCAGCCTCATCCGCACCCTGCGCACCTCCCTGGACAACGCCATGGACACCGCCGGGCTGCCCCTGCTGGGGGTGGTGCCGGAGGACCCCAACGTGACCGTGGCAGCCGCCGCGGGCGAGCCCATGGTGCTGGCCTCGTATAAGGGGGCCTCCCCCGCCTATCTGAACATCGCCAAACGTTTGCTCGGCCAGCGGACGCCCCTGCTGCGCATCCGCTGACATCCTCATAGAAAGGGACGATCTCATGAACATCGCGCTGATGAGCCATGACAACAAGAAGGAACTGATGGTGCAGTTCTGCATCGCCTACTGCGGCATCATGTCCAAGCACACGGTGTGCGCCACCAGCCGCACCGGCCGCCTGGTGGCCGACGCCACCGGCCTGCCCGTCCAGCTCTTCCTTGCCCACGCCCACGGCGGCTGCCAGCAGATCGGCGCCCGCATCGCCTATGACGAGATCGACATGGTGCTGTTCTTCAACGACCCCACCTCCGACGAGCTGGACCAGGACCTGGCCTATATCACTCGCCTGTGCGACCAGCACAACGTGCCCATCGCCACCAACGCCGCCACCGCCGAGATGCTCATGCACGGCCTGGCCCGGGGCGACCTGGACTGGCGGGAGCTCATCAAGCCCACCACCCCCCTGCGGGTATAAACTATTCGTCGTTTTCCGATATTTTTATACTGTAAGTTATCAGGACGCCGCCGCGACACAGCAATGCTCTCGTCCCATGGCTGTGGGATGGGAGCATCTGTTTTGTCCGGCGGACGCCCCAGAGGAGGATCCCTATGGCGAAACTGAAACCGAGGACGCTCTCCGGCTTCATGGAGCTGCTGCCGGAAAAGCAGGCGCAGTTTGAAAAGATGGCGGAGCTGCTGCGGCAGTCCTACGCCCTGTACGGCTTCACCCCCCTGGACACCCCCATCATCGAGGCGTCCGAGGTGCTGCTGGCCAAGGCCGGCGGCGAGACCGAAAAGCAGATCTATCGCTTCACCAAGGGGGACAGCGACCTGTCCCTGCGGTTCGACCTGACGGTGCCCCTGGCCAAGTACGTGGCCCTCCACTACGGGGAGCTGACCTTCCCCTTCCGCCGGTTCCAAATCGGCAAGGTCTATCGTGGGGAGCGGGCCCAGCGGGGCCGGTTCCGGGAGTTCTATCAGGCGGACATTGACGTGATCGGCGACGGGAAGCTGGACATCGTCAACGAGGCGGAGATCCCCGCCGTCATCTACCAGACCTTCACCGCCCTGGGGCTCAAACGCTTCCAGATCCGGGTGAACAATCGGAAGATCCTCAACGGGTTCTACGCCATGCTGGGCCTGTCGGAGAAGTCCGGGGACATCATGCGCACCGTGGACAAGCTGGACAAGATCGGGCCGGACAAGGTGGCGGAGCTGCTCACCGACGAGGAGATCGGCCTCACCGCCGGACAGGCCGGGGAGATTTTGAAATTCATCGGCATCAAGGGCAGTCAAGGGGAAGTCCTTGCCGCCCTTGAGGGCTACCGGGGCCGAAACGAGGTCTTTGACGCCGGCCTGGACGAGCTGGCCGCCGTGGTGAGCTGCCTGTCCGCCTTCGGGGTGCCCGAGGACCACTTCACCGTGGACCTGACCATCGCCCGGGGGCTGGACTACTACACCGGCACCGTCTACGAGACCGCCATGCTGGACCACCCGGAGATCGGGTCCATCTGCTCCGGGGGCAGGTATGATAACTTAGCGGAATATTATACGGATAAACAACTCCCCGGAGTGGGCATCTCCATCGGCCTCACCCGGCTGTTCTACGTGCTGGAGGAGCAGGGCTACCTGAACGATCAGATGAATACCGCCCCGGCGGACGTACTGGTCATCCCCATGACCGGCGACCTGGCCCCGGCCATCTCCTTCGCCACCGCCCTGCGGGGGGCCGGGGTGCGGACCCAGCTCTACACCGAGCAGCGGAAGTTCAAGCAGAAGATGTCCTACGCGGACAAGCTGAACATCCCCTATGTGGCGCTGCTGGGGGAGGACGAGATCGCCCAGGGCGCGGTGTCGGTGAAGGACATGGCCGCCGGGGAGCAGAAAACGGCGCCGGTGGACGAGGCCATCGCCCTGGTGAAGGCTGGGCTGGCCGGGAAAGCCGATGCCGCGCCCATCCGGGAGCCGGAGCAATAAACAAATCGTAATACATCCATTTAAATATACGAACTGGAGTTGATTTACATGGTTCAGATGCGCACCCACACCTGCGGCGAGCTCCGCATGGAGCATGTGGGGCAGTCCGTCCGGCTGGTGGGCTGGCTGGAGAACGTCCGGGAGGTGGGGCAGAACTTTGCCTTCGTCGTCCTCCGGGATTTTTACGGGACCACCCAGGTGGTCATCGAGACCGAGGCCCTCATGGCCCAGGTCAAGGGCATCAACAAGGAGAGCACCATCGCCGTGGAGGGCGTCGTCCGGGAGCGGGACAGCAAGAATCCCAAGCTGCCCACCGGCGACATCGAGATCGTCCCGGAGAAGATCGAGGTGCTGGGCCGGTGCCGGTATAACGAGCTGCCCTTCCAGATCAACCGCTCCACCGAGGCCGACGAGGCCCTCCGGCTGAAGTACCGCTATCTGGACCTGCGCAACCCGGAGGTCAAGAAGAACATCGTCCTGCGGTGCCAGGTGGTGGCCGCCCTCCGCTCCGCCATGATCGGCGAGGGCTTTCTGGAGATCACCACCCCGATTTTGACCGCCTCTTCCCCCGAGGGGGCCCGGGACTACCTGGTGCCCAGCAGAAAACACCCCGGCAAGTTCTACGCCCTGCCCCAGGCCCCCCAGCAGTTCAAGCAGCTGCTGATGACCTCCGGCTTTGACCGCTATTTCCAGATCGCCCCCTGCTTCCGGGACGAGGACGCCCGGGGCGACCGCTCCCCCGGCGAGTTCTATCAGCTGGACATGGAGATGGCCTTCGCCGACCAGGAGGACGTGTTCGCCGTGCTGGAGCGGGTGCTGCCTCCCATCTTCGCCAAATACGGGACGTATCATGTTGCCTCGGAGGCCCCCTTCCGGCGCATCCCCTACCTGGAGGCCATGGACAGATACGGCACCGACAAGCCCGACCTGCGCATCGATCTGGAGCTGACCGACGCCACCGAGCTGCTGTCCGGCTGCGGGTTCGGGCCGTTTGAAGGAAACACCGTCAAGGCGGTGGTGGTCTCCGGCTTCGAGGGCACCCGGAAGCAGATCGACAAGCTGTGCGCCGATGTGGAGGTCCAGGCGGGCCAGAAGGCCTACTGGTTCCGATATGACGAAAGCGGCGAGATCGTGGGGGGCATCGCCAAGTTCGTGCAGCCCCTCAAGGAGCGGGCGGTGGAGGCGCTGGGCCTCAAACCGGGCTGCTTCGTGGGCCTCGCCGCCGGAAACCTGCTCACCGCCCAAAAGACCGCCGGCGTGCTGCGCAGCAAGCTGGGGGCCTTCTGCCCCGCCCACATGGACAAGGAGCGGTACGAGTTCTGCTGGATCGTGGACTTCCCCATGTACGAGATCGGCGAGGAGAGCGGGGAGCTGGAGTTCTGCCACAACCCCTTCTCCATGCCCAACGGCGGGCTGGAGGTACTGCAAAAGGCGGCGGCCGGGGAGATCGACCCCCTGTCCATCACCGCCTACCAGTACGACCTGGTGTGCAACGGGGTGGAGCTGTCCTCCGGCGCGGTGCGGAACCACGACCCGGAGATCATGATCGAGGCCTTCCAGCTGGTCCGCCTTGGCGAGGACGACGTGAAGGCCAAGTTCCCCGCCATGTATAACGCCTTCTGCTACGGCGCGCCGCCCCACGCGGGCATCGCCCCCGGGGTGGACCGGATGGTGATGCTGCTCACCGGCGCCGAGACCATCCGGGAGGTCATCCCCTTCCCCATGAACAAGAACGCCCAGGACGTGATGATGGGCGCCCCCGGCGACGTCACCCAGGCCCAGCTGGACGAGCTGAACATCGCGGTGACCAAGACCGAGGACGAGGAATAAACAAATGCGCATAAGAGAAGGGCGCCGGCTCACGCCGGCGCCCTTTCTTTGTGCGCGGATGTATCCGAATTACTCCTCCACCACCACGACGGGGGCGTCGGGGGCGTTCTTGCCCACGGACTCGATGCCGTTCAGGGCGCTGGCCTTGGCCTTGTAGCCCTCGCTGCGGCCGATGTTCTCGCCGTTGCTGGCCTTCAGGCGGAAGCGATACTCGCCGGCCTTGTCCTGATACAGCTCATACTTGGGGTTGGTCAGGGTCTCATAGCCCTCCTTGGTCTGGTCCTCCACGTGGACGTTGGCGTTCTTCGCCACGGAGGCGCAGCCGCCCTTGGCGGTGTCCACAGAGGAGTAGGTCTCGCCGCCGGAGAGGATGACCTCGCCGTTGCCGGCCTTCAGGTTGAATACGTACTGACCGTTATTGGACGCTTTGATCTCGAACTTGCCCATGATGATTCTCCTTCTTTCTTTATATTTCTTAGCTTTTTGTTTATCCGCCTCCGGCGGTCACAAACAAGGGATCAGCTCTCGCGTTTCAATTTCTGCCACTCCGACACCGCCATTTCGTCGCAGCGGTTGTTATAAGGATTCTCCGCGTGGCCCTTGACCCAGTGGAGGCGCACAGTGTGCGTTTCGCACAGCTCCAGCAGCCTGTCCCACAGGTCCGGGTTCAGGGCGGGCTTTTTATCCCCCTTCACCCAGCCCTTGGCCTTCCAGTTCCTGGCCCAGCCCTTGTCCAGCGCGTCGACGACGTACTTGGAGTCGGACCAGAGCTCCACCACGCAGGGCTCGGTGAGGGCCTCCAGCCCCCGGATGACGGCGGTGAGCTCCATGCGGTTGTTGGTGGTGGACGCCACCCCGCCGGATAGCTCCTTTTTGTGGCGGCCATACATCAGGATGGCCCCCCAGCCGCCGGGGCCGGGGTTGCCGGAGCAGGCGCCGTCGGTATAGAGCGTGACTGTTTTCATCGGCGTTTCCTTTTCCTGTTATAAGAGTACATGAAAACGGTCGAAATGTCAAACATTTCTTCGGGGCCGCGCCCGCCCTGTCACTCTTCGGCGGGGGCGGGAGAGAGCTCGTCCGCGCCGGCGCTGTCCGGCTGGTCCTCCCGGTCGGCCAGGGCGATGGCGATGACCCGGTCGCCCTCCTCCTTGAAGCGCATGACGATGACCCCCTGGGCGGCCCGGCCGGTGAGACGGACGCCGTCCGCCGGGGTGCGGATCAGGGTGCCGGACTGGGTGACTAGCAGCAGGTCCTCCTCGCCGGTGACCACCTTGACCCCCGCCACCTTGCCGGTCTTTTCGGTGAGCTGGTAGTTCTTGATGCCCAGGCCGCCCCGGTCGGTGACTCGGTAGTCCTCCACCGGGGAGCGCTTGCCAAAGCCGTTCTCGGTGACGGTGAGCACCGTGCGGTCGGGCCAGGCCCGGGCGGCGTCCACCACGTAGTCCCCTGCCCGGAGGCGGATGCCCCGCACGCCCATGGCCTGCCGGCCCAGGGGACGGACCTTGTTCTCCGGGAAGCGGATGGCCATGCCGTCGTGGGTGGCGATGAGCAGGTCCATGTGCCCGTCGGTCTCCTTGACGGTGATGAGCTCGTCCCCCTCGTCCAGGGTGATGACCCGCAGGCCGTTGTTGCGGAGGTTTTTCAGCTTCGCGGCGTCCAGCCGCTTCACCGTGCCGTTCCGGGTGAACATGGTGAGGTACCGATCCCCCTCGGTGGTGATGTCCCGGGTGTGGAGCATCACGGAGACCTTCTCCCCCGGCTCCACCTGGAGCACGTTGACGATGTTGGTCCCCCGGGCGGTGCGGCCCGCCTCGGGGATCTGATAGCCCTTCTTGCGGAACACCCGGCCCTTGTCGGTGAAGAAGAGGATATAGTCGTGGGTGGAGGCGGTGAACACGTCGGTGACGTAGTCCTCCTCCCGGGTGGCCATGCCCTTGCGGCCCATGCCGCCCTTCCCCTGGGCGGCGTACTCGCTGGCGCTGGTGCGCTTGATATAGCCGCCGGCGGTCATGGTGAACACCGACTGCTCCTCGGCGATCAGATCCTCGATGTCCAGGTCGTTCTCCACCACGCCGATCTCGGTGCGGCGCTCGTCCCCGTACTTGTCCCGGATCTCGATGAGCTCGTCCTTCAGCACCTGGCGGAGCAGGGCCTCGTCGGCCAGGAGGCGCTCAAAGTAGGCGATCTTCTCCTCCAGTTCCTTGTACTCCGCCTCCAGCTTCTCCCGGTTCAGGCCCTGGAGGGCGATGAGCCGCATATCGCAGATGGCCTGGGCCTGCACGTCGTCCAGGCTGAACCGCTCCATCAGGCGCTGCTTGGCGTTGTCGTAGCTGGTGCGGATGATGCGGATGACCTCGTCGATGTTGTCCTGGGCGATGAGCAGGCCCTCCAGCAAATGGGCCCGCTCCCGGGCCTTGCGGAGGTCGTACCGGGTGCGGCGCACCAGCACGTCCTCCTGGTGGGCGATATACTCGTCCAGGATGCCCCGGAGGGTCAAAATTTTAGGCTGCTGCTGGTCGTTGACCAGGGCCAGCAGGATGATGGAGAAATTGGACTGGAGGGCCGTCTGGGCGTACAGCCGGTTGAGCACCACCTGGGGATTGGCGTCCTTCTTCAGCTCGATGACGATGCGCATGCCGTTGCGGTCGGTCTCGTCCCGCAGGTCGGAGATGCCCTCCAAGCGCTTGTCCTTCACCTGCTCGGCGATGTTCTTGATGAGCTGGCGCTTGTTCACCTGATAGGGCAGCTCGGACACGATGATCCGCACCCGGTCCTTGCCGTGCTCCTCGAAGTCGGCCCGGGCCCGGACCACTACCTTGCCCCGGCCGGTGGCGTAGGCCGCCCGGATGCCGGACCGGCCCATGATGATGCCCCGGGTGGGGAAGTCGGGGCCCTTGATATGCTCCATCAGATCGTCCAGGGTGGCGTTCTCGTTGTCCAGCACGCAGATGGTGGCGTCGATGACCTCCCGGAGATTGTGGGGCGGGATGTTGGTGGCCATGCCCACGGCGATGCCGCTGGAGCCGTTCACCAGCAGATTGGGGAACCGGGAGGGCAGGACGCGGGGCTCCTGGCGGCTCTCGTCGAAGTTGGGCTGCCAGTCCACCGTCTCCTTGTCGATGTCCCGGAGCATCTCGTTGGCGATCCTGGACATCCTGGCCTCGGTGTAACGATAGGCCGCCGGGGGGTCGCCGTCCACACTGCCGAAGTTGCCGTGGCCGTCCACCAGCATATAGCGCATGGAGAAGTTCTGGGCCAGGCGGACCATGGCGTCGTACACCGACGCGTCGCCGTGGGGGTGGTACTTGCCCAGCACGTCGCCCACGCAGGTGGCCGACTTCTTGAAGGGCTTGTCGGAGGTGAGGCCGCTCTCATACATGGTGTAGAGGATGCGGCGGTGGACAGGCTTCAGGCCGTCCCGCACGTCGGGCAGGGCGCGCCCCACGATGACCGACATGGCGTATTCGATGTAGGACTTCTCCATCTCCCCCACCAGCTCGGACTCGGTGATGACCTGGTTGGGGAAGGCGATGTCCTCGGGCTTGTAATCTCTGTTGTGTGCCATACGGTTACCTCGTCAATAGTCCAGATTGGCGGCGTCGGCGTTGCGGGCGTTCTGCTCGATCCACGCCTTTCTCGGCTCCACCTGCTCCCCCATGAGGATGGTGAAGACCTGGTCGGCGGCCACCGCGTCCTCCAGGGTGATCCGGCGGAGGGACCGGCGCTCCGGGTCCATGGTGGTCTCCCACAGCTCGTGGGGGTCCATCTCGCCCAGGCCCTTGAAGCGGCTGATGTCCACCTTGGCGTTGGGGTTGTCGGCGCGCATCTCGGCGGAGATGGCGTCCCGCTCCGGGTCGGAGTAGGCCACCCGGACCGTCTTGCCCCGGGTCAGCTTATAGAGGGGCGGCACGGCGGAGTAGACGTAGCCCTTCTCGATGAGGGGGCGCATATAGCGGAAGAAGAAGGTCAGCAGCAGAGTGCGGATGTGGGCGCCGTCCACGTCGGCGTCCGCCATGATGATGATCTTGTGATAGCGGAGCTTGTCGATGTTGAACTCGTCCCCGATGCCGGCCCCCAGGGCCACGATCATGGGGTAGAGCTTGTCGTTGCCGTAGATCTTGTCGGCCCGGGCCTTCTCCACGTTGAGCATCTTGCCCCACATGGCCAGGATGGCCTGGAACCGGCTGTCCCGGCCCTGGATGGCGGAGCCGGCGGCGGAGTCGCCCTCGACAATGTAGATCTCGCAGAGGGAGGGGTCCCGCTCGTTGCAGTCCTGGAGCTTGTCAGGCATCTGGCCGCCCTCCAGCCCGGTCTTGCGGCGGACGGACTCTCTGGCCTTCCGGGCGGCCTCCCGGGCCCGGGAGGCCATCAGTGCCTTGTCCAGGATGGCCTTGCCCACGCCGGGGTTCTCCTCCAAAAACTGCTCCAGCTTGTCGGATACCACGTTGGACACCAGGGTCCTGATCTCGCTGTTGCCCAGCTTGGCCTTGGTCTGGCCCTCGAACTGGGCCTCGGTCAGCTTCACCGAGATGACGCAGGTGAGGCCCTCCCGGCAGTCGTCGCCGGAGACCTTCTCCTCGTCCTTCAGGAGCTTCATCTTTTTCCCGTAGGCGTTGAGCACGTTGGTCAGGGCCCGCTTGAAGCCCTCCTCGTGCATGCCGCCCTCGGGGGTGTGGACGTT
>CANPWZ010000023.1 GCA_947585425.1 uncultured Oscillospiraceae bacterium
TCGGGGCTCACCCGGATGCCCATGGAGGAGATCTCAAAGGCGTGGCCCAGCACGCTGTTCCAGATGAGGATGTCCCCGTTGAGGGACCAGTCGTCGTAGTCAGGGGCCCGGCCGTCGTGGGGTTTGCCGGACTTCAGCGCCCCGCCGATGCCCATGACGAAGGTGGTGGGGTGGTCCTTCACCCAGGCGTCCTCCCGCTCCTTGGGGGTCAGGTCGGGCCAGCGGTCCTCCAGCTCCTGGGCGGTGACAAAGGAGACCTCCCGGTCGATGACGGGCAGGGTGGTGAGCTCGGGGTAGACCGAGCGCAGGGTGTCCTGGGTGTCGGCCAGGGCGCCCACGATGGTGGTCACCACGCTCTTTAAGTAGTCGGTGTTCCGATCCCGGGGGGCGATGACCTTCTCCCAGTCCCACTGGTCCACATAGACCGAGTGGAGATTGTCCAGCTCCTCGTCCCGGCGGATGGCGTTCATGTCGGTATACAGTCCCTCGCCCACGGAGAACTGGTAGCGGTGGAGGGCCATCCGCTTCCACTTGGCCAGGGAGTGGACCACCTGGGCGTCCCGGCCGGCGTCGGGCACATCGAAGGACACGGGGCGCTCCACGCCGTTCAGATCGTCGTTCAGCCCGGTGGAGGCCTCCACGAACAGGGGGGCGGACACCCGGCGCAGATTCAGGGCCCCGCCCAGGTGGTCCTCAAACAGCCGCTTCAAAAGGCCGATGGCCTTCTGGGTCTCGTACAGGTTCAGCCGGGGGGCGTACCCCGCGGGAATGACGGTGTTCAGCATGGATGATTGCTCCCTTCTCTTGCAAAAACACAGCGCGGGCCCATTTTCCCCTTTGGGATGGAAATGACATCGTGTCCATTCCTCGTTGAAAACAGCGCCCTCGCTTGATTTTGATTCTACAACACCCGGCACGATTTTGCAAGTGTGAGATTGTAAAATTGCAAAAATGGTTTTTGGGATTTTTTTGTGCAATGGTAACTTAACCATACGCGCCCGGCGGAAGAAAAATGCAAATAGTATTTGTTTTTCCGCCGGAACAATGATATAATATACCATGATCATTTACAAGTAAAGGACTGATCCCCTATGGTCAAGGAGTTCGACGCGAAACTGAAGGAATTTGCCCATCTGCTGGTGGACGTGGGGCTGGACGTCCAGCCGGGGCAGACCCCCCGGATCAACTCCAGCGTGGAGTTCGCGCCCCTGACCCGCCTGTGCGTGGAGGCCTGCTACGACCGGGGCGCCCGGGAGGTGCTGGTGGACTGGAACGACGACTTCATCGCCCGGCAGAAGTTCCTCCGGGCGGACGAGGCCGTGTTCTCCGAGTTCCCGGACTACCAGAAGGCCAAGGTGGGCTGGATGCTGGAGAAGCAGACTCCTAATCTGTCCATCATCGGGGGCGACCCGGAGCTGCTCAAGGGGGTGGACCCCGCCCGCATCCAGACCTGGCGGCGGGTGAGCGGCGCCGCCACCAAGGAATACGGCGACGCCATGATGGCCAATCGGTTCCAGTGGTGCGTGGGCTCCTACCCCACCGCGGTGTGGGCCAAAAAGGTGTTTCCCGATCTGCCGGAGGACGATGCCCTGGACGCGCTGTGGGACGCGGTGTTCTCCGTGTGCCGGATCACCGGGGACGGCAGGGCGGTGGAGCGCTGGCAGGCCCATATGGAGGCCACCACCCGCCGGGCGAAGATCCTGAACGACTACAACTTCAAGTTCCTCCGCTATGCCAATTCCCTGGGCACCGACCTGACCATCGAACTGCCCGAGGACCACATCTGGGCCGGGGCCTGCGACTACACCCCCGAGGGGGTTCGGTTCGTGCCCAATATGCCCACCGAGGAGATCTTCACCGCCCCCCGGTGGGACGGGGTCAACGGCCGGGTGTACGCCGCCATGCCCCTGGCGCTCAACGGCAGCCTGGTCAGGGACTTCTGGATGGAATTCAAGGACGGCCGCATTGTGGACGTCCACGCGGAGGAGGGGGAGGAGCATCTGCGCGCCTCCATCGACATCGACGAGGGCTCCCGCTATCTGGGGGAGGTGGCCCTGGTCCAGTACGACTCCCCCATCCGCAACACCGGCCTGCTGTTCTACGAGACCCTGTTCGATGAGAACGCCTCCTGCCACCTGGCTTACGGGGCCGCCTATCCCGAGTGCATCCGGGGCGGCAATACCATGAGCGAGGAGGAGCAGAAGGCCGCTGGCCTCAACCAGTCCATGAACCACGTGGACTTCATGGTGGGTACGGAGGATCTGTCCATCGTGGGAGTCACCCACGACGGGACGGAGGTCCCGGTCTTTGTCAACGGCAATTTCGCGTTTTAATTCAAAGTTATATATACGGAGGTAATGCACCATGGACTACAAACAAGCGTATCAACACTGGCTGGCCTCTCCCGCCCTGTCCGCCGCGGAGAAGGCGGAACTGGAGGCCATCAAGGGGGATGACAAGGAGATCGAGTCCCGCTTCTTCTCCCAGCTGGAGTTCGGCACCGCCGGTCTCCGGGGCACCATGGGGGTGGGCCTGTATCGGATGAACATCCACGTCATCCGCCACGCCACCCAGGCCTTCGCCGAGGTCATCCTGGCCGAGGGCCCCGAGGCCGCCGCCAAGGGCGTCGCCGTGTGCTACGACTGCCGGAACAACTCCGACATCTTTGCCCGTGAGGCCGCCTGCGTCATGGCGGGCAACGGCATCCACGTCCGGCTGTTCGACGCGCTGCGCCCCACCCCCGAGCTGTCCTTCGCCATCCGGGAGTACGGCTGCACCGCCGGCATCAACATCACCGCCTCCCACAACCCCAAGGAGTACAACGGCTACAAGGTCTACTGGTCCGACGGGGCCCAGCTCCCCCCGAAGCACGCCGACGAGGTGGCCCGCAAGATGCAGGAGCTGGATGTGTTCGACTGTGTGAAGTCCGCCGACTACGCCGCCGCCGTGGCCGCCGGGCAGATCGTCCTCATGGGGAATGAGACCGACGAGAAGTTCCTGGCCAAGGTGATGGAGCAGGTCAACGACCAGGCGGCGGTGGAGAAGGTGGCCGACACCTTCAAGATGGTGTACACCCCTTTCCACGGCACCGGCCACAAGCTGATCCCCGAGGCCCTGAAGCGCCTGGGCATGAAGCACGTCATCTGCGTGCCCGAGCAGATGGTCATCGACGGCAACTTCCCCACCGTGGCCTCCCCCAACCCGGAGAACCCGGAGGGCTTCTACCTGGCGGTGGACCTGGCCAAGGCCAACGGGGCCGACTTCATCCTGGGCTCCGACCCCGACGCCGACCGGGTGGGCCTGATGGTCAGGACGGGGAGCGGCGAGTACAAGGTGCTCACCGGCAACCAGACCGGCGTGCTGCTGCTGGACTACCTCATCGGCGCGAAAAAGCGCACCGGCAAGATGCCCGCCCGCCCCGTGGCCCTGAAGTCCATCGTCTCCAGCGAGATGGCCCGGAAGGTGGCGGAGGACAACGGCGTGGACTTCTACGACACCTTCACCGGCTTCAAGTTCCTGGCCCAGAAGAAGGACCAGCTGGAGGCGGCGGGGGAGGGCACCGTCATCATGTCCTTCGAGGAGTCTTACGGCTATATGCTGGGCGATTTCGTCCGGGACAAGGATGCCGTCACCGCCGCCGTGGCCATGACCGAGATGGCCGCCTGGTACTACGGGCAGGGGATGACCCTGGCCGACGCCATGGAGGCCCTCTACAAGAAGTACGGCGACTTCCGGGAGAAGACCCTGAACCTGGTGATGCCCGGGCTGGACGGCCTGAAGAAGATGGCCGACCTGATGGCGGGCCTCCGGGCCAAGCCCCCGGTGGAGATCGCCGGCGTGGCCGTGGCCCAGCAGAAGGACTACAAGGACGGCAGCGTGGTGGACGTGGCCACCGGCAAAAAGTCTGCCATGGAGCTGTCCGGCTCCAACGTGCTCCGCTATGAGATGGCCGACGGCACCTCCGTCATCGTCCGGCCCTCCGGCACCGAGCCCAAGGTGAAGGTGTACCTCCTCACCCGGGGCGACAGTCAGGCCGCCTGTGACGAAAAGATCGCCAAATACTCCGCCTGGGCAGAGGGCCTGAAGAAGTAAGGACCCCGTACATACGAAGCGGCCCCCCGCCAGCCGGCGGGGGGCCGCTTTGTCATGCCGCTTAATTTCTGGAGGGCAGCAGCCGGGCGATGGCCGCGGCGAAGTTGCTGATGGGCATGGTCTGGAGCCACACCCGGCCCGGGCCGGTGATGACCGTGTTGAACAGCCCCTCCCCGCCGAAGAGGACGTTTTTCACGCCCTTGACGGTCTGCACGTCCACCGAGCAGGTGGCGTCCATCATGGCCAGGTTGCCGGTGTCCACCACGATGGACTGCCCCGGCTGGAGCTCGTACTGGACCACCGAGCCGTCGATCTCCACGAAGGCGGTACCCCGGCCGGACAGCTTCTGGAGGATAAAACCCTCGCCGCCGAAAAAGCCGGCCATCCCCTTCTTCTGGAAGAAGATGGACAGCTCCACGGACTGCTCCGAGGCCAGGAAGCCTGATTTCTGCACCACCATGGGCCGGTTGGGATCCACGTCGATGGGCATGATGGAGCCGGGGAAGCTGGAGGCGAAGGCGATCATGCCGGGGCCGCCCTGGGCGGTGTAGATGTTCTGGAAGATGGACTCGCCGGAGAACATCCGGCCGAAGGCCTTGCCGAGGCCGCCGGCGGAGGTCTGCATCTGCATGTTGGGGGACATCCAGCACATGGAGCCCCTCTCGGTGATCATGGACTCGCCCGCGTCCACATCGCAGATGACGACGGGCATGGGGTCGCCGGTGATATTGTAGCGCATAATGATCTCCCCTTTTTCACATATGTATTGGGATACTCTTACAGGAAAAAGTCGGGGGTGGGGGCGGTGCGGCCGTAGAGGGCGGTCTCCCGCAGGAGGCGGCGGGCGAGCTTGCCGCCGGCCTGGCCGGGGAGGAGCCGCCACTTCCAGTTGTCCCCCAGGGTGGAGGGGGTGTTGATGCGCCCCTCGGCGCCGATGGACAGCAGGTCCTGCATCTGCATCACCGCCAGGTCGGCGGGGGAGGCCCAGGCGCCCCGCATCATGCCCCAGGCATAGCCCTCCTCCTCGTTCAGCCGGAGGTAGCGCTTGGCGAAGGACACGTCGGCGGGGTCGGCGTTCGCCATCCAGCCCAGGATGGTCTCGTTGTCGTGGGTGCCGGCGTAGACCACGCAGTTGCGGGTGTAGTTGTGGGGCAGATACTCGCTGTCCGGGTGCCGGTGGTCGAAGGCGAACAGCAGGATCTTCATGCCGGGATAGCCGGTGTTTTTCTGGAGCATCCGCACCGAGTCGGTGAGGAAGCCCAGGTCCTCGGCGATGATGTCCTTGGGGCCCAAGGCCCCGTTCACCGCCTGGAAGAAGGCCAAACCGGGCCCCGGACGCCACCGGCCCCGGCGGGCGTTCTCGTCCCCGTAGGGGATGGCGTAGTACTCGTCGAAGCCCCGGAAGTGGTCGATGCGCAGGGTGTCGAACAGGCGGAACTGGAACCCGATGCGCCGGATCCACCAGGAGAACCCGTCCTGCCTCATGTACTCCCAGTCAAAGAGGGGATTGCCCCACAGCTGGCCGTCGGCGGTGAAGGCGTCGGGCGGGCAGCCGGCCACCTCGGTGGGGTCCAGGTTTTCGTCCAGCTGGAACTGCCTGGGGTCGGACCACACGTCGGCGGAGTCCCGGGCCACATAGATGGGCAGGTCGCCGATGATGGTGACGCCATTGTCGTTGGCCAGCTTTTTCAGGGCGTCCCACTGCCGGAAGAACAGGTACTGCGCCCCCCGCCAGAAGCTCACCTCCTCCGCCAGCCGCGTCCGGGCGGCGTCCAGAGCCTCGGGCCGGCGGAGCTTTTCCCCCTCCGGCCACTCCCACCAGGACCGGCCGCCGTTCTCGTCCTTCAGGGCCATGAACAGGGCGTAGTCCTCCAGCCAGTGGCCGTTCTGCCCCAGGAAGACCCAATAGTCCCCCGGCGGGGAGGCCAGCAGGCGTTTCACCGCCTTTTTCAGCACGGGGAAGCGCTTTTCATACAACAGGGCGTAGTCCACATACCCGGGGCCGCCCCAGTCGATCCCCGCGTACTCGGACTTCTCCAGCAGGCCCTCCGCCGCCAGGTCGTCCAGGTCGATGAAATAGGGGTTGCCGGCGAAGGAGGAGAAGGACTGGTAGGGGGAGTCCCCGTAGCTGGTGGGGCCCATGGGCAGCAGCTGCCAGCAGCTCTGGCCGCCGGCCTTCAAAAAGGACACGAAGTCCCTGGCCGCCTGCCCCATGGTGCCGATGCCGTAGGGGGAGGGGAGAGAGAACACGGGCAGTAAGATCCCGGCGCGTCTCATGTGCGTTCCGCCTTTCTTCCATACTCGGTTTTGTTCGGTCGGGCCGTTCAGCCCCTCCGCGCCCGCGGAGAGCTGTGAATCATCATACCACGAAGGGGTGGAAAAAGCAAGAAAAACAGCGCAAAACGCCTCCCTCCGCCGTGAGTGGGAGGCGCTTTTGTCATTGGTCAAAGAGGGCCAGGGCCGCCGCGAGCTGGTTGTCGTCCTCGCCGCCGAAGGAGACCCCCTCGTCCAGCTCCAGCTCCACGTCGGGGGTGAGGCCCTCCCCGATGAGGGAGTGGCCCCCGCCGGTGCAGTAGGCGGAGGTGGACAGCCCCACCCCGCCGCCGTTGGGCAGATCGAAGGTCACTTGGGCGTAGCCCTTGCCGGAGGTCAGCGTCCCCACGATGGGGGCGCCGGCGCTCTCACGAAGCTGGGCGGCCAGCAGCTCCGCCGCCGAGTAGGTGCCGCCGTTGACCATCACCACCATGGGCAGGCCGATACACTCCTCGTCCGACTGGGTGATGGTCTTGAACCCCCACCGGGGCTTCATGGTGAAGATGGGCCCCTCGGGCAGCAGGTAGTCCAGGATCTCCGTCAGCTCGTTCACATAGCCGCCGCCGTCGTTCCGCACGTCGATGATGAGCCCTTTGGCTCCCTGGGAGACCAGGGCGTCCACCTCCTGGATGAAGCTGTCCGCCGAGCCGGAGTTGAAGTTGGCCAGGTATACGTATCCCACGTCTCCCTCCAGCATCCTCCCGCTGGCGGTGGGGGAGTGGAGGGTGGCCCGGATGCAGGTCACATCCAAAGTGGAGCCGTCGGCCCGCAGCAGGGTGAGGGTGACCTGGGTGCCCGCCGGCCCGGTGATGAGCTCGACGCCCTTCTCCCGGTTCTCTCCGGCCAGGGAGGCCCCGTCCGCGGCGGTGATCACGTCCCCGGCCACGACGCCGGCCTGGTCGGCGGGGCCGCCGGCGATCACCGACTGGACCAGCAGGCCCTCCTCCCGCGCGTTCGTGAGGACGGTGACCCCCACCCCCACATAGCTGTTGGCCCGGTCCGCCATGACCTGCTCATACCACTCCGGGTCCAGGTAATAGGACCACCGATCCCCCAGCCCCGTCACAAAGGCGTCCAGACCCTGGTCCACGGCGGCGCCCAGGTCGGCGTCGGTCTCCACGAAGGCGAATCTGGCCAGCAGGAAGGTCTCCACCATGGAGAGCCCGCCGGGCCCCAGCGCCAGGCACCACAGCCCGGTGGAGAGGAGCAGGGTCAATACCACGGCGAGGACGATCCTGGCCCAGCCGGGGAATCTCCGGCGCTTTTTCACGGTCTGGACGGCCTGTTCTTCCATGGGGAGCCCTCCTTTACGGGATAAAAAGGGGCGCGGGTGTCTCCCGCGCCCCTGGGGATGATATTGCGGCGTCACTTTTTGGTTCTGTTCAGAGGTCGTCCGGGTAGTTGTTGCCGTACCAGGTGTAGGTCTTGCCGCCGGAGGTGTAGGTAAATTTTGTGCTGGGGTATAGCTTGAGCACGTCGTTCCGCACGCCGTTGATCCGCAGCTCAAAGTGCAGATGGGGGGCTGTGGAGCTGCCGGTGGAGCCCACATAGCCGATGACCTGCCCCTTGGACACCGACTGGCCGGTGGTCACGGGGGGCTTCTGGCACTGGTGGGCGTAGAGGGTGGTGTAGCCGTTGCCGTGGGAGATCATCACGTACCAGCCGTAGGAGTTGTCCCACCCGGCGAAGGACACCACGCCGGCCTTGGCCGCGTAGATCTTGGTGCCGGTGGGGGCGCTGCCGATGTCGGTGCCGGTGTGGCTTTGCCACCTGCCGGTGATGGGGTGGTACCGTCCGCGGAACAGGGAGGTGAGCTTGGTTTTCCCCGGCAGGGGCCAGTACCACTCGCCGCTGTTCACGTTGTTCTGCTGCTCCAGGGCGGCAAGCTGCTCGGCGTACTTCCGCTCGGCCTCCTTCAGGGCCTTCTGGAGGGCCGCCTCGTCATTGGCGATCTCCTGGGCCTCCTGGGCGATCTCGCTCTCCTGGGCGGCGATCTGCTCCATCAGGGCGGCGGCGTCCGCCCGGTCCCGCTCCAGCTGGGCCATCTGGCTCTGGAGCTGGGCCTTCTGGGCCTCCTGCTCGGCCTGCTGGGCTTCCAGCTGGGCCTTCTGCTCCTCCATCTGGGCCTGGACCTCCGCCTGGGCGTCCCGGGCGGCCTGGAGCTGGTCCCGGGCGTCGGCCAGCCGGGCCTGGGTGTCCCGGAGCTGGGTGACGACGCGGTCATTGTAGTCGATCAGGTCCCTGATGATGGTGATGTAGTCCAGCAGCTCGGAGAAGGAGGACGCCTGGAACAGGATGGACAGGTAGGAGATGGAGCCGTGCTCGTCCATCCAGCGGACCTGGGTGTAATACTCCTCCAGCTGTTCCTGTTCCTGCTCCTCCAGGTCGGCGATCTCCGCCTCTTTCTGGGCGATGTCGGCGTCGTACTGGTCCAGCAGGGCCTGGCTTTCGTCGATCTGGGCCTGGGTGGCGTCGATCTGGGCCTGGGTGGCGTCGATCAGATCCTGGGTGGCGGAGATCTGCTGTTCGGTGAGCACGATCTGCTCGTTCACCAGGGCCACGGCCTCCTTGGCCTGGGCCAGATCGTCCCGGATGGCGGCCAGACGCGCCTGGACCTCCTTCTTCCGCTCGGAGATGCCGCCCAGCTGGTCCTTCAGCTTGTCGATGTCGCCTTGGGTGACGGCGGCGTGGGCGAAAATGCTCATGGCCGGCAGCAGCACGGTGAGCAGCAGAGCGATGGCCAGCAGGATGACCAGGGCCCGGCGGAGCGTTTTCTTCATAAGCGTATGACCTCCCGCAGGAAAAGATGAGTCAGACTTTCAGGAAGCGGCTGATGGCGAAGCCGGAGCCCACCGTGCCGATGAGAGCGCCGGCCAGCAGGAACACCCCCAGCACGGGCAGCCAGATGGCGGCGAAGGGCACCATTTCGAACAGGGTGAGCACGCCGCTGGAGGCCAGGGCGTTCATGACGAGGGTGTAGATGCCCCACTGGAGCAGGAAGGCGACCACAGCGCCGAACAGCCCCAGGATCAACCCCTCGAAGATAAAGGGCCAGCGGACGAAGCTGTCGGTGGCGCCGCAGATCTTCATGATGCCGATCTCCTCCCGGCGGGTGAAGGCCGCCAGGCGGATGGTGTTGGAGATGATAAAGAGGGACACGGCGGCCAGGATGGCCACCAGCACCGTGGCCAGGATGGTGGCGGCGTGGCGCACCAGCACGAAGCCCTGGGCCAGCTCGGAGTGGGCGGAGTAGTCGGCCACGCCGGGCAGGGCGGTGACGGCGTTCACCGTGTCGGTGAACAGCTCCAGCTCCACCACGTGGACGGACAGCCGGTCCCGGAACACGTTGACGGGCAGCTCGATGCCGCCGGGATGGTCCTCCACCCAGGCGTCGTGGGCGTCCTCCTTGGAGGTGAACGCCACCGAGGCCACGTTGGGCAGGGCCCGGACCTGCTCGGTGAGCCGGGCGATCTCCTCGTCGCCGCAGCTCTCGTCGATGTAGGCAAAGAACTCGTTTTTCTCCTCCTCCTTGGTGAGCATCTCGTCGGCGTTCACCGCCAGCAGGGAGAAGGAGCCCATGATGATGAGGCAGGCCACGATCATACACACCGCGGCGAAGGACATGAGCCCGTGGGAAAAGATGCTCTGGAATCCCTCCGTGATGAAGTAGCCCAGGTTAAAGCCGCGCTTTTTCATAGCTTATAGCCGCCCTCCTGCACATCCCGGATCAGGGATCCGTCTTTGATGGACACCACCCGCTTGGAGAAGCGGTTGACCAGCTCCCGCTCGTGGGTGACCACCAGCATGGTGGTGCCCATGGCGTTGATGCGCTCCAGCAGGGTCATGATCTCCAGGGAGCGGGCGGGGTCCAGGTTGCCGGTGGGCTCGTCGGCGATGATGGTGTCGGGGTTGTTCACCAGGGCCCGGGCCACCGCCACCCGCTGCTGCTCGCCGCCGGAGAGCTGGTTGGGGTAGGCGTCGGCCTTGCCCCCCAGGCCCACCAGCTCCAGCACATAGGGGATGCGCTTGTTCATCTCTTTGCGGCCCGCGCCGATGACCCGCATGGCGAACTCCAGGTTCTGGCGCACCGTCTTTTTCTCGATGAGGCGGAAGTCCTGGAACACCACGCCCAGGGTGCGCCGCATGAAGGGGATCTGCCAGCGGCGGATGTTGTTCAGATTGTAGCCGTTCACGATGACCTGCCCCTCGGAGGCGGCCTCCTCGGCGGTGATGAGCTTGATGATGGTGGACTTGCCGGAGCCGGAGGGCCCCACCAGAAAGACGAACTCCCCGTCGTCGATCTTCATATCCACGCCCTTCAGGGCCTTGCTGCCGTTGTCGTATTCCTTATATACGCCGACCAGTCGGATCATATCGGATCCTCCCAACAGGAAATGTAACTTGTTGTAACCGTTTTGTAACCAAGCGGCCACGAATACATTATATCTGTTGTTTCCCGTCCTGTCAACAGGAGATGGCGCCGTCTGATGTAGAAAATAATAAACTTTATGTTAACTTTCATCGAAAATTGGTAACAAGTTTCTGAAACCGCCCAAAACAGATACGGGAAAGAGAAACCGGCCGCGGAGAGGATCTCCGGGGCCGGTAAGATGTCAGGTTTGCGCTCAGGACTCGATGCCCCGGGACACCAGGTACTTTTTGACCATCAGGGCCACCTTGAAGGTGATGGCGTCGTCGAACTCCCGCAGGTCCAGGCCGGTGAGCTTCTTGATCTTCTCCAGCCGGTAGACCAGGGTGTTCCGATGGACAAACAGCTTCCGGGCGGTCTCGGACACGTTCAGGTTGTTCTCAAAGAACTTGTTGATGGTGAACAGGGTCTCCTGATCCAGCGCATCGATGGGGTTTTTCTTGAACACCTCGCGCAGGAACATCTCGCACAGGGTGGTGGGAAGCTGATAGATCAGCCGGCCGATGCCCAGGTTCTCATAGCTGATGATGGAGCGCTCGGTCTCGAACACCTTGCCCACGTCGATGGCCACCTGGGCCTCCTTGTAGGCCCGGGCCAGATCCCGGATATGGCCCACGATGGTGCCCACGCCCACGACGGTCTTGAGCCCCAGCTCCCGGTTGAGGGCGTCCTGCACGTTCTGGGCGATCTTCTGGACCTCCCGGATGTCGGCGTTGTCCGCCAGCTGCTTGACCAGGGCCACGTCGGTTTCGCTGATGGAGAGGACGAAGTCGGTCTGCCGGTCGGGATAGAGGGAGGAGATCACGTCCACGGCGGCCACGTCGGGGGTGGCGAGCTGGCGGACCAGGATGACGGCCCGGGGCGCCTCGGACACGAAGTGGAGCTCCTTGGCGCGGATGTAGATGTCGCCCAGCAGGATGTTGTCGCAGAGGATGTTCTTCACGAAGGTGGCCTTGTCGTGCTTTTCCTCGTAATAGGTCTTGGCGCCGTTCAGGGCGATGACCGCCATGGAGCACATGAGGGCGGCCTGGTCGTCCTCCCCCTTGGCGAAGGCGGCGTAGTCGAACTGCCCGTTCCAGCCGGGCAGGGCCTTGAAGGTGTAGCCGCTGCTCACCAGCAGCGCGTCGGGGTCGGAGGCCAGAAGAGAGGGCACATGGCTCCATTTCTCACCGATGGAGGACAGCTCGTTGCAGGCCACCACGGTGCCCTGCCCGTCCACGACGCCGACGGCGCGGTCGGAGCAGTCCTTCATCTGGAGGACGATGCTTTGGAAGATCCGGCTGGACATGGTATTTTCTCCTTTCTCCGCGGCTTAAGGAGCTCAGCGCCGCACGCTCTGAGATGATGTAAGTCAGTCAGCACGCCCATTATACCGGGTTTCTTTGCTGATTTCAACAGTTTTTTGAAAGCTTTTTGTGGATTTTTTCAAAAAATTCGTCTCAATGACGGAAAAGGGCCTGGATTTCTGGTAAATTTAGTGCTCTCCAACCACCTTTTGGAAGCGATGGGTCCAGGACGAGGGGCCCGAAGGCGATCCGCTTCAGGTAGGTCACCGGCTTGCCGCGGCTGGCCAGCATCCGTTTCACCTGGTGATATTTGCCCTCCCGCAGGGTGACCCGGGCGCTCCTGCCCCCCTCCAGCACCTCCAGTCCGGCGGGGAGGCACCGGGCGCCGTCCCCCAGGACGACGCCGTCCGCCAGGGCGGACACGTCGCTCTCGTCCAGCACGCCGTCCACCTCCACATAGTATACCTTGTCCACGTGGTACTTTGGGGAGAGCAGCCGGTGGGCCAGGGGCCCGTCGTCGGTGAGCAGGAGCAGGCCCTCTGCGTCCTTGTCCAGCCGGCCCGCGGGGAAAAGGCCCCGCCTTTGATATTCCTCCGGCAGCAGGGAGAGCACGGTGGTCTCCCTGGGGTCGGCGGTGGAGGACACCACCCCGGCGGGCTTGTTGAGCATGAGATACACCGGGCCGCTGTCCACGGGGGCGCCGTCCACGGCCACGGCGGCGGCGCCGTCGATCTTTTGCTCCGGCGCGCGGCAGACCGCCCCGTCCACCGTCACCCGGCCGGCTTTGACGAGGGCCCTGGCCTCCGTCCGGCTCCATCTGCCGGAGGCGGCCAGCCGCTTGTCCAGACGCTCCATGGGATCACCTCTTTGCGTGCGTTCTGCATATCTTCCGGGGAGGGGGCATAGAGTTTCAATGCGGAAATTCAGACTGGATCGGAGTGACAGCAATGCTCATCATCACGGCGCGGATACCAAAGAGACGGCTCATCGCGGGGACGGCCGCCGCCCTGTTCTGCCTGATGGCGGTCATCGCGGGGACGGCCATGCGCCTGTCCGGAAGGGCGGCCGCCGCCTCGGCGGAGGTGAAGGGCGTCCGGGGCAACGATCAGCGAGTGGAGTACCTGGAGGGGCTGGGCTGGCAGGTGTCCGAGCAGCCCATCGCCACCGAGGAGCTGCTGATCCCCGAGACCTTCGACGACAGCTACGCCGGCTACCTGGCCCTCCAGCAGGAGCAGGGGTTCGACCTGACCCGGTACCGCGGGGAGCGGGTGAAGCGCTACACCTATGAGATCACCAACTACCCCACCGGGGAGACGGGGGCCCAGGCGGCTCTGCTGATCTACCGAAACCGGGTCATCGGGGGGCAGGTGCAGGCCGCCGACGGCAGCTTCCTCCACGGGCTCAGCCGGCCGGCGGAGCAGCAGACCTGGGCCGGGGCGCTGATGATATGAGAGGGCCGTCCACCTTCCGGGTGGACGGCTCCCGCGCGTTTTGGGGTCATTTCAGCGCCTTCACGGCGCCGCTGAGGAAGAGGACATACATGCCCCGGCCCAGGATGGCGGCGGCCAGGAACAGCAGGGAGCAGGTCACGTACACGGCCACATGGGTGGGCAGCAGGGGGCCGATGACCATGAGCAGGACGGTCACCGCCGTACAGACGGCAAAGGTGATCCAGACGGGGCGGGCCCGCCGGGACAGGGACGCGCCGCTGCTGCCCAGCAGCAGGCCGGCGGTGGCGGAGCACACCAGCCACACCTTCACCGCGTCCAGCGCCTGGCAGACCCCGTCGGCGGCCGCCAGCGCCGCCTCCGAGTCGGTCAGCAGGGCGGCCAGCAGGTTCAGCGCCGCCGAGAGGATGGCCAGGATCAGGGCGATACGGTACGGCCGGGCCGCCCCGTTGACCATGACCAGCCCCACCAGTTCCAGCGCCAGCCCCGCCAGCAGCAGGATGGAGCCGAAGAGGGGGGAGGTCATGATCCGCCCCAGCAGGAGCAGGATGTTGGCGATCAGGATGAGCCGAAGGCCGCCCGCCACGGAGTGATAGCTGCCATCCATGGCCGCTTACACCAGGGCCTTGGAGGCCCCGTACAGGAACATGAGGTAGAACACGTACCCTACCACCATGGCGATGGCGGCCACGATGCTGACCACGGCGGCCAGGATGTCCACGATGGGGATGACGGACAGCACCATACAGACGATGACCACCAGGGTGCAGACCACATAGATCTTGATGACATAGCCACCCCGCAGGGCCAGAGTCCCGTTCCGGCCGTCCAGGAGGTTGAGGGAGGTGGTGATCACCTGGTACACGATGAACAGGCCCAGCACAACGGAGATCACGGACAGCACGGTCGTCAGGATGCGGTTGCGGAAGGCGTTGGACAGGACGCTGACCACCAGGCTGGCGATCGCCGCGTAGAGGGCGGGGAAGTAGCCGGCGTCGTCATGGGTAGCGGTGTACAGGCCCACCAGGTTCAGCACGGTGGCGGCCAGAGCGGTGAGGCTGCCGATGAAAATGGCCATCAGCGGGACGGAGACGAGAGTCAGGATCTCGGCGATGAACATCCACTTCAGGCCTCTGGCGGCGTTGGGATAGCTCTGATACATACGGATTCCTCCTTAGAAAAATGGGTTCACTTTTTCCCCTCCCGCGTGGGGACGGAGAGGTTGGGGGCGGCATTTTCCGCGATGTGGACGTTGAGGTGGGGATAGGTGATCTCGATGCCCGCCGCGTCGAAGGTGGGCTTGAGGGAGTCCATCACATCGAAGTAGATGTCCCAGTAGTCCTCGTTTTTGCACCACATCCGCAGTACGTACTCGATGGCGCTGTCACCGTAGTTGGACACGTGGACGAAGATGCCCCGGTCAGTGAGCACTCTGGGGTCGCCGCAAGCGATGGCACGCAGGGTGTCCAGCACCAGCTCCACCGGCGCGTCGTAGGAGGTCGTGGGCCTGAACTCCAGCTGGCGGAAGGGTTCGGTGTTGCGGTTGCAGATGGTCTGGGTGACGATGACGCTGTTGGGCAGGTTCATCACCCGGTTGTCCAGGGTGTTGATCTTGGTGTAGAACATGTCGATCCCGGTGACGCAGCCGACGATGTCCCCCACCTCCACCCAGTCGCCGATCTTGAAGGGCTGGGAGGCGAAGATCTGCATCCCGCCCGCCACGTTGGACAGGAAGTTCTGCATGGCCAGGGAAAAGGCCAGGCCGATGACCGACAGCACCGCCACCAGGGAGGTGACGTCGATCCCCAGGGCCCGCAGGACCAGGATGAGGGCCAGGAAGATCAGCCCCGCCCGGAGCAGGGTGTGGATCAGCTTGCGGAGCGGGGCGTCTATTTTGGTGCGGGACAGGGCCCGGTCCAGGAAGGACAGCAGCACCCGAATCACCAGGATGGACACCACGGCGGTGATCACCGCGGCGAAGATGCTGCTGGCGGTGATGTTTTTGACCTGCTCCACGATCTCGTTCGGATCCACCGTGGGTACCGCGTCGGTGAGGCGCAAAAGCGGCATGGGGAGCCCCCCTAACTCTATGTTTTCGAAAGACAGTTTAGCACGGTTTTCCCCGTTTGGCAAGGCTCATAGAAGCCGCCCGGTGAGGGCCCCGGCCTCGACTCCCTCGATGGCCACCTGCCGCAGCCGGTTGTGCAGATCTGCTCCGGGGACGCGGACCTCCGCGTAGTTGGGGGCGTGGCCCCGCCAGAGGCCGTCCCGTTCCTCCTCGAACAGCACCGGCAGGGCGGAGCCCACCTGGCCCTCCAGCCAGGCCCGCTCCATCTCCGCCGCCAGGGCGATGGCCCTGGCAGCCCGGGCCTCTTTGATCTCCTTCGGCACCTGGTCCGGCATAGAGGCGGCGGGGGTGCCGGGGCGGCGGGAGTAGGGGAACACGTGCATGGCGGAGAAGGCGCATTTGCGGAGGAACGCCAGGGTCTGGGCGAACTCCTCCTCCGTCTCGCCGGGGAAGCCGGTGATGAGGTCGGTGGTGACGCCTGGGTTTTCGAAGTGCGCCCTCAGCAGTTCCACGGACTCCAGATACCGGGCGGTGTCGTATTTGCGGTTCATGCGCTTTAAGGTGGCGTCGCACCCGGACTGGAGGGACAGGTGGAAGTGGGGGCAGAGGTTGGGCAGGGCGGCCGCCCGTCGGCAGAATTCCTCCGTCACCGTCCGGGGTTCCAGGGAGCCCAGCCGCACCCGGAGACCGGGACCGGCGGCGCACAGCCGCTCGACGAGGTCGATGAGGGCCGGCTGCCCCGGCAGGTCCCGCCCCCAGGAGGAGATCTCGATGCCGGTGAGGACCACCTCCCGGTAACCCTGGGCGGACAGGGGCTTCACCTGCTCCGCCGCCTCGTCCGGGGGCAGGGAGCGCACCGGCCCCCGGGCGTAGGGGATGATGCAGTAGGAGCAGAAGTTGACGCAGCCGTCCTCCACCTTGAGCATGGCCCGGGTCCGCTCGGCGAGGCCGCCGGCGGGGAGCCGCTCGAAGGCCCGTCGCTTCATGGCGTCGTCCACCGCCACCACCTGGGGGGCGCGGGAGCGGAGCTGTTCCTCCAGCCGGTCCAGGAAGTCCATCCGGCCCGCCGAGCCGGCGATCAGGTCCACCCCCAGGGCGGCTACGGCGGCGGGGTCGGTCTGGGCGTAGCAGCCGCACACAGCCACCACCCCCTCCGGGGCCAGTTTCCGGGCCCGGCGGATGAGGTTGCGGCACTTTTTGTCGCTGACGGCGGTGACGGTGCAGGTGTTCACGATGTAGGCGTCGGCGGGGCCGCCGAAATCCACCAGCCGGTGCCCCCGGCGGAGCAGCTCCCGCTCCATGGCCTGGGTCTCGTACTGGTTCACCTTGCAGCCCAGGGTGCAGATGGCGATGTCCATAAGGCGCCTCCCATGAGGTTGTTGTCAGCATTATATCAGTTTCAGACGGATTTGTATAGCTTGGACGATTTACAACCGGCAAAAAATCTGCTATACTTGTCCGCACAGAGAGAGGGGGAGCGGCCATGCCCTACAACTTTTTCGCCTATATCTTCCGTATGCGGTACATCGCCCGGTGGGCGCTGATGCGCAACACCCGCAGCGAGAACGTGGAGGAGCACTCCTATGAGGTGGCGGTGCTGGCCCACGCCCTGGCCGCCATCGGGCGGGAGGTGTTCCACAAGGACGTGGACCCGGACCGGGCCGCCTCCGCCGCCCTGTTCCACGACGCGCCCGAGATCATCACCGGGGACATGCCCACCCCCATCAAGTATTACAACCCGGAGCTGAAAAACGCCTACAAGGCGGTGGAGGCGGTGGCCCAGGACAAGCTGCTGTCCATGGTGCCGCCGGAGCTGGCCGCCGTCTACGGGCCCCTGCTCCGGGAGAGCGACGAGAGCGTCCGCCCCTACGTGAAGGCGGCGGACAAGCTGGCCGCCTACCTCAAGTGCCTGGAGGAACAGAAGGCCGGCAACACCGAGTTCGACCGGGCCGCCCATGAGACCATGGCCGCCCTGCGCGCCATGGGCATGGAGGAGCTGGACTGGTTCCTGGACAACCTGGCCGGGGCCTTCCAGCTCGCTTTGGACGACCTGGGATAATTCAGAAGGAGGCAAAGCTATGCGCGCCATCGTCACCGTCATCGGGAAGGACACCGTGGGCATCATCGCCGCCGTGTGCGCCCTGCTCAGCGAAAAGAACGTCAACGTGCTGGACATCAGCCAGACCGTGCTCCAGGAGTATTTCACCATGATCATGCTGGTGGACGCATCCGCCGCCACCGTGCCCTTCGCCCGGCTGCGGGAGGAGCTGGCCGCCGCCGGACAGGAGCGGGGGCTGGACATCCGCATCCAGCGGGAGGACATCTTCGACGCGATGCACAGGATCTGAGGGCTGAATCATGCTGAACAACAAAGATATTCTCAGCACCATCCACATGATCGATCAGGAGCACCTGGACGTGCGCACCATCACCATGGGGGTGTCCCTGCTGGACTGCTGCGACCCGGACCCCAAGGCCGCCTGCCGGAAGATCTACGACAAGATCACCGCCTCCGCCCAAAACCTGGTCAGGGCGGGGGAGGACATTGAGGCGGAGTTCGGCATCCCCATCGTGAACAAGCGCGTCTCGGTGACCCCCATGGCCCTGGTGGCCGGGGCGTCTAACTGCCCGGACTTCGTCCCCTTCGCAAAGGCCATGGACGAGGCCGCCAAAGCGGTGGGGGTCAACTTCATCGGCGGGTTCTCCGCCCTGGTGCAGAAGGGGATGACGGCGGCGGACAGAAAGCTCATCGCCTCCATCCCCGAGGCGCTGGCCGTCACCGGCATGGTGTGCGCCAGCGTCAACGTGGGCTCCACCAGGGCGGGCATCAATATGGACGCGGTGGGCCTTATGGGGGAGACCATCAAGGCCGCGGCGGAGCGCACGGCGGACCGGGGCGGCTTCGGCTGCGCCAAGCTGGTGGTGTTCTGCAACGCGGTGGAGGACAACCCCTTCATGGCCGGGGCCTTCCACGGCGTGGGGGAGGCCGAGCGGGTCATCAACGTGGGGGTGTCCGGCCCCGGCGTGGTCCACCACGCCCTGAAAAAGGTGAAGGGCCAGCCCTTCGACGTGGTGGCCGAGACCATCAAAAAGACCGCCTTCCAGGTGACCCGGATGGGCCAGCTCGTGGCGAGGGAGGCCAGCGCCCGGCTGGAGGTCCCCTTCGGCATCGTGGACCTGTCCCTGGCCCCCACCCCCGCCGTCGGGGACAGCGTGGCCCGCATCCTGGAGGAGATGGGCCTGGAGACCTGCGGCACCCACGGCACCACGGCGGCCCTGGCCCTGCTCAACGACGCGGTGAAAAAGGGCGGCGTGATGGCCTCCTCCAGCGTGGGAGGCCTGTCCGGGGCCTTCATCCCGGTGAGCGAGGACGAGGGCATGATCGCCGCCGCCCGGTCCGGGGTGCTCACCCTGGACAAGCTGGAGGCCATGACCTGCGTCTGCTCGGTGGGGCTGGACATGATCGCCGTCCCCGGCGACACCCCCGCCTCCACCATCGCCGCCATCATCGCCGACGAGGCGGCCATCGGCATGATCAACCAGAAGACCACCGCCGTGCGCCTCATCCCCGCCCCCGGCAAGCGGGTGGGGGACACGGTGGAGTTCGGCGGCCTGCTGGGCTCTGCCCCGGTCATGCCCGTCCACTCCGAGGGCGCGGCGGAGTTCATCGCCCGGGGCGGCCGCATCCCGGCCCCCATGAACAGCCTGAAAAACTGAGCAAAGGAAATTCCCCGGCCGCGCGGCCGGGGAATTTTTATGCCTGTCAGGTGGGCTCCCTGGGGTCCGGGTCGGCCCAGAGGGTGGAGAAATACTCGTAGTAGGGCATCAGGAAGGTGAAGCCCTCGATGAGCCGGTCGGCCAGCTCCGGGGAGTAGATGGCCTCGGTCAGCCCCTCGCTGTGGCCGATGTCCAGGGACTTCTTGTTGTACCAGCTCAGCAGCCTGGGGTGGGGCGGTGTTTTCTTCCGGGCGTACTCCGGGCCGTCCAGGATGAATTCGCTCTGCCTGGCGAGTTTGTTCGCCAGCCGCAGCATGGGCTTGCAGTCCCGGTCCATCCTGGCCCGGAATTTCTCCATGACCACCGCCTCCGCCGCCCAGAAGCCCATGCCGTAGCTCCACTGCTCCGGGCCCAGCTCGAACCAGAACACCGGGTGGGCGGGATTGCTCTCGTTCTCCCAGCGGAACAGGGAGAACCACAGGTGGTCCTTGTAGGGGCCCCGGCCGAACAGCCGCCGGGCGTCCCGGTAGATGCGGGAGACCTTCATGTTCAGCTGGCACTTGGGGAACCGCTCCAGCATGGCGGCCTGGCATTGGGCGGCCAGCTCCTTCATGGGCCCCAGGAAGTATGTCTGGTAGTCCGCCTTGCGGGGCTCGAACCAGCTCCGCTCGTTGTTGAAGCGGATGCCCCACATGAAGTCCACCGTCTCCTGTGTAAATCCTTGGAACATGGTTTATCACGCACCCTCCGTGGGCTCGCCGCCTGTGCCAGGGTCAGGGGGTTCCGGCTGAGGCTCCGGGGTGGGCGTGGGCTGTTCCGGGGTGGGCGCGGGCTCCTCCGTGGCGGGAGGCACGCTCTCCACCGGCGGGTCCGTCACCACGGGGGGATCGGTGACTGCCGGGGGATCGGTCACGGGCGGTTCTGTGACCGGGGGTTCGGTCACAGGAGGTTCGGAGACGGGCGGATCGGTAGTGCCCTCGCCCCAGGGGCCGGAGTCCAGCGGGTTGTAGAGGACGACCCTGTCCCGCTTGGTGTATTTGCTGTGATTCTCATAGGTGCGGGAGAGGAGGGTGCCGTTTTTGGAGTACACCAGGCGGTACACGTCCACCTCATAGCCGGTATAGGGGGTCACATCCTCCTTGGTAGTGCCCCGGGGGATGGTGGGATCGGGCTTATACACCGTGGTCCAGGGGGTCTTGGAGAGCTGGTGGATCTCGGTTTTTACATATTCGCCGGTGAAGTTGGTGCCGTAGATGGAGACGGTCAGGTTCCTGCCGGACACCGAGGTGACGATCTTGATGGGATAGCCGGTGTTGTTCTGGAACTTATAGTCCAGCGAGGGGTATACCACGGTGGCGTCCAGGCCGTTGGCGATATACCCGGTGGAAAAGGCGTGGGGCGCCCGGTGGACGATCTTCAGGTTGGCGTACACCGAGCAGTAGTAGATGCAGGAGGACACCTGGCACACGCCGCCGCCAGCCATTTCCACCGTCTGCCCGCCCTGATAGCCGGTGGCGACCTTATAGCCGTTGGCCTGGGAGGGGTTGCCGATGGTGCCCAGGTAGGAGAAGGTGTCGCCGGGGTTGATGATCTTGCCGTTGCAGGACGCGGCGGCCCGGCTCACGTTGAACACCCGGTTGGAGACGCCGGAGATGTAGGTGGTGACGGTGGCCAGCCGGTCGTGGAAAAAGGCGTCGGTGGAGGTGATCTTGGGTATGGTCCGGGTCATGGGGAGGGTGAAGCTCTCGCCGGGGGCGGCGGCGTCCAGCGCCGCCTGGGCCTCCGCCGGGTCGATGGACAGGCCGATGACGGCGGGCACCGGCTGACCGTCGGCGTCAAAGGTGGGCTCTTTGGGCTCCACATAGACCAGCGCGCTGAGCGCCTCGCCGGTGATGCTTTCACAGGGGATGGGGCTGGGCTCCACAGTCAGCTGGGGCTCCCCGCCGGTGAGGGCGGCGTGGATGTCATCCACCAGCGTGTCCGCGTCCACCTCCTGGCCGTCGGTGCCCATGACCACGGTGACGGTGGGTTCGTCGCTCTCGGCATCGACCGCATAGGTGTACGCCACCGGGGACACATAGACCTCCCGGGCGATCTGCTCGGCCAGCTGTCTGGCCCGCTCAGCGCCCTGCTCGGAGTAATCGGAGGCGGATACGGACAGGGCGGTGGGCTCTTTCGCAATGCCCAGCCACAGCGCGCCCAGCTTCCAGAAGGGAACGCCGGCCTTGGCGTCCATGCCGGCCGCCACCGCCGCGTCGGGAGAGTAGGCCAGCAGGTCGCCGTTGAGGATGGCGGTCTTTCCGTCTCCGTAGTGGACGGTGAGGGACTTCTCCAGCAGCCGCTGATCCATCACCTTGGACATCTCGGCCACGGCATCCTCCTGAGCCATGCCGCCCAGGTCGGCCACCACCGCGCCGCTGTCATCCACGGCGGTGGCGCCGGGCAGCAGCCTGCCATTGGTCTGTACCCAGCGGCAAAGCCCCAGATATGCCCCCGCCGCCACGGCGGCCAGAGCCACCACTACGGCGAGGATGATCAGGGGGATGAGTACTTTTTTCCGATTCGTCGCCTTGGACTCTTCCATATCCCGCGGCCTCCCATGGAGAACTGCTCCACCCAGAGAACTCTTCTGCAAAACACAAGGTCTATGCATGAACGGAAGTATTTTACCACCATATTTTGATTTGAGCAAGGGAAATCCCACAAAAAATGGTTACAATTTGGTATCAGAAGGGAAAATTGTCCGCAAAGACGCGGAAAGCCGCGGCAGCTGCCGCGGCCCCGTCTGCTCAGACGCCCTTGTATTTTTTTCGGGTGGCGATGCCCCCCCGGATGTGGCGTTCGGCCTTGTTTTCCTCCAGGATGGCCTTCACCTGATCGTAAAGGGAGTGGTTGATGGCGGGCAGACGCTCGCTCAGATCCTTATGTACGGTGGATTTGCTGATTCCGAATTTCCGGGCCGCGCCGCGGACGGTGGCCCGGTTTTCGATGATGTACAGCGCCAAGTCACGGGCGCGCTCTTCCATGTTCCCTTTCACAAAAACACTCCCCGCTGTGGTCTGGTGATTTATATGCCGCCGGGGCGGGGATTATGAGGCGGCGGCCGGGGCGGGGATTCATGAAAAATTAAAAAGTTGGTTATTTACACTCAGCGTTCAAAAGTATATAATAAAAGGGCTTTGAGCGCATCAAAATCGGAGGGAGGGACAGCTGTGGCGGAGGATCGGCGCTATGATACAGGCGGGACCGGCTCCCAGGGAAACAACAATTCCAACCGGCAGGGCGGTCCCGGCTACCGCTATGATTACGGCTATGGCGGCCCCCGGTATCAGCCGCCCAAGCCTCCCGCCCCCCAAAAGTACGGCGGCGGCTGGGGGGACTGGATCGCCATGGGCATCCTGTTCCTGTTCCCCTCCATTCTCACCAAGATCATCTCGGTGGTCTGGTTCGTGCGCAAGATAAACGCCATGAGCCAGGACCAGAAAAACGCCTATAAGAACGACGCCCGCCGGGCCGCCGGCCAGGTGAAGGACGCCTTTGTGAACATGGGAAAGGACTTCGCGGGCATGGGGAAGGACGCCGCCCGGGAGGTCAAAACGGCCCGGGACAGGGCCGCCCAGGCCCAGGCGGATCGGACCTCCCAGCGGAAACAGCAGAAGGGGGAGGACGGCTGGAACGTCCGCTCCAAGTGGGACGCCATGCTGGGCCGTGCCCAGGCGGAGGCCAAGGGCAGCGCGGGGCTGATGATCGGCGGCGGGATCATGTCCGGCATCTTTGGACTGGGCACGGTGGCTGCGCTGGGAGAACTGGCGAGCGATCTGTTCAGCGGCTATCTGTTCGGGAGCGACCTGTCCGCCTTCCTGGTGATGGCCATCTTCCTGGCCGGCGGCGTGGGGATGCTGCTGGGCGGCGTCGGCAAGCGCCGGAGGGCGGAGCGCTACGCCAGCTACCTGGGCTATATCGGCGCCAACCGGGAGGTCTCCCTGGCCCATATGGCGGCCAACTTCGGGGTGCCCGTCGACAAGCTCTGCAAGGACCTCCGGCGGATGCTGGCCAAGGGCTATCTGCCCACCGGCTATATCGACCTGGCCGAGGGCAAGCTGTTCCTCACCGAGATGGGCTACCACGAGGCCCGGCAGGAGCCGCCCAAACAAGAGACCGCCCAGCAGGCGGAGGCCCGGGAGGACGACATCCTCCGCCAGATCCGCCAGGTGAACGACGCCATCCCCGACGAGGTCATGTCCGCCAAGATCGACCGCATCGAGGAGATCACCCGGAAGATCCTGACCTATCAGAAGGCCCACCCCGACCGGGAGGCCCAGCTCCGCTCCTTTTTGAACTACTATCTGCCCACCACCCTGAAGATCCTCCGGGCCTATGCCCAACTGGACGCCCAGGGCATCGAGGGGGAGAACATCTCCGCCGCCAAGGCCCGCATCGAGGGGATGATGGACCAGGTGGTGGCCGGGTTCGAGAAGCAGCTCGACAAGCTGTTCCGGGACGACGCCATGGACATCACCTCCGACGTGGAGGTGCTGGAGAACATGCTGAAAAAGGACGGCCTGTCCGGCGGCGACGATATGACCATGACCCTGTAAAATGACGGGGCGCGGAGGGAGACCTCCGCGCCCCGATTTTTGGGTTGCAATTTCGCCGCCCGGTGGGTATAATGGAACGGTATCCGGGTGTAGCGCAGCTGGTAGCGCGGGTGGTTTGGGACCACCAGGCCGCAGGTTCGAACCCTGTCACTCGGACCATATCGAGTGTTCATAAGGGATTTCACCTTATGAACACTCGATTTTTTCCTATGTAGAGCAGGCGGAACGCCTGCTCATTTTTTATGCTGGGATGGGGTCGGTGAGGTATTCCACCGCTACGCCCTTGCGGGTGTCGGCCTTGTAGTTCTGGCCGCCTGCCCGCCCCGGCCATTCGATATACCCCACGAAGCGGTAGTAGATCACGACCCGCTGGGTACGGTTCTTGCCCGTGCCCTCCGTCTCAAACACGTCGATGTGGTCGATGAGTTCCCGCAACAGCGGGGAGGTCAGGCGGTCCATGCGCATGAATTGGCGTATGGCCTTGATAAAGCTGTCCCGCTCCCGCTGGTGCTGGCCCGATTCCGCCAGCTTCCTGCGTAGGGCGGAGATCTTGTTCTTCAGTTCCATCCGCTCTACCTCGTACTTGTGGCTGAGTTGCATGAACCACTCGTCGCTCACCTTGCCCGTGGCGTTGTCCTCGTAGAGCTTTTCATAGAGCTTGGAAACGGTGTCGTTGCGAACGATTGACTTTTGAAGTTCCTCCTCGTCCCGCTTCCGCTCTTTTTGTAGCTCCTGATCGGTCTTTTGGGCCAACATCTCTACAAAGGCGGCCTCGTCGTTCCGCAGCATCTCAGCCATCCGCCGAAGTTCCAGTGTCACCACCTGTTCGATGGCGTCCGCCCGGATATAGTGGCGGCCCGGGCAGTCGCCGCGATAGTCCACGGCGTTGTTGGAGCATGAGAAATAGTGGATGTCCCTGTTTTTCGTGTTCGTGTGGTAGTGCATTTTCTTATGACAGTCCCCGCAGTACAGAAGGTCAAAGAAAACGCTCTTTTTGCCGTTCTCCTTCTTGGGCGCACGTCGTTTCGTCTTGGCAACCAGGGCCTGCACCTTTTCAAAGTCTGCCCTGGCGATGATGGGCTCATGAACATCCTTGAACACCACCCAGTTCTCCGGGTCGTTCTCCAGCCTCCGCTTGTTCTTGAAGGACTTGGAGTAGGTCTTGAAGTTGATGATGTCACCGCAGTATTCCTGCTGAGAGAGGATCTTCTGGATCGTCGTCTTGCACCACTTGTAGGGGTTCGGCTGGGTGTTCTTCCCGCCCCGAGGGAGGCCCTTGCTCTGCCAGTATGCCATAGGCACCATGACCTTCTGTTCCTGCAATATCCCCGCGATCGTCTCGTTGCCCTTCCCATCCAGGCACATCCTGAAAATGCTTTTGACCACCTCCGCCGCCTCCGGGTCGATGATCCACTTCTTCTTGTCCTGCGGGTCCTTCCTGTACCCGTAGGGCGGCTGGGACAGGGGCTCGCCCGCGTTTCCCCGCAGGCGGTGGGAGGAACGTACCTTTTTGGAAATATCTCGTGCATAGAGTTCGTTGAGAACATTTTTGAACGGGGCGATCTCACTCTCGCCTTCCTCGCTGTCGATGCCATCGTTTACGGCGATGAAACGGATGCCGTGGTCTGGAAAGTAGGTGTCCGTGTAATTCCCCACGGAGACGTAATCTCTCCCCAGGCGTGACAAGTCCTTCACCATTACAGCGGAGACGTAGCCCATCTCGATGTCGGACAACAGCTGCTGGAACCCTGGGCGGTTGAAGTTTGTTCCCGTGTAGCCGTCGTCCACATAGTAGCGGGTATTAGACAGCCCCATCTCCTTGGCCTTCTGGGTCAGCAGCTTCTTCTGGTTGGCCACGGAGTTGCTGTCCCCGTCCATCCCGTCGTCGCGGGACAGCCGGCAGTATAAGGCCGTGATCCCGGCCTGTTCTTTTTTCTTTTTCGGCTGCATTTAATCCTCCTTTCCGGCAGCCGAACACACATATCCAGGCTCCATTGTATCAGCCTCCGGCGCGGTTGGGAAATCTGCAAAATCGCCGGTGATATAGTGTTCCAGCCTGTGGTCGATGCGGGTGTTTTGATCCAGGTGTCGGAGATCAGCCGGCTCATACCGGCTCTCCACGATATACCGGACGCCGTTGATCACATACTCGTTCACGTCCTGGCCAAAGCCGACGATAAAATTGTCCATTCTGAGCCTCCTTATCTGGCGTCACGGTCGCGGCTACGCTGGCGTTTCAGCAGGTCCAGGCCGTGCAGGATGTCTCGCATGATCTGTTGGTCGGTGTAGCTGGCGGGGAAATACTTTCGGAAGTCCTCCCGGCGGAGTTTTATCTGCTCCCGCTGGTTGGGCTTTTCTTCGGCCATGATCTCCGAGATCCGGTTGGCGGTGATGGTTCCCGCCTCCCGGTGCATCTGGCAGGCCTGGGAGTAGGACGGGGTACAGTCGTTCAGGTCGATGGCGTCCAGCAGGTCGTGTTGCTGACGCTCATTCAAGAAGGACAGCTCCACGCCCACGGAGAAGGCGATGCGGCCCTCATCCATCATCTGAAGTAGCTCCGGGACGAGCTTTGTGAGACGGATATACCGCTGGACGGTGCGGCCACTGTCCGTGTCGGAAATGCCGTCCCTGGACTTGTGGCCAACTTGTCCACAAGTGATACCCCGGTGGGCTAGGGCCTCCATCTTCAGCTTGTAGGCAAACGCCTTCTCGCTGGGCAGGATGTGTTCCCGGTGGAAGTTGCTGTCCACCAGCAGGACCGCCGCCTCGTCCCGGTCGATCTCATAAACAAAGGCGGGGACGCTCTGCATCCCCGCCCTCTCCGCGGCGTGAAGTCTCCGGTGGCCGGAGATCACCTCGTATTCGTCTGTGCCCTCCAGCGGCCTCACGATCAAGGGGGACAGGACGCCGTTCTCCCGGATGCTTTCGGTCAGGTCGTCCATCTCCCCGTCGTCCAGGACTTTGTAGGGGTGGCCCTCAAAGGGGTGAAGTTTGGTGATGGGAATATCTGTTATTTTCAACGCTCATAGCTCCTTTCACTTCGTTTTCTCTCTGCCCGCTCCTGCTCGTCCAGGAACCGCTCCAGTTCCTCCCGTGTCCGGGCAGAGCGTTCCGCAATGCCGTCGCACAGGCGAAGGTCACTTCGCAACTCGGCGAGCTTTTCGGTAATTTCGTCACGCCTGGCTTTTTGCTCGGCGGGGTCCTGGCCGGCGCGGGAAACCCGGCGTATCTCGTTGTAGAGGCCCTGGCGCTCTGTCGTCAGGGCCTCCATCTGCGTCGTGATTTCTGTGCGTTTCGTTGCCAACTGCTCCCCGCTCTCGATGCCGTTTGCGGCCAGAAAGCGGGTCTGGGCGTCCAAGCGGTCCAGCTTGGCCAGGTCCTCGCGCATAAAAATAGACACCCGCTTGGCGGATGTCGGATGGTGTTCTATGATGTGAAGTTCAAAGCAGTAGCGGCGGTACAGTGTTTGGAGGCCGGAACGCTGCCGTTCATAGGGCGGCTGGCTCTCCGCCCGGAGTTGTCTGACCTCCGCCCGTTCCTCCGGCGGGTACGGGTCGGCGATCTCCCATTTGCCCAGGATGCGATTTTGAATGTCGTCCAGGGAATACCCCCGGCCCAGCTTGTGGAACCGGAAGAACCCCTTGGCCCCCGGCGGTTTCAGGCTTGGGTATTTCAACGGCCTGCCATCCTCGCCGTAAAACCGGAACTCATAGCCCTTTGCGGAGAGAAACTGCACAAACCCTTTCGGAGAAATGGTCGTAAGGATGGCGGCGTCGATGTCCGCCCGGATAGTCCCCCGGATGGTGGGCCGCCCCTCCCGCTCCGCGATCCGCTCGGTGTAGGACTTGGTCAGGTTCTGGGGACGCTCCACGACTGAAATGCGGTACTCCCGGCACAGCCGGTCCGATACATCTCGCATCTTGGCGTAGTCCGCCGGGGAGTTGTAGAACTTCTTGCCGTCCATGAGAGACACGGAGTTCAGCACGAAATGGTTGTGATAATGGCCGGTATTGCAGTGGGTGGCCACCAGCACCTCGAAGCGGTCGCCCCACAGCTCCTTTGCCAGCTTCACGCCAATCTCATGGGCTGTCTCCGCCGTAACCTCATCCGCCTTGAAGGACTGATAGCCGTGGTAGCACATCCTCCCCTCGGTCTTGCCCCAAAACTGCTTTGTGCGGATGAACTGTTCTATGGCGTGGCTCTCATCGCAGTTGATGCCGGTGACATAGGCCCGCCGTTCCGTTTTGATCTCATCAGCGGCGTACTCGATCACGTCCCCGACGGCGTGGAGGGCGGACGGTTCGCTGTATTCGATGGTCTTTTCCGGGTTCCGGGCGTACTCGATGACCTTGCTCACACGCCCCTTGACCGGCCAGATAGAGGTGACAGCCATCAACCCACCCCCGTGTCGTAGGCGTCCATGACGGTCAGCATTGCGGCGTTGATTCGCTCCGCAGTCCGTCTCAGTTCCGGCACGTCCAGGAGGCCGATGGAGTTGGCCTTGGCTAAGATCTGGTCCAGGTTGCTGCCTACCCGGCGCACCTCCCGGATGAGTGCAAACGCGTCGGCTGTCGGGGCCTCCCGGACCTCCGAGCCGTTCAGCACCTGTCGGCAGTACTGTTCGCGGGACAAGCCGGATTTGCGGACCTGCTCCGTGAGGCGGGCAAGCTCATCGTCGTTGAAATAGATCTCTACTCTGTGATCACGCTTTCTCAATGATTTCACTCCATTCTTTTTTGTGTCTGAAACCGGGGTCATAGGGGCGGAGGCCCCTGTCCGGCTGAATTTGCGCAAGCAAATTCGTTGCTGGTTAAGACATAACTACTTCGTTTTCCCTGTGTCAGAGAGTCATGCACGGCTTTGGGTACGGGGGTGATTTACAGCGTTCTGTGGTTGGGGAAATCCCCTCCGCTCCCGGAATTTGACGGCAAATTTGCCGCCACGGAGCAAGTTTTGGGCAAAAAAATTGACGACAGATTTGCCGTCATCTGAGAGGTCCCTCATTGTTATTTTTCCCGTCTTGGCTCTGGCATCAAAGTGATGCCATCCCTGGGCAGGAATTTGATTTTTGGCATCAACTTGATGCCAACAGACGGGGTCAGAACCCCGCAAGACCGCAAGAAATACAACTGACACAGGGCCGTCAACACTGCAAAAGCCAGTCACGCGGATTTATTGCGGTCTTGCGGCATTGACCAGAACCAGGCACCGCCCCGCTTGTCCGACCTTACGCCCAGGGCCGCCTTGACGCTCTCCATAGTCCTCTGGCTGATTCCCTGTTCTTTCAGCACATTGGACACTTCCAAAGCTGGCTTCGGTCCACTGGCAAGCAAGGCTTGCAGCAATGCTTCTGCCTCCTGCGCCTTGGCCGCCGGTCTGCCAAGTGGTGCGGGGATGCCGCTCAGGATGTCGTCCGCCGTCTGGTCTGTCTGCCCGATCCATTTGATCCTGTCACCGACTGAAAAGACGACGGCTGGCCCTGGCGGGGCCAGATTGCACTTCTGGACCGCCATGACGCGCTCGTCCGGCCTGTCCTTGCCTGTCCGTGCGATCAACAGGGCGCTCCGGGCTGCGCCTACGATGTCGATGGAGCCGATGGCGCGGTACAACGCCTTCGTGCCGCGCTGCTTGTTCATGTGCCCCACGATGATAACGGCGCAGCCGGTCTCCTTCGCCGTCTGGATCAGCGGATTGAACTGCGCCCGGACTTCGTTGGCCATGTTCAGGGACACATCTCCGCCGATATACGACGAAAGCGGGTCCAGGATCAGGACCCGCGCGTCCACCTGTCGGATGGCACGAAAAAGGCGGTCATCCGAAAAGGTCAGCGCCTTCCAGTCCTCCCGGATAAAGCACAGCCGTTTCGGGTCACCGCCCGCTTTGAGGAACCTGGGCAGGACTGTGTCCTCCGCGTCGTCCTCTGTATTCTGATAAATGACGTTCATAGGCTCCGGCGCTACATCTGTGAATGGCAGTTGCCTCCCGTTGGTGAGGATCGCGGCGAGATTCAGGACAAAAGTGCTTTTCCCGTCTCCGGGGTCGCCCTGGACCAGCGTGATCTTCCCATAGGGGATATACGGATACCACAGCCATTCAACCTCCCGAACCGGTACGTCGCTTCCCCGGATGATCTCCAATTCGTCCATCTCTGCTGCCTCCTTTCCGCTCTTGTATGATGCTCGACATTTCCTATCACCTCCGAAAAATAATGACCCGTCGCCTGAGAGATTAGGGGCGGGTATGTATAACAGTGCTGTTTCGGAGCGAATTTTGTCGATCATCTTCGCGGAAAAGGCCATGGGAAGCTGATACGTTGGCTCGAAAATATATGTAGCGCCGGTCTGCCTGAACCCCGTTCCTGCCCCGGAGTCTCACCGCGGCGTCGCCTTGCTCATTTCATCGCAAAGTCATATCCTGTTCAGCCGATCATTCGGTTTTGGATGGTATCTGAGGCCAGAAAATGCCCTCTTGCCCCCCTAACTGGAGTTTTCAAACGGAGGGCGAGTATTGTAGAATAGCATATGGAACAGATGTTTGTCAAGAGTTTTTTCAAAATTTTTGGAATATTTTTTTGAGGGGCTGGGTATACTATTAGATTTGCAAAAAGCAGTCCTTACTGAAAGATGGGAGAATTTTGTTCCTGTGAACGTGTTGATGTGCTTGTAAAATATATGGATTTTTGTTATACTGTGTCTAAATATAGGCTGTACGATTTTCATGTATACGGCACTCAAAATTTGCGGTAAAGGAGGTTCCCAAGTGCAATACGATTCTGCCATTGATATAATTGAAGACGATATTGAAAAAACGGACAAGGTTTTGCTTGGTATCCTCCTGATGGACAAAACGACCCAGAAGAATATCATATGGGGAACGAACGACTATTCTTCGCTTGGTGAGGACTATGAGGCAGCGAAGGAGATCCACATCGAGCTTATTACTGGCGCAAATTCAAAGGTTATTCAGCCGCGGATACTGAAAGCCCAAACAAAACAGCAGGGGCGCACCCGTGACAAAGCGGAGGTGTTCACCCCTTCTTGGGTCTGTAACGCACAAAACAACCTGGTGGATGAGCAGTGGTTTGGCCGGAGTGATGTTTTTAACACTTCGAGCGGCCACAGTTGGAAAGCTACATCGGGTCATATTAAGTTTTCTGAGAAAAGAGATCGCTCCTGGAAAGCATACATAGACTCAAAACGCCTTGAGATCACCTGCGGCGAGGCCCCCTACCTTGTCAGCCGCTACGATACGGTGACGGGCGAGAAAATCCCCCTTGACCAGCGGATTGGGCTCCTTGACCGTAAAATGCGTATTGTGAAGGAGAATACAACTACCGCCGAGGAGTGGCTCACATGGGCGCAGAGGGCGTTTGAGAGCGTCTACGGTTTTGAGTATCAGGGGGATAATCTTCTTCTGGCGCGGGAAAA
>CANPWZ010000024.1 GCA_947585425.1 uncultured Oscillospiraceae bacterium
CTGCCCTTCTGAGCACCCCATCAACGAATAAGGAGGTCTGCCAAATGGCTATGGATAACGCCAAGCCCCGTCCCAACCGCAAGCGCCGCAAGGTATGCGCCTTCTGCGTGGACAAGGTGGAGCACATCGACTACAAGGACGCCGCCAAGCTGAAGCGGTACCTGTCCGAGCGGTCCAAGATCCTGCCCCGCCGCACCACCGGCACCTGCGCCATGCATCAGCGCCAGCTGACCGACGCCATCAAGCGCGCCCGCCAGGTGGCCCTGCTGCCCTATGTGACGGACTAACAGGTCATAACAAAACACGAAGCCCCGGAGAAGTTCCTCCGGGGCTTCGTTCTGTTCTGATCAGGCCTCAGGCTGGTAGAAGTACTTGCGCACCCCTTCGCTGGCCAGGGACGCGTCCTCGCTGATGGAGACGGTGTACTTGATGCCGCTCTGCTGGGAGAATGCCTCCAGCCAGTCCAGGAAGGGCTCCACATCGCTGTTGCCGGCGGTGGGGACCAGCTTGTTCAGGCTCTCGATGAACACGTGGGTGATGTCGTAGTTGCTGGCGTACAGGCCGTACAGAAAGCCCTTCAGGGTGTCGTAGTTGGGGATGATATATTCAGAGGTGTCCACCACCCGGATGGAGTAGTGGATCTTGAAATTCAGTTTGGAATTGTGGGCGATGGCCACCACATAGCCGTGCTCGTTGTCCACGGCGGAATTGATGAGGTCCACCATAAGCTTGGATTTGCCGGTGCCCTTGGGCCCCATGATGACTCTGACCATATGATCACTCCTCGTTGATTTCGGGGCGTGCCCCCGTTGTTGATCCTATCTTACCATCTTTGCGGGGAAAATTCAATATGGGAAAGGTGAAGAATCTGAAAACCTTACCCGATCCCCAGATCCTGGTTGATCCGGCCCCGCAGCGCCTCGAAGGACTCCACGCTGAGGTCGTGCTCGATCCTGCAGGCGTCCTCGGCGGCGATGTCCTCCGGCACCCCCAGATGGACCAGCCACCGGGTGATGAGCAGGTGCCGCTCGTAGATGCGCTGGGCGATCTCCATGCCGGAATCGGTGAGAGTGAGGAAGCCGCCGGCGTCCATGACCACATAGCCGTTCTCCCGCAGCAGGCTCATGGCCCGGCTGACGCTGGGCTTGGAAAAGTTCAGGTGCTGAGCCACGTCGATGGAGCGCACCGGCCCCTTCTCCCCCAGGGCCAGGATGGCCTCCAGATAGTTTTCCGCGGACTCATGGATGTTCATCGCTTCACCCCGCAAACGGTTTGATGTCTGCCGCTTCTTACCATTATCCTATCACAAAAGCGGGGCGGTGGCAACACAAATCTCCGGGGATTTTTCCCCGTTCCCGCTTGCCAACCGAGCGCAAATCGTTTATACTGAGCTTACCGAATTTTTGGAAAGGGTGCTTGTTATGTCAGTTCTGGTATGCGGCGGCGCCGGGTACATCGGCAGCCATACCTGTGTGGAGCTTCTGAACGCCGGCTGCGACATCGTGGTGGCGGACAACCTGTCCAACTCCTGCGCGGAGGCGGTGCGCCGGGTGGAGCGGATCACCGGCAAATCCGTCCCCTTTATCGAGGCGGAGCTGTGCGATCCGGCCCAGACCGAGGCCATCTTCGCCGCCCACCCGGACATCGGCGCGGTCATCCATTTCGCCGGCCTGAAGGCGGTGGGCGAGAGCGTGCGCAAGCCTCTGGAGTACTACACCAACAACCTGGTGTCCACTCTGGTGCTGCTGAACGTCATGCGGAAGCACGGGGTGAAAAACTTTATCTTCTCCTCCTCCGCCACCGTGTACGGCGATCCTGCCTCCGTCCCCATCCGGGAGGAGTTCCCCACCGGCGGCACCACCAACCCCTACGGCACCACCAAGCTGTTCCAGGAGAAGATCCTGATGGACTACTGCGCCGCCGATCCCACCCTGAACGTGGCCCTGCTGCGCTATTTCAACCCCATCGGCGCCCATGAGAGCGGCCTCATCGGGGAGGATCCCAACGGCATCCCCAACAACCTGGTGCCCTACATCGCCCAGGTGGCGGTGGGCAAGCTGGAGAAGCTCCACGTCTACGGCGACGACTACCCCACCCCCGACGGCACCGGCGTCCGGGACTACATCCACGTGGTGGATCTGGCAAAGGGCCACGTGGCGGCCCTGAAAAAGCTGGAGGAGAACTGCGGGCTGTTCCTCTGCAACCTGGGCACCGGCAGGGGATACAGCGTGCTGGATGTGCTCCACGCCTATGAGAAGGCCTGCGGGAAGAAGCTGCCCTATGTGGTGGACCCCCGCCGTCCCGGCGATATTGCCGAGTGCTACGCCGATCCCAAAAGGGCGCTGGAGGAGATGGGCTGGAAGGCGGAGCTGGACATCGACGAGATGTGCGCCTCCAGCTGGAAGTGGCAGTCCATGAACCCCAACGGCTACCGGGACGCTCCCTCGTCCTCGGTTTGAGGCGGCCATGACGACTGACCGGCGTTCGGATACATTCAAACGCGAAACGGGGCTGTGAAGATTGGTCTTCACAGCCCCGTTCGTTTTTATTGCAGAGGTTCCCGCTTCTCCAGCTGATCGCCGCAGCCGTCCAGGGCCCCCTGGCCGCCCACCACGCAGATGGAGGCCGTCTCGCAGACCCTGTCCAGGGTATCGCTGAAGGCCCGGAGGCTCTCCGGCGTGGCGCCCAGCACCTCGTCCCGCTGGCGCTGGCGGTCGGCCTGGGTCCTGCCGGTGAAGTGCATGGCGGCGGCCCGCACCCCCTCCATCCGGGGGGTGACCACCGGCTCCAGGCCGCTGATGGTGCTGATGATATACTTGTCCGGCTCCTCGCCGCTGTCGCAGAAGGCCCGCAGGGCCGCCCCCGCGCCGGTAAAGGTCTCCAGGGACTGGCCGCACCGGGGATCCCGGTAGGAGGTGAAGAACACATCGCCGTCGTCCCGGACCCGCAGGCCGGTGCCGTAGGCCCCGCCCTTCACCCGGACCTCGTTCCACAGGTAGTCCAGGGTGATGAACTGGGCGGCCACCAGCGCGGTGCCGGTGGGCTGCTCCCCCAGGGCGGTGAGGCTGCCGCACCGGGCGGCAAAGCCGATGTCCGCGGAGATGGAGTAGCCCTCGGCCGCGTTGCCGCCGGGCAGATAGACCGCCGGTCCGCCCATGCCGCCGGCGGGCAGGTCGGACAGCACCTCCTTCAGCCAGGCCTTGTCCATCCGGCCGGTGAGGCTGACGGTGACCCGTTCCTTCACGAACAGCTTTTCGCAGAGGGCGGCAAGCTCCCCGCACAGGGCGGCGCCGATGGCCTCAAAGTCCTTCTCCGTCTTTTGCAGCCAGCGGAGTTGGGCCACGCCCTGGAGAGCGTCGTCCACGGCGCCCTTGGCGGACCATGCGGCGGAGCCGTGGAGGGCGGCGAACATATCGCCCCGGCCCAGCACCGCCTGCTCCCGGGCGATCCGCTGCTGGCGGAGCAGATTGTACACCTGAGCGGGGTCGAACTTCGTGTGGCGCAGCACCTCAGAGATCAGCTCCCGCGCCTCTCCCTTGCGGTGGTCCAGCAGGGCGGCGCTGACGGTGACGAGGGGCGTGGTGCTCCCGGTCTGGCCCAGCTTCGCGTAGTTGGCGGGGGCCGCGGCGAACCGGCCCAGGCTGCTCTCGATGCGGCTTTGCAGCTCCAGGACCCCGTACTTTTCGGTGGCCAGCTGGCCCAGCAGGACCCCCAGCAGGGGCAGCCTGGTCAGCTCATCCAGCGGCAGGTCGGACACGTCGAAGTGCAGGTCCAGATAGAGGATCCCGTCGGCGTCCACATCCTGGTGAAGGAGGGTACGGCCCTCCAGCTCCCCCACCCAGTGGGGCAGGGGCTTGCACTCCGCCGGGATGTCGCTCAGCGCCAGCTTGGGCAGGGTGGCCAGCTCCTCGGGGCTGTCGGGCCGCTCCTGCCGGGCCCGGAGGGCCTTGAACTCGTCCATGACCTTCCTGATCTCGTCCTGGGACCAGCCGGCCTTGACCGCCGCCAGGCGGGCCCGCTCGGCCTCCCGCTTCTCCTCACCCACGGTTTTGGAGGGGACCAGACACAGCCGCGCCTGATGGGGGTTGTCCAGGAACACCTGGCGCAGGAAGGCCTCGAACCAGCCCTGATCCACCTTTTCCCGGAGGGAGGCGAACAGCTCCCCGTCCCGGAGAGGCTGGGCGGGGTCGCCGCCGTACAGCCAGGCGTCCAGGGAGTTGAGGGCGTAGATGAGCCCTCTGGGCGCGCCGCCGAAATCCTTTTCCCGGACGGTGAACTCCTGCCGGTTCAGCAGGGCGTGGAGCCGCTCATGGTCCAGGCCGCCCGCCTGTTCCTCCAGCACCCGCCGGACGGTCTCCCACACCTGATCCTTCTTTTCAAGGGTGGTGTTGCGCACCAGCAGGTCCACCACGTTCTGCTGGATGCCGCTGGCCACGCTCATGGACACGTCCTGACACAGGCCCGCCTCCAGCAGGGCCTTTTTCAGGGGGGCCTCGTTGGAGCCGCACAGCACGTCGGCCAGCACATCCACGGCATAGACCTTCTCCCGCTCGGACCAGTCCCCGAACACCCAGCCCGCGGACAGCAGCACCTTGTCGGCGTCGTCCTCGTCGGGACCGATCTCATAGCGCTCGGTGCGCTCCGCCGGGGCCACCGGCGCCTGCATGGGGATGTCCGCGTCCGGGTCGATGCGGTCAAACTCCTTCAAAAAACTGTCCAGCCTGCCCAGCACCGCGTCCAGATCCATCTCCCCGTCCAGGAAGATGCGGGCGTTGGAGGGGTGGTAGAACCGGTGATAGCTGGCCAGATAGTTCTCATAGGTCAGCTCGGGCACATGGTCGGGGTGACCGCCGGACTCGTACCCGTAGCAGTTGTCCGGGAACAGCTGCCGGTAGATGCCCGTTCCCACCAGGGTCTCCGGGTCGGCGTAGGCCCCCTTCATCTCATTGTAGACCACGCCGTTGCAGGTCAGCTCCCCGTCGGGGCTGTCCAGCTCGTAGTGCCAGCCCTCCTGCCGGTAGCCGTGGGGGTCGCTGGCCGCCAGAGGATGGAGCACCGCGTCCAGGTACACGTCCATCAGGTTCAGGAAGTCCTGGTCGTTCCGGGAGCACACCGGGTACACCGTCTTGTCCGGGTAGGTCATGGCGTTGAGGAAGGTCTGGAGGGAGCTTTTCAGCAGCTCCACAAAGGGCTCCTTCACCGGGTACTTCTCCGAGCCGTTGAGCACCGAGTGCTCCAGGATGTGGAACACGCCGGTGTCGTCCTGGGGGATGGTCTTGAAGGCGATGCAGAAGGTCTTGTTGTCGTCCGCCCGGTCCAGCCAGACCAGGTCCGCGCCGTTTTTGTCGTACTCCATGCGGTAGAGGGTGCCCTTGACCTCGGGCAGCTCCTGGCTGTACTTCACGGTAAAGCCGTGGAGCTTCGCGCCTGCTTGCAGATCCATAGGTGTTTTCCGTCCTTCCGTGCCGCGAAAGCGGCAGAATTTTCATGTCGTCCATCAGTTTATCAAAAACCGGGGCCAAACACAACACCTTTTCCCGATTCTCTCAAAAGTTTTGTCCATTGCATTTTCAAAAAAACGCGCTATAATGTGCCTGAAAAAAAGTTTGAAAAATTTTTCCTCTCCACGCAATAAAATCCCCTTCCAAAGCATTCCTTATACGAACAGGAGGTGACAGCGGGATGCTCACATCGGCCAACGGCGCGGCGGAGCGGGAACAGGGCCCCGGCCGGGAACACCTGGACCGGCTGCTGAACGCCGCCGCCCAGGGCGACAGAGACGCCCTGGGACAGCTCTATCATCTGACCCGGGGCGCGGTGTACGCCATGGCGCTGTCCGTGCTCAAAGACCCTCACGAGGCCCAGGACGTGACCCAGGACGCCTTCGTGACCGTGTGGCAGAAGGCGGGCTCCTACAAGAGCCAGGGCTCGCCCATGGCCTGGATGCTCACCATCACCCGGAACCTGGCTAAAATGCGGCTGCGGCAGTCCGCCCGCCTCGGGGAGCTCACCGACGAGGAGTGGAACGCCATCCCCGCCCAGGCCCCGAACGTCACGCCGGAGGACAGAGCGGTCCTCCAGGACGCCCTGGAAGCGCTGTCCGCCCAGGAACGGCAAATCGTGCTGCTCCACGCCTCCTCCGGGCTGAAGCACCGGGAGATCGCCGCCCTGCTGGAGCTGCCCCTGTCCACGGTGCTGTCCAAGTACCGCAGAGCATTGGAAAAACTGAGAACCCAACTGGAAGGAGATGACCACGCATGACCGATCGGGAGCTGGAAGAGATGCTGGCCAAAGCCCTGGACCACGCCGCCCCCGACGATCTGGAGGGGGTCCTGTCCCGCTGTGGGGAAAGGAGAGGAAATGTGATCATGTTGGAACAGAACAATCAGACTGTAAGCACCCGAAAGCCCGCCAAAAAGTTTCGCTGGTGGATGGGCCTGGCGGCCGCCTGTCTGGCGGTGGCGCTGGTGGCCGGCGGGGCCGCCGGCGGAATGTGGTATCAGAGCAACCGGGCCGTGGCCAGCGTGATCTCGCTGGACGTGAACCCCAGCATCGAACTGAAAGTGAATCAAAATGAGCGGGTGCTGTCCTGCCGGGGCGTCAACAAGGACGGCGCCGTCATCATGGCGGAGATGGGCAACGGCCGGGACCTGGAGGGTTCCAAGCTGGACGTGGCGGTGAACGCCATCGTGGGGGCCCTGGTCCGCCACGGCTACCTGGACGACATCTCCTCCGCCATCCTCATCTCGGTGGAGGACAGCAATTCCGACCGGGCCGCCCGGCTCCAGGCCCAGCTCACCGCCACGGTGGACGGGGTGCTCCAGACCGCCGCCAGCCAGGCCGGCGTCCTCAGCCAGACCATGGGGGTGGACGCGGGGCTGGACAGCCAGGCCCAGCAGTACGGCGTGTCCACCGGCAAGGCCGCCTTGGTGAACCAGGCGCTGGCCCTGAACCCCTCCCTCAGCTTCGAGGGGCTGGCCGCCCTCAGCGTGGAGGAGCTGCATGACCTGATCCGCATCGGCGCCCCCGCCATGCCCATCGGCAGGGAAGCGGCCCGCATCGCCGCGGAGACCTACGCCGGCACCCTGGCGGTGGACTCCGTCATTGCCGACGTGGACCCGGAGCTGGACGATCCCCGGCCCAACTACGAGGTAGAGCTGCAATACGGTGCCCGGGAGTATGACTACCGGGTGGACGCCTTCACCGGCGAGGTGTACAGCGGCCAGAAGGACATCGTGTCCGCCGCGCAGTCCCCCGCCCCGCAGACCACGCCCGCGCCCCAAAGCACCCCCGCGCCCCAGGCCACGCCCGCGCCTCAGGCCACACCCGCGCCGCAGGCGACGCCCAAACCCCAGACCACCCCCGCGCCCCAGGCGACTCCCAAGCCCCAGGCCACTCCCGCCGTCACCGACATCGGTCTGGACGCCGCCAAGAGCGCCGCGCTGAAGCACGCGGGGCTGTCGGCCAGCCAGGTCAACTGGGTCAAGGCGGAGCGGGACTACGACGACGGCCGGCTGGAATACGAGCTGGAGTTCATCTATAACAGCACAGAGTACGACTACACGATCCTGGCCTCCAACGGCTCCGTCATCAAGTATGAGACCGAGCCCGTCCGAAGCAGCGGCGGCTCCCAGTCCAACCCCGCCCCCCAGACCACCTCCAGGCCCCAGACCCAGGACCCCTCCTCCGGCACCGCCGACATCGGCGCGGATCGGGCCAAAGCGGCGGCCCTGGCCCACGCGGGCCTCTCCGCCAGCCAGGTCAGCCGGATGAAGTGTGAACGGGACTACGAGCACGGCCGCATCGAATACGAGATCGAGTTCACCAGCGGCGGCTGGGAATACGAGTACACCATCGACGGCTCCACCGGCGCCATCCTGGACCACGAGCGCGACCGGGACGATTAAACCATCCAAAGAACTGCAAAAGCCGCCCGGCGCAGCGCGCCGGGCGGCTTTCCTGTCGCTTGAAGGATGGGGCGTTACGGGCGCAGGCCCATGCCGCCCTCCAGGGTGAGGGTCTCGCCGGTGAGATACTTGAAGTCGGGGTTGGCCAGCTGGACGCACACCCGGCCGATCTCGGTCTCGGGGTCGCCGTAGTGGCCCATGGGGGGCATCTTCACGTTGGCCTTGAAGGCGTCGGGGTAGTTGTTCTGGAAGTTCTCCAGCTGGGCGGTCCAGGCGATAGGGCAGATGATGTTCACGTTGATCCCGTCGGGGCCCCACTCGGTGGCGGCCACGCGGGTCAGGCCGCGGATGCCCTCTTTGGCGGCGGCATAGGCGCACTGGCCGTAGTTGCCGAAGAGGCCCGCGCCGGAGGCGAAGTTGATGACGCTGCCCTTGCTCTCCTTCAGGTAGGGATAGCAGGCCTTCATGTAGTAGAACACGGCGTACAGGCCGGAGTACAGGGCCAGGTTGAACTGGTCGGTGGTGTGCTCGGCCAGGGGCACGCCGGAGGCGGATGCCTGGGCGTTGTTGATGAGCACGTCGATGTGGCCGAAGGTCTTGATGGTCTCGTCCACCACCTTCTGGGCCACGGCCTCGTTGTCGGCGGCGGCGTTGATGTCGGCCTGGAGGATGAGCACCTTGATGCCGTAGAGCCGCTCCAGCTCCTCCTTGGCGGACTCCAGCTTCTTCACGTTGCGGCCGGTGATGACGATGTTGGCCCCCTCCTTGGCGTAGGCGGTGGCGATGCCATAGCCGATGGAGCCGCAGCGCCCGTCGCTCAAAACGGCCCGGCCCGCGCCGGTGATGATGGCGGTCTTACCAGTTAAAAATCCCATGACAAATTCCTCCCAAATTATAATTCCGAGACCGGGATGGAATCAGTATATCATCCCGTTTGAAAAAATGCAACGGAGCGGCGGCAATTTTATCGCGGAAAAGGAAAATTATCCAGCGGCCCCGCCCGCATACCCTTCCAAAACCTGCGGATAATACCCATTGAGAAATATAAACCGCAGGAGGAATTCCCATGAAAGCAACCGGAATCGTACGCCGCATCGACGATCTGGGCCGGGTAGTGATCCCCAAAGAGATCCGCCGCACCATGCGCATCCGCGAGGGCGACCCCTTGGAGATCTACACCGACCGGGAGGGCGGCGTGATTTTCAAAAAATATTCCCAATTAGGGGACGTATCCGACTTTGCCGCCCAGCTGTGCGATACCATCAGCCGGGTGGCGGGCCTGCCCGCCGTCATCACCGACCGGGACAGCTGCATCGCCGCCGGCGGCATGCCCCGCCGGGAGGTGGTGGACAAGCGGGTCTCCCCCCAGATCGAGCAGATCATGGAGGACCGCCGGGGCGTCCGCCCGGAGCAGCCCGTGCCCATCTGCGACGGCATGGACAAATACCACGCCCTCATCGTGGTGCCCATCCTGGCGGAGGGGGACGTGCTGGGCGCCGTGGCCTTCGTCAGCGACGGGGACGCCCCCAACATCGGCGACACAGAGCTGAAGCTGGCCCAGGCGGTGGCCGGCTTTCTGGGCCGCCATATGGAGGCGTAATCGGAAGGGCAGACCCCTTCTATGACGCAAAAAGAGTGGGAAACAGGTCCTGTTTCCCACTCCTTTTTGCTATTTGGATGATCCCTTGCCCTCTTCGGAGGGGCTTTCCCCGCAACCGGGGCAGCCATTGCAGCCCTCGCAGCCGCATCCGCACCCGCCCTTTTTGCGGCTCTTCCAGGCGGAGCGCCACGCCAGGACGGCCAGCGCCGCGATCACCGCCAGCACGATCAGCGTTCCCAAAATCTCAGGCATATAAAATCCTCCTCCCGGCCATTATACGCCGGCCGCGTCCACGCTGCGGCGGGAGGCGGTCTGGGACAGCCTGGGCGCGGGCCGGAACAGCAGATAGAGCATCCCGGCCAGCAGGATGAGGGCCACGACGGTGAAGATGCCGAACCCGCCGCCGGTGAACAGCGTCCCCAGCTGGTAGACGATGAGGGACACCACATAGGCGAAGCCGCACATATAGCCGATGGCGGCGAAGGTCCACTTCACGTTGTTCATCTCCCGCTTGATGGCGCCCATGGCGGCGAAGCAGGGGGCGCACAGCAGGTTGAAGATCAGGAAGGTGTAGGCGGTGAGGGCGGTGAAGTGGCTCGCCACCTGGGCGGTGAAGTTGCCCTGATAGAGGACGGACAGGGTGGCGGGCACCTCCTCCTTGGCGATGAGGCCGGTGATGGTGGCCACCGTGGCCTGCCAGTTGCCGAAGCCCAGGGGGGCGAACACGAAGGCCACCGCGTTCCCGATGTCAGCCAGCAGGGAGGAATTGCTGTCCTCCACCAGGCCAAAGCCGTCGGGCCCGAAGCCGAAGCCCTGGAGGAACCAGAGGATGATGGAGGAGAGCAGGATGACGGTGCCGGCCCGCTTGATGAAGGACCAGCCCCGCTCCCAGGTGGCCCGCAGCACGTTCGTCGCGGAGGGGGCGTGATAGGCAGGCAGCTCCATGACGAAGGGGGCGGGCTCGCCGGCGAAGGCCTTAAACTTCTTCAGGATAATGCCGGACACCACCACGGCGGCGATGCCGATGAAGAAGGCGGACCAGGCCACCAGGAAGGAGCCTCCGAACAGGGCGGCGGCGAACATGAGGATGATGGGCATTTTCGCGCCGCAGGGCATGAAGGTGGTGGTCATGATGGTCATCTTGCGGTCCCGGTCCTGCTCGATGGTCCGGGAGGCCATGATGCCGGGCACGCCGCAGCCGGTGGCCACCAGCATGGGGATGAAGGACTTGCCGGAGAGACCGAACCGGCGGAAGATGCGGTCCATGATGAAGGCGATGCGGGCCATATACCCCACGTCCTCCAGGATGGACAGCAGCAGGAACAGCACCAGCATCTGGGGCACGAAGCCCAGCACGGCCCCCACGCCGCCCACGATGCCGTCCAGCACCAGGCCCTTTACGATGTCATTGCAGTGGATGGCGTCCAGGCCGCTCTCCAGCAGCGCCGGGATGCCAGGGACCCACACGCCGTAGTCGCGGGGATCGGGCTCCGCCACTTCAAGGGCGGCGGCGTAGGTCTCGGCGTTGACCTCCAGCACGTCGGTCTCGCCGGTCTCGTCATCCCAGAGGTATGCCTCGCTCTCGCCGTTCTCGTATGCCTCGATGATAGCGCTGGCCTCCTCAAAGGCGCCGGAGTCCTCGTCCCAGGCCTCCGTGTCGGCGGTGAAGGGGACGAACCAGCCGTCGCCGAACAGTCCGTCGTTGGCCCAGTCGGTGCCCATGGTGCCGATGCCCACGCCGCCGTCCCCGATGCCGGGGCCCATGGCGATGGCGTAGATCAGCAGCATGACCACGGCGAAGATGGGCAGGGCCAGGATGCGGTTGGTGACCACCCGGTCGATCCGATCGGAGACGGTGAGGTCCCCCTTGACGGCCTTTTTCACCACCGCCTTGCCCACCACGCCGGAGATGTAGGCGTACCGCTGGTTGGTGATGATGGACTCCGCGTCGTCGTCCAGCTCGGTCTCGCAGTCGGCGATGTGCTGCTCCAGGTGCTCCTTCAGGGAGGGCTCCAGACTCAGCTCCTCCATCACCTTTTCGTCCCGCTCGAAGATCTTGATGGCGTACCAGCGGAGATACCCCTCCGGCACCTTGCCCTCGATGGACTCCTCGATATGGGCCAGGGCGTGCTCCACGCTGCCGGTGAACACATGGGGGTGCTCCCCGGCCCTCCCGGCCCGGGCCAGCTCCACGGCCTTTTCCGCCGCCTCCTGGCCGCCCTCCCCTTTCAGGGCGGACATCTCCACCACCTGGCAGCCCAGGGCCGCGCCCAGCTTTTTGAGGTCGATGCGGTCCCCGTTCTTGCGGACCAGGTCGATCATGTTCACCGCCACCACCACCGGCAGGCCCAACTCGATGAGCTGGGTGGTGAGGTACAGGTTCCGCTCGATGTTGGTGCCGTCCACGATGTTCAGGATGGCGTCGGGCCGCTCCCCCACCAGGTAGTTTCGGGCCACCACCTCCTCCAGGGTATAGGGGGACAGGGAATAGATGCCGGGCAGGTCCTGGATGATCACGTCCTTATGCCCTTTCAAGCGGCCCTCCTTCTTCTCCACGGTGACGCCTGGCCAGTTGCCCACGTACTGATTGGAGCCCGTCAGGGCGTTGAACAGGGTGGTCTTGCCGCAGTTGGGGTTGCCCGCCAGGGCGATCTTGACGTCCATATGTACTCGCTCCCTTCTCGGTTAGTGTTCACTAACTCCCAGTGTTAAAAATGCGCGGCGCTCCCGCCGCTTCGGTCTCACTGTACCTCTATCATTTCGGCGTCGGCCTTGCGGACGGACAGCTCGTAGCCCCGCACGTTCAGCTCCATGGGGTCCCCCAGAGGGGCCACCTTGCGCACGAAGAGCTCCACCCCCTTGGTGATGCCCATGTCCATGATGCGGCGCTTCACCGCGCCCTCGCCGTGGAGCCTGACCACCGTGGCGGTCTCCCCCACCTTTACGTCTTTCAGGGTCTTCATACCGTCTCTCCTCTCCTGTCAGATCATGATGCGGTTGGCCATGCCCCTGTCCAGGGCCACCCGGCTGTCCTTTACCTGGACGATGAGGTTTCCTCCCAGCTGGCTCACCACCGTCACCGGGGCGCCCACCACAAAGCCCAGCTCCGCCAGGTGCTGGCGCACCTCGTCCCTGCCGGTGATCTTTTGAATGGAAGCGCTCTCCCGGGCCTGCGCCATCGTCAGCGGCATCATATGCCTGTCCCCCTCTCGGTATTCCTGTTTCGCGCCGGTTAGTGTCCGCTAACCTCTTAGCATCCGTAGTTTACCACTGCTAACTTGTCCTGTCAATCCCCCTTTTCGGAAAAATGCCGGGGAGTTAGCCGTGGCAAATTTGGCGGTTTTGACGGGGACGCAAAAGGGCCGCCGGATGACCGGCGGCCCTCTCTTATGTTTATTTGTCGTCAGCCCTCACTGGGCCCGAAAGCCGTAATTCGTGGCCAGATTGTGCAGCGCCCAGCAGTTGAAGTCCATCCGCGGCCCCATGTCCAGCCACCAGTAGAACTCCTTGTCCGCCCCGGTCTCCTTCTGGGTGGCGCCGGGGGTATAGAGCATGAACTTCGCGCCCGGCTCCGGCATACCGTCGTAACCCGTGGCGGACAGCCCGTAGGGCGTGCTGGAGATGTACTGTGTCCCGTCCACGATCCACTCCTCCCCGATGGGATAGCCGGTGTCCAGCGCCAGCTCCGCCAGGGTCATGGACCAGGCGTGGTCGTTGACCTGCTCCACGTCCCCGAACCGGCCGTGGAATACGCAGATATATCGGGTGGTGTAATACCCCTCCTCGGGGACCCCAAAATCGGTGTCGGTGAACTCCCCGGTAAAGGTGCCGTCCGCGTTCAGGGTGAGGTCGGTCCGCCATGCCCCCGCGCCGCTGCAGAACTCAAGGTTGAGAGAGCCGGTGAAGGGCATGATCTGGGCGGCGGGGCTGTCGGCGTCAGCGGCAGCCTCATACCAGAAGGACCGGCACACCAGCCCGCCGTTCTCCAGGCCCAGCTCCACCCGGACGCTACCCTGCTGTCCCTGCCAGATGCCCAGATCGCAGCACAGCCGCCCGCCTGTCACGGCGAACTCGTAGTAATAGCCGAACACCATGGTGTTCATCAGGTCCGTCTCCGTGGGATAGCTCTCGTCCCACCGGGATCTGGTGATGACCTCCGCCACGCCGGGGGCGGTGAGGTAATAGCTGTCCCCTTTGCCGGTGAGTTTGATTTGCTCAAAGATCACGCCGGGCAGATCGTCCCGGGTAAAGGCGGCCCGCTGCTCCAGGGTGTCCCCGTCAAAGACGCGGAGGGACTGGATCAGGCAGCCGGTCAGGTGGCTGGTGGTGTAGGCCAGCACGATCTCATCCGCGCCGTCGCCGTCCAAATCGGTCCCGGCCAGGGTGATGGGCGTCTCCTCCACCCAGTCGTCGGTGAATTGCGCCCGCCTCCCGTCGCAGATCAGGGTGAAGGCGGCGTCTCCCACCTCGCCGTCCGGGTTCCCGCCCTGGTAGTCCATGGTCAGAATCACCGATTTGCCGTTGATACTGGCGGAGGCGTCAGCCTGGGGGAACTCCGGGCAGTCGCGGAACGGGCTGAAAATGAAGTAATCCAGGCCGGAGAGCTCGGCGGTCGCCCGCGCTTCGCCCCCGACGCCGTAGTCGGCGGCCACAAAGACGTTCCTGTCCGGGTCGTAACACTCCTCCGGGCGGTAGGTGAGGCCGTTTGCCTCCAGCTTCCAGCCCAGCTGGTCGCGGTAATAATCCTCGTCGATCCCGCCTGTCTCGATGGCGCCGCCGTGATTGCGGTAGACATAGGCTGTCAGCCGGCCGCCGATGTTGAACTGGTTGACGCAGATCAGCTCCGTCACGCCGTCGCCGTCCAGGTCCCTGACCCAGGCGCCCACGGAGTCGTCGTCAGTATACCCGAAGCTCTCGCCGACGCAGACGTCCCTCCCGCCGATCTTTGTGACATAGTGTTTGACGAAGAAACCGGGGGGCATGTTGTACTCCTCCACGACCCGCACCTGGTCGAAGCCCATGACGCCGGTGAGCACCTCGCCGGTCTCCCCTCTCTCGGGCAGCTCGCTCTGGTCCCCGCCCAGAATGGCGTCGATGTTTTCCTGGGTGAAATCGTACCACACCGCCTTAGGCAGGGCCTCCCACGCGGCATAGGCCTCGTCGTACTCCGCCTTGGTGACCTCCTCGCCGTTCACCGTATAGACCATATCGGTGGCCTCGCCGCCCTCCAAGGGCTTCACATGCAGCACGTCTTCGATGTCAGACGCGCCGTTCCCCAGAGGGAAGCGGAGCCTGCCCACCCCGCTCTCGGCGGCGCTGCTGGAATTGGGGGCGGTGCCGTCGGTTTTCATGTTGACGGGGTCGAACACACGGCCGTAATAGCAGACGCCCCAGACCTCTCCGTCCTCACAGCCGAGGACGACGGTCCACGATCCGCCGGCATCGACCCAGAGCAACACTTCCTCCGCCCCGTCGCCGTTCATGTCCAGGACGGTGAACTTCTCGGGGCGCACCTTGTCGTTGTCGTTGACAGTTATCGGACGCAGGTCATCCACGCTGGCGGTCACGACCGTATCCGGATAGATGAATTTGATGTCCTCCTCTTGACTGATTGCCCGGTAGAGGGCCTGGCGGGCGTTGAGGGTCTCCGGGCTGGCGCTCACCGTGGGGGCGGGGCTCTCCTCCGGCTCCTCCCCGGGCGCGGCGGCGGAGCTGAACGCGCAGGCGGTGACGGCCAGGGCCAGCACGATGGCCAGCGCCGCCGCCCATACCGCCTTTTTGGGGGCGTGGGCGATGCGCTGGACCCGCTCCCACAGGGCCTTTTTGCCGCCGCTCATGGTGGTGGCGGCGTTCATCAGGCTCACCGGGGAGGGCTGGGCGGTCACCAGCGTCAGCAGGGTCCAGCCGTAGGCCTTGCGCTCTTTATCTCCAAGGAGCTTGATGGCCCCCTCGTCGCAGGCCAGCTCGCCGTCCCGCCGGCTGAGGAAGGCCGCCAGCCACGCCAGCGGGTTCCACCAGTGGACGGCCAGGGCGGCGCACCGCAACAGGCTCCAGATCTGGTCGCCGTGGCGGGCGTGGGTGGTCTCGTGGGCCAGCACGTGGCGAAGCATGGCGGGGTTGGCCGCCGTCTCGGGGGTCACGTACACGGCGGGACGGACCACGCCCACCAGACAGGGGGACTCCAGCCGCTCCACCGCGTAGGCGGGCAGCTTGCAGTCCGCCTCGATGGGTCTCCGGCGGCGGCGCAGGTCCAGGGCGAAGCGGGTGTTGCAGGCAATCAGCGCCAATGCCATGGCGATGCCGCCGCCCAGCCACAGCCAGCCCAGGGCCCCCTGCCAGTGGAAGGGCTCCGGGGCGGGGGCCTCGGGAACGGGCGTCACAGGGGCGGCGGGGGTGTCAGGGGTATCGTGGATGGCCGGGGGCATGTCCTCCTGGACGGGGCCCGGGGCCTGGGTGGGCGGGGTCAGGACCACCGTACCGGGGTCCTCATCCCCCGCCGGGAAAATGACGGGCCCGGGAGCGGCGGTCTGGGTCTGAGGGGGCTCCGGCGCCTCCTGGACAAATTGGGGCACAGGGACGGAAAACAGCTGCACGGGGATCAGCAGCCGCAGCAGCACCACCGCCCACAGGGCGTAGCGCAGTCCCGCGCCCACGCGCTTCCCCAGCAGGGCCCGCACCAGGGCCACCGCCAGGATCAGGATGCTGGACGTCACCGCCCATTGGAACAGCATGGTCATTTCCCACTCCCCCTCTCCGCCTCGTCCAAAATGGCCTTCAGTTCGGCGATCTCCTCTTTCGTCAGCTCCTGCCGGCGGGCCATGGCGCTCATCATCAGCCCCACGCTGCCCTGATACACCCGGTCCAGGAAGCTCCGGGTCTGGTCGGCGGCGGCCCCCTCCCGTTCCACCGCGGGGGAGTAGGACTTGCCCTTGCCCGTCTGCTCACAGCGGACCAGGCCCTTGTCCTCCATCCGCCGCAGGGTGGTGATGGTGGTGCTCTTGGCCCAGCCCACCCGCTCGTTCAGGGCGGCCACCAGCTGCATCACCGTCTGGGGATGCCTGTCCCAGAGGCAGTTCAATACGTTCCATTCGCTCACGGTCAGATGGGTCTGTTCCATAGGTCATCTCTCCCTGGTCTACGTTGTAAACCTATCATAGCAGAGTAGGTCTACATTGTCAACCTACAAAATGGTTACAATTTTCTCTCAAAGCGGTAACGGACAAAAACAGGTTGCGGTGCGGGCCGGTCGGTGCTATAATGAGTGAAATCGGTTTACGCCGCGCGGGCGTACAATAGGGGGTTTCCCAATGAAGCGCATCTGGAAACGGGTCCTGTCCTGCCTGCTGGCGGCCATATTGCTGTGCGGTCTCCTTGCCGCCCCCGCCCTCGCCGCGCCGCCGGATCGGATGGAAAACGGCCGGAAGGCGGCGGAACGGCTATATGAACTGGGCCTGTTCAAGGGCACCGGCACCCTGCCCGACGGCACACCCGACTTTGCCCTGGACAGCATGCTGACCCGCGGGGAGGCGGTGGCCCTGATCACCCGTCTGCTGGGCGCCGAACAGGAGGCTCTGGCGGCCGGCTATCCCCATCCCTTTACGGATGTATCCGCCTGGGCCGCCCCCTATGTGGGATATGCGTACCGCAACCAGATCACTAAAGGCGTCAGCGAAACCTCGTTCTGCACCGACGGCTCCGCCGGCCTCAATATCTTCGTCACCCTGCTGGTCCGCGCCCTCGGCTATTCGGAGACCATCGGGGGCGGGGATTGGGCCAACCCCTGGCCCGCCGCGGACTCCATCGGCCTGTATCACCCCGGCGCCGACAGCACGCTCTACCGGGCGGACGCCGCCTTGATCTGCCTGGACGCGCTGGACTGCCAGGTGCAGGGCGAAAACCGCACCCTGTATGAAAAGCTGGAGCAGGCCGGCGTCCTCGGCGGAGGGGAGCAGCCGCAGCCGCCCGCGGAAGCCTTTGTCCCCGGCCCGGCAGAGCCGCTGGTGACCGCCATCACCGCGTCCAGCCCGGACGAGTTCTTGGCCGAGCTCGCCGCCGCCACGCTGGGCCACGCGGAGACCATCGCGGCCTACACGCCCGCCGGCAGCGCCGCGCTTTACATCAATTATCTGCACGATACCTTTCACGGGTTATCCGCCCCCTTTTCCGAGGCCAATGGATACAGCGGCCGCTACTACGATGATTTCATCTCCCTGTCGCCGCTGTACACCGACGCGGCGCGTATCATGGCCTGGCTGGAGGGCCGGGCAGACGGCCTTTCCACCGCGGACCGGCAGCTGTTTGACAGGGCGCGGGAGATCCACGCCTCCCTCGTGTCCCCCGGCATGAGCGAATACGAGCAGGTGCGGGCGTTTCACGACTGGCTGGTGAACAACAATCAGTACGACCAGACCTATCGGGACGCCAGCTACGACGCCTACGGCGCCCTCCTCACCGGGTTCGCCGTGTGCGACGGTTACGCCAAAGCGTTCGACCTGCTGTGCTATCTCAGCGGCATCGAGTGCCTGCGCATCAACGGCAAGGCCGCCAGCGGCGGGACGGCCGAAAATCACGCCTGGAACAAGGTGAATGTAGACGGCCGGTGGTACAACGTGGACGTGACCTGGGACGATCCGGTCACCGCCAACGGGCAGCCTGTCCTGCGGTACGACTACTTCCTCGTCAGCGACAGCACCCTTGCGTCGGACCACCAGTGGAGCCAGTATAGCTTCTGGCCCGACTGCCCGTCTGACTACCAGTGACCCGCCGGCAGAGGGAGCGCATTTTCATCCGCTGAAGGCGGACATCCAGAGAAAGAGACGGAGGGCAGCCCGCGCGCGGGCGCATGATCATGGTTAGAGTTCTGTTTTTCTCGCTGTTCGGGTATCTGTGCGGCAGCATCCTGTTCGCCGACCTGTTCAGCAAACTGTTCCACAAGGACATCCTGACCCCCAGCAAGGATCAAAACCCCGGCGTGACCAACGCTTTTATGTACGGCGGCTTCTGGTGCGGCGTCTGCACCCTGCTGGGCGATGTACTCAAGGGCTTTTTGCCCGTCTTTCTGCTCACCCTCGGCGCCCCCGTCCAGTCCCTGGACTGGCGGTACGCCCTGGCCCTGGCCGCCCCGGTGCTGGGCCACGCCTTCCCGGTGTTCCACCGCTTTCGGGGCGGAAAGGGCATCGCGGCCACCTTCGGCTGCCTGCTGGGGCTGTTCCCCTACCCCCTGCCCTTTGTCCTGTTCGCCGCGGTCTTTATCTTTTTCTCGGTGGTGCTGAAGATCTCCCCCCACTTCTATCGGACCATTTCCACCTATCTGGCCACGGCCATCCTGCTGCCGTTCCTGAGGGTCCCCATGGCGGTGTGCGGCGCTTACCTCATCATGGCCGCCACGGTGTGCCTCCGGCTGCACCTGAGCCAGGAGGAGCGGGAAAGGATGACGGTGAAGCTGGCATGGAAACGCTGATCCTCTCCTGCGGCACCGGGGGCGGGCACAACGCCGCCGCCGTGGCCATCCAGCAGGAACTGGCCGCCCGGGGGCGCTCCGCGGTGCTGCTGAACCCCTACACCCTGCGGGGGGAGCGGCTGGAGTCGGTGGTGAACGCCGCCTACGTCAAGCTGGCCCAGCGGGCCCCCCATGTGTTCGGCATGGCCTATACCCTCGGCAACGCCTACCGCCGGGTCCCCTTCCGCTCCCCGGTCTACTACGCCAATCACGGCCGGATGGCGGCCTATCTGGGCCGCTATCTCATGGAGCATCACTTTGACGCCATCGTCTCCACCCACCTCTTCCCGGCGGAGATGCTGACCAGCCTCCGGCGCAGGGGCTTCCCCCTCCCCAAGGTCTACTTTGTGGCCACCGACTACACCTGTATCCCCTTCACCGAGGAGACCGAGTGCGACCGATACATCATCCCCTCGGAGAAGCTCATCCCCGAGTTCTGCCGCCGGGGGATCCCCCGGGAGCGGCTGTGCCCCCTGGGCATCCCGGTGCGGGCCCAGTTCTACCGACACGACGACCGGGCGGAGCTCCGCGCCCGCCTGGGGCTGGACCAGGACCGGCGGTACATCCTGCTGGCGGGGGGCAGCATCGGCGCGGGCAAGATCGGCCAGGCGGTCTCCGCCCTGCTGGCCCACTACGACCGGGCCTCGGTGGAGCTCATCGTCATCTGCGGCAACAACCAACGGCTCTATAAGAGCCTGAGCCGGCGGTACGGCGCTCGCTGCACCGTCATCGCCAGCACCCCGGACATGGCCGCCTATATGCGGGCCTGCGACCTGTTCATCTCCAAACCGGGAGGGCTCTCCTCCACCGAGGCCGCCGTCTCCGGGGCCTCCCTGATCCACATCACTCCCATCCCCGGCTGCGAGACCCTCAATATGCGCTTCTTCCAGCACTACGGCCTGGGGGTGGCGGTGCCCTTCCTCCATCCCAAGCTGCTGAAGGTCTGCGACGAGATGCTGGAGCGGGAACAGGACCTGGACCGGCGCAATGGCTCGGGCGGCGTGATCCCCGATAACGCCACCGCCGCCATCTGCGATCTGATGGAGCGGGACGCATCCGAGAGCGGCGAGGAGGCCGCCCGGGCGTAAAATCGACGTGAGACCCCGCCCCGGCGCGCCGGGGCGGGGTCCTTTTCTGCCCGAAGGATTTACAAATCGGTCATCAAATGGACTTGATTTGGTCACAGACCGCAAAATATACTGCGAACATCCGAAATGAGGTGTTCTATTATGAAAAAAACGCTCACTCTGCTCCTCTCCGCCGCCCTGGTCCTGTCCCTGGCGGCCTGTGGGAATGAGGCCCAGGCCCCCTCCTCCCCCGCCGGGACGGACAGCCCCGCCCCCTCCGCCGCCCCGGTGGACATCCCCCAGGGCACGAAGATCGTCCTGTCGGACGACGGGGTCACCGTGGACAGCCAGCCCGTCGGAGAGGATGACAGCGCGGCGGTCTACACCGCCCACGACATCGTCTACTACGAGGCCGGCCACGATTTCACCTACGGCGAGGGCGCCGAGGCCGACGAACACAGCGAGGCCGAGGCCGCCGCCCACACGGTGGTCCACATCACGGAGCCGGGGACCTATGTGGTCTCGGGCAGCCTCAGCGCCGGACAGATCGCGGTGGATCTGGGGGATGAGGCGGAGGACGATCCCGCCGCCGTAGTGAACCTGGTGCTGGACGGAGCGGACGTCACCTGCACGGTGGCCCCCGCCATCATCTTCTACAACGTCTACGAGTGCGGGGACAAGGACGACCCCAAGGCCGAGGCGGACACCTCCGCCGCCGGGGCCAACCTGTACCTGGCCGACGGCTCGGAGAACACGGTGAACGGCTCCTATGTGGCCCGCATCTACAAGTCCTATGAGCTGAACGACGAGGGAACGGCGGTGGTGGACAGCAAAAAGCTCCATAAGTACGACGGGGCCCTCTACTCCAAGATGTCCATGAACGTGTACGGCAACGACGGCGTCCTCCACATCAACGCGGAGAACGAGGGGCTGGACAGCGAGCTGCACCTCACCGTCAACGGCGGCGTCATCGACATCGTGTCCGGCAACGACGGCATCAACACCAACGAGGACGGGGTGTCCGTCACCACCGTCAACGGCGGGGAGCTGACCATCACCGTGGACGGCTCCACCGGCGAGGGGGACGGCATCGACTCCAACGGCTGGCTGGTCATCAACGGCGGCACCGTCCGGGCCTACGCCTGCGCCGCCTCCGGGGACGCGGGCATCGACTCGGACATGGGCATCCTCTTAAACGGCGGCACGGTCGTGGCCACCGGCAATATGCTGGACGCCATCGACGGCGCCAGCGCCCAGTCCTATGTGATCTTCAACCTGCAAAACGGCGGCAATGGGACGGAATACGCCCTGAAGGACGCCGACGGGAATGAGCTGATGGCCGTCCCCACCGCCAACGGCTTCTCCATCCTCATCGTCTCCTGCCCCGCCATCGGCGACGGGCTCTGCGCCCTCTATGACGGCGGCACGCTGGTGTCCTCCGCCCAGCCCGGCGCGGGCGGCCAGGGCGGTATGGGAGGTCACGGCGGGTTCCCCGGCGGCACGGGCGGACCGGGCGGACAGCGGCCCGACGGCGAGCGCCCCCAGCGTCCGGACGGCGAAGGCCAGACCCCGCCGGAGCTGCCCTCCGATATGCCCGAGGGACAGCAGCCGCCGGAGGACGGGTTTGGGCCTCAGCCCTCCCAGCCGCCGGTTTGAGCCGCGATTTTTGGTCTTGCGCTTTGCGCGGCAGGCGGTATAATTGGGGATGAGGTGAACCGCCATGCAGTATCAGATCAATACGGACAATTACCACGATTTTGACGTGTACGAGGTCAATAAGCTCCCCGCCCGGAGCTATTTCATCCCCTACCCGGACCGGGCGGCGGCGGACGCCGTGGGGCCCGGGGAGAAGCGGTACAAGTCCCCCAAGGTCATCTGTCTCAACGGCCAGTGGGATTTTAAGTTCTATCCCCGTCCGGCAGAGCTGCCCGCCCGGTTCGACACCGCCGCCGTCCCCTTCGATCGGATCGACGTGCCCGCCTGCTGGCAGTTCCGGGGGTATGACAGGCCCTTCTACGTGAACATCCGCTACCAGTTCCCCTACAAGCCCCCGGTCATCCCCACCACGAAAAAGGTGGGGCCGGTGTTCTCCTGGCTGGGGGTGGACCAGAAAACCAGGCCCCGCTGGAAGACGCCCGGTGACCAGTACAATTTCGCGGGGGTCTACCGCACCTTCTTCCAGGTGGACGACCCCGCCAAGCGGCACGTCATCTCCTTCCTGGGGGTGGCAAGCTGCCTGGACCTGTACCTGAACGGGGAATTCGTGGGCTACTCCGAAGGGGCCCACAACACCGCCGAGTTCGACCTGTCCGGCAGGCTGATCCAGGGGGACAACGAGCTGGTGGCGGTGGTCCGCCGCTGGTGTACCGGCACCTACCTGGAGGATCAGGACATGTTCCGCAGCAACGGCATCTTCCGGGACGTGCTGCTCCGCGTGGACGAGCCCGCCGACCTGTGGGACATCGACGCGAAAACCGTCAAGACAGGCGATACCTATTCCCTGACCCTGAAAGCGCAAACGCTCAGCGATACCGACGTCACCTTCACCCTCAAAGGCCACGGGGTCGAAAAGACGGCCACTGTGACGACTAAGGACAAAAGCGCCGAGGTCACCTTTGCTGATTTGAAGGTGGACGAGTGGACCGCGGAGGACCCGGTACTGTACGACGTCTATTTTGAGACCCCCGCCGGCTGCGTGAAGGAGCGGATCGGCTTCCGCACCGTGGAGATCAAAGGGGACCTGTTCCTGGTCAACGGCAGAAAGCTCAAGTTCAAGGGCGTCAACCACCACGACACAAGCTCCACCAACGGCTACACCCTGACCCCGGACGAGATCGAGCGGGACGTGAGGCTCTGCAAGGAGTTCAACATCGACACCATCCGCACCTCCCACTATCCCCCCGATCCCCTGCTGCTGGAGCTGGCCGACGAGCTGGGCGTGTACATCGTAGACGAGAACGACCTGGAGACCCACGGCACCTTCGCCCACCAGCTTCCCCCCACCTATAACTCCATCAGCGACGACCCCAAGTGGCAGCCCCGGTATCTGGACCGCGTCACCCGGCTGTACCAGCGGGACAAGCTCCACGGCAACACCGCCGTCGTCATGTGGAGCCTGGGCAACGAGGCGGGCGGCTTCCACAACACCGACGCCATGTACGACTACCTGAAGGCTCACACTGATCTCCCCGTCCACTACGAGAGCGCCGTCCACTGCAAGCGGGTGGCCTACGACGTGGGCAGCGAGATGTATCCCTCCGCACAGATGGTCCGCGACGTGGGGGAGAAAAAGCGCAAGCAGGCCCAGCTCAATGACCGGCCCTACTTTATGTGCGAGTACGCCCACGCCATGGGCGTCGGCCCCGGCAACACCGAGGCCTACTGGGAGCAGATCTACAACTATGACAGCCTCATGGGCGGCTGCGTGTGGGAGATGGTGGATCACGCCGTCCTCCACCCCGACGGCAGCTACACCTACGGCGGCGACCACGGCGAGTGGGAGCACGACGGGAATTTCTGTGTGGACGGGCTGTTTTACCCGGACCGCGCCCCCTCCACCGGGGCGAAGATCATCAAATTCATCTACCGGCCCATCCGGGTGCGGCGCCTGGAGGGCGACCGATTCGAGGTGTTCAACACCACCGCCTTCTCCAACGGCGACCGCTATGAGTTAAGTTTCCAGTGGAACGACGGCTCCGGGACCGTCATCAAGCCCGACGCCGCCCCCCTGTCCAAGACCACGGTGACGGTGCCCCTGGGCCGGCCGGTGGACGGTGTCCAGATTGTCACCGTAGTCACCACCGACACCAAAACCGGCAGGGCGGCGGCCCAGGAGCAGATGGTGCTGGAGCGGCAAGTCCAGGGGGCCCCCGCCGTCCGAAAACTGCCCGAGGGCGCCTCCGTCAGCGGCGGGAAGCTGCTGTACCGGCGGGAGGGCAGGGTCGTCCTGGCCGGGGCGGAGGAGGGCGCCCTCCTGTACCGGGCGGCCACCGACAATGACACCGACGTGGGCTTTCGCAATTCCATGGCCCCCTATGCCGCCCAGACCGAGGAGGTCCTCTCCACCGAAAAGCTGCCAAACGGCGTCAAGGTGGTCACCCGGGTCTCCAACAAAAAGCAGAGGTTCACCGTCACCGACACCTATGAGGGGGTGGACGGCGGCGTGCTGGTGACCAGCGTTCTCCACTGTACCTCCGGCGGGGGAATCGTCCCCCGGTTCGGCAAGTCCTTCCGGCTGGACGAGGTCTTTGACGCAGTGAACTATGTGGGCCGCTGCGGTGAGAGCTACAACGATATGCGGGATCAGTTCCCCATTCGGGACGTGACCTGCACCGTGGCCGACATGACCGAGCCCAACATCCGGCCCCAGGAGAGCGGCAACCGCATGGACTGCACCGTGGCCAGCGTGTCCGACGGCAAGGTGAAGGTGACCTTTGAGGCGGTGGATCGGCCCTTCGAGCTGGGGATCAAGCCCTACACGGACAGGGCCCTCTGCGGCATGAAGCACCGGGAGGACGAGGTCCGCACCGGCACCTATGTGACCATCCAGGCCTTCCAGCAGGGCATCGGCACCGGCTCCTGCGGGCCGGGGGTCCAGCCCCGGTTCCAGTACAGTGCGAAGGAGGATCACACCCTGAGATTCCTCATCCGGGTGGAGCCCCTCTGACAAAACGGCGCCAATAAAAAAGGCGAAGGCGGGGGAAACCCCGCCTTCGCACGGTATTGCCGGTTCGCCGGATGCAGCCGGTGGCGGCGGCTTCACAGTTTCCCCAACAGCAGGGCCGGGTTCTCGGTGCTGTACTCGATCTCCGCCGACCACCGGCGCACCCGCTCGGGCAGATCGCCCTCGGCGGCGGCCCACAGGAGGATGAAGTCGGTCCCCTCCCGGGCATACCGCAGCAGGGCGGGCAGGCCGTACCGCTCCAGCTCCTCCAGCTGCCGGTAGAGGATGTACCCGAAAATGCGGTCAAAGGCGGCCCGGTCGCACCGGGCGGCGTAGTCCCGGGCCAGGGGGACCAGCTCCCCCGCCCGGGTGGTCAGGGCGGCCAGGTCCCGGCTCCACTCGCCGTCGATGGCCTCGCACTCCCCATAGCGGCGGAAGATGGCCCGGTAGTACCCCTCGTCCACGCGGGGCGTATACCGCAGATCCTCCGGCGGGGCGGACTCCCCCAGCAGCTCCAGCAGCCGGGCCAGGTTCAGGGGCTCGTCGTCCTCCGTCAGGAAGGTCAACTCCCCCGGCGCGTCCAGCAGCAGAGAGACCGTGGCCTCGCAGCAGAGGCCCACCCCGGACAGCTCGTGCTTCCCCACGTCCAGGAAGAACCGGGGGTGGAGGGCGCAGATGTCGCAGAGGGCGTCCTCCCCCAGCTCCAATATCACCCGGCACAGCCCGTCGGCGTGGAGCAGAGGGCAGTTCCCGGCCTCATTGAAACGGATGGACCACTCCCCGTCCCGTTCCCGGAGGGCGGCGCGGAGCTCCTCCCCCAGGGAGCCCTCCACCGACCGATAGAGCCCCAGGGTGTCCGGGTCCACGTCGATCTCCCAGCCCCGGCAGCAGGTGTGGCGGCAGTTTTGGGCCAGACAGTAAAACCTGTCGTAAAAATCGGGGCGTATCTCCACGGCGGCGGCCTCCCATCCCATAAAAGTTCCCGAAAATGATAGCACGGCGCGGGAGGGGATGTCAAGGCGGGGGAGGAACCTCCGATTTTTTCAAAAGCCTCTTGACAGGAAAACTTGGCGGCGCTATACTGTTGCCAAGAAAACTTGGAAAGGCGGCGGCGGGATGGACAGAGACGAGATTTTGGAGCTGAGCCGAAAAGAGAACCAGAACCGGGACCTGGCGGAGCTGGACGTGGAGGTCCGGGCCGGCAATCTGGGGGCACGGGTGGGCGCTGCGGTCTGCTGTCTGGTCTCCGCGCTGTTCATAGCTCTCACAGGCATGCCGACCTTCAGCCCATGGATCATCTATTGCAGCATTTTCGGCACAAAATACGCGGTAAGGTACCGTGGACTGAGACGAAAGGACGACCTGATCTTCTGTGTACTGTTCTTTGTGCTGGGCCTTGTGGCGCTGGTGTTCTTTGTGCTTCGGCTGGCGGGGATCGTGGGATGAAGGACGGACTCACGCTGAAAAACGATCTGCGGGCAGTGCGGGCGGAAAAGGGCCTGTCCCAGGCCCAGCTGGCGGAGCTGGTGGGCGTATCGAGGAACACCATCAGCTCCATCGAGACAGGGCAGTTCAATCCTACCGCCAAGCTGGCGCTGATCCTCTGCATCGCCCTGGACAAGAAGTTTGAGGAATTGTTCTATTTTTGACGGGCAGTTCAAATATAACGGGGGCATCTTCTGAGGATGTCCCCGTTTTTCTCTTGCCGACCGCCCCGCAATCTGCTATACTGTGTTCAGAAATCCCCAATTTTTGACGGGAGTGACGACTATGTTTTACAATAACGGCATCTGGATCGGCAAGAGCGAGACGGAAAACCTGTCCATCATCCCCAAGATGGCCAACCGCCACGGCATCATCGCCGGGGCCACCGGCACCGGCAAGACCATCACGCTGAAGGTGCTGGCCGAGTCCTTCAGCGACGCGGGGGTGCCCGTGTTCCTGGCGGACGTGAAGGGCGACCTGGCGGGCATGTGCCGCCCCGGCGCGGACAGCGAGGACATGCAGAAGCGCATCGCCAAATTCGGCCTGGCCGAGGCGGGCTTCGGGTACAAAAAGTACCCCGTCTGCTTTTGGGACATCTACGGAAAGAAGGGGCTGCCCCTCCGCACCACCATCAGCGAGATGGGCCCCACCCTGCTGGCCCGGCTCATGGACCTGACCGACGCCCAGACCGACATCCTCTCGGTGGTGTTCAAGATCGCCGACGAAGAGGGCCTGCTCCTGCTGGACACCAAGGACCTCAAGTCCATGCTCACCTACGTGGCCGAGAACAACAAGGAGTACGGCGCCACCTACGGCAACCTGCCCAAACAGAGCATCAACAGCGTGCTGCGGGGGGTCATCGCTCTGGAGGAGCAGGGGGGCGACCAGTTCTTCGGCGAGCCCGCCCTGGACATCCGGGACTGGTTCCGCACCGACTTTGACGGCAAGGGCGTCATCAACATCCTGGACAGCGAGAGCCTCATCAACAGCCCCATGATGTACTCCACCTTCATGCTGTGGATGCTCTCCGAGCTGTTCGAGACCCTGCCTGAGGCGGGCGACCTGGAGCGGCCCCGGATGGTGTTCTTCTTCGACGAGGCCCATCTGCTGTTCACCGACGCGCCCAAGGCCCTGATCCAAAAGCTGGAGCAGGTGGTGAAGCTGATCCGCTCCAAGGGGGTGGGGGTGTACTTCATCACCCAGAGCCCCAAGGACATCCCCGACGGGGTGCTGGGCCAGCTGGGGAACAAGATCCAGCACGCCCTCCACGCCTACACCCCCGCCGACCAGAAGGCGGTGAAGGCCGCCGCCGACTCCTTCCGGGTGAACCCGGAGTTCGACACCAAACAGGTCCTCACCGAACTTGGCATCGGCGAGGCGCTGGTGTCCTTCCTCCAGGAGGACGGCTCCCCCGCCGTGGTCCAGCGGGCCAAGATCCTGCCGCCCCAGAGCCTGATGGGCCCCATCGGCGACGCCGACCGCCAGGCCGAAATCCAGAACAACCCCCTCTACGCCAAATATGGCGCCTCCGTGGACCGGGACTCCGCCTTTGAGTTCCTCCAGCGCAAGGCCGTCCAGCTCCAGCAGGAGGCCGAGGCCGAGAAGCTGGCGGAGGAACAGGCCAAGGCCGAGGCCCAGGCCGAAAAAGCGGCTGAAAAAGAGGCCGAGCGGCTGGCGAAACAGCAGGAGCGGGAGGCCGAGCGGGAGGCAAAGGCCCGGGAGCGGGCCATCACCGGGGTGGCCAAGTCCGCCCTGGGCACCGTGGGCCGGGAGCTGGGCACCAACCTGGGCAAGCAGTTCGGCAGCTTCGGCAAGAAGCTGGGCGGCAACCTGGGCGGCAGCAT
>CANPWZ010000025.1 GCA_947585425.1 uncultured Oscillospiraceae bacterium
ATCTTCGACGCCGAGGCCGGCGTGTACCTGACCGACACCTTCGTGAAGGTCGTCTCCTGGTACGACAACGAGATGGGCTACTCCCACAAGGTGCTGGACCTCATCGAGCACATGTACAAGGTGGACCACAAGTAATTTAGGCCTGAATACGTTGAAGCCCCCGCCGGAATGTTCCGGCGGGGGCTTTTTACGCGTATATCCGTTTTATATCGCTTTGAGGATCCACGCCAGCGCCAGCAGCGCCGCCAGAAATCCCACGTTCCACAGGGTAAAGACCCCCAGGTACCGTCCCTTTTGCTCCGGGGCCCGAAGGGCCACCTGCTTGTAGGAAATGAGGCTGGCCATGGACGCGATCAGCGTCCCCAGGCCGCCGATGTTCACCCCCGCCAGCAGGACGGTCCACTGGTCGGTGAAGCCGGACAGCAGCAGGGCCGCCGGCACGTTGCTGATGATCTGGCTGAGGGCCGCGGCGGTGAGCAGCTCCCGGCCCTCCACCAGAGCCCGCACCAGGTCCCGGAAGGGCCCGAACCGGCCCATATTCCCCACGAAGATGAACAGGAACACGAAGGTGAGCAGCAGGGAGTAGTCCACCCGGAGCAGCAGGCGGCGGTTTTTCAGCAGCACCGCCAGCACCACCAGGGCCAGCAGCGCCCAGCAGGACAAAAGCTTGGCCACGGTGAGCAGGCACAGGCCGAACAGCACGGCGTAGAAGGCCAGCTCGCCCCCCTTCAGGGGCGGGGCCTCGCCGCTCAATTCGATCTGGATGGGGTCTGGCCTGTACCCGAACCACACCGCCAGGGCCAGCAGGATCGCCGCCAGCAGGGAGTAGGGCCCCATGGCGGCGAAAAACTCCCCCAGGGACATGCCGGACACGGCGAACAGGTAGAGATTTTGGGGGTTGCCGATGGGGGTCAGGATGGAGCCCAGGTTGGCGGCGATGGTCATGAGGGTCACCGTCAGGCACAGGAGGGAGCGGCGGCCCGCCATATCCAGCACCAGCACCGCCAGGGGCACGAAGGTGATGAGGGCCACGTCGTTGGTGACCACCATGCTGCCGAAAAAGCACAGCCCTACCAGCACCGCCGCCAGGGTCCGCTCCCGCTTGAGCTTTCGGAGCAGGGCCTCCCCCAGCCGCTGGAACGCCCCCATCTCCTTGAGCCCCGCCATCACCGCCATGAAGCAGAACAGCACGATGAGGGTCTGGGCGTTGAGATAGCCCAGATACTCCCGGTCCGGGGGCGTCAGAAAGCAGGAGATCACCGCCAGCAGGGCGGACACGGTGAGCACCACGTCCCCCCTGACAACGGCCAGGCATTTTTTCCACATGGAGCTCACTCTCCCGATAAGGCCCCGCCGGTCGCCCGGCGGGGCCTCGTTGGATATTCAGGCCGCGGTCTTACAGCCCCAGGACCTTGGCGCAGCGGTCGCACAGCTGGTTGTGGTGGCCGGGGGCGCCGATGTTCACGTCGTGGTTCCAGCACCGGGGGCACTTCTCCCCGGCGGCGGGGGACACCTTCACGGTGAGGCCGGGGAACTCCGTACCCTGGTAGCCGCCGTTCTCACCCTCGGAGGCGGACACGGCGGACACGATGCAGATGGCGGCCAGGTCGGCGTCGTCCAGGCCCATGGCGGTGAATTCCGCCCATGCGTCGGGGGTGAAGCCCAGGGCCAGGTCGGCGTCCTGGTTCTTCTTGACGCCCTCGGCCCGGGCCAGTTCCAGGGCCTTGTTGGCGTCGTCCCGCAGGGCGATGACCTTCTCCCACTTGGCCATGGCCTCGTCGGAGAGGGCGTACGCGGCGAAGGGCTTGTTCATCTGGTTCAGCACCACGTTCCGGGGGTCGTCGCCCGCCTTGTGGGGCATGGCCTGCCAGATCTCGTCGCAGGTAAAGGCCAGGATGGGGGCGAACAGCTTGGTCATGGTGTCCAGGATGATCCACAGGGCGGTCTGGGCGGAGCGGCGGCCCGCGTCGTCCCCGCAGTACAGCCGGTCCTTGATGATGTCCAGGTAGAAGGAGGACAGGTCCACCACGCAGAAGTCGTTGACGGCGTGGGAGATGGCGTGGAACTCGTAGTTCTGATAGGCCGTCTCGCACTTCTCGATGAGGCCGTTGAGCCGGGTGACGGCCCAGCGGTCCAGCTCCGCCATGGCCTCGGGGGCCGCCAGGTGGTCGGGGTCGAAGCCGTCCAGATTTCCCAGGCAATACCGGGCGGTGTTGCGGAACTTCAGGTAGGTCTGGGAGAGCTGCTTGAAGATGGCGTCGGAGCAGCGCACGTCCACGTGATAGTCGGAGGAGCCGGCCCACAGCCGGATCATGTCCGCGCCGTACTTCTTGAAGATGTCGGCGGGGTCCACGCCGTTGCCCAGGGACTTGTGCATGGCCTTGCCCTCGCCGTCCACGGTCCAGCCGTGGGTGACGCACTCCTTGAAGGGCGCGCCCTGGCCCAGGGCGCCCACGGCGGTGAGCAGGCTGGACTGGAACCAGCCCCGGTACTGATCCAGGCCCTCCATATACACCGTGGCGGGCCAGAAGCCCTGGTCCCGCTTCATGGAGGCGAAGTGGGTGGAGCCGGAGTCAAACCAGCCGTCCAGGGTGTCCTCCTCCTTGGTGAAGGATGTGCCGCCGCAGTGGGGGCAGGTAAAGCCCTTGGGCAGGATGGCGGCGGCGTCCATCTCGTACCAGGCGTTGGAGCCCTTCTCGCCGAACAGGGCGGAGACGGCCTCGATGGTCTCGGGGGTGCAGACGGGCTTGCCGCAGTCCGCGCAGTAGAACACAGGGATGGGGAGGCCCCACCGGCGCTGGCGGGAGATGCACCAGTCGGCCCGCTCCCGGATCATGGACTTCATCCGGTCGATACCCCAGGCGGGCAGCCAGCGCACATCGTCGCAGGCGGCGCAGGCCTCGTCCTTAAAGGCGTCCACCGAGCAGAACCACTGGGGGGTGGCCCGGAAGATGATGGGCTTTTTGCAGCGCCAGCAGTGGGGGTAGGAGTGGACGATGTCCTCGCTGGCGAAGAGCGCGCCGCTCTCCTTCATGTCCGCCAGGATGACGGGGTTGGACTCGTCGGTGGTCATGCCGGCGTACTTGCCGGCGTAGTCGGTGTGGCGGCCCCGGTCGTCCACGGGCACCACCATCTCCATGCCGTACCGCTTGCAGGTCTGGTAGTCGTCGGCGCCGAAGCCGGGGGCGGTGTGGACGCAGCCGGTGCCGCTGTCCATGGTGACGTACTCCGCCAGCAGCAGCCGGGAGGTCTTGGGCAGGAAGGGGTGGTCGGCCAGCATGTTCTCGAAGAACGCGCCGGGGTGGGTCTCCACGATCTCATAATCGGACACGCCGCCGGCGGCCATCACCTTGTCCGCCAGGGCCTCGGCCACGATATAGATCTCCCCGTTGGCGCTATTTTTCACCAGGGCGTAGCTGTCCCTGGGGTGGAGGGCGATGGCCAGGTTGCCGGGCAGGGTCCAGATGGTGGTGGTCCAGATGACGAAGTATAGCTTGCTGTGGTCGTAAGCGGGGAGCTTGCCCAGATCGTCGTGGATGGGAAACTTCACGTAGACGGTGGTGACCGGGTCGTCCTGATACTCGATCTCCGCCTCGGCCAGGGCGGTCTCGTCGTTGGGGCACCAGTACACAGGCTTCAGGCCCTTGTAGATATACCCCTTCTGGTACATGGCCCCGAACACCTTGACCTCCTCCGCCTCAAAGGAGGGATTCATGGTGAGGTAGGGGTGGTCCCAGTCGCCCAAAACGCCCATGCGCTTGAAGCCCTCCCGCTGCACATCCACGTAGTGCTGGGCGAACTCGTGGCAGGCGGTGCGGAACTCGGGCACGGACATGGCCTTCCGATTCAGCTTGTTCTGCTTGATGATGGCGCTCTCGATGGGCATGCCGTGGTTGTCCCAGCCGGGGATGTAGGGGGTATAATACCCCCGCATGGCGGCGGAGCGGGTCATGAAGTCTTTGATGGACTTGTTCAGGGCGTGGCCCATGTGCAGGTTGCCGTTGGAGAAGGGCGGGCCGTCGTGGAGGGAGTAGAGGGGCTTGCCCTCGTTCTTCTTCAGCAGCTCGTGATACAGGTCCATCTTCTCCCAGCTCTCCAGCATCCCCGGCTCCCGGTTGGGCAGGCCGGCCCGCATGGGGAAGTCCGTCTTGGGCAGATGGACGGTCTGGTTGTAGTCCATGGTGGGTTCCTCCGTTTATATAGAATGGTGGGTTGACAAATCAAAAGCGCCCCTGTCTCCATGAGAGACAAAGGCGCGAACCTCTGCGGTACCACTCTCGCTGCCGGAGTTTCCTCCGGCCCCTCGACTGCCCGGTAACGGGGGCGGACGGCGGAGCCTACTGGCCTTGCGGCGTTGGGTCCGCGGCTCACAGGGGATCTTCGCCGGGTCCGCCCCGCCGCTCTCGCACCATACAAGCGGCTCTCTGGGGGGCTTTTGACGGCTACTCGTCCTGCTCACAGCCTTTGAACTACCTTATATTATCCGCCAAAGGGCCGTTTGTCAACCGTTTTTCTCAACAAAAACCGCCGGCGCGGGGGCGTCGGCGGCGTTTTTTTGCATATTTTAGGGCGGGACGGACGGTTTTTACCCCTTTCGCTCGCACCGCAGGGCCGCCCAGCCCTTCCGTTCCAGCCGCTTGGTGACGGCAAAGCCGTTCTGTTCCAGGGCGGCCCGCACCTCCGCCTCCCGCTCGTCCAGGATGCCGGAGCAGAGGAACACGCCGTCCGGGGCCATAAACTGCCCCGCCGCCTCGGACAGGGGGATGATCACGTCGGCCACGATGTTGGCCAGGACGATCTGATTCTGCCCCCGGCCCAGCCGGACGGACAGCACGTGGTCGGACAGCACGTCCCCCGCCAGCACGGTGAGCCGGTCGGGCCCGATGCCGTTCATGGCGGCGTTCTCGTAGGCCACGTCCACCGCCTTGGGGTCGATGTCCACCCCGATGGCCCGCTCGGCCCCCAGGGCCAACGCGGCGATGGCCAGGATCCCCGAGCCGCAGCCCAAATCCAGCACGGCGCACCCCGGCTCCACCGCCTCCTCCAGCAGCTCCAGGCAGAGCTGGGTGGTGGCATGGGAGCCGGTGCCGAAGGTAAGGCCCGGGTTCAGGTACAGGGGCACCCGGCCCTCCGGGACCGGCTCGCTCCGCATCCACTCCGGGACGATGTAGACCCGCTTCCCCACCGGGATGGGCTGGTAGTACTTCTGCCAGGAGGTGGCCCAGTCCTCCTCCCGAAGGGAGACAGTCTGGGGCTCGTACCGCTCCAGGCCCTTCAGATAGGCCCGGAGCTGCCTCTGCCCCTCCTCACTGTCGGGCACGTAGAACTTCACCCGGCTGACCCCCTTCATCCGGGCGGCCAGCTCCTCGTCCACGTAGTCCCAGTATTGGCGGTTCTGCTCCAGAAAGCGGAGAAAGTCCCCCTCCTCCTCCACCACCAGGCCGGTCATGCCGTTGGCGGTGAGGGCCTCGCACACCCCGTCGATCTCCTCCGCCGGGACAGGCAGGGTGACCTCCAGCCACTGTTCGCTCATGGTTTTCTCCTCCCATCAGTCGTGCCGCTCATTTTCATCGTCAAAGGTCTCGCAGAACCGGGCGGAAAAGGCGGGGGGCTCGCCGTGGCGGATCAGCAGCAGTTTCATGACAGCGCCCTCGATCCCCTATTTCTCCAGATAAATCATCAGCGCGGCCACGTCCGCCGGGGACACCCCGGAAATACGGCCCGCCTGGCCGAGGTTCAGCGGCCGGATCCTGTCCAGCTTCTGGCGCGCCTCCAGCCGGAGGCCCTGGATGGACAGGTAGTCCATGTCCGCCGGCAGCGGCCTGTCCTCCAGCCGGCGCAGCTCCTCCACCTGCCGGGTCTGCCGCTGGATGTACCCCTCGTACTTCACGGAGATCTCCACCTGCTCCGCGATCTCCCGGGACAGGGCGGGACGCTCCGGGTCAAAGGGGGCCAGCTCCGCGTAGCCGATCCGGGGCCGCCGCAGCAGGTCGATGAGCCTTGCCCCGTGGGGGCAGGGGGGCTCCCCCCGCTCCTCCAAAAAGCCATCCAGCTCCGGGGAGGGCGGGGCGCCGGTGTGCTCCAGCCGCTTGATCTCCCGCTCCACGGCGGCGTATTTCTCCTCCACCTGAGCCAGCCGCTCCCCGCTCACCAGCCCTACCCGATGGCCGATGGCAGCGAGCCGCTGATCGGCGTTGTCGTGCCGGTGGAGCAGCCGGTATTCCGTCCGGGAGGTCATCACCCGATAGGGCTCGTTGGTGCCCTTGGTCACCAGGTCGTCGATGAGCACCCCGATGTAGCCGTCCATCCGGGTCAATATCAGCGGCGGCTCGCCCTTGAGCTTCAAAGCGGCGTTGACCCCCGCCACAAGGCCCTGGGCGGCGGCCTCCTCATAGCCGGAGGAGCCGTTGAACTGCCCCGCCCCGTAGAGGCCGGCCACCTTCTTGCACTCCAGGGTGGGCAGCAGCTCGGTGGGGTCCATGCAGTCGTACTCGATGGCGTAGGCCGCCCGCGTCATCTCCGCCCGCTCCAGCCCGGGAATGGTGTGGAGCATCTGCAGCTGCACCTCCTCCGGCAGAGAGGAGGAAAAGCCCTGCAAGTACAGCTCCTCGGTGTTCAGGCCCATGGGCTCCAGAAAGAGCTGGTGCCGGGGCTTGTCCGGGAAGCGGACCACCTTGTCCTCGATGGAGGGGCAGTACCGGGGGCCGACGCCCTCGATGACCCCGGAGAACAGGGGGGAGCGGTCCAGGTTGTCCCGGATGACCCGGTGGGTGCGCTCGTTGGTGTAGGTGAGCCAGCACACCGCCCGGTTTTCCGGGGGAATATCCGTGGTGTAGGAGAAGGGGGAGGCGTCCTCGTCCCCCGCCTGCATCTCCAGCTTGGAGAAGTCCACGCTCCGCCGGTGGATGCGGGGGGGCGTGCCCGTCTTGAACCGCCGGAGAGACAGGCCCAGCTTTTCCAGGCAGCCGGTGAGGGCGGTGGCGGCGGCCAGGCCGTCGGGCCCGGAGGTCCGGGTGACCTCCCCCACGATGGTGCGGCCCCCCAGATAGGTGCCGCTGGCGACAATGGCGGCCTTCACCCGGTAGGTGGCCCCCGTGGCGGTGCGGACGGCGGAGACGGCGCCGTTTTCGGTCAGTATCTCGGTGACCTCCGCCTGTTTCACCCAGAGGTTCTCCTGCGATTCCAGGGTGTGCTTCATGACCTCCTGATAGCGGCGGCGGTCCGCCTGGGCCCGGAGAGACCACACGGCGGGGCCTTTCCCCCGGTTGAGCATCCGATACTGGATGCAGGAGGCGTCCGCGGCCCTGCCCATCTCGCCCCCCAGGGCGTCGATCTCCCGGACCAGCTGGCCCTTGCCGGTGCCGCCGATGGCGGGATTGCAAGGCATATTGCCCACCGCGTCCAGGTTGACGGTGAAGCACAGGGTCCTCATCCCCAGCCGTGCGGCGGCCAGGGCGGCCTCGATCCCCGCGTGGCCCGCGCCGATGACGGCAATATCGAATTGTCCCGCGTCGAAATCCATAAGGGAACCTTCTTTTTTATCCCGCCCGGAGGGTGAGGCTCACCACCTCCGGCCGGTTGAACAGCCGGAAGCCGGTAAAGGGGGTGGTGTTGTTCCCCAGGCCCCGGGAGACGTAGAGGGTGCTGTTCCCCTCCGCGTACGGCCCCGCCATATGGGTGGGGAAGAACTGCCGGTTGGCGCCCACCAGCCCGTCGGTAAAGGGCAGGCGGACGATGCCGCCGTGACCGTGGCCGGAGAGGACCAGATCGAACCCGGCGGCGGCATAGCGTTCAAACTCGGTGTTGCGGTGGGCCAGCAGGACGGTGTACAGCCCCGGCTGCTCCGTCCCGATCTCCGCGGCCAGCTCCTCCGGGGTCTTCTGGTCGCCGAAGCCGTTGGGGTCGTCCACTCCGGCCAGCACGATCTGGTCCCCGTTCCGCTCCAAGATCTCATAGCGGTTGGTGAGCACCGTCACCCCGTGGCCGCTCAGCAGGGGCTTCAGCGCCCGCACGGTGTTGGTGCCGGTGGCCCACTCGTGGTTGCCGGTGACGTAATAGGTGGGCGCGATGGCGGTCAGCCCGTCCGCCAGGGCGGGGATCATGTCCAGCTGGGCGGCCTGGTCGATGAGATCCCCGGTCATCACGATGACGTCCGGCTCCTCCGCCGCCACCCGTTCCAGCAGACCGGCGTTCCCCTCCCCGTACTCGTGGCCGTGGAGGTCGGACAGGTGGATGATCTTAAACCCGTCGAACCCCGCCGGCAGGCGGTCCAGGGTCAGCTCCGCCCGGGTGGTCATGAGCCCCCAGCACTGCCAGTGAAACCACGCCGCGCCCAGGGCGGCGACGGCGGCCAGGATGACCGCCGCCCGCAAGACCCGGAGGCCCAGGGGGAGGCGGGCCCGCTGTTCCCTGTTATTTGCGGTCATCGCTCAGATAATAGGGCCGCATGAGGCTCTTCTGCTGGGTGGAGTCCTTCTGTCCGGCGGCGGGGCGGGCCTCTCCGCCGGGCTTGCGGCTGCGGCGGCGGCGCTTTTTCCCGGTCTGGGCGGCCTGCCGCTTCTCCTCCCGCTGCTTGTCCCGGTCGGACTGCCGCCGCTCCTCCCGGGCGCTCTTGGGATTGGCCCGCTCCCCCCGCTCCCGCTGACGGGGCTGGGAGGAGGACTGGCCGGGCATGGGCTTCCGAGGGGCCAGCAGCCGCGCCGTGGCGTCCATGATCACGTCGGAGTCCAGGGGATTGGGCTTGTAGAAGTCGGCGGCGGGCATGGAGGGCTCCGCCGGCAGGGTGTCCTCCAGCCTCCCCTGGCGCACCCCGGCGGACAGGGGCCGGTCCAGGCGGAGTTTAGGCGTCCAGGGCTCTTCTGACCGCTCCTTGGCGGGGGCGGGTTTGGGCGCAGCCTTGGGGGGCGCCGCGGGTTTGGCGGCGGGCTGATCGGCGGCCTGCTTCCGCTCCTCCGCCCGGGCTTTGTTTTCGGCGTCCCGCTCCCGGCGGCGCTCCTTGGCGGCGGCCCTGGCCTCGGCGTCCTCGGCGTTGATGGGCTTGCCGTGCTTGTCCTTCTGGGGCGGGTCGAAGTTCTCCATGGGGAAGGGGTGGCCCTCCACCACGGGGATGGGCTTGCCCAGCAGCTTTTCGATGCCCTTCAGCTCGTCCTTTTCGTCGAACTGGCAGAAGGCGATGGCGATACCGCCCTTCCCCGCCCGGCCGGTGCGTCCGATGCGGTGGACGTAGGTCTCGGGCACGTCGGGCAGGTTGTAGTTGAACACGCAGGGCAGGTCCTCGATGTCGATGCCCCGGGCGGCGATGTCGGTGGCCACCAGCACCCGGACGCGGCCCGCCTTGAAGTCGGACAGGGCCTGGACCCGGGCGGTCTGGCTCTTATTGCCGTGGATGGCGGCGGCGGAGATGCCCCGCTTGATGAGATCCCCGGCGATGCGGTTGGCCCCGTGCTTGGTCCGGGAGAACACCAGGGCCGAGGGGATGTTTTTCTCGTTCATCAGGTGGGCCAGCAGCTTGGTCTTGTTGGCCTTGTCCACGTAGTAGAGGGACTGTTCGATGGCCTCCACCGGGGAGGACACCGGGTCCACCGCCACCCGGGCGTAATCATGCAGCAGGCCGTTCACCAGCCCCATGACCTCCGGGGGCATGGTGGCCGAGAACAGCATGGTCTGCTTCTTCTCCGGCAGCAGCTTCAGCACCCGCTTCACGTCGTGGATGAAGCCCATGTCCAGCATCCGGTCGGCCTCGTCCAGCACGAAGATCTCAATGTGGGACAGATCCAGCAGGTCCTGGCCCTGGAGATCCAGCAGACGCCCCGGCGTGGCCACCAAAATGTCCAGCCCCGCCCGGATGGCGTCCACCTGGGGCTGCTGGCCCACCCCGCCGAAGATGACGGCGGACTTGAGGGACAGGTTGCGCCCGTAGGCCAGGAAGGAGTCCTGGATCTGGATGGCCAGCTCCCTCGTGGGGGTCAGGATCAGCGCCCGGATGACCCTGGGCTTGGGATGGCTCCCGTCCAGCCGCTGGAGGATGGGGGCGGCAAAGGCGCAGGTCTTGCCGGTGCCGGTCTGGGCGCAGCCCAGCACGTCCCGCCCCGCCAGCGCCGGGGGGATGGCCTGGGCCTGGATGGGGGTAGGCTCGGTGTAGCCCGCCTGGGTGAGGGCGCGCAAAATGGGGGCGTTGAGCCCCAGCTCGCGGAAATTCATAAAACGGTTATCTTCCTTTCTCACCGCCCGCGGGGGCGGACGGCGGGGCCCTTTCGCCGGCCCCGGGGCGGCGGCTCCCTCCCGGGGCCGCATGACGTCACGATATTATACCAAATCAAACCGTCCGGCGCAAGTGGGGCGTTGGGGATTCGTCCCCTCTTTTTCGCCGCGATTTTGCCGTTGAAACCGGGGGGCGGTTGTGTTATTATGTAACCTGTAATGACAGCGCCGTCCGGGAGGTGAGGCCGTGAAGCCCAATGTACTGGTGATCTGCGGTCCCACCGCGTCCGGCAAGACCGCCCTGGCGGTGGCGCTGGCCAAGACCTTGAACGGCGAGGTGGTGTCCGCCGACTCCATGCAGATCTACCGTCGGATGGACGTCGGCACCGCCAAGCCCACGGCGGAGGAGATGGGGGGCGTCCCCCACCACATGATCGACGTGGCCGACCCGGAGGAGAACTGGTCGGTGGCCCGGTACGTGGCCGAGGCCGTCCCCATCGTGGACGACATCATTGCCCGGGGAAAGCTGCCCGTCATCGCCGGAGGCACCGGTCTCTACATCGACCATCTCATCGCCGGCCGGCAGTTCGCCCCCTTTGAGGCGGACAGCGGCCTCCGGGAGGAATTGCGGGCCCGGGCGAAAGCGGAGGGCCTCCCCGCCCTGCGGGAGCAGCTCAAGCGGGTGGACCCGGAGGCGGCGGAGCGCATCCACCCCAACGACGAAAAGCGTATCATCCGAGCGCTGGAGGTATACCTCTCCACCGGCAAGACCATCACCCGGCACGATGAGGAGAGCCGACAGATCCCCAACCGCTATACCCCCCTGACCGTCGCCCTGAACTTCAGGGACCGGGCGGACCTGTGGGAGCGCATCGATCGCCGGGTGGACGAGATGATGGCGCGGGGCCTGGAGGCGGAGGTGCGGCGGCTCCTGGCCGAGGGCGTGCCCCCGGACTGCACCGCCATGCAGGCCATCGGCTACAAGGAGATGGCCGCCGCCATCCTGGAGGGCCGTCCCGCGTCGGAGGGGGCGGAGGAGGTCAAGCTCCGCTCGCGGCAGTACGCCAAGCGGCAGCTCACCTGGTTCCGGCGGGACCAGGAGGCCCACTGGTATCTGTGGGATAAAATTCCAGATTTTTCATCGGCCCTCGCTTTTTCGACCAAACTCGCCGCCGACAGCGGTTTACAATAGACGCACTCAGGCCGGGCCTTCCCGGCCAATATAGAAAAGGAGTGCGTCAAAAATGAGTATTTCCCCCGTCGCTGTCAGCAGGCAGCCCAATATCCAGGACGCTTTTTTGTCCTCCGCCCGCCGGATGGCGGCAAGAGTCACCGTGTTTTTGATGAACGGCTACCAGCTCCGGGGGGTCATCACCGGCTTTGACCCCTATGTGGTGGTGGTGGTGTCCGAAGGCAAGCAGCAGGTCATCTACAAGCACGCCATCTCCACCATCACCCCGGAACACCCTCTGGCCATCGACGAGGGCTGACGGCTCCCGTACAGAGAGAGAACCTGCGGAAAGGTCTGATCACACCCCATGAAAGAGAGCAAGCTGACCCAAAAAGTGCTGGTCGCCGTGCTGTGCATCGGCGTGCTGGCCTATCTGGCCGTGTACATCTTTCAGGCCTGGCGGGCCGACCTGGTCACCACCACCGCCTATGCCTACACCCAGAGCGTCGGGGTAGAGAGCCGGGGCCTGGTGGTCCGGCGGGAGTCCGTCCTGTCCGGCGGCAGCGGCTACCTGGACCTGATCCTGGGCGAAGGCGAGCGGGCCGCCAAGGGGGACGCGGTGGCCCTTTTTTACAGCGATCCCTCCGCGCTGAACATCCGGCAGTCCATCCGCTCCCTGGAGTCGGAGATCGGGCAGCTGGAATACGCCCTCAACGCCGGCGCCTCCGGCACGGCGGACGCCGCCGCCCTGGACGGGCAGATCGTGGACGCCGTTGTGGATCTGCGCTCCCAGTCCGCCCGCCGGGACCTGTCCGCCCTGGACGGCGCGGCGCTGTCCCTGCGCACCTCCGTGTTCCGCCGGGCCCTCCTCTTTGAGGACAGCGCCGCCGGCGAGCTGAGCCGCCTCATCGAGGACAAGCGGTCCCAGCTGGCGGAGCTGACCCGCTCCATGGGCCAGGTGTCCCAGACGGTGTACGCCCCCTTCCCCGGCGTGTTCTCCGGCGAGACCGACGGCTGGGAGACGGTGCTCTCCCCCGATATGCTGGGCGATCTCACCGCCGAAGGGCTGGCCGCCCTGCTGGAGGAGCAGCACGCCGGAGACAGCTCCGCCGCGGGCAAGCTCATCACCGGCACCGCCTGGTATTTCGCCGCCCTGCTGCCGGGGGGCAACCCCGGCCTGGCCGAGGGCCGGCGCTACCCGGTCTCCTTTGCCGACGGCTGGTACGGGGAGGTCACCATGACCCTGGACCGGCTGGAGGTGGGGGAGGAGCAGACCCTGGCCGTCTTCTCCGCCCGCTCCCAGTTGGCGGAGACCACCCTGCTGCGGGCCCAGACGGTGGACGTGATCCTGGACGAGATCGAGGGCATCCGCATCCCCCGGCGGGCCCTGGGGGTGGACACCGTCACCGAGGACGTCACCGACGAGGAGGGGAACGTCACCGGCGCCAAAGAGGTGAACCACTACTATGTGTACACCCTGGTCAGCTCCCAGGCGGAGAAGCAGGAGGTAAAGGTGGTATACACCGCCGACACCTACTATCTGGTGCGCCCGGTAGACGAAAACGCCCGGGACCGCCTCCGCCCCGGGGACGAGCTGATCCTGACCACCGCCGGCCTGTTCGACGGAAAGGTGGTGCGCTGAGATGGCCTCTCTCGTGGAAAACATCGCGAAGGTAAAGGCCAACATCGCGGAGGCGGCCCGCGCCGCCGGGCGGGATCCCTCTGAGATCACCCTGGTGGCCGCCACCAAGACCCAGACCGGCGACACCATCCGGGCCGCCATCGCCGCCGGCATCACGGTATGCGGGGAAAACCGGGTGCAGGAGCTCACCGCCCACCTGGCGGAGGGCGCCTATGAGGGCGCGTCTCTCCACTTCATCGGCCATTTGCAGACCAACAAGGTGAAATACGTGGTGGGGAAGGTGGAGCTGATCCACTCCGTCTCCTCGGAAAAGCTGCTGCGGGCCATCGAGCAGCAGGCGGACAAGCTGGGCATCGTCCAGGACATCCTGCTGGAGGTCAACCTGGCTGGGGAGGAGAGCAAGTCGGGCTTTTCGCCGGAGGAGACGCACCGGGCGGCGGCTCTGACGGCAAATATGACACATGTAAACCTCCGGGGGCTCATGTGCATCCCGCCCCGGGCACAATATTTGGGGGCAAATTTCAGATTTTTTGAAAATTTGCACCAATTAGCTGTTGACATAAGACATGAAATAGGCGATAATAAGACAGAATACGGGATTCTATCCATGGGCATGAGCGACGACTACCCCGACGCCGTCAAAGCCGGGGCCACCCACATCCGGGTGGGTACCGCCCTGTTCGGACCCCGTCTGCCCCTGCCCGGTACCGAATAATTTTGAAGGGAGATCTGTCTTATGAGCTTTATCGACGAACTGAAGCGGCTGGCCCGCCCCTATGAGGATGAGCCGGAGGACGACTACGAGGAGGACTTCGCCCCCGTGGCCAACACCCCCAAGGAGAGCGGCCGGGAGAATGACCGCCGGAGCAACAAGGTGGTCAACATCCACACCACCACCCAGCTCCAGGTGGTGCTGGTGAAGCCCGAGCGGTTCGAAAACGCCTCCGAGATCGCCGACCATCTGCGGGACAAGCGCACCGTGGTCCTCAACCTGGAGAGCACCGACAAGAACATCGCCCGCCGCCTCATCGACTTCCTCTCCGGCGTGGCCTACGCCAACGAGGGCACCATCAAGAAGGTGGCCCTGAACACCTACATCATCACCCCCTACAACGTGGAGATCCTGGGCGATCTCATCGACGAGCTGGAAAACAACGGCTTGTATTTCTGAGCAGGGAGGTCTGACCAATGTTGACGCCGCAGGAGGTGGCCAGCCGCTCTTTCACCCGCGCGAGCTTTGGCGGCTACAATATGTCCATGGTGGACGAGTTCCTGGACACCCTGACCGAGGACTACACCGCCCTCTATAACGACAACGCCATCCTGAAAAACAAGCTGAAGGTGCTGTCCGACACCATCGAGGAGTACCGCGCCACCGACGACGCCATGCGCAAGACCCTGCTGGCCGCCCAGAAGATGGCTGACGACATGGTAAACGAGGCCGAGGAGAAGAAAAAGCAGCTGGTGGGGGATGCCGAAAAGGCCGCCGCCCAGCGGGTGAACGAGCTGCGGGAGCAGATCGCCGCCGAGGAGTACCGGCTGGAACAGGCCAAGGCCGCCACCGCCGAGTATGTGGACAAGCTGAGCGACATGCACCGGCGCCAGAGCGAGTTCCTCAGCACCCTGGATCAGCTGGTCCCCCCGCCGCCTCCCGCCCCCAAGGACGACCCCAGCGCCGAGATCGAGGCCTCCGTCTCCGCCCTCTACGCCGACGAGGAGGAGGAAACGCAGTCCGCACCCGCTGAGGAGGACGCCCCCGCTCCCGTCCAGGAGGACGGGCCCGGGTACGACGACGGCGACCTGCCCGAGCTGGACGAGGAGACCACCAAGCGCTTTGAGGACCTGCAGTTCGGCAAGGACTACCGCATCGAGTAAAAAACATGAGCAGGCCCCGCCGGGAAACCCGGCGGGGCCTGTTTTTACTCTTTCCAGTCTTTTTTCCACAAAACCGTCTCGATCCCGGTCAGCTCCCCGCCGTCCTCCGCCGGGACGCGGCTCTCGCACAGGGGCGCAAAGCCCAGCTTCCGGTGGAACGCCTGGGAGGGGAGGTTGAAGTCGAAATATCCGCCGTTGACATAGTCCGCCCCCTCCGCGAACAGCCGGCCGGCCACGGCCCGCACCGCCTCCTCCATCAGCCCCCGGCGGCGGTACTGCCGGGAGATGGAGAAGGACAGCGCCCGCCCCGTTTTTCCCGCGGTTTCCGGCGCGTTTTTGACCTCCTCCGGGGGCTCCTCGTAGATGGTGAGATCGCCGATCAGCTTCCCGGTCTCTCTGAGGACGATGGCGTAGGCCCATTTTTCCCCGTGGAGGAACCAGTCCAGCAGCTCCCTGGCCTTCTCCTCGCTTTTGATCGGCCAGTTCCCCATCATCCGATTCAGCTCGTCGTCCATCACCAGCTCGCAGAAGTCCGGCAGGTCGCTCTCCTCAAATTTTCGCAAGATCAGCCGCTCTGTCTCCAAAAACATAGTTTGCCCTCCAAAAGCGGGCAGCAGCCCCAAAACAGGGGCCGCCGCCGGCGCTCAGCGCTGATACTCGAATTCCAGATTATAGAGGCACACGTTGTCCCCGTCCTGGACGCCCATATCTTCCATCCGCTGGAACACCCCGGCCTCCCGGAGCTTTCGGTCGAACCAGTTGCGGCTCTCGTAGTCGCCAAAGTTCACGTTGGCCATGAGCTGCCGCAGCCAGGGACCGTCCACCAGCCAGGTGCCGTCCTCGTCCCTGGTGATGTCCAGGGGCGCGGAGGTGTCCACCTCCGGGGGCCGCTCCACATAGGTGGGCTCGTAGGTGATCACCGGCGGCAGAGCGTCCAGCTCGGCGGCGGCGGCGTACATCAGCTCCTTCACACCCTGGTGGGCGGCGGCGGAGATGACGTATACCGGGCAGCCTTTGGCCTCAGCGTGTTCCCTCAGCCGCTCCAGCAGGGAGGGGTCCTCCATGATGTCCGCCTTGTTGGCCGCCACGATCATCCGCCGGGAGGCCAGTTCCGGGGACCACTGGGCCAGCTCGGCGCAGATGGCGTCGAAATCGGCCACCGGGTCCCGGCCCTCGCTGCCGGACACGTCCACCACGTGGATGAGCAGGCGGCAGCGGTCGATGTGCCGCAGAAAGTCGTGGCCCAGCCCCGCGCCGGCGGCGGCCCCCTCGATGATGCCGGGGATGTCGGCCAGCACGAAGGAGCGGCCCTCCTCCATGGGCACCACCCCCAGGTTGGGGAACAGGGTGGTAAAGTGGTAGTTGGCGATCTTGGGCTGGGCCCGGGTGACCACGCTGAGAAGGGTGGACTTGCCCACGTTGGGGAAGCCCACCAGCCCCACGTCGGCCAGCAGCTTCAGCTCCAGCAGGACCTCCCTTGCCTGGCCGGGGAGGCCCGCCTTGGCGAACCGGGGCACCTGCCGGGTGGGGGTGGCGAAGTGCTGGTTGCCCCAGCCGCCGTTGCCGCCCCGGGCCAGCACGAAGTCCTCCTCCCCGGACATATCGCAGATGATCTCCCGGGTCTCCAGATCCCGGACCACCGTCCCCCTGGGCACCCGGATGACCAGGTCGGCCCCGTCCTTCCCGGAGCAGCGCTTGCCGGAGCCGTCCCTGCCGTTCTCGGCCGCGTATTTCCGCTTGTAGCGGAAGTCCATCAGGGTGGACATATGGGGGTCCACCCGCAGGACCACGTCGCCCCCCCGGCCGCCGTCGCCGCCGTCGGGCCCGCCGGCGGCCACGTACTTCTCCCGGTGGAAGGACACCGCGCCCCCGCCGCCGTTCCCGGCCCGGACGGTGATGCGGGCGGTGTCGATGAATTGGTTGGCCATAGCGTTACCTCCTTATGAGGGGTATCATTCCCAAAAAAGCGTCCCGGACAGGGTCTGTCCGGGACGTTTCTCGTCGTGCTTACTGCGCGATCTCCACGATGGAGACCTTCTTGCGGTCCTTACCCATCCGCTCGAACTTCACGTGGCCGTCCTTCAGGGCGAACAGGGTGTCGTCGCTGCCCATGCCCACGTTGGTGCCGGCGTGGATGTGGCTGCCGCGCTGCCGCACCAGGATGTTGCCGGCCAGCACGAACTGCCCGTCGCCCCGCTTGACGCCCAGGCGCTTGGCCTTGGAGTCGCGGCCGTTCTTGGTGGAGCCGCCGCCCTTTTTGTGGGCGAAGAACTGGATGCTGATCTTCATGTCGCTTTCCGTCCTTTCTGTCAAAGGTTGCCGAGGCTCATTCGTCCTCGTCGTCATCGTCCAGCAGGACGATGAGATTGTCGGGATATTCCTCCGCCACCGACTGGAGGTAGACCATCAGCCCCGCCAGCAGGTTCTGGCAGGTGTGCTCGTTGGTCTGGCTCAGCCCGGAGGGGAGCTTCAGGGAGATGCTGGCGGTCTTGGGCTTGATCTTGACCGACGCGCCCAGGCCCAGCACCTCGTTGACGGTACACTCCACCAGCCCTGCGGCGGCGGAGACGGCGGCGCACACGATGTCGCCGCCCTCCTCGGCATAGCCGCTGTGGCCTTTGGCGGAGAAGCCGTCGATCCGGCGGTCCGCCCGGTGGAACGTAACGGTGGTCATGGCTCGCTTACGCCTTGACCGCGGTGATCTCCACCTTGGTGTAGGGCTGACGATGGCCCTGACGCCGGCGGTAGTTCTTCTTGGGCTTGTACTTGAACACCAGGATCTTCTTGCCCTTGCCGTTCTTCACCACGTTGGCGGCCACGGAGGCGCCGGCCACGGTGGGGGCCCCGAAGGTGGCCTTGTCGCCGTCGATGACGGCCAGGACCTTGTCGAAGGTGACGGTCTCGCCGGCCTCGGCGTTCAGCTTCTCGATGTAGAGGACGTCGCCCTCGGTCACCTTGTACTGCTTGCCGCCGGTCTCGATGATTGCGTGCATTGCTTGCACCTGCCTTTCCTTTATTACGGGCTCGCTGTCGGGGGCGGGGAAAACTCCCTCTTCCCTGTGGATAGACCACACCCATTCAAAGCGGCTTTGATAGTATACCAACGGGAAAATCCAATGTCAAGGGGTTTCCCTTTCGTTTTTCAAAATTTTTTCCGGGACGGGCCTCTTTTCCAGGACTTTAGGGGTTTCTTCCTTGAAAACCGGCCCCGCCCCCGCTATACTATGAAACGGAAGGAGGGAGACGCTGTGACCCACACGGATATATCAGACCGGCTGAGACGGCTGTTTTACGCCGTATTCGCCGCCTGCTTCGCCTTCGTGCTGGCAAGCGCCCTCCTCCGGGGGGTGGCCGGGACCGGCCCCGCGCGGCTGGCCCTGGCGGCGGGGGCAGTTTTGTGGGCCGCCGCCCTCTATGCCCTCGCCCGCCTGGCCGCCCGGTATGAAACGGCGCTCAAGGCCCGGTTCGGGATCGTCCTGGCGGCGTTTTCAGCGGCCATGTTCCTGCTGGAATTCGCCCTGGCCCTCGCCCTGCGCCACGGCGTCTGGTATGACGCCGCCGCCCTGTTCGACGGCGCGGCGGAGTGGGCGGAGACCGGCTCCTTCCCCTCCTTTTACGAGTATTACGGCTGGTTCCCCAACAATCTGGGCGGGATGATCTTCCTGTATGTGTTCTTCAAGGCGGCGTCGCTGACGGGCTTCACCGACTGGTACGCCGTGGCCGCCCTGGTGAACAGCGCCCTGCTCACCGCCTCCATGGCGATGGCCGCCCTGGCCTGCCGGAAGCTGGCCGGGGCGCGGGCGGGCGTTTTGGCTCTGGGGGCCTTCGCCCTCAGCCCCCAGTTCTGGTTTTTAGGCGGCGCGGTGTATACCGACACCCTCTCCATGCTGTTCCCCATCCTGATCTTCTATCTCTATCTCCTCTCCCGGGAGGCCAGGGGCGGCAAAAAGTTCCTGTTTTACCTGCTCATCGGCCTCGCCGCCGGGGTGGGCGGCCTCGTCAAGATCACGGCGGTCATCATAGTGGTCGCCCTGCTCGTCGATCTGCTCCTCCGCCGGGAGTGGAAGGAGCTTCTGGCCCTGGCGGCCTGCGCCCTGGCCCTCATCCTGGCCCTCGGCGGGGGGCTGAATGCCTGTATCTACTCCCGCCACCTCAGCCGGGAGGAGGCCGCGAAAAACAACACCCCCCTGCTCCACTGGGTGATGATGGGCCTGAAAGGGGACGGTTATTACAACCCAGAGGACTACGAATTTACCCGCTCTCTGCCGCCGGAGGGCCGGAACAGGGTCCTGCTGGGGGAGATCGCCCGCCGGGTGGGGGAGCGGGGCCCCCTGGGGATGGCCGACCTGTTCAGCAAAAAGTCCGCCGCCGACTTCGGGGACGGCACCTATGGCGCCGACGACTTTTTGAAGATCTATCCCGAGACGGACACCCCCCTCCACCGGTTCCTCCTGCCGGACGGGGAGGGATTCGCCCTCTATCAGGGGGCCGCGTCCGCCCTCCATCTGGCCCTCCTGGGCTGGATGCTGGCCGGGGCCTGCCGCCTCGTCCGGCGTGGCGAACGGGCGTCCCGCCGGGACTGGCTGCCCCTGTACCTGGCCTTTTTCGGGGTGTGGCTGTTTTTGATGTTCTGGGAGACCAACCGGCGGTATTTCTCCAACTTTGCCCCGGTGATGATCGCCTGCGCCGCGCTGGCGCTGGCCGATTTCGGCCCGCTGGGCCTTGCCAACGAGCGCTGAAAGAGGACCTGCCTCACGGCAGGTCCTCTTTTACGCCTGTTTCGCCAGCGCCGCCTGGAACTGGGCCGCCTCCCGCTTGGCGGCGGCCAGCTTGTCCCAGGCGCGGAGGTATTCGTGGGGGTATTTCGGGTTGGTGATACGTTTGATGTACCCCGTGTCCGGGTCCACCAGCTTGGTGACGCCGCCGGCGCCCAGGGACAGCACCGTCTGCAATTCCTCCATCATGATGACGTTGTAGGCGCACTCGGTCCCCGGCAGGCACCAGCCCACGTTCTCAAAGGAGCCGGACATATACTTCTGCCGGTAGAGGTAATAAGGCCGGTAGCCCGCCCCCCGGAGCCGCCCCTCCGCCAGCTCCAGCATGGCGGCCACCTCCTCCGGGGCGCAGAGGCCGCCCCCCTCTTCGGTGAGGCGGGAGCCCTTTTTCAGGGCCAGGGTGTGGACGGTGATGTTGGCCGGGGCCATGCCCAGCACCCGGTCCAGGGTCCGGGAGAACCCCTCCACCGTGTCGGTGGGCAGGCCGGCGATGAGATCCATGTTCACCAGGCCGCCGAACCGTTCGCCCGCCAGGGACATGGCGCCCTCGATCTGAGCGGCGGTGTGGGCCCGGCCCATGGCCGCCAGCACACTGTCCTCCATAGACTGCGGGTTGATAGAGATGCGTTTTATACCGTGAGTTTTCAAAATCTCCAGTTTTGACCCCGTGATGGTGTCGGGGCGGCCCGCCTCCACGGTGAACTCGCCGCACCGCTCCATGGGGAGGTGTTCCTCCATGGCGGACAGCACCCGGTCCATCTGCTCCGCGTTGAGGGTGGTGGGGGTGCCGCCCCCCATATAGGCGGTGGACACGTAGAGGCCGTTTTCCCGCATCTGCCGCCCCGCCTCCTGGATCTCCCGGCAGAGCAGGTCCACGTAGGGCTCCACCATGCCCAGGGCCCCCTTCACGTCGGCGGAGATGAAGGAGCAGTAGGCGCACCGGCTGGGACAGAAGGGGATGCCCACGTACAGGGAGAGGCCGTCCCTGGGCAGCCTGTCCCGGATGGACAGCGCCGTCTCCGCGCACTCCATGGCGAGCTCGGCCCTGCCCTCCCCCACCCGGTATAGCCCGGTGAGGACGGCCTTGGCCTCGGCACGGCTGGCCCCGGCGGCCATGCGGCGGGTGGGCAGCTTCACGGGCCGCACCCCGGTGAGGGCCCCCCAGGGGGGCTCAGAGCCCCGGGCCTTCACCCCGGCGTCGTAGAACGCCATCCGCAAAACACGCTGTTTCACCCGGTCGTCGACAAGGCCGCCGGTGAGCTCGGACAGGTCCGCCCGCCGCTCCCCGGTGTAGACCCGCCCCTCCCACCACAGGGTGGCGGAGGCGACGAGCTCCCCGTCTCGCTCATCTAAGGACAGCAACAGAGCGGGCGAGCCGCCGTCGGGCCCGCCCGCGGGATATTCCGCCTTTTGCCCGGGAAATAAGGTGAACAGCATCTCCTGGACGGCGTAGGAATAGGCGTGTCCCCGCAGATACAGCCTCATACGCCCCTCATCGCCATCCGCAGGAAGGGATTGTACTGCCGCTCGTGGTCCAGGGTGGACTGCCCCTCGTGGCCGGGGCACACCCGGTAGTCCTTCTCCAGCCCTCCCAGCCGCTTCAGGGAGGCCATGATCTGCCCCTCGTCCCCGCCGGGGAGGTCGGTGCGGCCCATGGACTCGTTGAACAGGGTGTCCCCGGTGAACAGCACGTCCCCCGCCTCCAGGGTCACCGAGCCGGGGGTGTGGCCGGGGGTCTCCAGCACCTTGATCTCCACCCCCGCCACGGTGAGGGCGTCCCCTTCTCTGTATGTGCGGATGTTCCCGAAAGAGCGCACCGAGGGGAAGGTCTCGCCGAACACGGTGACCGTGTCCCCCTCCCCCAGGTCAGCGGGGTGGCAGTAGACGGGCAGCTCCGGCCAGCTCTCCCGCAGGCCGGGGATGCCCAGGATGTGGTCGAAGTGGCCGTGGGTCAGCAGGATCGCCTCGGGCTCCAGGCCCCGCTCCTTCAGCCAGGCGGCCACCTTGTCCCCGTCGTCGCCGGGATCCACGACGCCGCAGGTTTTGCCCTCTCCCTCCCGGAAAATGTAGCAGTTGGTGCCGATCATACCAAGACGCAGTACGTTGATCTCCATGTCCTCACCTCATCACGGATTGCCCGTTTTTTCCAGGAAATAGGACGCCTCCATGTCCGCCGTCGCCAGGGCGAAGGCCAGCGGGTACTGCTGGAGGGCCTGGCCCACCATCCGGCTGTCCTCCGGGCCGGAGAACCCCATGTGCCAGCGGATGGCCATGGCCTCCTCCCGGGAGAGCCGCATGAACCCGGACACGATATACACCGACTTCTCCCCGTGGCCGTAGGGCAGCTTGTCCTCGTAGAAGAAGGTGGGCACCTTCTCCCACTTGCCGGTGGCGTCGTCCTTCACGTTGCGGGTGCCGGCCTTGTAGCAGCCGATCTTGCACAGGTCGTGGAGCAGGGCCACGATGGCCACCGACTCCATGTCGTAGTCCAGGCCGTAGACCTCCTTCACCCGCTGCCGCTCCAGATAGGCCTCCAGGCAGCGGAACACGTTGACGCTGTGGTCGCACAGGCCGCCGGCGTAGGCCCCGTGGTACTTGGCGGAGGCGGGGGCGGTAAAGAAGTCGCTGCGGTCGGTCAGGTAGTCCAGCAGCTCCGCGGCCCCCTCCCGGTGGATATACTGATCGTATATTTCGATAAATTCATCACGTCCCGGCATCACACTGTCCCCTTTCAAATCACTTTTCATCAGTATACCAGAAAAATCCGCCGTTGGAAAGGGCCAATCAACGAAAAGGGCCGGACGGTCTCCCGTCCGGCCCATGTATTCTTGCGTTATTTCAGGGCCGGCACGTACACCGAGTCGAACCCCAGGTCTTTGATCCCGAACGCGTACACCGGCTGATAGAACCCCTTGGTGTCCGCCCGGTATTCCAAAACGCAGGAGGTCACCCGGACGCCGCTTTGGGCGTGCTCCTTCGCCCAGTATTCCAGATACTCGTTGTTGGAGCACCGGCCCTTTTGGAGCCGCCGGTACGCCTCCTCCGGGGAGAGGACGGCCTCCTCCCCCGCCCGCTCGCACACCGCCAGGCTGTTCTCGATCTCCGTGATCTCCCCCGCGTCGTTCACCCGGCAGCGGAGGGTCCCGGTGGTCAGGGTGTTCCCCTTTACATCCCCCGCCGCCTCAAACTTATGCCAGCCGTCCCCCTCGTACCCGAAGGTCACAAGGTCCGGCACGGCGATCCCGAACGCCGTCAGCTCCTCCCGCAGCGCCGCCTCGGACAGCTCGCCGCAGGGCTCGTTGTGGCGGTACCCTGAGTACCGGAAGGACCGGTCGGCCAGCTCCACCTCCAAAAAGAAATCCGCATGATTGGAATACATGGAGGTCCCGTCGTAATAGTTCACGTCAAAGTAATATTCAGGAGGGCGGCTCTCGGTGTCGACCCCCAGCCGTTGGGCAAACTCATAGGCAAAGGCGTCGCCGGCGGCCCGGTCGTAGGCCCCCAGACGGTACACCCCGGCGGTCTCCCCCGCCTGGGGCAGCTCACAGTCCAGGGTCCAGGCCGCGCCGGAGAGGTTTGCGTCATAGGCGGGGCCGTCGGCCAGATTGCCGTAGGGCTGGAGATAATAGGCGGCGAAGGTGCCGCCCAAAACCGCCGCCGCCAGCACCGGCAGTGCCGCGCAGGCCCCGGCGAGCGCCGGTTTTTTGTCCATCAGGTACAGGACTATCATGCACAGGCACCAGCCCACCATGGTCCCCAGGGCGTTGCAGAACAGGTCGTCCACGTCGGCCAGCCCCAGGGCCCCCACGTACTGGACGGCCTCCACCGCCAGCGACAGGCCCAGGCCCGCCGCCAGAGCGGCGTACCACCGTCGGAAGGGCCTCCACAGCAGGGGCAGCAGCGCCCCAAGGGGCATGAACATGGCGGTGTTCAGCAAGGGATTGAGCCAGATTTGCAGGGAAAACTCGTTCCACGCCTCCCGGAAGGCCCGGAACAGATGGAGGTTATACCCCCCGCCTCCGATCCCTCCGATCCCCGCCATGCGCCGTAGGGTAAGGGAGAGCATGGCGGCCAGCCAGGCGCACAGCAGGGCGAAGGCGACCACTTTTCCCCAGGAAATGGGCCGCTTCCTGAGTTTATAACACAGGGCGGCCGCCGCCCCGCCCAGAACGGCGGCCAGGACCGCTGTCCCCACCACGCCTTTCAGCAGATAGAGGATCAGCTGGATAAAGTCATGCACCCATCATCGCTCCTTTGTGTTATCCCTGCGCCTGCTCCGCCCCCGTGAACCCCTCGTGCTCCAGGAAGGCGGGGATGATCCGCTCCAGGGCGGCCAGGATCTCGGTGGCCGTGTCGGGCGCCGCCGCACGGACCGCCGAGGCCCGGCCGTCCTCCTCCTGATAGTAGAAGGTGAGATGGCGGCGGCTGTCCGGGCTTTGTCCCACGTGGAACCGCCCCAGCCGGCCGGCGTCGAAGTCGGCCCTGGCCGCGTCCCGCAGGGCGCGGGCGTCCGCGCCGGTGAAGGTCATCTGGCCGTAGGTCCGTCCGTACTGCCACTCGGGAGTCAGCTCCTGCACCCCCGCCGCAATATCCTCCGGCGCGCCCTCCACATATTGGTCGCTGTCAAACCAGTCCTGGTTGGTATAGGCCACCTGGAGCAGCTCGTTGACCGCCCAGTCGAAGCCGAAACTGGACGCCATCAGCGCCGGGTCGCCGTAGATGCGCTCCAGGGCCCAGGCGGGGGAGCCCTCCTCGTTTACCCGTCTCGAGTCCAGATAGAAACCGTAGCTCCTCGTCAGAGTGCCGCCGGACTTCAGGTGGTAGCTGAGCCTCAACGTCACATGACCGACGTCTTCGGTCCCGATGGGCTCCCACCCGTCCCGCTGATCCACCGCCGCCCTGTGGAGGATGATGAGGTCTTCGATCCGCTCCGCATCATCGGTCTCGAACCCAAAATAAAAGTAACCGTCGTCCCAGCTGCTGTTCAGGTCGGATACGGTGACGCGCTCCACGTCGGAGGCCTCCGGGACGCGGGTCTCAAAGCCGGTGAGGTCGAAGCATACCACGGCGAACAGGGCGCAGAACACCAGCCCCATGACCAGGGGGCCCTTCCACTTTTTGAACACCTTGAAGCTCTTGTCCAGGATCATCTGGGCGATAAAACAGCCCGCCACCGCCCAGACCACCGAGGCCACGATCCAGACCACCGTATTGTAGTCCCCCAGGATCAGGGCGGTGAGCCAGCCGAAGAACAGCCCCGCGCAGAAGGACACGCTATACTTGAACACCGGCTTCATAGGGGCCACCGCCACCACGTCCCCGGCGGTCTCCAGCCGGCGTTTGCGGTACAACAGGAAGGCCGCCAGCGTGAGGACCAGGGCGGCCACGGCGTAGATGGCCAGCGTCCCGCCGCCCTGGAGGGCGATGGTCCGCGCGCCGTCGGAGATCGTCTCGTCAAAGAGGCTGTCGGGGGGATAGAGGAACCCGACCCCCACATCGCTGTCCAGCTTGAACGCGGGGGTGAGCCACTCCGCCACCCGGGGCATGACGCCCTCCATCCAATAGTACCCGTAATAGAACTGGGAGCAGATGAACTGGAACATCAGGATGAGGGCGGCGGCCAGGGCGTTGAAGATGGCGTAGAACGCCGGCAGGGCCAGGATGTGCCCGGCGAACATGCCGCAGAACACCGCGAAGGAGTAGAAGAAGAACCCCTCGCCGGCGGCGACGATGAACCAGTATAGCGCCGCCGTCAGGCAGTTCGCCCCGAAGGCCACCCCCACCAGCAGGGTCAGGACTCCCACGATCAGGTCTGGCACCAGCAGGAAGGCCAGCCCCGCCAGGTAGTGGGTGAGGAACAGCCCCTCCCGGCGGACGGGCAGGGCGCCGAAGAAGTTGGCGGAGCGGCTGTTATACAGGTGGCTGAACACCGCCATGGCCGCCAGGGGGGCGAAGACCACCGCCGCCACCAGCAGGCCCTGGCAAGAGGAGGCCAGGATGTGCTCCACCGTGTTGGCGTAATCGGCGAACTCGGGATCTATCTGCTGGAGCTGCATCAGCAGGTTCAGGGGCAGGCACACCAGCCAGACCACCAGATAGGCCGCCCACACCGGCCAGTACCGAACGACAGTCTTTTTGAATACCGTGCCGTTAAAGAACGATGTCCCGGACCGCATAGTCCTCACCTCCCATCTCGTAAATGAAGATCTCCTCCAGAGTCAGGGGCAGGGCCTCCTGGAACAGGGGGTCCAGCTCCTGGAACCGCTCCTGCACCACCTCCGGGGTCCCCCGGACGATGTAGGTGTAGATGCGGCCCAGATTGGAGGTGTGCAGGATGCGAAGCCCCGCCGGAAGCTCCGGCGGCTCGCTGGTCTTAAAGGCGATCTGGAGCTTGACGATGCCCCCCTGCAATTCACTCAAAGACCGCTCCAGCGCCACTTTTCCGTGGGACAGCAGCCCCACGTGGTCGCACACGTCCTCCAGCTCCCGCAGGTTGTGGGAGGACACCAGCACCGTGGTGCCCCGCCCGGCCACGTCGTCCATGAGCAGGGACCACACCTGCCGCCGCATCACCGGGTCCAGGCCGTCCACCGGCTCGTCCAGCAGCAGATAGTCCGCCTTGCAGCTCAGCGCCAGCCAGAAGGCCGACTGCTTCTGCATTCCCTTGGACAGGCGGCGGATGGGCCGCTTCTCGTCCACCTCCGGGAAGGCCTCCCGGAGCTTTTGGTACCGCTCCATGTCGAAGGAGGGGTATAGCCCCCGGTAGAAGCGCATCATGTCCCGGGTGGAGGCGGAGCCGAACCAGTACACCTCGTCGGGGATGACGGCGATCCGCCGCTTGGCCGCCGGGTTCTCGTAGATGGGGGCCCCCTCCAGGGCGATGTCGCCCGAATCCTGCCGGTAGGCCCCGGACAGGTGGCGCAGGATAGTGGACTTGCCCGCCCCGTTGGGTCCCACCAGCCCGTAGATGGCCCCCTTGGGCACCGTCATGGTCAGCCCGTCCAGGGCGTGGAACCCGTCGAAGGTCTTGACCACGTTCTT
>CANPWZ010000026.1 GCA_947585425.1 uncultured Oscillospiraceae bacterium
ACCTTACGGTGCATAGCGCCCCCGGAAACAGGGAAAGTTCTCATGAGCGGTTGGTCGCAGAGTTCGCTCCTCTGCGCCCAAAGATACCCCGCCCATAATAATGTAAACTATATCATATCACGCTTTAAATTTCAATAGTTTTTCCCTCTTATTTGCAAAATTTTATGTCAACGATAAATCGCGCGGCGAAAAACTGGAAGGATTCGTCAAAATAGCTTTCTATGCGGGGGCAAACGCAGTCAAAACCGCAGTCAGTGGGTTTCCGCGGGACATTATAATTGAGGTGCGCCGAAATAACAGACAGGAGGTATACGGTCATGGCGAGAAAAGGCGAAAACATCTTCAAACGCGGGGACGGACGCTGGGAGGCCCGCTATATCAAGAGTCGCGAACTCTCCGGCAAGATCAGATACGGATTCTGCTACGGCAGGACCTACAAGGAGGCGAAGGAAAAGGTCACGCTCTGCAAGGCGGCTGTGCTGTCGGGCGCGCCCCTGCCTGAGCCGGGCGGCCGCCGCCGGCTCACCTTCTTCTGCCGGGAGTGGATGGAGCTGGAGAAAGGGAAGGTGAAGGGCTCCACTTATGTCAAATACGACACCATCCTGACGAAGTACATCCTGCCCGGCCTGGGCGGCTGCTTTCTGCCGGGGATCACCACCCGGCTGGTGGAGCAGTTTAAACAGGGGCTGCTGGACGAAGGCCTCTCCGCCAAGACGGTGCGGGACGTCCTTGCGGTGCTGCGCACGGTTTTGAAATACGCCGGGTCGCAGCTCCCCGGCGGACTTCCCGCCATCGAGATCGCCTATCCCAAGGAGCCGAAAAAAGAGGCCCGCGTCCTGGACCCGGAGGAACAGCGGCGCTTTGTGGCATATCTTCAGGAGGATATGGACGCGTGCAAATTCGGCGTCCTGCTGGCGCTGCTCACGGGGATCCGCCTCGGGGAGCTGTGCGCCCTGAGATGGGAAAACGTCTCGCTGAAAAACAGGACGATCCATGTGGGCGCGACGATGCAGCGGCTCCGGGACTATGAAGGCACGGGAGGCGGAAAAACGAAGGTGGTGATCAGCAGCCCCAAGAGCGACACCTCGGTCCGCACGATCCCCCTCACCGAGAGCGCGGTCAGGCTCTGCGGACAGTTCGATCCGCACTGCCCGGCCGCCTTTCTTTTGACCGGCACGGAGCGGTTCATGGAGCCCCGGGAGGTGCAGAAGCGGCTGGCCAAATACACCCGTGAGTGCGGCCTGGAGGGGGTCCATTTCCACACGATCCGCCACACCTTCGCCACCCGCTGTGTGGAGGCGGGTTTTGAGATCAAAAGCCTCAGCGAGATCCTGGGCCACGCTGACACCTCCATCACGCTCAATCGCTATGTCCACTCCTCTATGGAGCTGAAGCGCGAGAATATGGACAAGCTGGCGGCGGTGGGCCTGTGAGATATTCGCAGTCAGGTTTTTTAGTCAGCGTTCAGAGATCCTGGTATTGGACCGGGCAGAATCCGCAGGAATCGGGCCAGGTAGCGCAGAGGAGCGAACTCTGCGACCATATTTTCTGTCGGTAAAAGCGCAGAGGAGCGAACTCTGCGACCGTCAAATTATGCCGTTATGACTACAAACGCGAAAAAAGAGAGCTTTCCGACTGACGGAAAACCCTCTTTTATGTTTTATGCAGGGAAGATTTTGCACGATCCTCTTACCGCGGCTGACCGCATTTTGGTGGCTGAAACCGTCTTTGACTACATAACCGGCCACAGACGGGGCTGGAAACAACAGCGAGCCTGTTTTCAAAGGTGCCGGAACGGAGCTTTTTCAGCCGCTTTGATACCGCCGCTTTGGATATTCCATATTCTAAGTCTCCACCCTACAAAAAGGAGCGAGGCATGTGGACAAGTTAATCCCCTTTGAGAACCTCTCAAAGAAGAAAGAACGGGAACTAAACACCAAGCGGCGCGGCAGTTGGCACGGGCTGAATCCCGTGACCCGCAAACCGAAAAACTCAAAAGCGTATGACAGAGCAAAGACGCGGAACTGGAGGGATGATTCCAGTGCCGCGTCTTTGTGTTTCCCATTGAAAAATCGTGCCGTTTTGATATAATATTTTCATACCATTTTGGGAGGTTCCACCATGTCCACCATTCTTTTCGCAATAAAAGATCAATAGAGAGGTAGATCAGCATGAGCAAAGTAAAGAACAACGCCAAAATCAAAAATCCCCTGATCGTCGGCATCCGCGAGCAGTTGGAGCACCGCGCTCTCTGGATGTACCTTCTGACCGACGAGGCCGCCAAGAAGGGTCTCCCCCGCGAGGAATACGCCCCGGCCGCCATCCGCAGATGCGGCGTATATCAGGGCAATCTGCTCAAGGAAAAGGGCGGCATGGGCAACTCCCTGAAAGGGTTGAAGAAAGCCCTGTTCGGGTTCTTCGCCCAGAAGGTGTTCGAGATGAAGATCCTCCGCTGTGACGACGACCACCTGGACATCGACTTTCACTACTGTCCGCTGGTAAAGGCGTGGCAGAAACAGGGCTGCAGCGACGAGGAGATCGCCACCCTCTGCGACCACGCCATGTGCGGCGACCGGGGCATCGGCTCCTGCTTCGGTGTGGAGCTCGACCTCCCCCAGACCATCGCCAAAGGCGCCGACACCTGCCAGCTGCGATACATAAGGCGCTGACACCCATTTGAATCAGAAACCGAGGAGGCGGCTTCCATGCCCTTTGAGATCATCCGCGGCGACATCACCGAGCTGAAGGTGGACGCCATCGTCAACGCGGCCAACCCCAAGCCGGTGGTGGGCTGGGGCGTGGACGCCGGTATCCATCAGAAGGCAGGCCCCAAACTGCTGGCCGCCCGTGAGAAGATCGGGGTCATTCCAGTGGGGCAGGCCGCCGTCACACCGGGATTTGACCTGCCCTCCAAGTATGTCATCCACGCGGTGGGGCCTGTATGGGTGGACGGCACTCACGGTGAGACCGCCCTGCTCCGTCAGACCTACGACAGCGCCCTCGCGGCGGCGGCAAAAAAGAAGTGCAAATCCGTGGCCTTCCCCCTGCTGTCCTCCGGCAACTACGGGTTCCCTAAGGATGTTGCTCTCCAGACCGCCGTGGCCGCGTTCAGCGCGTTCCTGATGGATCACGATATCAGCATCACCCTGGCGGTGTTCGACAAAGCTGCTTTCGACCTGTCCGGCAAGCTGTTCGCCTCGGTGCGGAGTTACATAGACGAGCACTACATCCAGTCCAAGCTGTGGGACGAATACGGCGGCGCATCAGATGGCACCCTCACAGTGGAGGAAGGCAAACTGCTCCTCCGGCAGATGGAGCGGCAGCGCCAACTCCGTGCTAAGCGGACGGAGGATCTGTTCGACGCGGCTCCCATGGCCGCTCCGCCCACTTATCAGGCCAACATTCTGCCTTCGGCCTCCGCTCCGGCTCACGTTCAAAATGCGAAACTCACTGGCGCACAGCCCTCTCTGGAGGAGTTGTTGAAGCAGACCGACGCCAGCTTCTCCGAAACGCTGCTGAAGCTCATTGACCGCACCGGCAAGAAGGACTCGGACATCTACAAGAAAGCCAATATCGACCGCAAGCTGTTCTCCAAGATCCATAACAACCCCTCCTACAAGCCCACCAAACCCACCGCCCTGGCCTTTGCCATCGCGCTGGAGCTGAATCTGGAGGAGACAAAAGACTTCATCGGCCGGGCGGGCTTCGCCCTCACCCACAGCAGCAAATTCGACATCATCGTGGAGTATTTCATCGTCAACCGCAACTATGATGTGTTCGCCATCAACGAGGCGCTGTTCGCCTTCGACCAGCCGCTGATCGGCGGAAACGCCGCGTAAGGGGGAGAGTCCGTGCGGATCATCATCTCCCCTGCCAAGAAAATGAATGTGGATGTGGACGGTCTCCCACCCGAGGGGATGCCTCAGTTCATCGACCGCACCCGGCGGCTGATGGAAGCCCTACAGTCCATGTCCCCCAGGGAATTGCAATCCCTCTGGAAGTGCAATGACGCCATCGCCAAGCTGAACGTGGAACGGCTGGCACACATGGAGCTGGACCGTCACCTCACCCCCGCCGTCTTCTCCTATGAGGGCATCCAGTACCAGTACATGGCCCCCACCGTATTCGAGACGGCACAGTTCGACTACATCCGGGAGCACCTGCGTATCCTGTCCGGCTTTTACGGCCTGCTCCGCCCCTTTGACGGCGTGACCCCCTACCGGCTGGAGATGCAGGCCAAACTCGCGGTGGACGGACATAAAGACTTGTACGGCTTCTGGGACGATTCTCTCGCAAGCCAGCTTGCCGCTGAGACCGATTTGGTACTCGACCTGGCCTCCAAGGAGTACAGCAAGGCGGTGAAGCCCCATCTGCCCGCCTCGGTGCGCTTTTTGACCTGCACCTTTGGCGAACTGGAAGGGGACAAGCTCATCGAAAAGGGCACCATGTGCAAGATGGCCCGCGGGCAGATGGTGCGCTGGCTGGCGGAGAACAACGTCACCACCCCGGAGGACATCAAACGCTTCGCCGACCTGGGCTATCGGTATGCGCCGGAGCGCTCCACGGAAAACAACTATGTTTTTATCAAGGGAGGTAAAATATATGAAGGAAATTTATCTGGCAGGCGGATGCTTCTGGGGCGTCCAGAAGTATTTTGACCAGTTTGACGGCGTCATGCTCACCGAAGTTGGCTATGCCAACGGACCGGATAGTGCCCCAAGTTACCGGGACGTCTGCAATTCCAGCGGCCACGCAGAGACGGTCCGTGTGGGCTATGACGAGAAAAAGATCACGTTGACCCGCTTGTTGGACTTTTATTTCATGGTGATCGACCCGGTGTCCGTCAACCGACAGGGCAATGACACCGGTGTGCAATACCGCACAGGCATCTACTACACAGATGAGAGTCAGCTTGAGGAGATTCGGGCTGTGTATAACCGAGAGCAGGCAAAGGCAGGACAGCCGCTGGCCGTGGAAGTCATGCCGCTCAAGAACTTCTTTTCAGCCGAGGAATACCATCAGAAGTATCTGGACAAGAATCCCGGAGGATATTGCCACATTCCGAAGAAAATGTTTGAACTTGGGAATACTGACGCATAGTGCTCGACAAGTGAATTACCAATTTAGTTCCCGTCTGTAGAACCGATAAGAGAGAGGATATAATTCTAATGATGAACATTGACGCCGGCGTTAATAAGTACCATGATACGGCCAACGCCGTCCTGGTAGACGTCCGCAATGAGGACGAATTTGCGGAGGGCCACATCCCGGGCAGCGAGAATGTACCGTTGGGCAAACTGGGTATGGATATCTACGACGTTGTTCCTGATCTGGACACACCGGTGTTCCTCTATTGCCGGAGCGGCAACAGGAGCGCGCAGGCCGCGGCCGTACTCTCTGAACTGGGATATGAGCACATCACCAATATAGGCGGCATCATGAACTACCAGGGAGAATTGGAGAAATAGAGATGGCTGAAATCATCGCGAGAAGACAATTTGCGCCCCTGTACATATGGTTGGACATCGCCTTTTTACTTGTGTTCATGGTGCTATTGCTGTGGAAAAAGAAGTATATGACGGTCCTCGTCGGCTTCATCATGGGGATCGTCTATATGCTGGTCGATTACGGCATCTTTCACCTGCTGCTGAATACCCGGACGATCTCCGAGGGGCACAGCCTGTTTTGGGTGCTGTTATGGATGTCCATGAGCTACGGTTTCACGAATTTTACATGGATCTGGCTGTGGATATCCAAGGATCGGCGTTTGTTTGAATGGTCGCTTTTGATCTTGACCTGGTGGTTCTGCTGCCCTCTCATCACACAGACTTTTGCAGGCGACGCCGAGCCGATCATTATACAGCGCACGACAGGCTCCTACCACGGCTATATGGCGCTGATCCTTTTCGTGGGATACCTGGGGCTGATCGTATATAACCTCTACCAGAAAAACGAAAGGAGAAGGATCCATATTCCGTGGCTTTTGGCAATCGGGATCCTTGTCCAGTTCGGCTGGGAGGCCGGGCTGCTGCTCGGCGGGATCCGCAGCGCAGGATTTGAGAGCGTCGGCGCCAAGATGCTGCCCCTTGTGATCAATTCGCTCCTTGAAACAAATCTGGGAATGCCGTATGTGTTCTGCATTTATATTGCCTACTCCAGCAGATTCACCGAGCAGTTCCAGCGGCGCGAGAAAGTGTCCTTTACAGAGCGGATCGAAGAGTGGAACGGCGAGTGAATGCGGTTTCAAAGTGAGGCAGGCACATATGGGAATGAATTAATATAATCCCCCGTTCACAAAAACCTCCCCTATCCTCTCATTGAAAATGTCGCCCCGTAGGCGACCACGACCCCCTTTGTTCTTGTTATGCTTAGGCCACAACAAACAAAGGAGGTCATTCCAATGACAGAACTGGTATTCATTTTGGACCGCAGCGGCTCCATGGGCGGGCTGGAGAGCGACACCATCGGCGGCTTCAACTCCATGCTGGAAAAGCAGAAGAAGGAGTCCGACAAGTGCCTGGTGTCCACCGTCCTCTTCGATGACCGGTGCGAGGTCATCCACGACCGCATCCCACTGGAGCAGGTCCCCGCCCTGACAGACAAGGAGTACTATGTCCGGGGCTGCACCGCTCTGCTGGACGCGGTGGGCGGCGCCATCCACCACATTGGCAGCGTCCACAAGTACGCGCGGCTGGAGGATCGCCCCGAGCGCACCCTGTTCGTCATCACCACCGACGGGCTGGAGAACGCCAGCCGGGAGTACGACTACGCCCGCGTCAAGGCCATGATCGAACGGCAGAAAGAGAAGTACGGCTGGGAGTTCCTGTTCCTGGGCGCCAACATCGACGCGGCGAAGGAGGCCGCCCGCTTCGGCATCAGTGCGGACCGGGCGGTGCGCTTCAATTCCGACCGCGTTGGCACCGCTCTGAACTATGAAGTCATCAGCGAGACGGTGTCCTGCTTCCGCAGAGCCGCTCCGCTGGCCGCCAACTGGAAAGAGCGCATTGAAGAGGACTATCAGAAGCGGGGAGGCAAGAAAAAATGATCGGTGCGATTTTGGGGGACATCATCGGCAGTCCCTATGAGTTCGACCAGGGGAACAAGTCCAAGGACTTTCCCCTGTTCTCTGAGCGCTCCACCTTCACCGACGACACGGTGATGACTCTGGCCGTGGCCCAGGGTTTCCTGGATGCCGGCAAAAATGCGGATGATGAGACTGTCCGCCAGTCCATCATCCGCTCCATGCGGGAGTTGGGCCGCCGCTACCCCAACGCGGGATACGGCGGGCAGTTCCGTTGGTGGTTAAGATCTCACGATCCCCAGCCTTACAACAGCTGGGGCAACGGCTCCGCCATGCGGGTGTCCTCCGCCGGGTGGCTGTTCGACGATCTGGAGGGCGTCCTTCGGGCGGCAATGCTGTCCGCCGAGGTCACCCACAATCATCCGGAGGGCATCAAGGGCGCGCAGGCCACGGCGGCGGCCATCTTCCTGGCCCGCACAGGGCACAGCAAGGCGGAAATCAAGTCCTACATCGAGGACACGTTCCACTACGATCTCAGCCGCACCTGCGACGAGATCCGCCCCACCTATCGCCATGTGGAGAGCTGCCAGGAGACAGTCCCAGAGGCCATCACCGCTTTTCTGGAGGGGAACAGCTTTGAAGATGTGATCCGCACCGCCGTCTCTCTGGGCGGCGACTGCGACACGCTCACCGCTATCGCCGGCAGCATCGCCGAGGGGTTCTACGGCGTGCCGGAGGATCTGCGGACGGAGTGTCTGGCGCGGTTGCCGGAAGATCTGCGGGCTATCGTGGAGCGGGCCACCGGGCAGTCATCTCTGACTGAGCTATAAGATCACTATTCTTTGTTTCAGCGACCCAAATCTTGGGCCGCTTACCTCTCTGCCTCTTCATCCACTGTATTTGACCACAATTCCCACCACATTCAGCACTGGAACACATGGATTTATTGTGGCAAAAGCGGGCTATACAATAACAATATCCAAATAGAAACGGCTAAAAATAATCAAAAACGCCTCAAAAAAGTTTTCTTCTCGGCTTCGCATCGCAGAGGTCGAGGGTTCGATCCCCTTCGGGTCCACCAGCTCGTCGCAAGCGATATGACGCTTGCGACGAGCTTTTTTCAAGCTCATCGCTCGCTCGTGACGGCGCACCCGCGCCGCCCCGCTTTGCGGGGCCCCATTCCCCGGTCGTGTTTTTGAGCGGTCACCGCCACCCGTCGGGCAGATACCGGGCGGTGGCGACGATCATATCGTCGGCCAGCCTGCGGACGGCGGCGTCCTCCGCCCTTCCCTTCACCAGCGGATCGGTGAGGAACGCCTGATACACCAGCTGCCTGTCGCAGGTCAGAGCGGCGTCCAGGATGCGCCCCTGGTTGGCGGCGTGGGGCTCCATCAGCGCCAGGATGTCCTCCGGCAGGGCCCCGGCTGCCACCGGCCGGATAGAGTCCCGCCCGAACAGGGCGTTGGTCTCCACCACCGTGTCCGCGGGCAGATCGGGGATCTGGAGGGCGGAGTTAGGCACGTTCACGTTGCTGACCACCCGCGTCAGCCCGCACAGGGCCTTGATGAGCAGGATGCCCTCCTCCCCGGTGGGCTCCAGGGCGATGTCCTCCTCCCCCCGGACCAGCCGGGCGCTGCGGGCCAGGCGTTCCTTCAGGTCGGCCTTCCGCCAGTCCACAGGGGTGAGGCTGAACTTCCAGCGCTCCACCGTCTCCGGGTCCCTCAGGTACTCCTCCCCCGGCATGAACTCCGCCAGGTGCCGGTCCCCGGCGGCGGCGATGAGCCCGTACCGCCGGAACAGGTCGAACTTCACCCGGTGGGCGCAGAGGAAGTGGCTGTCCATCCAGTGGGTGCTGGGGGCGTCGTAGCCCTCCACATAATGGGCGTCCACAAAGTCCCGGTAGAGGGGGAACAGGTCCACCCCCTTATAGTTGGCGGTGCTGAACCATGTGAAGTGGTTGAGCCCCAGCACGTTCACCTCGATGTCCCGCCGGGCCACCCCCTCCACCCCCAGCACCCGCTCACAGATGCTCGCCAGCACGGTCTGGGTGTTGAACACCTCGTGGCAGCAGCCGAAGGCCTTGATGCCGGGGAACACACGGTACAGCGTCCGCACGCACAGGGCCATGGGGTTGGTGTAGTTGATGACCCAGGCGTTGGGGCAGCACCGCCGGATGGCCTCCGCGAACTCCACAAACATGGGCACGGTGCGCAGCCCCCGGATGGTCCCGCCGGGTCCGGCGGTGTCCCCCACGGACTGGTAAATGCCCAGGCGCTCCGGCATGTGGACGTCCACCGCCATCTCGTCGAAGGTCCCCGGCAGGATGGAGATGACCACGAAGTCCGCGCCGTCCAACGCCTCCGCCAGGGTGGGGCACACCACGTACTCCCACTTGCCGGCGCTGTCCGGCTTGGCGGACAGCCGGTTCCCGATGGTCCGGTTGTTCTCCGCCGCGGGCCGGTCGATGTCGTAGAGCCGGATGGTCCCCGTGAGGGCGGGCTCCATGGCCAGGTCCGCCATAAAGGTCCAGGCCCAGCCCCGGGAGCCGCCGCCGATGTAGGCGATGTTCATGCCGCTGACGCGGCCGTTTTCGTATTTCATAGCGCACCTCATAACTCTGGCCGGAGACGGGAATGCCTCCGGCCAGATATTTTTCGTATTTTCCGCGTTACAACCCGAAGTACCGGGCGGCGTTGGTGTAGGACACGCCCTCCACGATGCGCTTCAGCGCGGGCTCGTTGTCGGGGTACTCGCCGTTCTCCACCCAGCTTCCCACCAGGTTGCAGAGGATGCGTCGGAAGTAGTCGTGCCGGGCATAGCTGAGGAAGGACCGGGAGTCGGTGAGCATCCCCACGAAGTTGCCCAGCAGCCCCAGGTTGGCCAGGGACCTCATCTGGGCCTCCATGCCGCTCTTGGTGTCGTTGAACCACCAGGCGGAGCCGTGCTGGATCTTGCCGGGGATCTCGTCGGTCTGGAAGCAGCCGATCAGGGTGCCGAGCTGCTCGTTGTCCGCCGGATTCAGGGAGTACAGGATGGTCTTGGGGCACTCCCCCGTCTCGTCCAGGGCGGCCAGGAAGTCGGCGATGGCGCCGCCGCAGGTGTTCTGGGAGATCATGTCCACGCCGGTGTCCGGGCCCAGTTTGGCGTACAGCCGGGTGTTCACGTTGCGCTTGCAGGAGTAGTGGAGCTGCATGGCGATGTCCAGCCGGTGATACTCCCGCCCCAGGTGGAGCAGGATGGCGGTCTGGTACTTCTCGGCCTCCTCCACGGTGATCTCCTGGCTGGCCATGACCTTTTGATAGATCTCGTTGACGCACTTGGGGCAGCCGGGGCGGTAAGGGATGTAATCCAGGCCGTGGTCGCTGGCCCGGCAGCCCAGCTTGGCGAAGAACTCCAGCCGCTGGGTGAGGGCGGCGCAGACCTCCTCCACGGTGTCCAGGCTGTCTTTGCCCACGGATCTTGCCAGCTTGCCGATGTACTCGGCGAACCCGGGCTTGTTGATGTTGATGGCCTTGTCCGGGCGGAAGGAGGGGCACACCTTCACCCCGATGGAGGGGTCGCCGGCGATCTTTTCGTGCCACTCCAGGGTGTCCGCCGGGTCGTCGGTGGTGCCGATGAAGGCCACGTTGGCCTTTCGGATGATGCCGCGGACGGTCAGGTCCGGGTCCGTGCGGAGCTTTTCGTTGACGAAGTTCCAGCACTCCTCGGCGTTCTCCAGGGTCAGGGGCTTGTCATAGCCGAAAAACTGCCGCAGCTCCAGATTGCACCAGTGGTACATGGGGTTGCCGATGGCCAGCTGGAGGGCCTCCACGAACTTCAGGAAGCGCTCGTAGTCGGGCTTGTTCCCGGTGACGTACTCCTCCGGCACGCCGTTGGAGCGCATGACCCGCCACTTGTAGTGGTCGCCGAAATAGGTGCCGTCCGGGTTTTGGCCGCCCAGCCACACCTGGACCAGGTTGTCGAACCGGCGGTCCTCATAGATCTCCTGGGGCGGGATGTGGCAGTGGTAGTCCACCAGGGGCATATGCTCCGCGTAGTCGTGGAACAGGTGCTTGGCGGTCTCCGTCTCCAGCAGGAAATCCCTGTCCATAAATTCTTTCATGTCCAACACCTCACAGTTATCGCTTAATGTCGTAATTCATGTTCATCAGGCTGCGGATGGACTCCACGTCGTCGGTGATGTTGGCGTCGCCGTGGATGGTGTGCTTGATAACGCTGGAGGCCACGGCGAAGTTCACCATGTCCATGGGCTTGTACCCGTTCATCATGGCGTAGATGAGGCCGCTGGCAAAGGCGTCGCCGCCGCCCACCCGGTCCAGGATGTTGAAGGTGAACAGTTTGCTCTCGAAGGTGTGGCCCTGATACCACATGAAGGCCATCAGGCTGTTCTCGCTGCCGGAATGGGCGTAGCGCACGTGGCGGGCGATGCATTTGAGATTGGGATACCGCTCCACGAACCGCTGGAACACCTCGTCCTGCTGCTCGTAGCTGGGCTGGAAGGGCACGCCGTCCTTCCAGTCGCCCTTGGCGTGGTCGCCCTCGTCCCTCCACAGGTGGTAGGGCTCGATGCCGAACAGCACGTCCACATAGGGCAGGCACTGGGTGCAGTAGTCCCGGGCCTCCTCCCAGGTCCACAGCTTGGAGCGGAAGTTGCCGTCGAAGCTGACGGTCATCCCCTTCTCCCTGGCCCGTTTCATCATCTCCAGCATGAACTCCGCGCAGCTTTTGGACAGCGCCGGGGTGATCCCGCTGAGATGGAGCCACCGAAAGCCGTCCAGCAGCCCGTCGATGTCCACGCCGCTGAAGTCGTACTCGCTGATGGCGCTGTGCTTGCGGTCATAGGTCACCTTGCTGGGGCGGATGCCGTAGCCCGTCTCCAGATAGTAGGTGCCCAGCCGGTGGGTGGGGGTCTCCGCGTGGGAGGAGAGGATGATGGGGGTGCAGTGGACGTCGTTGGAGCGGAGCATGCGGATGGCGCTCTTGCCCAGGGAGTTGTTGGGCACCACGGTGAAAAAGGTGCTGTCCACCCCCAGGTTGGCCAGGGCCAGGGCGATGTTGGCCTCGCTGCCGCCATAGCTGATCTCGAAGCTGTTGGCCATGCGGATCTTGTCGTAGTTGGGGGGCGTCAGGCGGAGCATGATCTCCCCGAAGGTGAGGAACTTCTGCCCCACGGTCGCCCGCGTCAGGGGGTTGGAGTGCTCCATGGCTCAGCGCTGGACGCGGCCGGAGCCGTCGCCGCCGGCCAGCTTCTCCACCTCGGCGGTGGTAGCGAAGTTGTAGTCGCCCTCGATGGAGTGCTTCAGCGCGGAGGCCGCCACCGCGAACTCCACCGCGCCCTGGGTGTCATAGCCGTTCAGCAGGGCATAGATCAGGCCGCCGCCAAAGCTGTCGCCGCCGCCGATCCGGTCGATGATGTGCAGGTGATACAACTTGGAGAAGCAGTACTCGCCGCTCTTCACGTCGTACAACATGGCGCTCCAGTCGTTGTCGAAGGCGCTCTTGCTCTCCCGGAGGGTGATGGCCACCTTCTCGAAGCCGAACTTGTCGGCCAGCTGCTTGGCGACGCTCTTGTAACCCTCTTTATTCAGCTCGCCGGCGGTGATGTCGGTGTGCTCCGCCTCGATGCCGAACACGTCCTTGGCGTCCTCCTCGTTGGAGATGCACACGTCCACATACTGGCACAGCTCGGTCATGGCCTCGCGGGCCTGGGCCCGGGTCCACAGCTTGCCCCGGTAGTTCAAATCGCAGGAGATCTTCACGCCGCGGGCCTTGGCGGCAATGCAGGCCTGCTTGCAGGCCTCCACCAGGTTGGGGCCCAGGGCCGGGGTGATGCCGGTGAAGTGGAACCAGTCGGCCCCCTCGAAGATGGCGTCCCAGTCGAAGTCGGCGGGGTCGCTCTCCTGGATGGCGGAGTGGGCCCGGTCGTAGATACACACGGAGGGCCGCTGGGAGGCGCCCTTCTCGTTGTAGTAGATGCCCACCCGGTCGCCGCCGCGGACGATCTTGGTGGTGTCCACGCCGTAGCGCCGCAGGGAGTTCACCGCCGCCTGGCCGATGGCGTGGGCGGGCAGCTTGGTGACGAACACGGCCTCCTGGCCGTAGTTGGCCAGAGACACGGCCACGTTGGCCTCGCCGCCGCCGAAGGTGAACTCCAGGTGGTCGGCCTGGACGAACCGCTCATAGTTGTAGGGCTGGAGGCGAACCATCAGCTCGCCGAAAGTCACGATTTTAGCCATAACGCATTCCTCCTGATCGAATTTACTTTTTGCCCACCAGATGGATGGCGAAGCCGCCGATCTCCTCGGTGAGATAGATGGCGTTCAGGGTGCCGTCCGCCTTGTACTTGGCGGTGGACGGATCCACGGTATACCCCCTGCTCTCCAGGTCCGCCACGGCGGCGGCCACATCGGGGGTGCCCACGGCGATGTGGCCGTAAGCGCCCCGGTAGGGGGTCTTCATGACCTCCACCTCGCCGCCGGCGAACACGGAGCTGTTGCCCACCTTTACCTTCCAGCCGAACAGGGCCTCGAACCGGGCGGCGGTCTGTTTGGCCTCCTCCTCGTTCTGCCCGTTCAGGCCGATGTGGGCCAGCGTGTACTCCACCATCAGCCCCGGGCCTCCTTCACGATCGCCACGGACTGCTTGCACAGGTCGATGATCTCGTCCCACTTGTTGTTGTCGATGAGGTCCGCGGTGACCATGTAGGAGCCGCCGCAGGCGCAGATGACCGGGGCTTTGATGTAGTCCGCCAGGTTCTTCAGGGAGATGCCGCCGGTGGGCATGACTTTGAACATGGGGAAGGGGGCGCTCATGGCCTTGATCTTGGCAAGGCCCCCGGACTGCTCGGCGGGGAAGAATTTGAGGACCTCCAGGCCCAGCTTATAGGCGGTGTGGTAGTCGGTGGGGGTGGTACAGCCGGGGAAGATGGGCACGTTCTTGCTCTGGCAGTACTTCACGATGTCGGGGTCCAGGCCGGGGGTGACGATGAACTTGGCCCCCGCCGCCAGAGCCTCGTCCACCTGAGCGGTGGTGAGGACGGTGCCGGCGCCCACCAGCATGTCGGGGCACTCCTGGGCCATCAGCTTGATGGCGGTGGCGGCCCCCGCCGCCCGGAAGGTGACCTCGGCCACGGGCACGCCGCCGGCGGTCAGGGCGCGGGCCAGGGGGGCGGCGTCCCGCTCGGGGTGGTTCAGCTTGATGACGGGGACGACGCCGATCTCAGAGATGCGCTTGCTCAGTTCGTTCATGGTGACATTCCTCCTGTAATGATATTATAAAGCTTCGTATTGCTGTTCCAGCATGGTCCGGGCGGCCGCCGCGTTGTCGTTGGAGGTGTTCTCCAGGGTGGCCTGGATGTAGGGCTTGCGGGCCTTGAGGAAGCGCAGGATGCTCTGATAGTCCATCAGGCCCGTGCCGGCGGCCACGCTCTTCAGATCGTCCCCGGCGGGGACAAAGTCCTTCAGGTGGACCACCGCGATCCGATCCCCCAGCCGGTCCATGGCCTCGGCGAACACCCGCTCCCGGTCGTCCAGATTGCCGGGGTACAGCAGATTCACCGGGTCGAAGATGATGCGCAGATTGGGGCTCTGGATGGCGTTCAGCACCTCCACCGCCCGGCCGGGGTCGTAGACGATATGCTTCCACACCGGCTCGATGGCCAATGTGACGCCGCAGGCCTCCGCCCGTTCCACCACCGGGGCCAGGTTTCGGATGAAGGTGTCCAGCGCCTCTTTCCCGTGGGTGTTGGCGTCCGTCTTATACTCCGGGTTGGGGGCGCCGGTCTCGGTGCCCACCACGCCGGCGCCCATCAGGGCCGCCACCCGCAGATGGCCGTAGTAGCGGCTCTGGATCTCCTTCAATTTCTCCGGGTCGGGGTGGGCCAGGTTCAGATAGCAGCCCAGCACCGCCACGTCCAGCCCCTCCCTGGCGAAGACCCGCCGGGTGTGGAAGGCCAGCCCCTCCGTCAGGGCGCAGTCGTCAAAGGTCACCCCCTTGATGACCTTGGAGAAGGCCAGATGGACGCAGGAGAAGCCCTCCTCCCTGGCCTTGGCCGCCCGGGCCTCCATGGTCTGGGCCTCGGGCCCCAGGGCGGCGTTCACGTCGTGTAATCTGATGCCGATCTGCATGGCGGTCCCTCCTCGCTCACAGCACCACGCCGTCTTTGAAGATGGAGATCTCGCGGAACCCCTTTTCCTCCGCCCGGGTCCGCCGGCCGGAGGCCACCTCGCAGACCAGATCCATCAGATCGGCGGCGGCCTCCCCGATGGTGCGCTCGCCGTCCGCCACCACTCCGGCGTTGAAGTCGATCCAGCCGGACTTTTTCGTGGCCAGCGGGGTGTTGGTGGCGATCTTCATGGTGGGGGCCGGCGCGCCGAAGGGGGTGCCGCGCCCGGTGGTGAACAGGATCAGGTGGGCCCCTGCGGCGGTGAGGGCCGTGGCGGACACCAGGTCGTTGCCGGGGCCGTACAGCAGGTTCAGGCCCTTTTTCGTCACCGCGTCCCCGTAGCCGATCACGTCCACGATGGGGGCGGAGCCCCCCTTCTGCACGCACCCGCAGGACTTGTCCTCCAGGGTGGTGATGCCGCCCTGCTTGTTGCCGGGGCTGGGGTTGTCGTACACCACCTCGTTGTGGCTGATGAAGTAATCCTTGAAGCCGTTGAGCATCCCGGCGGCCTTTTCAAAGACGGCCTCGTCCACACAGCGGTCCATCAGGAAATTCTCCGCGCCGAACATCTCGGGCACCTCGGTGAGCACCGTGGCCCCGCCCATGGCGCAGAGCGTGTCGGAAAAACGGCCCACGGTGGGGTTGGCGGTAATGCCGGACAGCCCGTCGGACCCGCCGCACTTCATGCCCACCACCAGCTCGCTGACGGGCGTCTCCTCCCGCTTGGACCGGCCGGCGTAGGCGGCGCACTCCTCCAGCAGTTCCCGGCCCGCCGCCATCTCGTCGGAGACCTCCTGGCAGGTGAGGAATTTGACCCGCTCGGGGTCGTAGTCCCCCAGCTCCGCCAGGAACTGCTCGTGGGTCAGGTTCTCGCACCCCAGGCTCAGCACCAGCACCGCGCCGGCGTTGGGGTGGCGGGCCAGCGCCGCCAGCAGCTTCCGGGTCTGGGCGTGGTCGTGGCCGGTCTGGGAACAGCCGAAGGGATGGGGAAAGGTGTAAAGCCCGTCGATGGTGCCGCTCACCAGGTCCTGGTTCTCCCGCGCCAGGGCCTTGGCCACGTCGTTGACGCAGCCCACCCCCAGAGAGACGCATATGACCAGCATGAGCAGCTGCTTGGCCACCTTGTTGGCCCGCTCCCTGTCCCCGGCGCCCAGGGCCTGGGACGTGACGATGGCGCCGCCGGTGGCGAAGGCGGAGAAGAGCTGGATGATGAGGTTGTTGATGTAATCCACGTTCCCGATGGCGTTGCTGGCGTTGCTTCGGACCGCCTGGGCGGCGTCCATGTTGGAGACCATCAGCGAATCGAAAAAGCCCAGGGAAGTGGAAAAGATCTGCTCGATCACGATGGGCAGCACCAGCCACAAAAGCTGTTTGGCCGTAAAAAGCGTATATTTCCTCTTTTGCGTCTCCACAGGACATACCTCCCGTACCCGGCCCGAAGCGCCGGCCTGCCGCCTCTGTTCTTTTTGATGCCCCATCGTTCCGTATTATCATAATCGCCCAATCTTGATTTTTCAATAGCAAAGCTGTAAAATATCTTTATTCCAGCGGCGGGAAAGGCCGCGGGGCCCTTTGGCCCCCGTTTTCAGGTTTTCCAACAAGGAGGACGGCAGCGATGGATCTGGACAAAGTGATCGCGGTGCGCAGCAACAAGACCATCTACCGGGACGGCGGCAAGTGCGTCAAGGTATTCCACAGCGGCTTTTCCAAGGCGGACGTGCTGAACGAGGCGCTGAACCTGGCCCGCGTGGAGGAGACGGGGCTGGCCATCCCGCGGCTGTACGAGGTCACCATGATCGACGGCCAATGGGCCATCATCAGCGAGTACATCAAGGGCACCACCCTCTCCCAGCTGATGGCGGCCCGACCCGAGCGGAAAGAGGACTACATGGAGCGCTTCGTGGAGCTGCAGATGACCATACAGTCCAAGTCCTGCCCGCTGCTCAGCCGGCTGCGGGACAAAATGGACCGAAAGATCGGCATGGCGGAGCTGGACGCCACCACCCGCTACGCCCTCCACGCGCGGCTGGCCGAAATGCCCCGGGAGAACCGGCTGTGCCATGGGGACTACTGCCCCTCCAACGTGCTGATCGCGGAGGACGGCACCCCGTACATCCTGGACTGGGCCCACGCCACCCAGGGCAGTCCCGCCGCCGACGCCGCCCGGACCTATCTGGCGCTCTGCCTCCAGAACAACCAGCCGGGGGCGGAGCGGTATCTGGAGCTGTTCTGCCAAAAAAGCGGCGTCGGCCCGGAGCAGATCCACAGATGGATGCCCATCGTGGCGGCCGCCCAGTCGGTGAAGAGCCGACCCGAGGAGCGGGAGGCCCTGCTTCGGTGGGGCGGCATCGGCGGGGCGCAGGAGTGACCGGCGCATACTTTTAGAGAGGACGATCGCCGTGAGAAAATTCGACACCAAAGTACAGTACCTGAAATACGAGGTGCTGCGGGAGGTCGCCCGCCAGGCGTGGGACGACACCCTGCTGGACAATCTGCTGGACATCCCGAAGCTCATCGTTCCCGGCAAGGAGCCCACCATGCGGTGCTGCGTCTACAAGGAGCGGGCCATCCTGACGGAGCGGGTGAAGATCGCCATGGGCGGCGACCCGGACAACCCCAACGTCATCGAGGTCATCGACATCGCCTGCGACGAGTGCCCCGCCGCGGGCTATGAGGTCACGGACTCCTGCCGGGGCTGCCTGGCCCACCGATGCGAGGACGCCTGCCGCCGGGGGGCGATCACCTTCGACAGCAAGCGGGAGGCCCACATCGACAAGAGCAAGTGCGTGGAGTGCGGCCAGTGCGCCAAGGTGTGCCCCTATACCGCCATCGTCAACCGCAAGCGCCCCTGTCAGAACGCCTGCAAGATCAAGGCCATCTCCATCAACGACGACAGCGCCGCCGCCATCGACAACGACAAGTGCATCGCCTGCGGCGCCTGCGTCTACCAGTGTCCCTTCGGCGCCATCATGGACAAGTCCTACCTGCTCAACGTCATCGACCTGCTGAAAAAGAGCGGCGGCGGCGAGAACTTTAAGGTCTACGCCGTGGTGGCCCCCTCCATCTCCAGCCAGTTCAGCTACGCCAAGCTGGGCCAGGTGGTCGCCGGTCTGAAGAAGCTGGGCTTTTCCTCGGTGGTGGAGGCCGCCCTGGGGGCCGACATGGTGGCCCAGGCCGAGTCCAAGGAACTGGCGGAAAAAGGCTTTTTGACCAGCTCCTGCTGTCCGGCCTTCGTGTCCTATGTGAAGTCCGCCTTCCCGGAGCTGACCCCATACGTCTCCCACAACCTCTCCCCTATGGCCGCCGTCGCCAAATACATCAAGGACACCACACCCAATGTCAGGATCGTGTTCATCGGCCCCTGCACCGCCAAAAAGGCGGAGGTGCGGCTGCCCTCGGTGCGCCCCTATGTGGACGCGGCCATGACCTTTGAGGAGCTCCAGGCCCTGTTCGACAGCAGGGACGTGGACGTCACCGCCCTGGAGGAGGACGCGCTGGACGACGCCTCCTACTTCGGCCGCATCTTCGCCCGGTGCGGCGGTCTGGCCGAGGCGGTAGCCCAGGGGCTGAAGGAACAGGCCCTGGACGAAACCTTCACGCTGAAGTCCTGCTCCTGCGACGGCATCGAGGAGTGCAGGATGGCCCTGCTGAAAAAGAGCAAGAACGCCCTGGACGCCAACTTTATCGAGGGCATGGCCTGCGTGGGCGGCTGCATCGGCGGCGCGGGCTGCCTGACCCACGGGGAGAAGAACCGGGCCCAGGTGGACAGCTACGGCCGGGAGGCCCGGGAGAAGACCATCGGCGACGCGCTGTCGGCGCTTGCGCCGGTCCCGGATTAAAAAATGGGCAGGCCGCAAAAAGCATGCGGCCTGCCTTTCGCGGCGGACTGTGGGGTTTCACGCCAAATCGCTTGTCAAAATCCACCGGCGTGATATACTGCATCATGTAGATCCTTGCTCAGGAACGGCTTGCGCAAGAGACAGCGAGCCGGGATACGCGGGAGAGAGGGGGGGAGACGCATGAAAACCTACCGAACCCATGACAGGCGGCCCGCCGCGCACGAAAAGGCGCCGTCCGGCACCCCTGTGTCCGGGGTGCCCAACTCCGCCCTCTCCTCGATGCTGGAGGAGGATGCGCTGCACAGCCTGCCCAGCCGTCCTCTCTCGGTGCCGCAGGATTTGAACCAGGCCCTTCTGGAGCGTTTCAGCGTGCCGCTCCCCGGCCTTCGCGTCTACGAGGACGAGGGGCTGGGCGAGCTGGGCCAGACGGCCTACGCCCAGGGGAACGAGATCCATTTTGCCCGCGGCCAGTTCAACCCCGCCTCCCAGAGCGGGCGGGAGCTCTTCCTCCACGAGGCGGGACATATCGTGCAGCAGGGCTCCGGCCTGGTGTCCGGCAGCGGCATCGTGGAGGACAGCGCCCTGGAGGGCCAGGCGGACGCCGGCTTCACCGCGCCGGCGAGCTTCGCCATGCCCGTCTCCGCCCAGAGCGCCCCCATACAGGGCGGCAGGAAGTGGAACCGCTTCTGGAAAAACCGCAGGGATCGCGCGGCCTACAAGGCCCTTCAGAGGCAGGAGCTCATGCACGACGAGGCGCAGTGGAGCAAACTCCCGTGGTATAAAAAGTTAAGGCACACATTGGCCTTGAGAGCCTCCGGCGCCGCGATCAACTCCACGGCGTGGAGGGCGCGCGAAGGTCAAATGAACGCGATGTACGATACCCTCAGAGCCTCGGAGGAGCTGGGGGACATCAATTTGAGCGTAGCAGGCACGGATGCGGCCGCTTTTAATGACGCCCTCATGAGTATGATGCCTCCCGAGGAACAGCAGGCGCCCGCCGAAGACGCCTCCGGCCAGGATGACGGCGCGCTCACGGCGTCTGACACGCCCGCCGGGGAGCAGGAGCCCGTGGACGCCGCGCCCGCCGGGGAGCAGGAGTTCGTCGACGCCGCGCCCGCCGGGGAGCAGGAGCCCGTCGACGCCGCATCCGCCGGGGAGCAGGAGCTCATCGACGCCGTGCCCGCCGGGGAGGAGGAGCTCATCGACGCCGCGCCCGCCGGGGAGCAGGAGCCCGTCGACGCCGCGCCCGCCGGCGGCGCCCCCGCCCGCAACCCCATAGACAGGCGCAATGACAACGGCTTCGGGTCCACGCTGTCCAATTTCTCTGTGGGGGCGGCCGCAGCCAGCGCGGGCCTCTCGCTGGTAGGGCCGTCCCTCTACGACACCCCCGGCTTCCTCAACAACATCATCAGCAGGGTGACCGGCCATGCCCGCAGTCCCAACGGTCTCTATAACACCCACGCCAGGGGCTTCCTTGGCCCAAGGCTTCACGATGTGGCGAACGGCTCGGCCCTGCGGCCGTCCGACAACAATAATTTTGGACCCATGACGCGAGTCTTTGGAGGCCTGACCGGCGTTGCTTCCGCCCTCGGCGGAGGAGCGAGTCTCCTCTCCAACATCATGGGCTTCCGCCACGCGCGGGAGACCGGCAACCATTATGGGGTAGTCCAAAGGGTCGCCGGCATGGTGGGCGACGCGGGCACCCTGGGCACTGCGGCATGGCAGTTTGCCGGCGTGCATAATGCGGCGCTGGCAGGGCTCGGCGGGCGCATCGGCATCCCGGCCCTTGGCATCCTGACCGGCACGGCGAAGGCCGTCAGCGGCGCGTCCCGCTGGAGAGAAGGAGCCAAGACCAGAGACAACATGAAACAGATACGAGAGAATATTTTCAACGCCGCCGCGACGGATCCACGGCTTACCGATCCCAACTGGCGCCGCCAGCAGGAACGGCGCGTGTATGTCGTGACGCAGGCCAAAAGGGCGGCCCAAATGGCGCGCAACGAGGGCGTTTACGACGCGATCGGCGGCGGCCTGAACGCGGCCGGCAGCGCCATGACCCTGGGCGGCGTGACCTCCCTGGCGGGCGCCGCCGTATCCGGCGCCGGCTCGGGGCTGGGGCTGGCCAAGTACCTCCACGGAAAATGGAATCGGAAAAATCTGAGCGTCGACACGGTAAATGAGGCGATCGGCCTCGAGGACCAAATTGACGCTCTCATGCGAAAGGATCAATCGGGGAATCTCACCCGCCATGACGCGAAGCATATGATCCTGCAGTCCATGGGCTTTAAATCCGGGAAGCGGAAGGAGGCGTTCCTGCGCATCACCATGAACCGGGCGTATGACCTCCAGCAAGGCGCGAACAGGGCGCTGCACAATCCCAACGGCGCCTCCGAGGAAGATCAGGAAGCGCTCGAGATCGTACAGGGGATGCAGCTCCACCCGGTGGGTGAAGGTGAAGCGTCGTCCTTCAGCCTCCAGGGCATCGCGGAGAAGCTCGGCCTGGATCCCTCGGAAAGCTGGCAGAATCAGATGAAGAAAGCGGAGAAGAAGAAAGAAAGATCGCGGGCGGAAGATGCGCTCGCTGAGCGGATCGAAGAAGAGCGGCAGCGACGGGCAGGTCTATGAGTACGGAGGAGACATCGTCGCCGCGGCAAAAATACGGGCGTCATAGAGATATGAGCCTTTACGGAAAAAGGAGGCACGGATATGGATGTCAATACGCAGAAGGCATTGTTTGACGCGGTGGAGAAACAGCTCATCGCGCAGGATGTCAGGACCGGGCGGCAGCCCGGCGACCCGAACATCCAGCTGGGGGACACGCTGCAGGCGCTGATCCCGGCGAACGACAAGGGGCAGCCGGTCCTGATGGAGCTCATGCTGTCCCCCATAGACGACGATGCTGTGCTTTTGCAGCTTTACACCACGCTTTTCACGGACGTCGGACCCGGCCGCGGCGAACTGGAAAAGGCGCTGGACGCTCTGAATTTTCAAAGCGTCATGGGCGCGTTCGGGTTCTTCCAGGATCAGTTCTATCATCGCTACACCATTCCGCTGTTCAATGAGCCTGTGGTGGTCCAGGCAAGCCGTATCATGTATGTTATAGGGTGCGTCTGCGATCAGCTCTCGATTTTTTACGACGGGATCGCAGACATCTCCTGCGGCAATTCCACCGCGGAGGAATTTTTCCGCAGGCTGCGCGACGGCCAGGCCTGATCCCCCTTAACAACCGCTTTACGCCCCTCCGGGACCTCATTCCGGAGGGGCAGATTTTTCTGTCTGCGGTCATTTATGTGGTCAGGCCGGGTAACGGGGTCCCCGCAAGGCGGGGCGGCGCGGGTGCGCCGTCACAAGCGTTTTGCGGAGCAAAACCTCGGCGGAGGCGGAATTCACTTCCGCCGAGCATTGAAATCACCGAAGGGGGGAGCGGCCAACGGGAGCGGAACCCAAAAAGAAAGACACGCTGCCGCGTGTCTTTCTTTTTGGAATGACTGTTCGAAAACACTATCGGGAAATGTGGCCCCCGCAAAGCCGCCCTTTTCCATGCAGGCCCGATATATACAACATAAGGAAACTCACGGCCATTTGGATCGGTCGTGGGTATTTTTATGGCACAGAGTCTGCTCATGCGGTAAGATTAGTTTCATGTCACCCAGAACAAAACACATGAACGGAGGATTCTGCATGCAAACACTTTCAATTCTGATCAATGAATATCTGGAAAGCTGTCAGTACGAGAAAAAACTGTCAGCATACACGATCAAGGCGTATTCTATCGATCTGCGCCAGTACTTAAGCTTTGCGGGAAACTCACGGATGGACAAAGAGACACTAAATGAGTACATCAGATTTCTTAACCAAAAATTTGCCCCACGCTCGGTGAAACGGAAACTGGCCAGTGTTCGGGCCTTTTTCCATGATCTGGAGTACAATGAAATACTGATGGTCAATCCGTTTAGCAAACTCCATGTCCGTATTCAGTCACCACAGCAGCTTCCACGAGTCATTCCAACCCAAATTATCCATGACCTTTTACAAAATGCGTATGATGCGTATAGGGCAGGCAAAAAGGAGGCGTTACGGGATATTGTAGTGTTAGAACTGCTTTTCAGCACTGGGCTGCGAGTGTCAGAGCTCTGCGCGTTATCCAGGGAAACCTTTTTGCTCACTGGCGATGGCCTGCGGCTTTTAGTGTATGGAAAAGGCCGAAAAGAACGTGTGATCCAAATCACAACGCCAGAATTAATTTCCCTCTTCGAGACTTACTATCAAAAGTATTCTTCAATGATTCAAGAGCAGGGAGCGATTCTGTACAATCGACAGGGGCATCCGCTTTCACCTCAATCGGTCAGGGGAATCATCCGAAAATACCTGAAGCGCATAGGCCAACCCGGTAATGTTACACCGCATATGTTCCGCCATACGTTTGCCACCTCGTTACTTGAGGCGGGAATGGACATTCGCTATATCCAGACTCTTCTTGGTCACAGTTCTATTACTACAACGCAGATCTACACTCATGTCGCTGCAAATCATCAGACATTGCTCCTTGCGGAGAAGCATCCGCGGGGGAAGATGACATTTTCGCTATGAAGATTGTAAAGCCGCCGGGAAACCGGCGGCTTTGTAATTTGTGCAGATAATCCTAAATTATCCGCTATTCGTATAGGAAGCTCAGAACAGATACAGCAAGGTGGAGAATATAATAT
>CANPWZ010000027.1 GCA_947585425.1 uncultured Oscillospiraceae bacterium
TGCTGTGTTAGTGGCACCTGTATTTCATCCCCTTTGGTGCCTTGAAGCGCAGCGGAAAGGAATGGTCATAAGTATGGGAACCGGCATTTCTGGTGCAGAGGGTATTATGTGGATACAGTAGGGAAGTATGAAGGGGCAATAAAAGAATACATCAGGAATCAACTGCAAGAGGACATAGCAAATGACCAAATCAGCATAAAAGAATTCGTAGACCCGTTTACGGGTGAGCCCGTAAAACAGGGCAAATAAAGACAGCCCCCGAGTAGGGGGCTGCCAGTGGCAAAAGTGTGATTGCCAGACCTCCTCGGTGCCCCCTTTAGGGAGCTACCACAGGAGATAGGCCCTTATAGGGCCTGGTCAAACCACCGGTTCAATCGGTGTTTTTGATTTACGAACGCCTCCAGGCGCTGCGGCTGAACAGCACCAGGATGGGGTACATCTCCAGCCGGCCCAGCACCATGGCGAAGGACAGCACCAGCTTGCTCAGGGCGGACAGGGCGGAGAAGTTGCAGGTGGGGCCCACCGCCTCCAGGCCGGGGCCCACGTTGTTGATGCAGGTGACGACGGCGGTGAGGGTGGTGCCAAAGGAGAAGTTGTCCAGGCCCACCACCATGGCCATGGAGAACACCAGGAAGATGTTGATGATGAAATAGCTCTGGGTGGTCTGGAGAGTGCGCTCGGACAGGGGCGCGCCGTCCAGCCGGACCACCTCCACCGCCCTGGGGTGGACGATGGAGCGGACCTCCCGCTTGGCGGAGCGGTACAGCACCAGGATGCGGGAGCATTTCATGCCGCCGCCGGTGGAGCCGGCGCAGGCCCCGACGAACATGAGCACCACCAGGATGACCTTGGACAGCTCCGGCCACAGATCGAAATCCGCCGACACGAAGCCCGTGGTGGACACCACCGTGGCCACCTGAAACACGGCGTACCGCAGGCACTCCCAGATGGACCCGTAGTAGTCCCGCAGGTTCCAGGCAATGACGGCGGTGGCGATGGCTACCATCCCCAGGAAGAAGCGCAGCTCATCGCTTTTCAGGGCCTGCCTTGCCTTGCCGGTGATGACGAGGAAGTACACCGCGAAGTTGATGGAGAACAGCAGCATGAACAGGGTGCAGACCATCTCAATGGCGGGGCTGTTGAAGGCGGCGATGGAGGCGTTCCTGGTGGAGAAGCCGCCGGTGCCGGCGTTGGCGAAGGCGTGGGTGACCGCGTCGAACCAGTCCATGCCTACGATCCTCAGGATGACGGCCTCCGCCGCCGTGAGGGCCAGGTAGATGCCGTACAGGATCTTGGAGGACTGGGAGGCCCTGGGCACCAGCTTGGACTTCACCGGGCCGGGGCTCTCCGCCCGGATGAGGAAGTTGGAGCTGATGCCCAGCATGGGCAGCAGGGCTGCGGTGAGGATCAGCACCCCCATGCCTCCCAGCCAGTGGGTGAAGGACCGCCAGAACAGCAGTCCGTGGGGCAGGCGCTCGATGTCGGTGAGGATGGTGGCGCCGGTGGTGGTGAAGCCGGAGATGGTCTCAAAAAAGCAGTCCACGAAGGAGGCGAACTGAGGCTCTCCCGAGAGGCGGAAGGGCAGGGCCCCGAACACCCCGAACAGCACCCAGATGAGCCCCACGGTGAAAAAGCCCTCCCGGGCGAAAAACTCCTGCCGGGGGCGGAGGAGGGTCACCGGGCCCACCGCCGCCGCGCAGATGATGAGGATGGACACCAGGAAGGGGATGGGGCTCTCTTTGTAGAGCAGGGAGACGATCAGCGGCAGCAGCATGGCGGCGGCCTCGATGAGCAGGGTGAAGCCGGTGATGCGCGCGACCAGTTTGTAATTCATAGTCAGCCCCCCGCGCTCAGCCTGCGGCGTAGATGTCGTCCAGGTCGGTGATGACGCTGTTCTGGGCCACTACGATCACGTCGTCCTCCGCCTGGAGGCAGGTGGAGCCGTCGGGGATGATGACGTTTCCGTCCCGCACGATGACGGCGATCAGCACGCCGGGACGGAGGTGCCGGCTCAGGTTCCGCAGGGGCACGTCCAGGTGCCTGTCGTCGGGCCGGACCCGGAACTCCATGGCCTCCGCCCGGCCGCCGGCGATGCGGTACAGGGCGGTCATGGAGCTGCCCTTGGAGTTTTGAAGGCCCCGGATGAGCCGCAAAATCTGATAGGCGGTGGTCAGCTTGGGGGACACCACCGACTCCACCCCGGCGGAGCGGGCGATGGAGGTGTAGTTCTGGTGGCTGGACTTGGCCACCACCTTGGGCACTCCCTCCTGGTGGGCGTACAGGGAGATGATGAGGTTGTCCTCGTCCCGGTCGGTGAGGGCGATGAACGCGTCGGAGGCGGACATCCGCTCCTCGGTGAGCAGCTCGGGGTCGGTGCCGTCCCCGTGGATGATGAGGGATCTCAAAAAGGTCTCGGCCAGCTGGCGGCAGCGGTCGGCGTCCCGTTCCACCACCTTGCAGCTCATGCCCAGCCGCTCCAGCTGGACCAGCAGATAGAACACGATGCGCCCGCCGCCCACGATGAACACGTCCTTGATCCTGTGGTCGTTCCGGCCCAGCAGGCGGAAGAACTGGTGGAGGCCGCCGGGGGTGCCCGCCATATAGACCCGGTCCCCCTGCTCCAGCACGGTGGAGCCATTGGGGATGAACACCTTTTCCCCCCGCTCCACGGCGCAGAACAGGATAGGCAGGCTCTGGATCTTGGAGGACAGCTCCGCCAGGGACCGGCCGGTCAGAAAGTCCTGGGGCTGCACCTGGAAGGATACCAGCTCCACCCGGCCCCGGGCGAAGGTCTCCACGTTGGCGGCGGAGGGGAAGCGCAGGATGCGGGAGATCTCCACCGCGGCGGACAGCTCCGGGTTCACCAGCATGGTGATGCCCAGATCCCCCTTCAGGGCGTCCATATCGTTGATATAGCTGGTGTCCCGCACCCGGGCCACCGAGTGGGGGACGCCCAGCCGGTGGGCACAGTGGCAGCAGAGCAGATTGACCTCGTCGGAGTCGGTGGCGGCGATGATCACGTCGGCGGCCGAGGCGCCGGCCTCGATGAGGGTGCCCCGGGAGGTGCAGCTTCCTTTGATGCACATCACGTCCAGCTGGTTGTTCAGCCGGTCCAGGGTGTCCTGGTCCATGTCGATGATGGTGACGCTGTGGCCCTCGGCGGCCAGCTGCTCGGCCAGGGTGCCGCCCACCTTGCCGCCGCCGGCGATGATGATATTCAAAGCGATCAACTCGATTCTCAGGGAGTGATGGGGAGAATTTGCCATATATTATAGTATAACGGCGGCAAAAATGCAATACATTTGGGAGAGATCCGCCCCCTTGCAATATTCCGCCACGGTTGGTAAAATAATACCATCAAACGACGAAAGAGGTGGCCCCATGAAGGAGCTTGTGATCGTAGGCGGAGGGCCGGCGGGGCTGTCCGCCGCCATCTATGCCGCCCGGGCGGGACTGGATTTTACCGTGCTGGAGCGGGACGGCTTCGGGGGAGGGCAGATCACCTCCTCCCACGAGGTGGAGAACTACCCCGGCGCGGGGCGCAAAAGCGGCTATGACTTGGGGGAGGCCTTTCGCGGCCAGGCGGCGGAGCTGGGGGCGGAGATCGTCTGCGGCGCCGTCGCCGGCATCTGCGATCTGGGGGACTGTAAAGAATTGACCCTTGACGGCGGGGAAACCATCCGGGCCCGGGCGGTCATTGCCGCCACCGGGGCATCCCCCAAAAAGCTGGGGGTCCCCGGCGAGCGGGAGCTCACCGGCGCGGGGGTGTCCTACTGCGCCACCTGCGACGGCGCCTTTTTCCGGGAGAAGGACGCCCTGGTCGTCGGCGGCGGGGACACCGCCGTGGAGGACGCCCTGTTCCTCTCCACCCTGTGCAAGAGCGTCACCGTGGCCCTCCGGCGGGACGTGTTCCGGGCGGCAAAGCGCCGGGTGGACCTGCTCAAGGCCAGGGAAAACGCGGCAATCCTGTACAGGACCAACCTGAAGGAGATCAGGGGAGCGGGCAGAGTACAGAGCGTGATCCTCTCCGGCCCGGACGGGGAGGAGGAGCGGCCCATGGACGGCGTGTTCCTGGCGGTGGGGGTGGAGCCCCTCAGCGGCTGGCTGTCCGGCCTGCCCCTGGCGTTGGACGGCGGCTATGTGGCCGCGGGGGAGGACTGCCGCACCAATATCCCCGGTATGTTCGTGGCCGGCGATCTGCGGAAGAAGGCCCTCCGCCAGGTGGTCACCGCCGCCGCCGACGGGGCCAACGCGGTAACCTCGGCGCTGGACTATCTGGGCCGGATGTGACCGGCGGCGAGCCAGACAGAAAAATCGGGCGCTCTCCCGGAGGGGAGAGCGCCCGATTTTGTCTTGCCTCAGAGCAGACCGTATTTTTCGCAGAGCCGGCACAGCATCGTGGCCATTTCGGCCCGGGTTGCGGTGCCGCTGGGGAGCAGCATCATCCTGCCGGCGCTGTCGGCGGAGCCAGTGATGATGCCGCTGCCGCAGGCCCAGCGCATGGCTTCCAGGGCCCAGGAGCTGACTTTGTACCTGTCGTGAAAGCTGTTCAGAGCGGAGGCGCCGCCCGGGGCGCTTTTGAGGCGGTACACGATATACCGCTGGAGGATGAGGGCCATCTGCTCCCGGGTGATGGGATCGTCGGGGCCGAACCGCCCGTTGCCGTAACCGTCGACGATCTCATTGGAGAACGCCCACGCCACCGCTTTGGTGTAATACTTACCGGCGGGTACGTCGCTGAACGGGATCTTGCTGAGATTGGGGGAGTCAGACAGCCGCCACAGGATGGTGACCAGCTGGGCCCGGGTGGTCTTTGCGCCGGGGGAGAAGACGGTGCCGTCCTCGGACGTACCGTTCATCAGGCCGTTGTCATAGACGTACTTTACGTTTTCGTAGTACCACGCGCCGGCGGGCACGTCAACAAAGGGGAGCTTCTCAGGTTCGGGCTCCGGTTCCGGCTCCGGCTCGGGCTCCGGCGCTTCGGGGGCCGGATGCTCCGGCTCCACGGGCTTCAGGCCCGCCTTCGCGTCGGCCTCGCGGACCTCCTCGGAGATGAACTCCACCTCCAGCAGGCCGCCGGCGGCGTTCACCTCGTTGGCCTTGACGGTGACGGTGTTGTTCTTGGAGACGGCCAGGACCTTGCCGCCCAGGGTGACCTCGTCGATCACGTAGCCGGCGTTGGGCTTGATGGTGAAGGTGACGTCCTTGCTCATGGGCACGATGCCGGCGGCGCCCACGGCCTCCACCTGCTTGCTGCCGTAGGTGACTTTGCCGTTGCCGTCGGTGGCCACCGCCAAGGAGGGGACGGCTGCCTTGCCGCCGCTTCCCGTGGTGCCGGGCTTGAGGGCCACGATCTCGAAGGGGGAGAAGCTGTTGCAGATGATCACCAGGCCGTAGGGGGTGGCGGTGACGTTCAGCTCGTCCACGCCGGTGATCTCGTCGTCCTCGTTGCGGCTGAAGTGGTACGCCTTGATCTCGTAGTTTTTCAGATTCTCATAGGTGACGCCGGCGGGGTAGCCGATGGAGACCCGCAGGGACTGGCCGGGCTCCACCACCATCATCTTGCAGATGCGGGTGAAGCTGATCTCGTACATCAGTTTGGAGACGATGTCGCTCTCCTCGATGCCCTTTTTCTTCTCCAGGGCCTCGGTGACCTCCTCAGACTTGGGACGGCTCTTGCTGATGTCCTCCACGGTGAGGGTCAGCTTGCCGTTGTAGCCGCTCTTATCCATCTGCTTGTCCAGCTCGGACAGGGACTTCTCGCTGCCGCCGGTCCCCTGGACCTTCACCTTGCTCAGATCCAGGTCGTCAGGGTTGTCCAGCAGGAAGGGCCGGCCCCACAGGTTCCAGTCGATGCCCTGGCTGCGGTAGCAGATGGGGCAGTAGGGGGTGGCCATGACCACGCCCCACTCGTTGGGCCGTTTGCCGGAGCGGCTGCCCGCCAGCCCCTCGATCTGGAAGGTGTAGAGGGTCAGGTCGTCGGACCAGTCGGTGCTGGCGGAAAAGTCGAAGCTGACGCCGTCTACCGGGCAGAGGCCCAGGACGTGCTTATGGCTCTTGGTGCAGGAGAAGTGCCATTCCAGCAGGGAGGAGTCCACATAGTGCCTGCCGAGTCTGCCGGTGTCGCAGCCCTCGTGTTTGGTGTCGAAGTTCACTGTGCCGGCCAGATCCACCTGGATGGTGTCGTAGTCCTGATCGGGCTGCCAGGTGGTGTAGCTGACCCGGATCTCCTCGCCGTTGATGGCCGCGTTGGGCTCGCTCCACTCCACGGGCTTGCCCTCTTTGTCCCTGGCGTTTTCGGGGGCGTACAGGTCGTCGTCGAACAGCACCTGCATCCGGTAGGTCTGGCCGATGTGGACCTGAATATTGGCGGCGGGATACTGGCTCTTCACATAGGGGGCCGCCTCATATTTGGACTGGGGGTTGAAGAGCAGGCCGGTCTCGGCGATGATGTCGGTGCCGTCGCCGTGGTAGAAGCCCTGCTCGCCGTTGGTGTTGGTCAGGCCGTTCTTCTTACTCTCAGGGTCCTCATTCCAGGTCTCGTATCCCTCGGGGGGCGTGGTGGTGAGGGCGTACTCCACGTACTCGCAGCCGGCGGTGACCATTTTCAGGCAGGTCTCGGTGTCCCGGAAATACTTGTTTTTGCCGGCCAGGATGACGTCGTTGGCCTTGCAGTAGTACCAGTCCTTCATGACGTGGCAGGTGCCGTCGGGGTGGTAGTCATACATCCGGATCAGCAGATAGACGCCGCACTCTTCCGCGGCCTTCTCCATGCCCATGCCGTTGAAGTCCACGGTGAACTCGCCGGCGGGGGTGTCATCCTCCATGGTGGCGGCGGCGGAGTAGGACACGTGCAGGCCGATGGGATCGGAGTAGACATTCTCCCCGTTGAAGGAGGCCAGCTCGATGGCGGGGTAGGAAAACTCCTTTTCGCTGGAGGACACGACGCCGGAGGGCTGCCAGTTGGCGCCGACGACGTCCTGGCCCACCAGCAGGTAGGTGTCATGCTCGGCGCCGTCCTGGCCGGGAGTCTCGGCTTCCTTGATGTTGCCCTGCGCGTCCAGGCGGATGGGGTCGTCCCAGGTGGCGTCCACAGCGTACCACTTGCCGCCGATCTGGACGGCGTTCCACATATGGGGCTCCGGGTCGTCGCCGGAGGTCTGCATACCGTGGATCAGCACGCAGGGGATGTTCAGCTTGTCCAGGATCAACTGCATGGACCGGGCGTAGCTCTCGCACACGCCCTCGTGGGTCACCAGGGCGTAGGCGGTGCGGATATATCTCCAGTTGTCCGTCTCCGGGGTGCAGTCGATCTCATAGCGGTAGCTGATGGACTTGGTGATCTGGTCGTGGACATACTGGACCCGCCTGGCGTCCCGGTCCTCATGGGAGAGGCCGCTGACGTTCAGATCGTTGGCGCCCTTCACGATGGCGTCTACCGCCTTGTTGAGCGCCCGGGTCATGCTGTCCACGTCCTCGATGGCCGCGCCGTTGAGATAATAGGTGTCTCCCCGGCCGGGGCCCACCAGGGCGTGGTAGCCCTTGCTGTCGGCGGCGGTCCGGAAGCTCAGGTAGGAGGAGTCCACATACCAGGCGTCGGGATGCTCCAGGTCGAAGGCGTCCTTGGCGGTGGCAAAGTCGTTGAACAGGGCGCCGTCGCCGTCCACATAGGCCTTAATGGCCTCCTGCCCCACGATGGGGGCCAGGTCCAGGCTGGTCTTGCCGTCTTTCATTTTGCCGCTGCCGAACTGCTCGGACAGCGCGGCATAGATCAGTTTGGCCCGCGGGCTCAGCTGGTCATAGAACCAGTGGGCGGCGGCGCCGGAGCCGGAGGAGTAGTCCGACGCGGCGGCGGGAAGGACCGCCGTGAGGGAGAGCATGATGGCGGCGGCCAGGAGCAGAGAGAGGAGCTTGTACTTGCGTTTCATCGGTAAAACCACCTTTCATGACAGGTCGTTTGGAACATGCGGCAGGGCAGGGGAGAGGCTGGACAGAAAAACAGCCCTGTAAAGAGAAATTACTTTAACCTCCCCGTGTTTTCTGGGAACTGACGTAATCAGACACCAGATCGGAGGGGATGTCGCCGGCGGTGGTCACCAGATAGCCCCGGGTCCACAGCTGGGGGCACTTGCCCCGGAGGTACTCCCGCTTCAGGGTGGGGCCGGTCTGCCGCTTGATGAGCCGCATGATGTCGGCGGGGCCCAGATCGGGAGGGGCCGAGACGAACAGATGGCAGTAGTCCGCCCGGCATTCCATGTCCAGGATACCGATGCCGTTCTGAGCGCAGATTTGGGTGACGAGCTCCTTGAACCGGGGCTCCAGCCCATCTATCAAAAATACCTTTCTTCGATAGCGCGGACAGAACACAAAGTGGTATTGGACCATGGAGAGGATGGCCGCGTTCTTCGTGTTTTCCTTCATGTATCTGTTTTATCATAAAACAGATACAAAATCAAGGATTTTTTTCGCTCCGCCGGGAAAAAGTTTCCCGGCAAAAAGACGAAAAAACAGCCGGATTTTCGGGCAAACTTCACCAATATCCCGCTTGCTTTTTTCGGTTGCCGGCTATATCATGGAGCGGATAAGAAAAAAGAGGTGTCTGTATGCAGATCCTGATACAGCTGGCCGCTTCCCTGGTAGGCGGCCTGTTGATGACCCGTTTGGCAAAGGTGCTCCACCTGCCCGACGTCACCGCTTATCTGGTGGCCGGGCTGCTGTTGGGGCCGTTTTTTATCGGCGGGCTGCACTTTTTCAATATCGGCTTCAACTCCCTGGAGGAGGTGGAGGGCCTCAACCTGATCTCCCAGGTGGCCCTGGGCTTCATCGCCTTCACCATCGGCAACGAGTTCCGCCTGGAGCAGCTGAAGCACATGGGCCGGCAGGCCATCACCGTGGGCATTTTGCAGGCGGTGATCACCACCGCGGTGGTGGACGCGGCCCTCATCGCCCTCCACTTCATCGATCCTGAGCTGATCTCCCTGTCCTCCGCCATCACTTTGGGCGCCATCGCCTCGGCCACCGCCCCCGCCGCCACTTTGATGGTGGTGCGCCAGTACAAGGCCGACGGCCCCATGACCCGGCTGCTGCTGCTGGTGGTGGCCATCGACGACGCGGTGGGCCTCATGCTCTTCTCAGCCTCCTTCGGCGTGGCCGCCGCTCTGGAGAGCGGCAAGATCAGCCTGGTGGCCCTGATCCTGGAGCCCATCATCGAGATCGTGCTGTCTCTGGCCCTGGGGTCTCTGGTGGGCTGGCTGTTGTATGCCCTGGAGAAATACTTTCACTCCCGCAGCAAGCGCCTGTCCATCTCCATCGGCTTTGTGATCCTCACCGTGGGCCTGTCCATGGCGGAGTTCGAGATCGGAGGCGTCCACTTCGGCTTCAGCCTGCTGCTGGTGTGCATGATGACCGGCACCGTGTTCTGCAACATCTGCGACTTCTCCGAGGAGCTGATGGAGCGTGTGGACGGCTGGACCGCCCCGGTGCTGGCCCTGTTCTTCGTGCTGTCCGGCGCGGAGCTGGATCTGCGCATCCTGTCCAACCCCCTGGTGCTGCTCATCGGCGTGGTGTATATCGTCGCCCGCTCCCTGGGCAAGTACTTCGGCGCTTTCTCCAGCTGCGCCCTCACCCGCTGCGAGCCCAACATCACCAAGCACCTGGGCATCACCCTGCTGCCCCAGGCCGGCGTGGCCCTGGGCATGGCCCTCACCGCCACGCAGCTGTCCGACGGCGCGGTGGTCCGCAACGTGGTCCTCTTCTCCGTGCTGGTGTATGAGCTGGTGGGTCCCGCCCTCACCAAGCGCGCCCTGCTGGCCGCCGGCGAGATCAGGGCCGAGGGCCGCACCAGCGCCCGCCGGAAGAACAAGGGCAAGACCCAGCCCGCCGGCTGAGCTGGACGCGTTTTCCAATCAAAACTGACATAAGACGTCCCTCCTCCGGGCAGACTATCTGCGCGAAGGAGGGACGTTCCTATGAGTATGAAGCTGGATAAGTCCATGGTGTGGCCCATCGCCGGCACGATGGCGGTCATGGGCGCGGCGGCGGGCATCGCCCTGATGCCCCGGAAAAAGAAGCGCTCCGCCCAGAAGGCCGCCGCCCGGGCCATCAAGGCCGTGGGCGAGGCGGTGGAGAACTTCCCCGCCAATTTCAAAATGTGAGGAAAGGGCGTCCCGGTCGGGACGCCCTTTCTCTTCCGAAAAAAACTGAAAAAAGCTATTGACAAATCCCGCCCGGTTTGGTATCATAACACTCGCGCCGGGGCGAACGCCTCGCGTGTTATGGGGGTATAGCTCAGCTGGGAGAGCGCTTGAATGGCATTCAAGAGGTCAGCGGTTCGATCCCGCTTATCTCCACCAAAAAAGGAAAAACCCTGCAGCCTCAACGGCCGCAGGGTTTTTCTTATACCTCGCGGGGACCCTTGCGGCGCAAGGGTCCCCGCTGTCTGCCTGTCAGGATGTCACGCTGTCCGCGGGGCCCGGCTCAGTGCATGAAAATACTGAGGATCAGCAATTCCACAAAGCCGACGCCCCACGCAATCGTGGACGTGACCGACCAGTTGCGGATCTGGTCCTTGGTGTCCTTCATGCCCATCAGGTTGTTGACGACCCAGTAGTAGCTGTCGTTGAAGTAGCTGAAGAACAGGGAGCCGATGCAGCAGGCGAACGCGCCCAGCAGCATGCTGGCGCCGGCCGCCTGGATGATGGGGGCGCAGATGCCGGCGGCGGTGACCATGGCCACGGTGCCGGAACCCTGGATGAAGCGGACGATGGTGGCGATGATGAAGGGAAGGACGATGATAGGAATGGGGGTCTTGGCCAGTAGCTCGGCCACATAGTTGCCGGTGCCGCTGTCCTTCAGGATCTGGCCCAGAGCGCCGCCGCCGCCGGTCACCAGGATGATGATGCCCGCGGACTTGATGCCCAGGTCCATCTCAGCCAGGGCGGTGGCCCGGTCCAGCTTGCGGCCCAGCACGAAGATGGCCAGCAGCAGGCCGATGCCCACGGCGATGATGGGGGTGCCCAGGAAGGTGATGATGGTGGCGGCAATGCCGGTCATCTTGAGGGCGCCCACCAGCAGGTTGTTCAGAAGGATCAGGATGATGGGGACCAGCAGGGGCAGGAAGCTCTCAAAGGCGGAGGGCAGCTCGCGGGAGGGGGTGAGCACGTCGTCGTTGACGACCTCCTCGATCTTGGCGGGGCGCTCCCAGCCCTCGTCGTTGTCGGCGGGGATCTGATAGATCTTCTTGCCCAGCCACTGGCAGTACAGGGTAGAGATGATGGCCATGGGGAGGGCGATCACGATGCCCAGCAGGATGAACTGGCCCACGTCAACGCCGAAGGTGCCGGCCACGCCCAGCGGGCCGGGGGTGGGAGGAACCAGGGAGTGGGTGATGACCAGGCCCACGGCCAGCGGGCCGGCGATGGCCACGATGGAGCGGCGGGTCTTCTTGGAGATGGCCTTGGCGATGGGGCTGACCACCACAAAGCCGGAGTCGCAGAAGATGGGGATGGACACGATGAAGCCGGTCAGGGCCATGGCCCAATGCTCGTGCTTCTTGCCGAACAGCTTGATGAACGTCAATGCCATGCGCTCGGCGGCGCCAGTCTTGTCAAAGATCTGGCCCATCATGACGCCGAAGCCGATGATGATGCCGATGCTGCCCAGCGTCCCGCCGAAGCCGTTGATGATGGACGTGGGGATCTGGGTGGGATCCATGCCGCCGATCAGGCCGATGATGACAGAGGCGATGATCAGGCCGAGGAACGCGTGGACCTTTGTCTTGAGGATCAGCAAGACCAGGATGACGATGCCGATCAACAGCGCGATAAGCATTCTGGGACCTTCCATAACTTACACTCCTCTCATAATTCGATCTTTGTCATGTGTGGATGTACCTGCCAACGGACGTCTCAGTTCTGCAGGAACGCGGGCGCGTACTTCACCGCCAGACGCACGGCCTCCTTCATGCTCACCGCGCTGGCGATCCCCTTCCCGGCGATGTCGAACGCCGTCCCGTGGTCCACGGAGGTCCGCAGGATGGGCATGCCGGCGGTGATGGAGATGGTGCGCTCGAAGTCCAGCGTCTTTGTGGCGATGTGCCCCTGGTCATGATAGAGGCTCAGCACGCTGTTGTACTTGCCGTGGAGCGCCTGGGAGAACACCGAGTCCGCCCCGATGGGCCCCACGACTTTGTACCCCCGCTTCTGAAGTTCCTCCACCGCGGGGAAGACCTCCTTCACCTCTTCGTCACCGAACAGGCCGTGTTCCCCGCTGTGGGGATTGAGCCCGGCGATGGCCATGGTGCCCTCGGTCACGCCCAGCTTGCGCAGCGCCTCTGTGCAGCGGATCACATAGTCGATGATGCGGTCCTTGGTGACCATGTCGCAGGCTTTGCGCAGGGACACGTGGCGGGACAGGAAGAACACCCGGAGGTTGTTGACCTCAAACAGGGTCAGGGGGTCGTTGGAGTGGGTCAGCGCGCTGAAGATCTCCGTATGACCGATAAAGTTGATCCCTCCTTCTCTCAAAGATTCTTTATTGATAGGCGTCGTTGACACCGCATCAACGATCCGGGCATTGGCCAGCTCGATGCTTTTGGCGATGTAGTCGTAGGCGGCGCGGCCGCACATGCCGCTGACCTTGCCCACCACGAACTGGTCCATGTCCACATTGTCCAGGTCAATCAGGTTGAGTACGCCGGGGTCATATTTCCCGTCTCTGGGGTCGTCCACCGTGACGATCTCCAGCCTGGGGCTGCCGGGATAGTCCATGGCGTACTCCATGACCTTCCGGCTGCCCACCACGATGCAGCGGGCGGTGCGCTGGGTCTCCTCGTCGGCGATGGTTTTCAGCACGATCTCCGGCCCGATGCCGGCGGGGTCTCCCATGGGGATCGCGATCAGGGGTCTCATACTGCATTCCTCCTCTTAACTCAGATGTTCCAGCAGATAATCGGCACAGGTGACCATGGCGTTTTCGCCGCCCACCATACCGCCTTTGCTGACAAATGCCTTGCCCGAGAGCCTGCCGCCGATGGCGATGCCGTACCCCGCCAGGGGGAGCACCTCGTCCAGCAGGCGCAGGCCCACCGTGCCCGCGGCGCTGTGGATGGCGGCGGTGATGTCTCCGCCGGTGGAGTAGACCCCCCCGATTTCGGGGCAGGCCTCCAGCACCCCCAGCGTCACCGCCGCGAAGGCCTCGTTGATGCGGGCGGACAGCCCCTCGGCGTCCAGCCCCCACCGCTCCATATAGGGCTCAAAGGGGACCCGCCGCTTGGGGTCGATGCCACAGCCGATCACCGCCAGGATGTTGGACTCCTCCCGCCGCCGGATCAGCTCGGCGGTCAGCCGCTCGATCTCCTTCCGGCGGCGCTCGTCGCTCTCCAGGATCTCGGCCGTCTCCAGGTAGACCGCCGCCACCGGCCGGTTGGCCAGCAGGGCGCGGGTCTGGGCGCCGGCCACCCCGTTGACCGAGCCGATGGCGCAGAACACCTTTCCCTCCTTCTGGGCCTTGCGGGGCAGGAACCGCTTGCCCAGATACGCGGTGAAGGGGCCGGGGTCCACGCTCACCGCCCTGATCCCGGAGGCGGCCACGGCGTCCGCCACCGTCTCCAGATCCTCCTCCGTCACGCTGTCCACCACCAGGATGCGCGCGCCCTCCGCCTGCCTGGCGCGGATCACGCCGGCCAGATGCTCCGCGCCGTCGTGGACGTCGTCCAGATGGATGGCGGCCACGGGATATTTGGTCTGGCCCTTGAACAGCAGATAGGCGTCGGTGGTGTGGATGGGGCACTTGGGATCGGCCGCCACCTCGGTCCTGCGCAGCGGCACGTGGTTGACCAGCAGATGGCTGCCCACGATCACCCGGCCGGAGCTGGGGAAGCAGGGCACGCACACCGCCATGTACTCCGGGCCCAGGGCGTCCAGAAAAGCGTCCGTCTCGCTGCCCAGATTGCCCCGGAGGGTGCTGTCGATGCGCTTGGCGTAGAAGCAGACCTCCGGCCCGGAGAGGGCGGCAAGGGCCTCCCTCACCCGCCTGTACGCCTCCTCCGGGGGGATCGAGCGGCTGTCGGTGGGGAAGATCAGACAGTCGCACTCCCCGATGGAATCCGCCTGCCCGACGGACGCGGGCAGCAACGTCAGCGTGTCAAAACCGTTCTTTTTCAGCAACACACCGGTGGCGTTGGCGCCGGTCAGATCGTCCGCCACCACAACACATTTTGCCATGGAATCGACCTCCCTGAAATCAATTATGACAGCACGCGGTCTTTCCCTCCCCGTGACCTGCTGCCAACGCTTCGCTGTGAAATACGTGAGTTACTAAAGTAAATTATAGTCGTTGTATCCACATGTTGTCAACAGGGATTTGACTCTTTTTGCAAATCTTGCGCAAGATTTCAAATTTTCTTTGTGCAATTCATCAAAAGCGTGAAACGGTATCGGGAAAAAATGCCACGGAGGGAGTATGAGAAGAAAAGATGAATTGCGTATGAAAGAGGTTTGTGCTACACTGATATGTAAGGTATGATCGGCTGGGGGGATCGCTGTGGATAAAATCGTTGTTATCATCAACGGCAAGGGCGGGGCGGGGAAGGACACCCTCTGCGCCTCCGCCGCGGGGCGCTACCGGGTGGAGAACGTCTCCTCCATCGACCCCATCAAGGCCATCGCCGCCCAGCACGGCTGGAAGGGGGAGAAGGACGACAAGGCCCGCAAATTCCTCTCCGACCTGAAACGGGCCTTTACCGACTACAACGATCTGCCCAACCGCTGGCTGGAGGAGCGCTATCACGAGTTTATGGCCGGGGAGGGGGAGATCCTCTTCGTCCACATCCGGGAGGGGAGCCAGATCGCCGACTTCAAGCGGCGGGTGGCGGGGAAATGCCTCACCCTGCTGGTGCGCTCCCCCCGCGCCGGGGCCGCCTACGGGAATTCCTCCGACGACGATGTGGAGAACTATCCCTACGACTATGTCTATGAGAACGACAGGCCTCTGGAGGAGGCGGAGGAGGATTTCCCTGCCTTTTTGGAGGGGATATTCCGCCGGGAGGGGCTGGATCTGTAATCATTTGTCATCCGAAACGGTCGATTTGTTCACATTTTTCTGGTAGAGTGTCACTGTCAGATCATTCCGCAAGCAAAGGAGGAGTTCACTGTGTTCCAAAAACGTTCCATCCCCGTGTGCATCATCCTGTCCATCGTCACCTGCGGCATCTACGGCCTGTACTGGTTCGTGAAGGTCACAGACGAGCTGAACCATGTCAGCGGCGACCAGAACGCCACTACCGGCGGGATGTCCCTGCTGTTCACCATCATCACCTGCGGCATCTACGGGTTGTACTGGGCCTGGAAGTGCGGCGAGAAAGTCAACGCCCTCCGGGCCAGCCGGGGCACCCCAGACGGCTTTTTGCACATCGTGTTCCTGGTGCTGGAGCTGTTCCAGCTGAACATCGTCAACCTGGCCCTGATCCAGGACGAGCTGAACCAGTACGCGGTGTGAGATGGCCGCCAATCCGCGCTTAAGGCGCCTCCTGCTGTGGGGCGCGGCCCTGCTGGGGCTGGGACTGATTTATGCCGCCGTGAACACCCGGCTGGGGCTGTATGTGCCCTGCCTGTTCCGGGCGGCCACCGGCTGGAAGTGCCCCGGCTGCGGGGTGACCTCCCTGTGTCTGGCCCTGCTTCGGCTGGACCTGCCGGCGGCCTGGGCCGCCAACCCGGTGCTGCTGCTCCTGCTGCCCGCCATCGCCCTCCTGACGGCGCGGACGGCGGTCCGCTACGTGCGGGAGGGCTCCAACCCTCTGCCTCCCTGGGAGGAGAGGCTGGCCTGGGGCCTGGTGATCGTCCTGGTCCTCTGGGGGATCGCCCGGAACCTGCTGGGCCTGTGACGATTTGGATACACGCAAAAATCCCGCCCGGTCAAAAGACCGGGCGGGATTTTTCAGCTCATTTCACTCAGAAGGAGCCGTCCTCGCTCTCGATGACGTGGGCCTTCAGCAGGTTGGTGGCCACGGTGTGGCCCAGGGGCACCCCGGCGGTGATGACGATGGTGTCCCCCTTCCTGGCCACCTTCTCCTTCACCGCCACCTCGGCGCAGAGGGAGAAGATGCGGTCGGTGGAGCGGATCTCGCCGGTGAGGAAGGGGATGACCCCCCAGCTGACGGCCAGCTGCCGGCGGACCTTCTCCCGCATGGTGAGGGCCGCGATGGGGCAGGCGGGGCGGAACCGGGAGATCATGCGGGCGGTGTGGCCGGAGTCGGTGGTGGTGAGGATGGCTACCGCGCCCAGGTCCCGGGCGGTGAGGCAGCAGGTGTGGGTGATGGCGTCGTTGATGTTCAGGGTCTCGCCGCCGTTGTTCCGCACCGGGTCCAGAAACTGGTTCATCATGCCCCAGAAGTCTATGGTGCTCTCCGCCTCGGTGACGATGCTGTCCATCATGGCCAGGGCTTCCTTGGGGTACTTGCCGCTGGCGGTCTCCCCGGAGAGCATGACGCAACTGGTGCCGTCAAACACGGCGTTGGCCACGTCGGATACCTCGGCACGGGTGGGGCGGGGGTTGCGGATCATGGAGTCCAGCATCTGGGTGGCGGTGACCACCGGCTTGCCGGCGTGGAGGCCCATGCGGATCATCTGCTTTTGCAGGATGGGCACCTGGGCGGCGGGGATCTCCACCCCCAGGTCGCCCCGGGCCACCATGATGCCGTCGGCGGCCTGGATGATGGACTCCAGGTTGTCCACGCCCTCCTGGTTCTCGATCTTGGCGATGACGCGGATGCTGTCCCCGCCGTAGGTGTGGAGCACCTGGCGGATGGCCTCCACGTCGGCGGCCTGCCGGACGAAGGAGGCGGCGATGAAGTCAAAGTCGTTCTCGCAGGCGAAGCGGATGTCGTCGATGTCCTTCTCGGTGATGGCGGGCAGGTCGATGTGGGCGCCGGGGATGTTGATGGACTTGTTGGCGGACAGAACGCCGCCGTTGATCACCGAGCAGACGATGTCATGGCCCCGGATCTGCTCCACCTGGATGGCCACCAGCCCGTCGTCGATCAATACCTGCTGGCCCACGGACAGCTCCTCGTGGAGCTTGGGGTAGGTCACCGACACCCGGCGCTCGTCCCCGGTCACGTCGTCGGTGGTGAGGGTGAAGGTGTCCCCCGCCCGCAGCTCCACGCTCTTGGCGGCGAAGGACTTGATGCGGATCTCGGGGCCCTTGGTGTCCAGCACCGAGGCCACCGCCCGGCCCAGGGAGTCCCGGACGGCGCAGAACATATTGTAGCGCTCCAGCTGCTCCTCATGAGTGCCGTGGGAGAAGTTGAAGCGGGCGGCGTTCATGCCGCCCAGGATCAGGGCGCGGATGACCTCGGGGCTGTCGGTGGCGGGGCCCAGGGTGCAGATGATCTTGGTCCTTCTCATGGTAATGACGCTCCTTTACGGCGTTTTTTCGCGGGAATGGAGGGCTCAGGCGGGAAGATCAGGCGTTTTCCTTCCCGTGGAGGGTGTCGGCGATCTCCTGCACCTTCTGGTCGGTGAGGACGAACTTTTTGACGAAGAAGATAAAGGCCACCGTCAGGCCGATGATGGGCAGGATGGTCATCAGCAGCCGCAGGCCCAGGATGGTCTGGGGGCTCTGGGCCACGATCTCCCCCTCCGTGTCGGAGTTGCCCACCAGGCCGATCAGGTCGATGCCGATGCCGGTGATGAACACCGCCACGCCGGAGGCCGCCTTGACCACGAAGGTCTGCATGGAGAAGATGACGGACTCCTCACGCTTGCCGGTCTTGAGCTCGCCGTAGTCCACCGAGCTGGACAGGAACACGGTGGTCAGCACCGACAGGATGCCGTTGGCGGCGAACACCAGGGCGCCGCAGACGCACAGCAGGATCATATTGCCTGCCTGGCCCACCAGGCAGGTGATGAGGATCAGGGCGTAGCCCGCCATGGCCAGCCCCAGGGCCACCTTAAAGAGGTCGGTGTTGCCCAGGAACCTGCGGAGCAGGGGATAGACCACCATCATGCCCAGGATCTGGCAGCCGCCGCCCACGATGGTGAACAGGGTGTAGTTGTCCACCCAGCTGGCGCCGGCGGCCAGGGTGGCGCCCACGTCGTATTTGAAGAAGTAGATGACCAGGTTGGAGGTCAGGTACAGAGAGCCGTTGATGAGCAGGATGGCCAGCACGGTGATCATGGCCTGGTCGTTGCCGAACAGGGCTTTGAACATCTCCGGGATGGTGGAGGTCTGCATCCGCTCCCCGTCGTGCTCCTTCACCTTCAGGAAGCAGAACACCTCGGCCACGATGAAGAGGACCGCGATGATGAGGGCGAACCACTTGAAGCCCACCCGCTGCTGGGCGGGGGAGTCGCCGCCGCCGATGGCGGTGACCAGCTTCAGCGCGCCGATCTGGATGAGGGCGGAGCCCACGCCGGCGCAGGTGCGGCCCACCACCGACAGGTTCTCACGGTCCTTGGGGGTGGAGGTGATGGCGGGGATCATGGACCAGTAGGGGATGTCCATCATGGTGTAGGTGGTGCCCCAGAGGATGTAGATGACGGTGAAATAGACCATCAGAGGGGTGCCCTCGATATGGGGGGTGGCGAACAGGGCGTAGAGCACGATGGCGTTGAGCACGGTGCCGCTGAACAGCCACGGGCGGAACCGGCCCCAGCGGGTCCGGGTCTTGGCCACCAGGATGCCCATAAAGGGGTCGTTGACGGCGTCGAAGATGCGGGCGATCATCAGGATCAGGCCTACGAAAGTGCCGGGAAGCCCCAGGATGTCCTGGTAGTAGGCCATCACGTAGGTGGCGGACAGGGCGTATACCATGTCCTTGCCTACGGCGCCGATGCCGAAGGCGATCTTTTGGGAACGGGTCAGATTCATGTCCAGTCTCTCTCCTTGTTTGGTACTTATTTCACGCGGCGCCCGCCGCGGGGGTCACGCTATTTCTCCCACTTGTCCATGAGGGCCCGGAGCTGGTCGGCCAGTTTTGCCAGGTCCTTGTTGGCCCGGCCGCGGCTGGCGGCGATGAGGTCGGTGAGCCTCTGGCCGGCCTCGGTGAGGCGGCGGAAGGCGGAGGAGCCGGCCTCCAGCTGTTTGACCCGGGGCTCCAGCACCACGCCGGGGGCCACCATGCGGTCCTCCAGCAGGTCGTAGATCTCCTCGTAGTTGGGGGAGTGGGCGGGGACGCCCCGCTTCCGCAGGGTCTCGGCGTAGAGCTCGGTGACCTGGCTCTCCCCGTGGACCACAAAGGTCTGCCTGGGGGCGGGCCGGAAGGCGTCGATCCACCGCAGCAGGCCGTCCCGGTCGGCGTGGGAGCTGAGGCCGTGGAAGTTGACGATCTTCGCCCGCACCGCGATCTCCTCGCCGAACAGTTTGACCTTGGGCACGCCGTCCAGCAGCCGCCGGCCCACGGAGCCCTCCGCCTGATAGCCCACGAACAGCACGGTACACTCGGGCCGCCACAGGTTGTGCTTCAGATGGTGGCGGATGCGCCCCGCGTCGCACATGCCGGAGGCGGAGATGATGACCTTGGGGACGGGGTCGTCGTTGAGGCCCCGGGACTCCTCGGTGCTCTCGGTGATGTTGAGCCCGGGGAACTGGAACAGATTGCCACCCTGGAGCTGGGCGATGGCCTCCTCGTCCAGATAGCCGTGGAGGTCCCCGGAGAAGATGTGGGTTGCCGCCCCGGCCAGGGGGGAGTCCACATAGACCTGAAAGTCCGGGACCTGTTTGCACAGCCCCTGATCCTTGATCTCCCGCATGAAGTACAGCAGCTCCTGGGTGCGGCCCACGGCGAAGGAGGGGATCACCAGGTTGCCGCCCCGGCCCAGGGTCTCGTCGATGAGGGCGGCCAGGTCGCCGGCGTAGTCGGGCGTCTCGTCCATGTCGTGGAGCCGGTCGCCGTAGGTGCTCTCGGTGACCACAAAGTCCGCCTCGGTGATGTACTGGGGGTCCCGGATGATGGGCTGTTCCCGGTTGCCGATGTCGCCGGAGAACACGATCTTGCGCGTCTCGTCCCGCTCGGTGAGCCACAGCTCGGCGCTGGCCGAGCCCAGCAGATGGCCCGCGTCCACGAAGCGGAGTTTGATCCCGTCGGACAGCATGATCTCCTGGCCGTACTCGCAGGGGATCACGTGGCGGAGGGTCTTCTCCACGTCGGCCACGGTGTACAGGGGCTCCACCGGCTCCCGCCCGGCCCGCTTGCCCTTCTGGTTCTCCCACTGGGCGTCGCTCTCCTGGATGTGGGCGGAGTCCCGCAGCATGATGTCCAGCAATTCCGCGGTGAGCCGGGTGCAGTAGATGTTGCCGGCGAAGCCCAGCTTCACCAGCAGGGGCAGGCGTCCGGAGTGGTCGATGTGGGCGTGGGTCAGCACCACATCGTCGATATAGCCGGGGGAGAAGTCCAGCTCGCGGTTGTCCCGCTCGTCCCGGCCCTGCTGGAGGCCGCAGTCAATGAGCACCTTGCGGCCGTTGCACTCCACACAGTGGCAGCTGCCGGTGACCGCCTTGGCCGCGCCGAAAAAGGTCAGCTTCATAGGTACGCCCCTCTCCTGTGCTGATTGTGGATTTCTTCCAATATTATAGCGGATAAAAGGGGAAAAGTAAAGCGGTATTTCACAAAACGGCAGGCCCGTTTTTTCAGCTTGCCGCCATGAAAAACAGTGGACTTTTTTTGCGTGAAGTGCTATACTGTTGCCACATTTACGGGAGATCCGCCTCTCCGCAAAGCGAAAGGAGTTTACCTATGAGCCAGTACAGACCCGAGACCATCTGCGTCCAGGGGGGCTATACCCCCGGCAACGGGGAGCCCCGCCAGATCCCCATCGTCCAGTCCACCACCTTCAAATACGCCACCAGCGAGGAGATGGGCAGACTGTTCGACCTGGAGGCCAGCGGCTACTTCTACACCCGGCTCCAGAACCCCACCAACGACTATGTGGCGGCCAAGATCGCCGAATTGGAGGGCGGCACCGCCGGGATGCTCACCTCCTCCGGCCAGGCGGCCAACTTCTACGCCGTATTCAACATCGCCAACTGCGGCGACCATGTGGTGTCCTGCTCCACCATCTACGGCGGCACCTATAACCTGTTCCACGTGACCATGCGGAAGATGGGCATCGACTTCACCTTTGTCTCCCCGGACTGCACCGACGAGGAATTGGAGGCCGCCTTCCGGCCCAACACCAAGGCCGTCTTTGGCGAGACCATCGCCAACCCGGCCCTGACGGTGCTGGACATCGAGAAGTTCGCCAAAGCCGCCCACGCCCACGGCGTACCCCTCATCGTGGACAACACCTTCGCCACCCCCGTGGGCTGCCGGCCCATCGACTGGGGGGCGGACATCGTCACCCACTCCACCACCAAGTATATGGACGGCCACGGCGCGGCGGTGGGCGGCGCCATCGTGGACAGCGGAAGGTTCGACTGGCTGGCCCACGCGGACAAGTTCCCCGGCCTCACCACCCCCGACGACAGCTACCACGGCGTCACCTACGCGGAGAAGTTCGGCCTGGGCGGGGCCTTCATCACCAAATGCACCGCCCAGCTCATGCGGGACTTCGGCTCCATCCAGTCCCCCCAGAACGCCTTTTACCTCAACCTGGGCCTGGAGAGCCTCCACGTCCGCATGGCCCGTCACTGTGAGAACGGCCTGGCGGTGGCGAAGTTCCTCCAGAGCCACCCCAAGGTGGAGGCGGTCCACTACTGCGACCTGCCCTCCGACCCCTATCACGCCCTGGCGGAGAAGTATCTGCCCCACGGCTCCTGCGGGGTGGTGTCCTTCGAGCTGAAGGGCGGCCGGGCCGCCGCCGAGGCGTTCATGGCCCGCCTCAAGCTGGCCGCCATCGAGACCCACGTGGCCGACGCCCGCACCTGCTGCCTCAACCCCGCCACCTCCACCCACCGGCAGATGACCGAGGAGGAGCTGGCCGCCGCCGGCGTTCCCGCCGGGCTGGTGCGGATGTCCTGCGGGCTGGAGAGCAGGGAGGACCTGATCGAGGATCTGAGCCAGGCGCTGGAGGCCGTCTGAACGCCTGAGCGCTGATTTCATAACAGACTGGCTTACACTGGTTTTATAGAGCGCGAGCGGGAACGATCAATCAACCAATGGAGGTTTTCAATATGACTGACAACAGACGCCCAGACACCATGACCCGCATCACCACCCCAGCCCTTGCCCAGGCATTCATCGACGAACAGATCGCCGCCCTCCGTGCCCAGATCGGAGACAAAAAGGTCCTGCTGGCCCTGTCCGGCGGGGTGGACTCCTCCGTGGTGGCCGCCCTGCTCATCAAAGCGGTGGGGCAGCAGCTGGTGTGCGTCCATGTGAACCACGGCCTTCTCCGCAAGGGGGAGCCGGAGCAGGTCATCCGGGTGTTCCGCGATGAAATGAACGCCAACCTGATTTATGTGGACGCCACCGACCGCTTCCTGGACAAGCTGGCCGGGGTGACCGACCCCGAGCGGAAGCGCAAGATCATCGGCGGAGAGTTCATCGAGGTCTTTGCCGAGGAAGCCCGGAAGCTGGACGGCATCGAGTTTTTGGCCCAGGGGACCATCTGGCCCGACATCCTGGAGAGCGAGAAGGGCATCAAAGCCCACCACAACGCCGGCGGCCTGCCCGACGATATGAAGTTCGAGCTGGTGGAGCCGGTGAAGATCCTGTTCAAGGACGAGGTCCGCGTGGTGGGCAAGGCCCTGGGCCTGCCTGACAACATGGTTTTCCGCCAGCCCTTCCCGGGCCCCGGCCTGGGAGTCCGCTGTCCCGGCGCCATCACCCGGGATCGCCTGGAGGCGGTGCGGGAGTCGGACGCCATTTTGCGGGAGGAATTCGCCAAAAACGGCCTGGAGGGCAAGGTGTGGCAGTACTTCACCGTGGTGCCCGACTTCAAGTCCACCGGTATCAAGGACGGCAGGCGGGCCTTTGAGTGGTGCGTGATCATCCGGGCCGTCAACACCAGCGACGCCATGACCGCCACGGTGGAGGACATCCCCTTTGCGCTGATGCGGCACCTGGTGGAGCGCATCACCCATGAGGTCCCCGGCGTCAACCGGGTGCTCTACGACTTCACGCCCAAGCCCACCGGGACCATCGAGTGGGAATAACTGACAAAACCCGCAAAGCCTTGAAAACACTGGGTTTTTGAAGCGGAAACGGGGCATTTGATAGC
>CANPWZ010000028.1 GCA_947585425.1 uncultured Oscillospiraceae bacterium
ATTTCGGTCCGCTTCGGGGGGCCTGTTTTTGTGCGTCCTTTTTCGGAATGGCACTCAAATTGCAATGTTTCAACCTTTAGCCTCCTGTTTCGTTTGTTTCGCCGCGGGTCTGGCGGGTCTGCCGCTGCGGACCCATTGGATCAGCACCCTGCCACCGTGCCAGAGGGCCAGGGTGAGAATCTGTCCCAGCGTGATGGTGAACGCCGCCGTGACCTCCACCGCCGGCTCAGTCCGGCCGTAGTCCATCTGGATGTCGAAGCTGCGGCGCTTCACCTTGAAGTTGTTTTCCACCAGCGGCCAGAGAGCGCCCAGCGCGGCGTTGGCCCGCCCATAGCCGATGGCGATGGAGGCGGGGTCGGACCCGCCCCAGATGAGGGTCAGATCGATGTCGTCGATGCGTATCTTGCGCTTGAGGGCGCCCACCGCGTCCAAAATGCGGGGCAGCACCGACCACACCCGCCGGAGCGTCCCGGGCTTGCCCTCGGGCTTGGGCTTTTTGGGCTTCTCCGGCTTGGGTTTCTTCTCCTTTTTGGGCTTCTCTTTCCCGGGTTTTCGGGGCGGCGCGGGCAGCACCTGGAGCTTGACCGGCCCCGCCAGGATGTGGACGTAAAAGCCCGCCTCGCCGTACTTCAGCCGCCCGCCCAGGCGGATCATGCCGATGAGGAATAAGACGGCCAGGATGATGAGGATCACGATGAGCGCGGTCACGCCTGCTCACCTCCGCCCTCCTGATCCCCTGTCTCCTGGCTTTCCTGTTCCTCGGCGGTTTTCAGCCGCTGGATGGCGGACTCCAGCTCCATGGTGAGCTGGTCGCCTTCCTGTCCGGCCCCCGGCAGCTCGGGCAGGTCCTCCAGGGAGGTGAGCCCGAAGGAGCGCAGGAACGTCTTGGTGGTGCGGAACTGCATGGGCCGTCCGGGGACGTTGAGCCGCCCCGCCTCGCAGATCAGCTCCCGCTCCAGCAGCAGCCCCACGGTGTAGGAGCTGTCCACCCCCCGCACCTGCTCGATGTAAGCCCGCGTCACCGGCTGGAAATAGGCGATGATGGCCAGCACCTCCAGGGCCGGCTGGGACAGCTTGGCGGGTTTCCGGCCCTCCAGGGCCTTGCGGATATATGGGGCCTGCTCCGGGGCGGAACACATCTGCCAGCTGGTCTCCAGCCTGACGATGCGGATCCCCCGCCGGTCATAGCTGTATTGGTCCGCCAGACTCTGGCACACGCTGTCCACCGTCTCCCTGTCCTGGTCCAGAGTCAGGCAGAGCCGTTCGGTGGGCACCGGGTCGCCGGCGGCAAACAGGATGCCCTCGATGGCGGACGCAAGCTCTTTCAGTTCCATGGGGGGCCTCCTCTTGTTCTCAATAGCTCTCTACTGTCACGTTCAGTTCGCTGCCGGTATCCTCGCCGGTGCTGGTGACGGTGCAGTCCTCCGCCGTGCCAGCCAGGTGGATGCGCTTGGCCCGGCACAGCTCCAGAATGGCCAAAAAGGTCGCCACTACCTCGGACCGGCTGCGGCTGGTGCGGAACAGGGCCCGGAACCGGGTCACCCCAAACTGGATGAGCCTGTCCAGGATGGACCGCGCCTTGTCGGCCACCGGGTAGGGCTCCCGGCCCACGATGCCCTCAAAGGCACGGACGGGGGGCGGCATCTGGTTCCCCAATCGGGACAGGACGGCCCGCAGGGCCGCCGTCAGGTCCTCCCTGTCGTGGAGGTAGCGGTAGGTGCGGTCTGCCCGGATAGGCTCCGGCGGCTTGGTCAGGTAGTCCCGGCCGAATTCATACCGCCGGCCCAGGGGCTCCGCGGCCTCCTTGATCTTCAGGTAGGTCTCCTGGCTCTTGTGCTCCTCCAGGACGGCCATCAGCTCTTCCATTTCGCTGAGGGCCACCTCGTCCTCGATGGACAGCAGCATCCGCGTCTTGATATATACCAGGTGGGCGGCCATGGTGACGAACTCGCTGGCCACCTCCAGATTCAGTTCCTCCCTGCGGTCCATCCACTCCATGTACTGGTCCAGCAGTACGGAGATCTGGATGTCCCGGATCTCGATCTTGTTCTTGCTCAGCAGGTGGAGGATCAGATCCAGCGGCCCGTCGAAATCCTCCATATCCTCCTGCTTTGCCTTGACCACCTTGTCCAGGTGGTAGATGGGGGCCTCCACGGGCGTCCCTCCCTCCGGCTTGTCCACAAATTATTAGTAGTATACCAAATATTTTCCCAAAATACAAGAGCGGCCCGGCGAAATTCGCCGGGCCGTGGAATTTTTTGCGCCATTCAGCCGGACAGCTTTTCCAGCGCCGCCTTCGCCGCCTGCTGTTCCGCCTCTTTTTTGGTGCGGCCCTCGCCCTGGCCGGCGACCTTTTGCCCCACGGCCACCTCCATCCGAAACACCCGGGCGTGGTCAGGGCCGCTCTCTCCCGTCAGCCGGTAGGCGATGGCCACGCCGGGAGTCCGCTGCACCAGTTCCTGGAGTGCGGTCTTGTAGTCCCGATCGGAGGACTGCTCTCCCTCCCGGTCCAGGATCAGGGTCTCGATAATAGGACGCACCGCATCCATGCCGCCGTCCAGATAGACGGCGGCCAGTACCGCCTCTGTGGCGTCTGCCAGGATGGAGGGCCGCTCCCGGCCGCCGCCGGCGTCCTCCCCCCGGCCCAGCCGGAGATAACTCCCCAGCCCCAGGGACAGGGCCACCTGGTGAAGGGCTGTCTCGCACACCAGGGCGGCCCGGGTCCGGGTCAGCTCTCCCTCGGGCATATCCGGGTGCTCCCGGAACAGGCGCTCCGCCGCCACCATGCCCAGCACCGAGTCGCCCAGAAATTCCAGCCTCTCATTGCTGGTGAGGCCCTGGCCCCGGTGCTCGTTGGCATAGGAGCTGTGGGTCAGAGCGTGCTCCAGAAGGCCCCGGTCTTTAAAACGGTACCCCAGTTTTCGTTCCAGCGCGTCCATCGTTCTCCTCCACGGAAAAAGCCCCGCGGAAGCGGGACTTTTTCAAAAGCTTTTTCTGCGGTTCAGCTCTTGGGCTGATGCTCCTGGATATATTGATAGAGGTCTCCCACCGTCTTGAGGGCCTCGGCCTCCTCGTACTCGATCTCGGCCAGCTCGGGGATGCCAAGCTGATCCGACAGCTCGATGTACAGATCGGCCATGTCCAGGGAATCGGCGTCCAGGTCCTCCTGGAACGCAGTGTCCATGGTGATGGAGTCCGCATCTCTCTCAAACTGCTGGGCGATGACCTCGCGCAAATCTTCAAACGAAACAAACATGACAAACAACTCCTCTGTGATCACTCGATTGGCAAACCGCTTTGCTTCGGTTTGCCAACATCATAGGAGGTTTGCGCCCGCCTGTCAATAGTCTTTTTCACGGATTTCAAAAAATTTCCCAACCAATGGGATCAGGAATCCCGATCCTCCCCGCTGGCGGACGACTGGGCGGACAGGCGCATATGATCCACGTTCTCGGTGATGTCGTCGATGAGGCCGGAGCGGGTGAAGGCCACGGCCTGCCGGATGGCGTTTTTCATGGCATAGCCGTTGGAGGAGCCGTGGGCCTTGATGACCGGCCTGGAGATGCCCAGCAGAGCGGTGCCGCCCACCTCGTTGGAGTCCAGCAGCTTCTTGAAATCGGCCACGCCGTCCTTCACCAGGAGATAGGCCAGCTTGCTCTTGAGGTCCTTCTTGAACATCTTTTTGATCTCATGGGCCAGGAAGATGGCGGTGCCCTCCAGCGCCTTGAGGAAAATGTTGCCGGAGTAGCCGTCGGCCACGATCACGTCCACGGTCCCCTCGACCGCCTCCCGGGCCTCCACATTGCCCACGAAGTTGATGCGGCCCTCCTCTTTGGCTTTTTGCAGCAGGACATAGGCCTCCCGCTGGAGGTCGGTGCCCTTGGAGGGCTCCGCGCCGATGTTCAAAAGGCCCACCTTGGGCTCCGGGCGGCCCAGCACCCGCTCCGCGTAATAGCTGCCCATATAGGCGAACTGGAGCAGGAACTCCGGGGTGCCCTCGGCGGTGGCGCCGCAGTCGATCAGCACACTGCCCCCATTCCCCGTGGGCACCACCGGGGCCATGGCCGCCCGGCGGATCCCCTTGATGCGCTTGGTGATCAGGGTGGCGGCCGACAGCAGAGCGCCGGTGGAGCCGGCGGACACAAAGGCGTCCCCTTCCCCGTTTTTCAGCATGTTCAGCCCCACCGTCAGGGAGGAGTCCTTCTTCTCCCGGAAGGCGGAGGCTGGATTGTCGCACATCTCCACCACCTCGGACGCGTGGATGACCTCCAGCCCCTTGGGCAGCTCCTCCACCCCCTCCTGTTTCAGGGCGGCCAGAACGTCCTCTCCCCGGCCCACCAGGGCGATGTCCACCCCGTACTCCTTCAGAGCCGCCAAGGCGCCCTGCACGGGGGCCTGGGGCGCGTTGTCGCCGCCCATGGCGTCTACGATGATCCGCATTATTCTCGCTCCTCCTCTAAAGTTCCTTTGCCAGCTCGTCCACAATGGCCAGGGCCCGCCGGGACAGCTCCGCGTTTTTGTTCCGCTTTCCCTTGACCTTATGATCCAGGGGCGGCATGATGCCGAAGTTCACATTCATGGGCTGGAAGTCGGCGACGCTCCCGTTGCTGACATACAGCGCCAGGGCCCCGATGGCCGTCTCTCTGGGAAAGTCCAGGGGCGGCTTCCCCGCCAGGCGGCGGGCCAGCTCAACCCCGGCCAGAAAGCCGGAGGCGGTGGACTCCACATAGCCCTCCACCCCGGTGATCTGTCCGGCGAAGGAAATGCGCTCATTCCCTCTGACGCGGTAATATCGGTCCAGCAGCCGTGGCGAGTCCAGATAGGTGTTTCGGTGCATGACCCCGTAGCGCACGTACTCGGCGTTTTTCAGCGCCGGGATCATGGAGAACACCCGCTTCTGCTCCCCCCATTTCAGATGGGTCTGGAAGCCCACGATGTTGTAGAGGGTGCCCTCCGCGTTGTCCCGCCGGAGCTGGACCACCGCGTAGGGCTCCTTCCCCGTTTTGGGGTCGGGCAGGCCTTTGGGTTTCAACGGCCCGAAGCACAGGGTCTGGACGCCCCGCCGGGCCATGACCTCCACCGGCATACAGCCCTCGAACACGTTTTTGTCCTCAAAGCCGTGGACCTCCGCCTCCTCAGCGGCGCACAGCTCCCGCCAAAAGGCCAGGTACTCCTCCTCGGTCATGGCGCAGTTGATGTAGTCCGCCGTCCCCCGGCCGTACCGGGAGGCGAACCAGGCCCGGCCCATGTCCACGCTGTCAAAGGCGACGATGGGGGCCGCGGCGTCGAAGAAGTTGAGGTAGCGGCTCCCCGGGAACAGTCCCGCGATGGTTTGAGACAGGGCGTCGGAGGTCAGCGGGCCGGTGGCGATGATGACCTCCCCGTCGGGGATAGCGGTGACCTCTCCCTCCACAACAGTGATGTTGGGGTGGCTGCGGATGGCCTCGGTGACAGCGCTTGAGAAGCCCTCTCGGTCCACGGCCAGGGCCCCGCCGGCCTCCACCCGGGTGGCGTCGGCGCACCGAAGGATGAGGGACCCGCACCGGCGGAGCTCCTCTTTCAGCAGGCCCACCGCGTTCTCCAGCTGGTCGGAGCGCAGGGAGTTGGAGCACACCAGCTCCGCGAATCCGGCGCTGTGGTGGGCGGGGGTCATCTTCTCCGGCTTCATCTCCCGGAGGGTGATGGCGATCCCACGCTCCGCAAGCTGCCAGGCGGCCTCGCACCCGGCAAGGCCCGCGCCGACGACGGTGACCTGAGCGCTCATTTTGCGCTCTTTTTGGCGGCGGAACGCTTGGCGGCCGTCTTTTTCCCAGCGGTCCTGGACGTCGATTTCTTCGCGGCCGTCCTTTTTGCCGCCGTCTTATCGGCGGGCTTTTCGGCGCTCTCGTTGGATGCGCCTGCCGTCGTCCGGCGGTAGCCCCGCCTGTCCTCCGGGGTGAAGTTGGAGCACTCGGGATTGGCGCAGAAGGGACGCTTGAAGCCTTTTCCGGGCAGCTTGAACATGGTCTGGCCGCAGATGGGGCAGTTGTCCTTCACCGGCACGTCCCAGGTCATGAAGTCGCACTTTTTGCGCTCATCCTTGGAATTCAGATGCTCGCAGCAGTAGTAGGTGTACTGCTTTTTGGTCTTTTTGCTCACGCCGGTGCGCTTCACCAGCCGTCCGCCGCAGCGGGGACAGCGGCCCGGCATCTCCACCACCAGCGGCTTGGTGAAGGTACACTCGGGATAGCCGGGGCAAGCCAGGAAACGGCCGAACCGCCCGGATTTCACCACCATCTTCCGGCCGCAGAGGTCGCACACCTCGTCGGACTCCTCGTCGGGCACCTTGATGCGCTCGCCGTCCAGGTCGGACTCCGCCTGTTTCAGCTCTCTGTCAAAGTTCCCGTAGAACCGGGAGAGCACCTGTTTCCATTGGACCTCGCCAGACTCCACCTTGTCCAGCTCGCCCTCCATCTGGGCGGTGAAGGCGGTGTCCACGATGTCGGGAAACTTCTCACGCATGAGGCCGGTGACCACCTCGCCAAGGGGGGTTGCCCGGAGGTATTTGCCCTCCTTTACCACATACTCCCGGTCGGTGATAGTGGACACGGTAGGGGCGTAGGTGGAGGGCCGGCCGATGCCCTTCTCCTCCAGCGCCTTGATGAGGGTGGCCTCGGTGTACCGGGCAGGAGGCTGGGTGAAGTGCTGATCTGGGGTCAGTTTTTTCAATGTGAGGCTCTCCCCCACCCGCAGGTCGGGCAGCGGGGACTGGGGGGCCTCCTCATCGTCGTCCCGGCCCTCCTCGTACACGGCGGTAAAGCCGTTGAACTTGATGGACGAGTGGCTGGCCCGAAACTGACAGCCGGCGGACTCCACCTCGATGGACACGCTGTCGTACACGGCGGAGGCCATCTGGCAGGCCAGGAAGCGGCTCCAGATCAGCTTATAGAGGCGGTACTGCTCCAGGGTCAGGCTCTTGCGGATGGCCTCCGGCTCCAGGGTCACGTCGGAGGGCCGGATGGCCTCGTGTGCGTCCTGGGCGCTGCCGTTGGACTTATACCGGCGGGTCTTTTCCGGGTAATACTCCCGGCCGTACCGGGCGGTGATGAACTGCCTGGCGGCGGCAAGGGCCTCCTCGGACAGGCGGAGGGAGTCGGTACGCATATAGGTGATGAGGCCCACGGTGCCAACGCCCTCCACATCCACGCCCTCGTAAAGCTGCTGGGCCACCGACATGGTGCGGCGGGGCGTCATGTTCAGTTTGCGGGAGGCCTCCTGCTGGAGGGAGGAGGTGATGAAGGGCGGCGCAGGGGCGCGGTGCTTGTCCTGCCGTTTGACCGAAGTGACAGTAAAGGGAGAATCCTTTACGGCGTTTAATATCTCTTGAGCCTGCTCCTGAGAGGTCAGCTCCGTCTTTTTGCCCCTGCCGTAGAACTCGGCCCGGAAGCCGCCCCGGTTGGGGGCGACGCGGGCAAGGTCCGCGGTGATGGACCAGTATTCCTTGGGCACGAAGGCGCGGATCTCCTCCTCCCGCTCCACCGCCATGCGGGTGGCCACCGACTGGACCCGTCCGGCGGACAGGCCCCGCCGGATCTTCTTCCACAGGAGGGGCGAGAGCTGGTAGCCCACGATCCGATCCAGCACCCGGCGCGCCTGCTGTGCGTCCACCAGGTTCTGGTCGATGTCCCGGGGCGCGGCAATGGACTCGGTGACCACCTTGCGGGTGATCTCGTTGAAGGTGACCCGGCAGGTCTTGTCCTCCGGCACCCCCAAAACGGAGCGCAGGTGCCAGGAGATGGCCTCTCCCTCCCGGTCGGGGTCGGTGGCCAGATACACACGCTGGCTGCCCTTGGCGGCCTTGCTCAGCTCGGCAATGGTATCGCCCTTGCCCGCGATGTTCTCGTACTCCGGCTCAAAGGTGGCCACGTCCACCCCCATCCTGCTCTTGGGCAGGTCGCGGACATGGCCCATGGAGGCCTTCACCACATAGTCGGAGCCCAGATACTTGCCGATGGTCTTCGCCTTTGCCGGCGACTCCACGATTACCAGATTCTTCTTTGCCATAGATCGCACTTACTCCATTTTCAGTTTCACGGCGGCTTTGAAGCGCTTGCCGCTCTCCTCGGTCACATATCCCTGGATCTGCAGGAGGGTCATGGCGGACAGCACCCGCCTTGTGGGGATCTGGGTCTTCTCCACCACATCGTCGGCCTTGAGGGCTCCGCCCTCCAGCGCCAGGAGGATGGCCCGCTGGTCGTCTGTGAGCTTGCCTGCGGTCTCCTCCGCGGTGAGGACGGGGAGTTTTGGCTTGATCTTCGCCGGCTCTCCGCCGCCGTCCCTGGGCCCTTTGGATCTTTTTGGCTCCACGGGCTCCGGGACGATGGCGGTCCCCTCCAGCCGCTGGGCCTCCGTCTCCGGGTCAAGGGGCTCCGCCGCCCGCAGCTTGCCGGGGAAGCGGTCAGCGAACTCGCACAGCACGTCATCGACGGAGAGGATCAGCTTGGCGGCCCCCTCCTGGATGAGCAGGTTGGTGCCCACGCTGGCCGGCGCGCCGATGGGCCCCGGCACGGCGAAGACCTCCCTGTCCTGATCCAGGGCGTGGTTCACGGTGAGAAGAGTACCGCCGGAGCGCTCGCTCTCCACGGCGACGACGCCCACCGAGAGACCGCTCAAAATGCGGTTCCGCACCGGGAAATGGTCGCCCTTTGGTTCGGTCCCCGGCGGATATTCGGAGATCAGCGTGCCCGCCACCGCCACATCCTCATAGAGGCCGGCGTGATAGCGGGGATAGACCACGTCGATGCCGCCGCCCAGTACCGACACCACCGGGCCGCCCGCCTTCAAAGCGCCCCGGACAGCGGAGGCGTCGATGCCCTGGGCCATGCCGGTGAGCACCAGCGCCCCGCTGCGGGTCAGATCGAAGGACAGCCTGGAGGCCGCCTGCACCCCGTAGGGGGTGGCCTTCCGGGTGCCCACGATGGCGATGGCCGCCTCCTCGTCAAAAGCCACGGGCCGGCCCTTCATGTAGAGCACCAGCGGCGGCTGGGCGATGGCGGCCAGCCGCTCCGGGTAGGCGGCGTCCTGCCGGGTCATCAGGCGGATGCCCAGCCGGTCGCAGTCCCCCAGGATCTTGTCCGCGATCTCCAGGGACTTTTCCTCCAGGGAACTGATCGCCTCGGGGGACAGCTCCTGGATGAGCCTGTACTCCGCCAAATCGGCGAAGTAGGCCCCTTCGGGGGAGCCGAAGTGCTCCAGCACCCGCTCCGCCGTCTGGCAGGTCAGGCCGTGCCGTTCCGCCAGCCAGATCCAGTATTTCAGGTTGGACATGACCGCTCCCCCTCTCTCACGTTATCGCGCCATTTCCCACAACAGGACGGCGGCGGCCACCGCCGCGTTCAAAGACTCGCACCGATCCCGCATGGGGATTTTGATCGTCTTGTCGCACAGCTCCAGCGCCCTGGCCGACACGCCCCGGCCCTCGCTGCCGATGATGACGGCGGAGCGCTTCAGATCGACCTCCCGGGCGTCGGCGGTGTCCTTACGGAGGGCAGCGGCGTACAGGGGCAGGCCGGCCTCCTTCAAGCGGGCGGCCGCAGCGTCCAGGCCGGCCTCATACGCCGGCAGGCGGAACACCGCCCCCATGGTGGCCCTTACCGTCTTGGGATTGTACGGGTCGGCGCAGCCATTGCACAGGATCAGCCCGTCCGCCCCAAAGGCGTCCGCCGTCCGCCAGACGGTGCCCACATTGCCGGGGTCCTGCACCCCGTCCAGCACCAGATACCGGCCTCCCTCCAGCGTTTCAGGGAGGTCCAGCGGCCTCGTCCGGCAGAGGAACACCACCCCCTGGGGGGTCTCGGTGTCGGCCACGGAGGCCAGCAGGCTGTCGCTGACCTCCACGACGCGGATAACCTCCGGCAGCTCCGGCAGGGCGGCGCCGGGGGCACGGATGACCGTCTCCACTCCCCCGTCCCACTTGAGCGCCTCGGAGAGCAGCTTTGGGCCCTCGGCGGCGAACAGTCCGCTCTCCCGGCGGGCCGCCCGCCTGCCGTTCAGCTTCCGCACCTGGGTCAGGAGGGGATTGCTCTTGCTGGTAATGGTTTCGACTGCCAAAGCATTTCCCTCCTGTCGTCGGTTATGCGCAAAAGCATACCGGCGGGGCCGGTATGCCTTGCTTGGTTCTTAAGGTTCTTAATCTAAGGGCCGCATGGTCGGGAACAGCAGGACCTCCCGGATGGAGTCATTGCCGGTGAGCATCATCACGCACCGATCGATGCCCATCCCCATGCCGCCGGTGGGGGGCATGCCGTACTCCAGGGCGGTGAGGAAGTCCTCGTCCAGCATCTCGGTCTCGTCGTCCCCCCGGTCCCGCAGCTCGATCTGCTTTTCGAACCGCTGGCGCTGGTCGATGGGGTCGTTCAGCTCGGAGTAGGCGTTGGCCATCTCGCTGCGGCAGATGAACAGCTCGAACCGCTCGGTGAGGCGGGGGTCCGCCGGACTCCGCTTGGTCAGCGGGGAGACCTCCACCGGGTACATGGTGATGAAGGTGGGCTGGATCAGCTTCTCCTCCACCTTCTGGTCAAAACAGGCGTAGAGGGCGTTGCCCCAGGTCCTGTCGGCGGTGTCGGCAAGCTCTACGCCGATGGCGTTCGCCGCGGCCACCGCCTCCCCATCGTCGGTGATGGCGCCAAAGTCTACCCCGGCGTACTCGCGCACCGCGTCCACCATGGTGAGCCTCCGCCAGCCGGGGGTCAGGTCGATGTCCTCCCCCTGCCACTGGACGTGGTAGTCCCCCAGGATGTCCTTGGCCGCCCCGGCCAGGATGCCCTCGGCGATGTCCATCATGTCGTGGAAGTCGGCGTAGGCCTCGTACAGCTCGATGGTGGTGAACTCCGGGTTGTGCCGGTTGTCCATGCCCTCGTTGCGGAAGATGCGCCCGATCTCATACACCCGCTCCAGGCCGCCCACGATGAGCCGCTTCAGAGGCAGCTCGGTGGCGATGCGCATGTACATGTCGATGTCCAGGGTGTTGTGATGGGTGATGAAGGGCCGGGCGGCGGCGCCGCCGGCCAGGGTGTTCAGCACCGGGGTCTCCACCTCCATGTAACCCCGGTCGTCCATAAACTTCCGGACGTACTGGATGAAGCGGGAGCGGATCTGGAAGTTCCGCTTGACCTCCGGGTTGACGATCAGGTCCACATAGCGCTGGCGGCAGCGCGTCTCCACATCGGTGAGGCCGTGGAACTTCTCCGGCAGGGGCAGCAGGGACTTGGAAAGCAGTGTAACGGTTTTAGCCTTTACAGAGATCTCTCCCCGCTGGGTGCGGAACACCTCGCCCTCAACGCCCACGATGTCGCCGATGTCGTACTTTTTAAAGGCGGCCAGCTGCTCCTCCCCCACATCGTCGATGCGGACATAGAGCTGGATGCGGCCCTCTTTATCCTGGAGGTCGGCGAACACCGCCTTGCCCATGCCCCGCTTGGACATGAGCCGGCCCGCCAGGCGGGCGGTCTGACCCTCCAGCGCGTCGAAGTTGTCCTTGATCTCGGCGCTGTGGCGGGTCACGTCGAACTTGGTAATGGTAAAGGGGTCCTTTCCCTCGGCCTGAAGGGCGGCCAGCTTGTCCCGCCGGACCTTGAGCAGCTCGGACAGGGGCTGCTCCGCCTGGGGAAACTGACGGCTGTTGTTTTGCTCGGACATACCGTTTTCTCCTTTGTAACGGCCGCTCACCGCTGGATGGCGACCACCTTGTACTCGATATTGCCCACGGGGGCCTCCACCACGGCGATCTCACCGATGGCCTTGCCCAGCAGGGCTTTGCCGAAGGGGGATTCCTCCGAGATGCGGCCGTTCATGGGATCGGCCTCCTGAGAGCCCACCACCTGATAGGTCTCCTCGTCGCCGGTGGCCACATCGGTCACGGTGATCTTGCTGCCGATGCGCACCGTGTTGGGGTCGGCCTCGTTCTCCTCGATCACCTTGTAGTTGGAGAGGATCTCCTCCAGCTCGGCGATGCGGGAGTACAGCTTTCCCTGGACGTTTTTGGCCTCGTCATACTCGCTGTTCTCGCTCAAGTCGCCGAAGGAACGGGCCTCCTTGATCTGGTCGGCCACCTCTTTCTCCCGGACGGTTTTCAGGTAGTTCAGCTCTGTTTTCAGCTCTTCCAGCCGCTCCGCGCTCAGCTTATACTCCTTGGCCATGACGATCATCCTTTCTTTTGTTGGGCAAACTGATTCAGGGGAATTATAGTGACTTTGATCCCGTTTGTCAAGGGCTATCCTTAATATAGAATCCAAAATGTTCCCTATTTTTTCCGGGGCTTTGGATGCCGCCGGCCCAGCCCGCCGCCGCAGAGCAGTCCCGCGAGCCCGCCGCCGCAGAGGCAGCCAGCCAGCTCGATGAGCGCCTGGAGCCCCAGGGAAAAGTCGTCGCCGGACAGAAGGCCCACCGCCAGGATCAGCAAAAAACACACCAGACCAGCCGCCAGTCCTCCGGGCAGATACCGGGCTTTCCACCTGAGACAGGTCAGTATGCCTCCGCAAAGTCCGCCCAGCACGCAGGCAAGCGCCGTGATCTGGGCCGTCACATCCTGCTTCAATATCCCGTTGGACACCGCCACCGCCCCCAGCAGCAGCACCAGCATGGCCACTCCCAGCGCCAAAAGTCCTCCCATGACCGCCGCCGCCGTCATCTCCACGGCGCTGGCCCCCCGCGCCTCGCTCTTACGCATAAAAGCACCCCTTTTCATATGGCTTGTGCTACACCATATGAAAAGGGGCGGCAGTTCATGCTGTCAGCGGACGAAACTTTCTCATTTGTCCTTTTTGGCGTCCTTCTCGGGCTCCTTGCCCTTGTCCTTGCCGGTATTATTCTTCTTATCCTTTTTGTCGTCAGGGTTGGGCACATCCTCAGTGGTCTGGGTGCCCTTGCTGGAAACGGCCCATTTGGTGAACTCGATGCGCACCCGGTCGGCGCCGGTCTCGATGACGATGGTCTTGTCCTTCACCGCGCAGATGGTGCCGGTGATACCGCCGATGGTGGTGATGTCGTCCCCCACCTTCAGATTGTTGCGCATATCCTCGGCTTCTTTTTTGCGCTTGTTCTCGGGGCGGATCATCAGGAAATAGAAAACGGCGATCATCGCCACGATCATAAGGATCGAAGGGAGCATGGAGCCGACTCCGGGGGCGGCAGCCTCGGCCGCCAGAAGCGGCAGTTTAGCAGAAAACGGCATAGATGATTGTCCTCCATTTACATAGTTGAGTGTTTACGCGCATACGAGTATTATAGCGTCATTGCCGGACAAAGACAAGCCCCAATTTTCCAATCGGGAAACTTTTTACGGGAACTCACCCCGCCCGTCCGGCCAGCCTCTCCGTGTGCTCCGCCCGGAACTGCGCGAAGCTTCCCCCGTCCAGGGCCTCCCGGATACGGCGGGTCAATTCATTGTAAAAATACAGGTTGTGCATCACCGCCAGCCGCATGGCCAGCATCTCCCCCGCCACGAACAGGTGCCGCAGATAGGCCCGGGAGAAATTCCGGCACACGGGGCAGCCGCACGCGGGATCGATGGGGCGGCCGTCGTTTTTGTGCTTCTCGTTCTTGATGTTCAGCGTCCCGCCCCAGGTGAACAGCTTGCCGTGGCGGGCGTTCCGGGCGGGCATGACGCAGTCGAAGAAGTCGATCCCCCGCCAGACCCCCTCGATGATGTTGGAGGGGGTGCCCACGCCCATCAGGTACCTGGGCTTGTCCGCCGGCAGATGAGGCTCTACTGCCTCGATGATCTGATACATCACCTCGGTGGGCTCTCCCACCGCCAGGCCGCCTATGGCGTAGCCGTCGCAGTCCAGCCTGGCGATCTCCCTCGCGTGCCACACCCGCAGGTCCTCAAAGGTAGCCCCCTGGTTGATGCCAAAGAGCATCTGCCCGGGATTCACGCAGTCCGGCAAGGCGTTCAGCTTGTCATGCTCGGCCTTACAGCGCTCCAACCAGCGCAGGGTCCGCTGGCAGGAGGCCTTGGCGTAGTCATATGGCGCGGGGTTCTCAACACATTCGTCAAAGGCCATGGCCACATCGCTGCCCAGGTTGGACTGGATCCGCATGGACTCCTCCGGGCCCATGAACACTCGGTGCCCGTCGATATGGGAGGCGAAGGTGACCCCCTCCTCGGTGATCTTCCGCATCCCGGCCAGGGAGAACACCTGGAAGCCGCCGGAGTCGGTGAGCATGGGGCCGTCCCACCCCATGAACCTGTGCAGGCCGCCCATCTCCCTCACCAGATCGTCGCCGGGGCGGAGATGGAGGTGATAGGTGTTGGAAAGCTCCATCTGGCAGCCGACGTCTTTCAGGTCAAAGGCGGACAGCCCGCCCTTGATGGCTCCCTGGGTGCCCACGTTCATGAACACCGGGGTCTGGACCGTTCCGTGAGGACAGGTGAATACCCCCCGGCGGGCGCGGCCCTCGGTTTTCAAAACTTGAAACATAGCCAACCCCTCACGAAATGAACATGGCGTCGCCGAAGGAAAAGAAGCGATACCGCTCTTTCACCGCCTCGGCGTAGGCCGCCAGCACGTGCTCCCGGCCCGCCAAAGCGGACACCAGCATGATGAGGGTGCTCTCGGGCAGGTGGAAGTTGGTGATGAGGGCGTCCAGCACCTTGAACTTGTAGCCGGGATAGATAAAGATGCTGGTCCACCCCGCCGAGGCCTTCAGCGTCCCGTCCTCCGCCGCCCAGCTCTCGATGGTACGGCAGGAGGTGGTACCTACGCAGATGACCCGCCCCCCGCGCCGCTTCGTTTCATTGATGACGTCGGCGGTCTCCTGGGGGATGACGCAGTATTCCGCGTGCATCTCATGGTCCCGGATGTCCTCCGCTTTCACCGGGCGGAAAGTGCCGAGGCCCACATGAAGTGTCACGTAGCAGACCTTTACACCCATTGCCTGTACCTGCTCCAGCAGTTCCTCGGTGAAGTGGAGGCCCGCGGTGGGTGCGGCGGCGGAGCCGGTCACCCGGGAGTACACCGTCTGATAACGCTCCTGGTCCCGCAATTCCGCCTTGATGTAGGGCGGCAGGGGCATTTTGCCCAGCCGCTCCAGCACCTCCAGAAAGATGCCCTCGTAGTCGAAGCGGACCAGCCGGTTGCCGCCCTCCACCTCGCCCACGATCTCGGCGGACAGCTCTCCCTCCCCAAAGGTCACCTTCGCGCCGGGGCGGAGCTTTTTGCCGGGGCGCACCAGGCACTCCCACACCTTGTCCCCCCGGTCGATGAGCAGCAACACCTCGCAGGCGCCGCCGCCGGACCGCTTGCCGATGAGCCGTGCGGGCAGCACCCGGCTGTCGTTGAGTACCAGGCAGTCCCCCGGCCGGAGCAGGGAGGGCAGATCGTAAAAATGGAGATGCCGGGTCTCCCCCGTGGTCTTGCCCAAGGTCAGCAGCCGGGAGGCGTCCCGCCGCTCCAGAGGGGTCTGGGCGATCAATTCCTGGGGCAGATCGAAATCAAAATCGGATGTTTTCAAGCATTATCCCACCGTGACGCCAGTATAGTAGAATTCCAGGATCTCCTTGTACGTAAAGTCCTGTTTGGCCATGGCCCAGGCGCCCCACTGGCTCAGGCCCACGTTGTGGCCGGCTCCCCTGCCAGAGATGACGAAGGAGCCGTTGGTGCCGTAATAGAGCCCGTCGTCCCCGGTGTCGCCGGAACCGCCGGACCACTCCTCCACCGTGGAGGTCCCGCTCCCGGTGATGACCCAGGCGTTCCCGGATACCTGGACGGTATGGCCCGCTCCGTCGACGGCGTACATCCCCGCGGCGCCCCCGGACACCGGCGAGCCGTTCACAGAGAGGCCGCCGCCGGAGGAGCCGCCCACAGAGCTGTCCGTCTTGTTCCCACCGTTGGGGCCCAGGTCGTAACGGTAGGAGCTCAGGCTCAGCGCCCGCACCAGTTGGGCGGTGGTCATGGTATAGCTCTTGCCGCTCCGGGTGTAGAACACGATCGTCAGCGGATTGCCGAACTCGGTGTACGCGGTGATCTTCGCGGAGGAAACGGTGTCGGCAAAACCCAGCTTGGAGGTCAGGTCGCTGAAAGACCAGGACTTGCTCCAGGCATTCCTGATCCCTGCCGCGGTCTCGTAGGGGTCGGCCTTGCCCTGGAGGTATGGGTAGTCGCTGCCCCACACGTCTTTGGCGCTCATGGTGGCGCCGCCGTTGGAGGAGTAGTAGTTGCAGGAGGCGTACTTCCCGTTGTACGTTACCGTGACGCCGGCGGTCTCTTCCACCGCCTGTACGTTCAAGCTGGTGGTGCTTGCCTGCCCCGAGTAGGCGTGACAGTGGGTGGACGGGCAGACGTCAAAGTGGCTGGAGCTGTGCCGGTTCAGATTTGACAGCGTATAGGTCCTTGAGGCCACCGCCTGGGCCTTCTGGGCCTCGATGGGCCAGGAGCCGCCGATCTCGGCGGACACCACGCCCTTGAGATAGTCCCCCAGGCGGACCATGTTCACCACGGTGAGGTTCCCGCCGCCCACCCGCTCATAGCGGAAGCCGCCGTACCACTTGTTGTTGTTCCGGCCAAAGGCGGCGGTGTTGAACAGCGTGACAAAATTCTCGGTCCCACCGGCGGCGTCGGGCATGATGCCAAGGCCGGTGCCCTTGCCCTGATCGTCATACTGGAACAGGATGGTGTCGGTGCCGGTGATCACCACATTGACGCCGTAAGCGGAGGTGCCGGCGAGCTCTGTCTGAACCTGTTGGGCGGCGTACTGCTCCTGGGCGGCCAAGGCCTCCTCCCGGCTGGCGCAGTTGGCGATCCGGGCATAGAACGCCCCGCCAATATAGGCCGGGAACCCTCCCTCATAGGCGGCCGCGGCCGCCTGGGCTTCCTCAAAGGTGGCGTAGCTGCCGGGGAGCTGGAGATGGTAGCAGCCCACAACTACCCCGGCGCTTTCGGCCAGGGCGGTGTGATAGCTCTCGTAGCCGCCGGAGGTCCCAAAGCCCACGTTCCGGGTCATCACCACCGAGATGGCGGTCTTTTCCGTGGCCCCAAGCTGGACGAACTGATTGGAGCTGTCGAAATAGCCCAGCCGGAACCCGGAGCCGGTGGAGTTGGCGAGGTTGGCGCCGTCGATGGTCCTGCTCTGATAGCCGTTATAGGCAAGCCCCACCCGGATGATCCTGTCGTCCAGCGCCGCGCCAGACGCCTCCGCGGGAAAGGCGCTGTTCCCGGCCACCAGGCATAAAACCAGGAAAAGGGCCGCAATTTGCACGAATTTCCGTTTCATAAGTACGCTCCATTTCTCCAACGGGAGTTTGTGAAACCGATTGACACTTTATCGTGATGATGTTATAGTAATTAGAAGTATCCGCCGGTGGCTCCGCGGGCGGCGGCGAAACCCTCATTTGGTTTATTATAACTCATATACCCGCCCGGTTTCAACACTTTTTTTCGGGCGGACAGGAGGTCATCGTTATGGCAGCAGAAAAGTACAAAGTGGGCGTCATCGGCGCCACCGGCATGGTGGGCCAGCGCTTCGTCACTCTGATGGAGAACCACCCCTGGTTCCAGCTCACCGTGGTGGCCGCCAGCCCCCGCTCCGCCGGCAAGCGGTATGAGGACGCGGTAGCCGGCCGCTGGGCCATGGACACCCCCATCCCCGAGGAGGCGAAGGGCCTGGTGCTGATGAGCGCCCAGGACGACGTGGAGAAGATCGCCGGGATGGTGGACTTCGTGTTCTCCGCCGTGGACATGAAGAAGGACGAGATCCGCGCCCTGGAGGAGGCCTACGCCAAATGCGAGTGCCCGGTGGTCTCCAACAACTCCGCCCACCGCTGGACCCCCGACGTGCCCATGGTGGTGCCCGAGATCAACCCCGAGCACATCGAGGTCATCCCCGCCCAGAGAAAGCGCCTGGGCACTCAGCGCGGCTTCATCGCCGTCAAGTCCAACTGCTCCATTCAGAGCTACGTGCCCGCCCTCTCCCCCCTGCGCTCCTTCGGCATCGAAAAGGTGCTGGTGTGTACCTATCAGGCCATTTCCGGCGCGGGCAAGACTTTCCAGACCTGGCCCGAGATGGTGGATAACCTGATCCCCTACATCGGCGGCGAGGAGGAGAAGTCCGAGCAGGAGCCCCTGAAGGTGTGGGGCCGGGTGGAGAACGGCGTCATCGTCAACGCGGAGGGCATCTCCATCACCGCCCAATGTCTGCGGGTTCCCGTGTCCAACGGCCACACCGCCGCCGCCTTCGTCACCTTCAAGAACAAGCCCACCATGGAGCAGATGAAAGAGGCCTGGGCCGGCTTCCAGGGCGTCCCCCAGGAGCTGGGCCTCCCCACCGCTCCCAAGCAGTTCCTCCACTACTTTGAGGAGCCCGACCGGCCCCAGGCCAGGCTGGACCGGGATCTGGAGGGCGGCATGGCCGTCTCCATCGGCCGGCTCCGCCCCGATACCCAGTACGATTACAAGTTCGTATCCCTGTCCCACAACACCCTCCGGGGGGCCGCCGGCGGCGGTGTGCTGCTGGCGGAGCTGCTGTGTGCCAAGGGGTATATCACCCGCAAATGAGCGGAATCTTGATTGAAAGGGCTGCATCCATATGAGGACTCCTGTATTTACCGGCTCCTGTCCCGCCCTGGTCACCCCCTTCGGGCCTAACAACGCCATCGACTACGACGCCTTCGGCAAGCTGATCGACGACCAGATCGCCGCCGGCGTGGACGCCGTGTGTGTGTGCGGCACCACCGGCGAGTCGGCCACCATGTCCATCCGAGAACATATCGCCGCGGTGGAGTTCTGCGTCAAGCGGGTGGATCACCGGGTGAAGGTCATCGCCGGCACCGGCAGCAACGACACCACCGCCGCCGTCTACCTGACCCAGCACGCCCAGGACTGCGGGGCCGACGCCGCCCTGCTCGTCACCCCCTACTACAACAAGGCCAGCCAGACCGGCCTCATCAAGCACTACGAGTACATCTCCGAGCGGGCGGACATCCCCATGATCCTCTACAACGTGCCCTCCCGCACCGGCATCACCTTCACCGCCGAGACCTACAAGGTGCTGTCCCAGAACCCCAAGATCAACGGCGTCAAGGAGGCCAGCGGCAACTTCTCCCTGCTAGCCCACACCCGGTTCCTCTGCCCGGACGACTTCTACATCTGGTCCGGCAACGACGACCAGGTGGTCCCCATGATGGCGCTGGGCGCCAAGGGCGTCATCTCGGTGGCATCCAACATCATCCCCGAGGTGATGGTGAAGATGTCCCACCTGTGCCTGGAGAACGACTTTGCCGCCGCCTCCAAGCTCCAGATCCAGTACATGGACCTGATCGACGCCCTGTTTATCGAGGTCAACCCCATCCCCATCAAGGCGGCTATGAACCTGATGGGCATGAACGCCGGCGCCCTGCGGCTGCCCCTGTGCGAGATCTCTGAGAAAAATCTGGAGGTCCTGCAGGCCGCCATGACCCGCATGGGCCTGCTGTAAGGAGTCCTCCCTATGCAAAAGATGATCATCTCCGGCTGCTGCGGTCACATGGGACGGGTGGTGGCCGACATCTGCGCCGCCGACCCGGTTGTGGAGGTCTCCGCCGGCATCGACATTCTGCCCCAGCCCATGGAGGGCTTCCCGGTATTCTCCTCCCCCGCCGCCTGCACAGCCGAGGCCGACGCCGTCATCGACTTCTCCCACCCCTCCGCCCTGGAGCCACTGCTGGACTTCTGTGTGGAGCGGAAGCTGCCCGTGGTACTGGCCACCACCGGGTACAGCGAGGAGCAGCTTGCCCTCATCGACAGGACGGCTCAGTCCATCCCCGTGTTCCGCTCCGCCAATATGTCTCTGGGCGTCAACGTGCTGGTGGACCTGGTCAGGCGGGCCGCCGCCCTGCTGGGCGCGGATTACGACGTGGAGATCGTGGAGCGGCACCACCGCCGCAAGCTGGACGCCCCCAGCGGCACCGCCCTCATGCTGGCGGACGCGGCCGCCCAGGGCCTGCCCTACGACCCCGAGTGCGTTTTTGACCGCCACTCGGTCCGCAAGGCCCGGGACGGCCGGGAGATCGGTATCTCCTCTGTCCGGGGCGGCACCATCGTGGGGGACCACACCGTCATCTTCGCCGGCCGGGACGAGGTCATCGAGATCAGCCACCACGCCGCCTCTCGTGAAATTTTTGCGAGCGGCGCGGTCCAGGCGGCCAAGTTCCTGGCCACGGTGAATAAGCCGGGGCTGTACAGCATGGCCGATGTGGTAAAATAAAATGAGCGCGAAAAACCCCGGTCCGTGGGACCGGGGTTTTCATGCGCTCACAGCAGCGCCGACAGGCCGAAGCTGTCCAGCAGGGTATGCAGTTCCCCGGCTGGCAGCTCGTTGCCGTACACGGAGAAGGACAGCTCCCCGCAGTCGAAGTACACCCAGAAGGCCTGCCGCCCGGAAACGGTGACGTCTTCGTCAATGGCTACGACCACGCCGTCCGCCGTGGTGTACTCCGTCAGATCCTCAGAGACCATGTACTGATCCCGCGCCTTGCGGCCCGGATAGTAGGACAGTTCCACGCTGAAGATGGCGTCCCCCTCGCCGCGGTATGTGCCGCTCAGGACGACCATTTCCGCCCCGTTTCGGTCCAAGCGCTCAAAAAACGTCTCGTTTCCCGCAACCGCCCGGTACTCGCTCTCCAGCCGGGAGAAGTCCAGAGCGGGCACATTCTCCGGCCACAGGAACTCCACCCCGGCAAGGCTGTCCGCCACGTACCGGGTGTCCTGCTGAAAATCCCGGATCAGCCCATAGGACGTGTCCTTTCGCGCGGTATACATCTCATTCCAGCCGTCCTCCGTACTGCCAAACCGGTGCGCGAGGACCAGATCGTACTGAGTCAGCCGCTTTTCCAGCCCGATGGGCTCCGGCTCCTCGAAGTCCGCGATCTTGCGACCGTGCTCAGTGATGTGCCACATCCCGGGCGCCACGTCTTCTCCGCCAACGCTGTCCGAGGCGGCCTTGGCCGCGTCCGCCGCCTCCTGCGGGGTATCGAAGGCATAGATTTTAGCTTGCCTCACCGCAGCGGTGACCGCAAACACCGTCCCCGCCAGCGCCAGGCACAGCGCCGCGGCAATGAGCGCCGTTTTCAAAACCGAACCTTTTTTCATGGATTTCTCCTTACTTCCCACCGTGCCGGCGGCCCGAACGATGAACTCGTCGTCCAACAGCCCGGCCAGCTCTGTCATTTTCCTGTCGTTCATACGATCACGTCCCTTTCCCGCAAATACTGTCTTAACCGCTGTTTTAGCTTATAGAGAGTATCCGACACCCGCAGGGGGCTGACGCCCAGGTCTTTGGCGATCTCCCCCGGCTCGTCCCCCATGAAGTAGCGGCGGGTGAACATGATCTGCTCCCGCTCCGGGCGGGTATGGAGGAAGTCGTTGATGAGCCGGGCGGTCTCGGCCGCCTCCAGGCTGTCGGCGGCGTTGTCCGGCACGGAGGGCTCCGCCTCGGTCAGGTCCTGCTCCCCGCTCCGCTTGTCCCGGGTGACCTCCCGCAGGCGGGTGATGGCCTTGTTGCGGGCAATGCGAAGGGTGTAGGCCAGCAGGCTTTTGGGCACCTGGGACGGCACGGTGCGCCACACGGCAAAGACGGCGTCGCTGGTCACCTCCTCGGCGTCCTCCTGACTGCGCAAGATGTTCCCGGCCACCCGGCGGCACAGGCCGCCGTACTTGGCTTCCAGCTCGGCCACCGCTCGTTCGTCCCGCTCTAAAAACAGACTAACGATCTCCCGGTCCTCCATACGCCGCCTCCTCTCGCTTTTGAGCGCGCTCAATGAATAAGACGCTTTTCTGTTCCATATATCGCCGCCGAACGCAAAAAAACCGAACGCCTCGCGGCGTCCGGTTTTTGATGTCTGATTCAGGCCAGCACCGCCCGGTGGAACACCTTTTTCCCCTTTTTGATGACCAATCCGCCCTCAAAGGCGGCCCTGTCGTAGTACAGGTTGGGATCGGTGACCTTGGCGTCGTTGACGGACACGCCCCCCTGCTGGACCAGCCGGCGGGCCTCGCCGTTGGAGACGGCCAGACCGCACTTGACCATCAGGGCCAGCACGCCGATCTTCCCGTCGGCGAAGTCGCCGTCGGCAAGAGCGGTAGAGGGCATATTGGCGTCGTCCCCGGCGCCGGAGAACAGGGCCTTGGCGGCGGCCTGGGCCTTGTCGGCCTCCTCCCTGCCGTGGACCATGTTCGTCAGCTCCCAGGCCAGGATCTCCTTGGCCCGGTTCAGCTCGCTGCCCTCCCAGCGGTCCATCTCGTCGATCTGCTCCAAGGGCAGGAAGGTGAGCATGCGGATGCACTTCATCACGTCCGCGTCATCCACGTTCCGCCAGTACTGGTAGAAGTCGTAGGGGCTGGTCTTATTGGGGTCCAGCCACACGGCGTTGCCGGCGGTCTTGCCCATCTTCTTGCCCTGGGAGTCGGTGAGCAGGGTGATGGTCATGGCGTGGGCGTCCTTGCCCAGCTTCCGGCGGATGAGCTCGGTGCCGCCCAGCATGTTGGACCACTGGTCGTCCCCGCCGAACTGCATATTGCAGCCGTAGTGCTGGAACAGATAGTAGAAGTCGTAGGACTGCATGATCATATAGTTGAACTCCAGGAAGGACAGGCCCTT
>CANPWZ010000029.1 GCA_947585425.1 uncultured Oscillospiraceae bacterium
ATCTATTCTCGAATGCAAATTGAAAATCTGATTAGGGAATTTTCTCCTACAATGATCTTCGTAGAACATGATCTTGCTTTCAGAAATACGATTGCTACAAAAACAGTATATATTGAAAGCACTCCCGGTCAAAGCTGTCAATGGTCAAGATGAACGGCGCATTTCATGCGCCGCCATTGACAGCCCTGCCCGGTCTTGCTCTGCGGTTATCAAGGCAGGCAAGCCCCAGGGGTGCTTGCCTGCCTCCTTTGATTTTGAGTGGAGGTCAGTGGCCGAAATTGGCCTCAAATTGAGGCCAATTTCGACAGGTACTTGCAAAGCCCGGAACTCTTGCAAACTCTGGTTTTCTGTGATACTATTTTGATACTAAGAAAACGAGGTGTCCCAAATAACAGGTGAAATATTAACATAATTGCGAAAGTTTTTCCTGTGAAATCACCTCAAATACGCCCCTATATATCTGAATTTGCCGAATACGAATGAATCGCAGCGTAAAATAAAAGCTTATGCGGCTTCACATCGATACGCCATTTACACTTGATTGTTGAAGGATCAAAATAAAGGGATCATCCATGTTGGGGCTGATGGAGGACATTCGTCGTTTTAGATTACGGAGATGAAGTCTCTTCAAGTTTGTTAGGGGGAGACCCGGCTGTGGAAATCAACAGAATATATAATCAGGATTGTGTAAGTGGGATGCGAGCATTGATCCGGGATGAGAGCGCTGATTTGATCATCGCGGACCCGCCGTATTTTAAAGTTATAGGCGAAAAATGGGACTATCTGTGGCGAACGGAAAGCGACTATTTGAAATGGTCAAAGGCCTGGATAACAGAGGCTTCGCGTACATTGCGCAAAGGCGGTTCCTTCTATTTGTTCGGATATTTTAGAATGTTGAGCAGGCTGTTGCCCATTCTTGAGGATTGCGGTCTTGAACTCAGGCAGCAGTTGGTCATGAACAAAGGAATGCAGGCGGCGTCCGGGAGAGCGACTAAAAATTATAAAATGTTCCCAAACGTCACAGAGAGCATTTTGTTTCTTTATAAGGACCCAAAGCCATTTGCAAAAGCGTTTTTAAAGAAGAGACAAGAAGAACTTGGATTGTCGGCAAAGGAGATCAATGAACGATTGGGCGTTAAATCGAACGGAGGAGGCATGTGGAGCATATATACAGGTGAAAATGTGTGCAAACAGCTGCCGACAGAGGAATATTGGCGCAAATTACAAGAGATACTTCAGTTTGATATTCCGTACTCCAAGATAAGCCAGACCTATCATCCACAACTTGGGATAACAGATGTATGGGATGATATAAGCTTTTATAGTGAGAAAAGATACCATCCGACGCAAAAACCGCAAAAATTGTTGCAGAGGCTTATCCTGACAAGCAGCAATGAAAACGATATTGTGCTTGATCCATTTATGGGGGGCGGCTCGACCGCCGTTGCCTGTGCCCTCCTAAATCGGAATTACATTGGCTTTGAAGTAGAGCGGGAGTATTATCAGAAGTCTTTGGAAAGGCTTATGCGCAGTGAATGAGTCCGCAAAGGAAAAGAGCCTCCGGCCATCGGAGGCTCTTTTGCTATTGCAGATCTTCATAATATCTTTTGATCGCGTCGGGGAGATCCGCTTTATGTGGCAGGATCAATGGCAAATAGATCTCCTCGGCAAAGGCGTCGCACAGATCGTCATTGGAGATATGATGCTCGGCTCTTAAGGATTCCAGCAGGTCCAAACAGTCGTGTCTCGAAGTGAGCCGGACATCCTTTCCGGGGAAAAAGCGATGGATGACGTTTATCACGGACGCCGGTGTGATCGTACGCGCACCCGAGTACTCTGTCAATTCTTTTAAGACGGTTTTTTCAGTGTTTTTTAACGTTGGAAAGATTTTTGTCTCAATCGTGCCATTAGCTTTAATAACGGCACGATAAATGAGCATGGGTTTGGTCAACAGAAATTTGAAGCTATGCGGCCACAGATCGAACGGCGCCTTGGATTTTGATTTGGCACGGATATTCAGGTAATAATCGATCATGCAGAAAGCGAACCCCTTGGTCTTTGGGTCGACCTCCCAGATCGATGCCAGGATGTTGTTGTTTGCCGCGTTATTCAATTCTTCAAACTCAAACAGGACAAAGTAGTACCTGAGCGGTTCGACGACCTCTTCAAATTCTTTGTCGTTACGTAATGCAATGAGCCACTTTGAATCGTCTTTTCGATTGATTTCGGCCGAACCACAGGAAGAACACACGGTTTCAAGGCTTGATACCACCGCTCCGCAGCGATTGCAGGAACCCAACTGATCGACGCGATAGCAGGTTTTGATCTCGCCATACGCGCCGCCGTCCATTAACAAATCATAACCTCTCGCGCCCGACTTCCCGCCAGGGTAGCCGGTAACGACGCTGACAAGGTGCTGCCCTACATAGCCCATGCGCGCTTGAGGCGTCTGTTTTGTGATCGCGGACCACTCATTTACTTTGGCCCGCAGGTCGATGTAAAGATCGCTGATCAGCGCTTCCGATGCCTCCAACGTGCCCAGCTTATACGCAAGCATGAGGACCCTCCTCCAAAAACAGTTGATATGTCTCGACCCCAAGCGCATCGGCGATCCGCTGGATATTCTCCAGCGAGATGCTCCTCCGATTGCACTCGATCGCGCTGATATAAGTGCGATGCATACCGCACTTTTCCGCAAAGGCCTCCTGGGAAAGCCCCAATGCGATCCTGTATTTTTTAAGATTGCTGCCAAAAACCTTTATAATGTCCATCCGCACGGCCTCCAATATAATCCATATAGCAAATATAGCGATTTGAATACAATAAATCTACATACAATAAGTTTCAGAAGGCCCTCCATCCCCGGCTGGAGGGCCTTTTCCGTTCCGCGCCTCAACTTCCTCTTGACAAACTCCCACCGGCATAGTATGATAACACTACCCCCCAGGGGGGTGTTATCCGACCGAAAAGGAGGGATCTGCCTATGATGGCCGACCACAAGACCATCCTGCGCCTGCTGAAGACCGCCAGGGGCCAGATCGACGGCATCATCAAAATGGTGGAGGAGGACCGCTACTGCATGGACATCTCCCAGCAGGTGACGGCGGCGGACGCTATGCTCCGCCGGGCCAACCGGGAGATATTGACCGCCCACCTGAAACACTGCGTGGAGCACGCCGAGAGCGACAGGGAGCGGTCCGACAAGATCGACGAATTGGTGAACGCCCTGGGGAAAATACTGTGAATATCCCCGGAAAGGCTGGTGCAGTTGAATGAGACAGAAATTTATCGTCACCGGCATGACCTGCTCCGCCTGCTCCGCCCACGTGGACAAGGCGGTGCGGAAGCTGGAGGGCGTGTCCGAGGTGAACGTGAACCTGCTGGGCGGCTCCATGACGGTGGACTGGACGGGGGATCTGACCACCGATCAGATCATCGCCGCCGTGGACAAGGCGGGGTACGGCGCGTCCCTCCCCGCCGCGAAGGGGGAGAGCGCCCGGCCCCAGCCCGCCGTCCCCGACATGGAGGACGAGCTGAAGCGGATGAGGCGGCGGCTCATCATCTCCGTCATCTTCCTGGCGCCCCTGTTCTATATCTCCATGGGCCACATGATGGGCTGGCCGCTGCCGGCCTTCCTGCTGGGCCACCAGAATATGCTGGTGTTCGCCCTGACCCTGCTACTGCTGACCCTCCCCATCATGTATGTCAACGACAAGTACTACAAGGTGGGCTTCAAAACGCTGTGGCGCCGCTCCCCCAACATGGACTCCCTCATCGCCCTGGGCTCCGCCGTGGCGTTCGCGTACAGCGTCTATGTGATGTTCCGGCTGGCCTACGCCCTGGGCCGCGGGGACATGGAGACGGTGGAGCGCTTCCACATGAGCCTCTATTTCGAGTCCGCCGGCATGATCCTGACCCTGGTCACCGTGGGCAAGTATCTGGAGACCCGCTCCAAGGGCAAGACCGGCCAGGCCATCGCCCGGCTCATCGACCTGACCCCCAAGACCGCCTCCGTCCTCCGGGACGGCAGGGAGGTGGAGGTCCCGGTGGAGCAGGTGCGGGTGGGCGACCTGGTGATCGTGCGGCCCGGCGGCTCGGTGCCGGTGGACGGCGTGGTGGCGGAGGGCTCCTCCTCGGTGGACGAGTCCGCCCTCACCGGCGAGTCCATCCCCGTGGACAAGGCCGTGGGGGACACGGTGATCTCCGCCTCCATCAACAAGTCCGGTGTTTTAACGCTCCGGGCCACCCGGGTGGGGGAGGACACCACTCTGGCCCAGATGATCCGCCTGGTGGACGAGGCCGCATCCTCCAAGGCCCCCATCGCCAAGCTGGCGGACAAGGTGGCCGGGGTGTTCGTCCCGGCGGTCATCGGCATCGCCATCGTCACGGCGGCGGTGTGGATGCTGCTCACCGGTTCGGTGGAGCGGGCGCTCACCTCCGGCGTGGCGGTGCTGGTCATCTCCTGCCCCTGCGCCTTAGGCCTTGCCACCCCCGTGGCCATCATGGTGGGCACCGGCAAGGGGGCCGAGTACGGCATCCTGGTGAAGTCCGCCGAGGGCCTGGAGCGGCTCCGCTCGGTGACGGCGGTGGTGCTGGACAAGACGGGCACCGTCACCGAGGGCAGGCCCAAGGTCACCGACGTGTACCCCCTGAACGGGACCTCCGCCGAGGAGTTGCTGTGCGTGGCCGCATCCCTGGAGAAGCCCTCTGAGCATCCCCTGGGGGCCGCCGTGGTGGAGGAGGCCGCCCATCGGGGCATCCCCCTGTGCCCGGTGGAGGGCTTCGAGGCCGTCCACGGCAAGGGCGTCCGGGGGCACATCCAGGGCGCGTTCTACGTGGCGGGCAACGCCGCCATGCTGGCCGGGGCCGGGGTGAAGCTGGGGGAGCACCAGTCCCTGGCCGACGACCTGGCCGCCCAGGGCAAGACGCCCCTGTTCTTCCTCCAGGACGGCCGGCCCATCGGGGTCATCGCCGTGGCCGATACCGTCAAGCCCACCAGCCGCGCCGCCATCGAGGGCTTCCGCAGACTGGGATTGAAGGTCGTCATGCTCACCGGCGACAACAAACGCACCGCCGAGGCCATCGGCAAAGAGCTGGGCCTCACCGACGTGATCGCCGAGGTGCTGCCCGCCGACAAGGAGCGGCAGATCTCCGCCCTCCAGATGAAGGGGGAGAAGGTGGCCATGGTGGGGGACGGCGTCAACGACGCGCCCGCCCTGGCCCGGGCCGACGTGGGCATCGCCATCGGCGCGGGAGCCGATGTGGCCATCGAGTCCGCCGACATCGTGCTGATGAAGTCCGACCTGGCCGACGCGGTCACCGCCGTGGAGCTGTCCAGGGCCACCATCCGCAACGTGAAGCAAAACCTGTTCTGGGCCTTCTTCTACAACGTCATCTGCATCCCCATGGCCGCCGGCCTGTTCGGGTTCCAGCTGGACCCCATGTATGCCGCCGCCGCCATGAGCCTCAGTTCCGTCACCGTGGTCAGCAACGCCCTGCGCCTGCGGTTCTTTAAGCCCAGCATCCAGCCGGAGCGCGCCGAAACCGCGGCGAAAGCCGCTGAGATCACCGTCAACACCGGCGAGACCGCCGTTGAAACACCGAAAGGAGAAGTCGATACCATGAAAAAAGTCACCATTGAGGGCATGATGTGCCAGAACTGCCGCAAGCACGCCGAGAAGGCCCTCCAGTCCCTGGACCCCAACGCCACCGTGGACCTGGAGAGCAAGACCGGCACCGTCGCCTCCACCGTCTCCGACGACGCCATCCGCGCCGCCATCGCCGAGGCGGGGTACGAGGTCTCCGCCATCGCCTGAGAGAGGCAAAAGAAAAGGGCCGCTCCATCGGAGCGGCCCCTTTCATGCCATTTGATAGTCCGGGAAATACTCCCCCACAAAGTCCACGTCCTCCACCGTCCACTCCCGGCCGTTGAGGGCATTGAGACACCCCGCATCGGTGGTGAACTGGAATTTCAGCTTGTAGGAGTAGAGCGCCTGGAACCGGCGGTCGTACTTCTTGTCGTCCCGCTCCCGGCCATATTTGCCGTCCCCCAGCAGGGGGTGCCCCGCGGCGGCGAACTGTGCCCTGATCTGGTGGGTCCGGCCGGTGATGAGGTCGCATTCCACCAGGGAGAGACCGTTTCGCACCGCCAGGGTCCTGTAAAGGGTGACCGCTGTACGCCCATTGGGGACAGGTCGGTCATAGACCTTTACCTGGGCCTTATCCTCGTCCTTGAGGATGTATCCCTTCAACTGGCCCTCCCTGGGCTCCGGCGTCCCGTGTACCACGCAGAGGTACAGCTTTTGCAGTTCCCGGTCCCGGATCTTCTGATTCATCACCCGCAGGGCCTCGGCGGTCTTGGCGGCAATGACGATGCCGCCGGTGTTCCGATCGATACGGTTGCAGAGGGCCGGGGCAAAGGAGTTCTCCCAGTAGGGAGACCACTCCTTTTTCTGGTACAGATACGCCTGGATGTGGGTGATGAGGGTGTTGACCCGCTCCTTGTCGTCGGGGTGGACCACCACGCCGGGGCGCTTGTTCACCAGCAGCAGGTGCTCGTCCTCATAGAGGACATCGAGCACGGGCTTGAACACCGACAGAAAGGCGTTTTCCCGGCTGGGCTGCTCAAAGAACTCGTCGTTGATATAGAGTTGGAGCAGATCGCCCTGCTGAAGCCGGTCGTCCTTTTTGGCGGCCCTGCCGTTCCGCTTCACCCGCTTGAGCCGCAGGTATTTCTGGGCCAGGGGGCCGGGGAGGAGGGGCAGGGTCTTGGCCAGCCAGCGGTCCACCCGCTGGCCCGCGTCGTTGGGGCCGACGGTAAACTCTTTCATTTTACGCTGTCGATGAACCGCAGGAAGGCGGCCTTGCCGGCCTCGTTCCGGGCGTAGACGCCGGCGTGCTCCAGCACCTTTGCGAACACGAGCCCCGTCTCCTTCTGGACGATGTCCAGGGCGTTCTCCCGGGTGATAGCATAGCTGGGGGCGAAGCCCTCCGCCCAGTCGGCGTGCTTTTCCGTCAGCTCGTTGGAGCGCAAATCGGCGCCGGATACAAGGGCGTCGGCCACCGCCGCCAGCTCGGCCTTCAGCCGCGCCGGGAGGACGGCCAGGCCCATCACCTCGATGAGGCCGATGTTCTCCTTTTTGATGTGGTGGAGCTCCGCATGGGGATGGTAGACCCCCAGGGGATGTTCAGGGGTGGTGATGTTGTTCCGCAGCACCAGGTCCAGCTCAAACTTCTCCCCGCGCCTCCGGGCGATGGGAGTGATGGTGTTGTGAGGCTCGCCGTCCGTCTCCGCGAAGATAAAGGCGGATTCATCTGTATAGCCCCGCCAGGCGGTCAGGATCTTGTCCGCAAGGTCTACCAGGCGGGCGGGGTCGTCCGCCGTGAGGCGGATGACGGACATGGGCCACTTGACGATGCCGGCGGCCACGTCCTCATAGCCGGGGAAGGTGACGGGGGTCTCAACCGGGGCCTTTTCCATGGCGAAGGTGTACCGTCCGCCCTGGAAGTGGTCGTGGGCCAGGATGGAGCCGCCCACGATGGGCAGGTCGGCGTTGGAGCCCACGAAGTAGTGGGGGAACTGGCCCACGAAGTCCAGCAGCTTGCCGAAGCAGGCCCGGTCGATCTTCATGGGGACATGCTCCCGGTTGAAGCAGATGCAGTGTTCGTTGTAGTACACGTAAGGGGAGTATTGCAGGAACCAGGGCGAGCCGTTGATGGTGATGGGCACCATCCGGTGGTTCTGCCGGGCGGGGTGGTTGACCCGGCCCGCGTAGCCCTCGTTCTCGGCGCAGAGCTGGCACCGGGGGTAGGCGGAGGCGGGCAGGTTCTTGGCCGCCGCGATGGCCTTGGGGTCCTTCTCCGGCTTGGACAGGTTGATGGTGATGTCCAGGTCCCCGTACTCCGTGGGGGCGATCCACTTCACGTCCCTGGCGATGCGGTCCCGGCGGATGTAGTTGGTGTCCTGGGAGAACTCATAGTACCAGTCGGTGGCCTTTTTGGGGTCCTCCCGGCAGAGGGAGAGGAACTTTTCGATGACCTGGGCGGGGCGGGGGGTGAGCCGGCCCATGAGGCCGGTGTCGAACAGGTCCCGGTAGACGACGGAGTTCTCGGTGAGGACGCCCCGCTGATAGGCGTCGTCGGTGAGCTCGTCCAGGGTGGCGGCCAGGTCGATGTCGCCCCACTCCACGCCGGGGTCGGCGTAGGAGTCCAGCTTCAGGGCCTCCAGGATGGCGTTGGTAGCCCAAATTTGCTCGCATTCGTCGATGAGCCCTTTGCGGCGGGCGTAGGTGATCAGTTTGGAGATCGCTTCGTTGACCATTCTCTCACCTCATTTGGGGGCCAGGACCTGTATGGAGCGTCTGGCGGGAAGGCCCGCCCACCACCACGGCGCCGCCGTAGGGGCGGATGTGGAGCACATGGCAGCTGCCACGGCCCAGCAGCTCCTCCATGCCGGCCTTGAAGGCGTCCAGCAGATCGTCGGGGACAAAGGCCTGGATGGTGCCGGCAAAGCCGCCGCCGTGGACCCGGATGGCTCCCCGGCCGCCCAGCAGCTCCCGGCCCACGGCCAGGGATACCGCCACCGCCTGGTGCTTGGGGTCCTCCGGGGACCAGATGTTTTGCAGCAGCAGCTCCGAGGACAGGCCGGACTCGTTCACCAGCCGCAGGAACTGGTCAAAGGCGCCGGCGGCCAGGGCTTCGGCCTCCTCCACCGCCCGGCGGTCGTCGGCGTAGTAGTGCATGGCCCGGAGGACCGCCCGGTCGCCGCACTGTGCCCGGAGGGCGGGCAGTTTGGCACGGAAGTCGGCCTCCGGCACGTCCCGCAGGAACTGGCAGCCGAAGCAGGCGGCCACCGCCCCCATCTCCCGGGTGATGTCGGCGTAGTCGTCGGTGAGGTCGGAATGGCAGGAGCCGGTGTCCACGATGCACAGGGCGTGGCCGGACCTGCCGAAGTCGTACCCCACCCGCTGGGGCTTGGGTTCGGCGGGGTCGGCAAAGTCGATGGCCACCGCGCTCCCCAGGGAGGAGGCCATCTGGTCCATGAGGCCGCAGGGCTTGCCGAAGTAGATGTTCTCCGCGTACTGGCCCACCCGGGCGATGTCGATGGGGCTGAGCGTCATGCCGCAGCAGTAGAAGTTGAGGATGGTCCCCACCAGGGTCTCATAGGTGGCGGAGGAGGACAGGCCGGAGCCGGAGGGAACGGCGGAGACGGCGTAGGCGTCGAACCCGGAGAGGGTGTGGCCCAGCTCGGTCAGCTTGGCGGCGACGCCCCGCACCAGGGCGGCGGAGGTGTTTTTCTCCTCCTCCCTGGGGATCAGGTCGTCCAGGGAGACCTCCAGGGCGGGGTAGCCCTCGGACGTGATGCGGATGACGTTCTCCCCGTTGGGGGCGGCGCAGGCCAGGATGTCCATATCCACGCTGGCGCACAGCACGTGGCCGTGCTGGTGGTCGGTGTGGTTGCCGCCGATCTCGGTGCGGCCGGGGCCGGAGAACAGGGCGGCGCCGCCTTTCTCCCCATAGACGGACACAAAGCCCTCCGCCGCATGGGCGGCCCGTTCCCGGGCGGACAGCAGGCCGCCCTCCGAGCCGTCGGGGGCGTAGAGGCGGGCCAGGGCCCCGTCGTGGGCGCCGGCGCGCAGTTCCTTTGCAAGTTCAACAGAAGTGGACATATCGGTCACCTCGCGTATTGATTTAGCTGACACCAGTATAGAGAATATTGGCGGAAATTTCAAGGAGATTTCATGATTTTTGGGAAAACTTCGCGCCGGGGAAAATCATCCTTTACCCTTGCCTCCGGGCCGGTCTTGTGATATAATTTACCGCCGAACATAAAATAGTGGCGTCATTGGAAAATTAAGGAGTGGAGCGCTTATGGATATTATCGTGTTGGCGGGCGGGCTCAGCCCGGAGAGGAACGTGTCCCTGTCCAGCGGCACCAAGGTGTGTAAGGCCCTCCGGGACCGGGGGCACCGGGCCGCCCTGGTGGACCTCTATCTGGGCACGGAGCGGACGGCGGAGGAGCTGTACGCCGCCCCCCTGGAGCTGTCCGCCATCGACCGGCGGGCCCCCGACCTGGAGGCGGTCAAAGCCGCTCGGAAGGGCGGGGAGGACGGCCAGTTCGGCCCCAACGTGCTTGCCCTCTGCAAGGGGGCGGACGTGGTGTTCCTGGCCCTCCACGGGGCCTGCGGGGAGGACGGACGGGTCCAGGCCGCCTTCGACCTGCTGGGCATCCCCTATACGGGTTCCGGCTATCTGGGCAGCGCCATCGCCATGGACAAGGATCTGACCAAGCGGGTGGCGGCCCCCCTGGGGGTGCTGACCCCCAAGTGGCGGTCCCTGGTGGTCACCGAGGACAATATGGCTTCCCTGACCGAGACCCTGGACCTGCCCTGCGTGGTGAAGCCGGTGGACTCCGGCTCCTCCATCGGGGTGTCCATCGCTCACGACCGCTCGGAGCTGGCCCAGGCCCTGAAAGCCGCCGCCGCCCTGGGGGGCCGTACCGTCATCGAGGAGTACATCGCCGGCCGGGAGATCCAGGTGGGCATCCTGGAGGGGAAGGCCCTGCCCTCCATCGAGATCATCCCCAAGGCGGGCTTTTACGACTACGAGAACAAGTACCAGCCGGGGGCGGCGGAGGAGATCTGCCCCGCGCCCATCCCGAAGGAATGGGAGGAGCGGCTGGCAAAGGCCACCGAGACGGTGTTCAACGCCCTGGGCCTGTCGGTCTATTCCCGGGCGGACTTCATCGTCGCCGAGGACGGGACGGCCTGGTTTTTGGAGATCAACACCCTGCCCGGCATGACCCCCACCAGCCTGGTGCCCCAGGAGGCGGAGGCGGTGGGTATCAGCTACGGAGAGCTGTGTGAGCGGATCATCAACGCGTCGCTGAAGGCCCGGAGAGAGGGCCGCTGAGCGCGCCAAGGAGAGATCAGGTATGGATAAACTGACGGTACGCCAGCTTTTGGAGGCGGTGGGCGGCACACTCCTGGGGGGCTTTGACGATCTGGACGCCACGGTGGATTCAGTCACCACCGACAGCCGTGACATCCCGGAGGGCAGCCTGTTCATCCCCCTCCAGGGGGAGCGGTTCGACGGCCACGCCTTCATCAGCTCCGCCCTGGAGGGCGGGGCGGCGGGCTGCCTCACCGCCCGGGAGCGGGACGGCTATCTGCCGGGGAAGTTCTACATCAAGGTGCGCTCCACCCACCAGGCTCTCCGGGACCTGGCCCGGTACTACCGGCTGACCTTTGACATCCCCTTCATCGCCGTCACCGGCTCGGTGGGCAAGACCACCGCCAAGGACATGATCGCCGCCGTGCTGGGGGCGAGGTATCAGGTCCACAAGACCGACGGCAACTACAACAACGACATCGGCGTGCCCCTGACCCTGCTGAAGCTGGAGCGGAGGCACCAGGTCTGCGTGGTGGAGATGGGCATGGACCACGCCGGGGAGATCGACCGGCTGGCCGCCCTGGTGGAGCCGGATATGGCGGTCATCACCAACATCGGGGACGCACACATCGAGAACCTGGGCAGCCGGGAGAACATCTTTAAGGCGAAGAGCGAGATCTTCCCCCACCTGAAGCCGGACGGCGTCGCCATCCTCAACGGGGACGACGAGTGGCTGTCCACCCTCCGGGGGAAGCTGCCCCAAAAGACCCTGTTCGTAGGCAGGGGGGAGGGGCTGGACTACACCGCCTTCGGCATCGAGACCGGGGCGGCCTCCATCCGCTGCGGCATCCACACGCCCAAAAGCCAGTTCCAGGCGGACATCCCCGCCCTGGGGGAGCATATGATCTATCCCACCCTCATCGCGGCGGCGGCGGGGGAGGAGCTGGGCATGGGCCCCGACGAGATCGCCCGGGGCATCGGCGCCTTCCTGCCCACCAAGATGCGGATGAACATCCTCCGCTGCGCCGGGGACGTGGTCATCCTCAACGACTGCTATAACGCCAACCCCCAGTCCATGCGGGCGGCGGCGGCGGTGCTCGGGAGCGCCGCCCACCGGCGGAAGGTGGCCGTGCTGGGGGATATGAAAGAGTTGGGCCCGGGCAGCGAGCAGTTCCACCGGGCGGTGGGGGAGTTCTTCGCCCAGGCGGGGTGCGATCGGCTCATCGCCGTCGGGGACCTGGCCCGGTTCATGGCCGAGGGGGCCAAAGCCGCCGGCCTGGAGCAGTCCGCGTATTTCCCCACCCTGGAGGACGCAAAGGAGGCCCTGCTGCGGGAGGTCCGGGCGGGGGTCACCATCCTGGTGAAGGCGTCCCGCTCCATGGCCTTCGAACGGGTGGTAGAGTTTTTGCAGGAGAGTATTCCCGAATAAGGAGAACCCATGATCGACATACAGCTGACCGGCCTCGTCAAGGAGTTCGAGGTGGGAAAACGAATATTGGACGGCTTTTCCCTCCAGGTGGAGGAGGGGGAGCGGGTGGGCCTGCTGGGCAAAAACGGCGCCGGCAAGACCACCGTGTTCCGCATCCTCACCGGCCAGGTCAGCGAGGACGAGGGGACGGTGTCCGTGGCCCCGGGCAAGCGGCTGGGGCTCATCTCCCAGATCCCGGTGTACCCGGAGGGCTATACCGTCCGGGACGTGCTGGACACCGCCTTTGAGCGCCTCCACGATATGGAGGCGGAGCTGAACGAGCTTGCCGCCAAAATGGGGGAGGGCCACGACTCCGAGGTGCTGGCCCGGTACGACAAGCTCACCGCCGCCTTTGAGGCGGGGGGCGGCTACGACACCGAGACGCGCCTGAACAAAGTCTGCAACGGCCTCGCCATCGACGCCGATATGAGGGAGCGGCAGTTCGCCGACCTGTCCGGCGGGGAGAAGACCCGCATCAACCTGGCCCGGCTCATCCTGGAGGACACCGACATCCTCCTGCTGGACGAGCCCACCAACCACCTGGATCTGAACGCCACCGAGTGGCTGGAGGGCTACCTGGATCGGTTCAAGGGCACCGTCATCGCCATCTCCCACGACCGATGGTTCCTGGACCGGGTGGTGAAACGGGTGGCCGAGATCGTGGACGGGAAGGCGGAGCTGTACTCCGGCAACTACTCCTTCTTCGTGGAGGAGAAGGAGCGGCGGTATCAGGAGCGGCTCCGCCAGTACGAGAAGGAGCAGGCCAAGATCGCCCAGCTGGAGAACGCGGCGGAAAATCTGCGCCTCTGGGCCTTCAAGGGGATGGACAAGACCTATAAGCGGGCCAAGTCCATGGAGAAGCGCATCGAGCGCCTGCGCACGACGGACAGGCCCACCAAGGAGAAAAAGCTCACCGTCCGCTTCGGGGAAAAGGAGTTCCACGGGGACGAGGCCATGGTGGTCACCGACCTGGCCAAGTCCTTCGGGGAGCGCACCCTGTTCTCCCACATCGATCTGGAAGTCGCCGGGGGCGAGCGCATCGCCCTTTTGGGCGACAACGGCACGGGCAAATCCACCTTCCTCAAGATCCTGATGGAGGAGGAGGCCCCGGACAGCGGCTCGGTGTACTTCGGGCCATCCATCCGCATCGGCTACCTGCCCCAGATCATCCGATTCGACCGACCCGACCGAAACCTGGTGGACACCATGCTGTGGGCCCAGAACTGTTCCACCCAGGAGGCCAGGGACCGGCTGGCCGCCTTCAAATTCCGGGGGGAGGACGTGTTCAAGCCGGTGTCCGCCCTGTCCGGCGGGGAGCAGTCCAGGCTGCGGCTGTGCATGCTCATGGACCATCGGATCAATCTGCTGATTTTGGACGAGCCCACCAACCACCTGGACATCGACTCCCGGGAGTGGATCGAGGAGGCGGTGGAGGAGTACAGCGGCAACCTGCTGTTCGTCTCCCACGATCGGTATTTCATCGAGAAGTTCGCCGACCGCATCTGGATGCTGGAGGACGGAAAGATCTCCGATTTCCGGGGGAGCTACACCGAGTTCCGGGCCTTCCGGGAGCGGCAGGAGCAGCTGAAAAACGCCAAGACCGCCCCGGAGCCGGACAGGCCCAGAGAGGACAGGCCCAAGCGCCCCGGCGGCACCAAGGAGCTGGAAAAGCAGGTCCGCGCCGCCGAGCGGGCGGTGGAGAAGGCCGAGATCCGGCTGGACGAGATCTCCGGGGAGATGGACGAGGCCGCCTCCGACTACCTGAAATTGCAGGAGCTGTACGAGGAGCGGGGTAGGCTGGAGGACGAGCTGGCCCACCTGTACGCGGAGTGGGAGAAGCTGGCGGCGGAGCTGGAAGAGGCGAAAGGCTGAGGGCGTATGAATGAACGAATGAGCTATCACCCCTATCAGGGGAGCCGCAGAAAGCGCTTCAACTGGCTGGCCCTGCTGCTGGCGGTGGCGCTGCTGGGGATCGTCTGCTTTGCCGTCCCCTTCGGGGCGGTGATGGCCGGGGCCCACACCGACATCCAGGGGGACCCCCAGGTGATGGTGATCTTCGGCTGCCAGGTGAAGCCCTGGGGACCGTCCATCCTGCTCCAGGACCGGCTGGACACCTCCCTGGACTATCTGGAGGACCACCCGGACATGACGGTGGTGGTGTCCGGCGGCAAGGGGGACGACGAGCATATCTCCGAGGCCCAGTGTATGTACGACTACCTGACGGAGCACGGGGTGGACGGGGAGCGCATCCTCATGGAGGACCGCTCCGTCAACACCCGGCAAAACATCGACTGCTCCCTGGCGGTCCTCTCCGACGCGGGGTTGGACACGTCTCAGGGGGTGGCGCTGGTTTCCAACGGGTTCCACCTGACCCGCATCCGCATGCTGTGGGACCGGGCGGGAGGCCCCGGCCCGGTGAGCGCCCTGGCGGCGCCCTCCAGCCACCTTCCCTCCAGGCTCTGGATGTACGCCCGGGAGCCGCTGGCGCTGGTAAAATCCTTTTTTTTCGATTGAGGTGAACACACTTGACCGACCAGTTGAGGGTCGTAGAGGCCAAATACGCGGAGATCGAGGCCCGGCTGGCGGCGGGAGAGACCTATTCTGACCCGGAGCTGGTGGCCCGGCTCAACCGGGAGCAGCGGGAGCTGGAGCCTCTGGTCACCGCTTATCGGGGCCTGATCAGGGCAAAGGAGGCCCAGGCCGGGGCGGAGGAGCTGCTGGCCGACCCGGAGATGAGGGAGCTGGCCCAGGAGGAGCTGGCCGCCGCGAAAGCGGAGATCGGGCGGCTGGAGCATGAGATCAAGGTGCTGCTGCTGCCCAAAGACCCCAACGACGGGAAAAACGTCATCATGGAGATCCGGGCCGGCGTGGGCGGGGAGGAGTCCGCCCTGTTCGCCCACTCTCTCACCCGGATGTACACCATGTACGCCGAGGGCCGAGGCTGGAAGGTGGAGGTCAACTCCGCCAGCGAAACGGAGCTGGGAGGAGTAAAGGAAATATCCTTCACAATCGAGGGGGAGGGCGCCTGGTCCCGTCTCAAGTACGAGAGCGGCGTCCATCGGGTCCAGCGGGTGCCGGAGACGGAGTCCGGCGGCCGGGTCCACACCTCCACCGCTACGGTGGCGGTGCTGCCCGAGATGGCCGAGGTGGACGTGGAGCTGGACCCAGACGACGTGGAGATGCAGGTGTTCCGCTCCTCCGGGGCGGGGGGCCAGCACATCAACAAGACCTCCTCCGCTGTGCGGCTGATCCACCAGCCCACCGGCACGGTGGTGGAGTGCCAGCAGGAGCGGAGCCAGTTCCAGAACCGGGAGAAGGCCATGCGGCTGCTGGCCTCCATCCTCTATGAGCGGGAGCAGGAGCGCATCCAGTCGGAGTACGGCGAGGCCCGCCGCAGTCAGATCGGCACCGGCATGCGCAACGAGCGTATCCGCACCTATAACTTCCCCCAGGGACGGGTCACCGACCACCGTATAGGGTTAACACTTTATAAGCTGGACGCGGTGATGAACGGCGACTTGGACGAGATCATCGACGCTCTGGCCGCCGCCCGACAGGCGGAGCAGATGGCGGAGAGAGGCTGACATGAAGTACACCCACGTGATATTCGACCTGGACGGCACTCTGCTGAACACCATCGACGACCTGGCGGACGCGGGCAACCATGTCTGCGGGGAACGCGGCTGGCCTGTCCACACGGTGGCGGAGTATAAACTGATGGTGGGCAACGGCATCCCCAAGCTGGTGGAGCGCTTCGCGCCTCCAGGCACGGATGGGGAGACCCTGGCCGCCGCCCTGGCGGAGTTCTCCACATACTACGCCGCCCACAGCGAGGACAAGACCGCTCCCTATCCCGGCGTGCCCGAGGCGCTGGCGGCGCTGAAAGAGGCCGGCGTCCATATGGCGGTGCTGTCCAACAAGGCGGACGCCATCGCGGGGCCGGTGGTGGAGCACTACTTCCCCGGCCTCTTTAAGGCCGTCCAGGGGGCCCTTCCCGGCGTGCCCACCAAGCCGGACCCCACTCTGCTGCGCCGGCTGATGGAGCGGCTGGGGGCCTCCTCGGAGAGCACCCTGTTCGTGGGTGACAGCGGCGTGGACGTCCAGACCGGCAAAAATGGCGGCTTGGCCGTCTGCGGGGTCCTGTGGGGCTTCCGGGACCGGGCGGAGCTGGAAACCGCCGGGGCGGACCGCTTCGCCTCCACGGCGGAGGAACTGAGACAGATCATTTTGGAATGAGCAGGGACTTTACGTTGAACACGAAGCTTCTCACACAAAACGATATAGAGGAGGCCGCCGCCATCCTGAAAAAAGGCGGGCTGGTGGGCATCCCCACCGAGACGGTGTACGGCCTGGGGGCCAACGGCCTGGACCCGGAGGCGGTGGGCCGCATTTTCGCGGCCAAGGGCCGGCCCCAGGACAACCCGCTGATCCTCCACGTCCCCTCGGCGGACTGGCTGAGCCGCTGGTGCGCGGAGGTGCCGGAGACGGCGTATCGGCTGGCGGAGCGGTTCTGGCCGGGGCCTCTGACCATGATCTTAAAGCGGGGGCCCGCCGTCCCCGACGTGGTGACCGCGGGGCTGGACACGGTGGGGATGCGCTGTCCTGACCACCCGGTGACCCGGGCCATCATAGAGGCCGCGGGGGTGCCCGTGGCCGCGCCGTCGGGGAACACCTCTGGCCGGCCCAGCCCCACCACGGCGGTCCATATGCTGGAGGACATGGACGGCAAGATCGACGCCATCGTGGACGGCGGCCCCTGCGCCGTGGGGGTGGAGTCGGCCATCATCGACCTGACGGTGGACCCGCCCCGGCTGCTGCGCCCCGGCGGGGTGACCCTGGAGCAGCTCCGGGAGGTGCTGGGCGACGTGGCGGTGGACGACGCCGTCCTCCGGCCCATGGGAGAAGGGGAGCGGCCCCGGGCCCCCGGCATGAAGTACCGTCACTACGCTCCCAGGGCCCCGGTCACCGTGGTGACGGGGGAGCCGGACAGGAGCGCCGCCTGGATCGCCGCTCATGCCGGCGCGGGGGACGGGGTCATCTGCTTCGACGAGTTCGCCGGGGAATTTCCCGGGAAAACTGTGGAGCGGCTGGGGCCCGCCCATGACAAGGGGGAGCAGGCCCGGCGGGTATTCGACGCCCTGCGGGCCTTCGACAGCACCGCCGTCCCCGCTATCTGGGCCCAGTGCCCCGACCCCGCCGGCATCGGCCTGGCGGTGGCCAACCGGCTGAACAAGGCGGCGGGGTTCCACATCGTGGAGGCGTGAGGGGGACACTATGATCGTCATCGGCATCACCGGCCCCACCGGGGCGGGCAAGACCACGGTTTTGAACGTGCTGGAGGAGTTCGGCGCGGAGATCGTGGACTGCGACGCGTTGTACCATAACATGCTGGAAACCGACGAATCTATGCTGGGAGAACTGAAAATCCGATTTGGAGAGGACGTTTTTGGTGCGGATGGCACATTGCGCCGGAAGGCGTTAGGTGATATAGTTTTCGGGCACCCGAATGCCCTGGCCGACCTGAACGCCATCACTCACCGGCACATCCTGCGCAAGCTGGACGGCCTCATCGAGAGGGCGGAACGGGAGGGCCGTCCCGCCATCGCCCTGGACGCCATCGCCCTCATTGAGAGCGGGCTGGGGGAGCGGTGCGACGTGACCGTGGCCGTCACCGCCGATGACGAACTGCGTTTGCGGCGCATCATGGCCCGGGAGGGCATATCGGAGGAGTACGCCCGGAAGCGCCTCGCGGCCCAGAAGCCCTCCGTCTGGTTCGAGGAGCGGTGTGGTCATGCCCTCCGCAACGACGGCTCCAGAGCGGAGCTGGAGGGTAAGGCGCGGGCGCTGTTTTCAACGATCATTCCAAAGGAGGAATCGTGATATGGACGAGAAAAAACCCGGCGAGGAGCTGAGAGAGCGCCTGCTGAACCAGCGGAAAAACGGCTGGGACGTGGTGGACGCGGCCACGGAGAAGGCCATTTTCGCCTACTGCGACGGGTACATGGACTATCTGGACGCGGGCAAGACCGAGCGCACCTGCGTGGAGAACACCGTGGAGCTGGCCGAGGCCGCGGGCTTCGTCCCCTTTGAGCGGGGGATGGACCTCCAGCCGGGGATGAAGGTCTACCGGGTGAACCGGGGCAGGGCGGTGGACCTGGCGGTGATCGGCTCCGCCTCCCTGGACCAGGGGGTCACCATCTGCGCCGCCCACATCGACAACCCCAGGCTGGATCTGAAGCCCACCCCCCTCTATGAGGACGGCGAGCTGGCCTTCCTCAAGACCCACTATTACGGCGGCCTGCGCAAGTATCAGTGGGTGACCATCCCTCTGGAGCTGCGGGGGGTCGCCGCCCTGAAGGACGGCTCTGTGGTGAAGGTGTCCGTGGGCGCGGGGGAGAACGACCCCCTGTTCACCATCACCGATCTGCTGCCCCACCTGGCCGCCGCCCAGAGCCAGAAAAAGCTGGCCGAGGCCGTCCCCGCCGAGACGCTGAATCTGCTGGTGGGCAGCCGCCCCCTGAAGGACGACGAGGGCTCGGACCGGGTGAAGCTGGCCATCTTGAAGCTGCTGAACGAGCGGTACGGCATCACCGAGGCGGACTTCCTCTCCGCCGAGCTGGAGGCCGTCCCCGCCTTCGACGCCACCGACATCGGCTTCGACCGCTCCCTCATCGGCGCCTACGGCCATGACGACCGGGTGTGCGCCTACGCCGCCTTCAAGGCCCTGCTGGATCTGCCCTCCACCCCGGTGCGCACCGCCGTGTGCGTGCTGGCCGACAAGGAGGAGATCGGCTCCGTGGGCGTGTCCGGCATGCAGTCCCGGTTCTTCGACACCTTCATGGAGGACTTGTGCGCCAGCCAGAACGTGCCTCTCCGGGCCTGCCTGGAAAAGTCCTTCTGCCTGTCCACCGACGTGACCATCGCCTACGATCCCGACTTCCCCGAGGTGTTTGAAAAGAACAACTCCGCCCGGATCAACTACGGCGTGGGCATCTGCAAGTACACCGGCCGCGCCGGCAAGAGCGGCGCCTCCGACGCCGGAGCCGAGACGGTGGCCTACCTCCGCCGGCTGCTGGACGACCGGCAGGTCCTCTGGCAGATGTGCGAGCTGGGCAAGACCGACGTGGGGGGCGGCGGCACCGTGGCCCTCTATATGGCCAACCGCAACATCGACACCATCGACGCCGGAGTGCCCGTGCTGTCCATGCACGCCCCCTTTGAGACGGTGGGCAAGCTGGACTGCTACATGTGCTACGCCGCCTGCCGGGCCGTGTACGAGGGTTAAAAACGCATAAAACAGGCCCCCTTTGGAGAAAATACCATCCAAAGGGGGCTTTGCCATGACCGAGGATACCAGACCCACCGAGACCACCGCGGAGCAGGAGGGCGAAAACCGGGACGAGCGCCGCCAGGACATCGTGGACATGGGCTCCACCATCGTCCGCACCGGGGACGGGGTCATCCACACCCTGACCATCATCGGCCAGATCGAGGGCCACCAGGAGGCCCCCGCCGGGAGCAAGACCACCAAGTACGAGCACGTCCTGCCCCTGCTCACCGCCGTGGAGGAGAGCGGGGAGGTGGACGGCCTGCTGATCCTCCTCAACACCATGGGGGGCGACATCGAGGCGGGCCTTGCCATCGCGGAGCTGATCTCCGGCATGAGCAAGCCCACCGTGTCCCTGGTACTGGGGGGAGGCCACTCCATCGGGGTGCCCCTGGCGGTGGCGGCCCGGGAGTCCTTCATCGTGCCCTCCGGGGCCATGACCATCCACCCGGTGCGGCTCAACGGCCTGGTCATCGGGGTGAGCCAGACCTTCCACTACTTTGAGCGCATCCAGGACCGTATCTGCGACTTCGTCACCCGCAACAGCCGCATCAGCCGGGAGGATTTCGAGGGCCTCATGCTCAATACCGGCGAGATGGCCGCAGACGTGGGCAGCGTCATCTACGGGGAGGAGGCGGTGCGCCTGGGGCTCATCGACCACCTGGGGGGCCTGTCCGACGCGCTGGGGTGCCTCCACCGCATGATGCGGGAGGACGGGGAGCGCCGAAAAACCGAATCAAAGTGACCAAAGCCGCTCCGAGGGACCGGGGCGGTTTTTCACGCCTTAAAAAATTTTATAAAAATTAAAATTACATCTTGACTTTAATAAAATTGAGGTTTATATTTAATTTTGTAAAAGAAAGGGGGCGGGACGGTGCCCATCGAGATGGTGCCCGGCTGGATGGCCGGGCTGGAGGAGGAGGACGTGGCCTTTATCCGGCGGTTTCTGCTGGCCTCCGGGTCGCTGAAGGAGGTGGCGGGGGAGTACGGCGTGTCCTATCCCACGGTGCGGCTGCGGCTGGACCGGCTCATCCAAAAAATAAAGCTCAGCGAGGCCGCCGACCAGGACCCCTACGTGGCGCTGGTGAAGCGGCTGGCCATGGACGACAAGCTGGACTTCGATACCGCCAAGCTGCTGATCGGAGCCTATCGCAAACAGAAAAAGGAGTCCTGCAAATAAAAGTCAAGCCCTAAAATGAAAAAGGCCACAAAAATCGTGGTCTAAGAAAAAGGGCAGAACAAAATGGCCGGAGACGAGATCCCCAGCCTGAATTG
>CANPWZ010000030.1 GCA_947585425.1 uncultured Oscillospiraceae bacterium
GCATGTGTTAAGCACGCCGCCAGCGTTCATCCTGAGCCAGGATCAAACTCTCAATAAAATCGTATCTAAACGGCTTTCGCCGCTTAAACCTTTTTCATTGAAGCCAGTTTCCTGATCTTCAAAATAGAATCAACGAGAACCTTCTTCGCACTGTTCTACCAGTACTCAGAAGGAACTCTGCTTCCTTCTGGTGCTTTCTGTCTTCGTTGTTTAATTTACAAGGTGCAAACCCACGTCGCTTCTCACAGCGGGGACTTTTATTATACATCCCCGGCGTTGCATTGTCAAGAACAATTTTTGCCGATCCCCGGCGTCCTTTCTGCTCCCGACGTTGCCTTCCGCAGCGCGCTCCGCTAATATACCACGCTTTCTCGCCATTTGTCAACACCCAATTTTCATTTTTTCAAAAGTTTTTTCTGCCAGCGATCCCGCCCCTCCCGCATTGCCTTTTCCCGTCACTTGTGGTATGCTGATATATCATTATATAAAAGGAGGGGGAGCCGCCCGTGCTGCTGATCCAGAATCTGAACCTGCCCGTGGGCGCGGGGATGGACGAGCTGTGCGCCGCCGCGGCCAAGGCCCTCTCCCTTCCCACGGCAGAGATCGAGACGCTCTCCCTCCGCCGGCAGTCCATCGACGCCCGGCGCAAGTCCGACGTCCACCTGGTCTGCACCGCCGCCGTCACCTTATCTAATGAGGATACGGAAACCGCCGTCCTCTGCCGGGGCCTGAAAAACGTCTCCCACCCGTCGGAGGCGCCCTACCTCCCGCCCACAGCCGGCTGGCCCCTTCCCCATCCCCCGGTGGTGGTGGGGATGGGCCCCGCGGGCCTGTTCGCCGCCCTCACGCTGGCCCGGGCCGGCCTGCCCCCCGTCATCCTGGAGCGGGGCCGGGACGTGGACGCCCGCGCCGCCGATGTGGAGCGCTTCTGGGCGGGTGGCCCCCTGTCCCCCGTGTCCAACGTCCAGTTCGGCGAGGGGGGCGCCGGGACCTTCTCCGACGGCAAGCTGACCACCGGCGTCAGCGACCCCCGCATCGCCCACGTCTTTGACGTGTTCGTCGCCCACGGCGCCCCGGAGGACATCAAATGGTCCCACCGGCCCCACATCGGCACCGACGTGCTGCGCGGCGTGGTGAAGTCCATACGCCGGGAACTGCTGGAGCTGGGGGCGGACGTCCGCTTTGAGCATCAACTCGTGGGGCTGGAGGAGCAGGGCGGCCGCCTGGCCGCCGTCACGGTGGGCTCCCCCTCCGGGACGTACCGCCTTCCCTGCGAGGCGCTGGTGCTGGCCCCCGGCCACTCCGCCCGAGATACCTTTCAGATGTTATACGAGGCCGGCCTGCCCATGGAGCGCAAGCCCTTCGCCGTCGGGGTGCGCATCGAGCACAGCCAGGAGGCGGTGAGCCGCGCCCAGTACGGGGACTTCTGGGACAGGCTGCCCGCCGCCGACTACAAGCTGGCCTGTCACCTGCCCTCGGGCCGGTCGGCATTCACCTTCTGTGTCTGCCCCGGCGGGCAGGTGGTGGCCGCCGCCTCCGCCCCCGGCCAGGTGGTGACCAACGGCATGTCTTATCGCGCGCGGGACGGCGCCAACATCAACGGCGGCCTGCTGGTGGGCGTGACGCCGGACGACTTCGGCGGGACGGATCCCCTGGCCGGCGTCCGCTTCCAGGAGAAGTGGGAGCGGGCGGCCTTTGAGACGGGCGGGCGAAACTACCGCGCCCCCGCCCAGCTCACCGGGGACTTCCTGGCAGGCCGCCCCTCCTCGGGCCCCCGGTCCGTCCTCCCCACCTACCGCCCCGGGGTAACATGGGGGGCTCTGGACGGCGTGCTGCCCCCCTATGTGCTGGAGACCATCCGGGAGGCCATCCCCCTCTTTGACCGAAAACTCCACGGCTTCGCCCACCCGGACGGCGTCCTCACCGGCGTGGAGACTCGCTCCTCCTCCCCGGTGCGCCTCCTGCGGGATGAGGCGCTCCAGTCCCCCGCCCTCCGGGGCCTCTACCCCTGCGGGGAGGGGGCCGGCTACGCCGGGGGCATCACCTCCGCCGCCGTGGACGGCATCAGGGCCGCCGAAGCGGTGCTGAGAGACTGATTTCCCCCGCGCAACCGAAATTTTACGCCCCGCGACGCAAACGCAACCCCCGCTCGCTGGACTTTGCCCCGCCGCCCGGGCAGAATGGAGGCACTTCAAAGGAGGTGCTCACAATGAGCTTCGGTGAAAATCTGCAATTTCTGCGCAAACGGGCCGGCATGACCCAAGAGGAGCTGGCCGAGCGGCTGGAGGTCACCCGGCAGTCGGTCTCCAAGTGGGAGGGCAATTCCGCCTACCCGGAGATGACCGCCCTGTTCCGGCTGTGCGAGCTGTTCGGGGTAGACCTGGACACCTTGGTCCGGGGGGACGCCCAGGCCGCCCTGGCGGAGGACTCCGCCGGGTATGACGCCCACATGAACGCCTTTTCCAAGGCGGTGGCGGGCGCGGTGGGGCTCATTCTGCTGGGGGTGGCCGTCATGGTGCTGATGGCGGCCCTCATCCCTTCCGACGCCGTTGGCGTCCTTGGCGTGTGCGTCCTGCTGGGCTGTATCGCCGTGGCGGTGGCCGTCCTCATCGCCTTCGGCATGGGCCACAGCCGGTTCATGAAGGCCCACCCGGTGGTCCGGCCCTTCTACGCCCAGGAGGAGATCGACCGCTTTGAGCGCCGCTTCCCCCTGCTGATCGCCCTGCCGGTGGCGCTGATCTTCATCGGGATCGTCCTCATGTTCGCCCTGCTCTCCGTCTATTACCTGTTTCAGATGGGCAGCCCGGAGGAATGGGGCGGTCTGGGCACCGGGGTCATGCTGCTGTTCATCGCCGTGGCGGTGACGGCGCTGGTCTGGGCGTGCCTGCAAAAGTCCAAATACGATGTGGAGGGGTATAACCGGGCCTGCCGCCGGGAGCTCTCCCCCACCCCGGCGGAAAAGCGTCTGGATGGGATCACCGGGGTAGTCTGGGGCTGCGGCATGGTGCTGGCCACGGCCATCTATGTGGGCCTGGGCCTTGCCGCCGATCTGTGGGACCGGGCGGCGCTGATCTACCCCGTGGCGGCGCTGGTCCTTGTGGCCGTCACCATCTTCCTCCGCCGCCGGGAGGACGACTGAGCCGCCCATCTAAAGTACATTCTTCCAATCGCCCTGTTTCCCTTGCGATTTCGGTCCGGCAGGCGTACACTGAAAGCGACCCTCCACACCCGCCGCACCGGAAGAAAAGGAGTTCCCATGAAACGCGTAAACATCGAACGTATCCTGTGTCTGCTGCTGGCCCTGTGCCTGCTGGCGGCCGCGGGCGTCACGGCGGTATTCGCCTCCGCCGCCCCCACCGAGGCCCAGGCCTATCAGCGGATGATCGCCCTGAAACCCTCCTACCCGGAGGGAACGCCCTGGACCAACGACAAATATTATAAATGGAAGGGCGGCGCCGGCTACTCCGGCGGCTACGGCTGCGCCGCCTTCGCCTTTCTGCTGAGCGACGCCGCCTTCGGCGACCTCCCCGCCCGCACCGTCACCGACGTGGACTTCGAGGCCGTCCGGGTGGGCGACATCCTCCGCGTCAACCGCAACACCCACTCGGTCATCGTGCTCACCGTGGGGGCGGACTCCGTCACCGTGGCGGAGGGCAACTACAACAGCTCCGTCCACTGGGGCCGCGCCCTCACCGCTGCCCAGGTGGAGCAGGCCGACTACCTGATGACCCGCTACCCGGAGGGCGACCCGTCCCCCGCGCCCGTCCATCCGGCGGACGCCATGACCGACGTGAAGCATGACTGGACCTGGGAGGGCATCGACTACTGCATGGAGCGGGGCCTGATGAACGGCGTCAGCGCCGCCGCCTTTGAGCCCGACGGCCTCACCACCCGGGGGATGCTGATGACCATCCTGGCCCGCGCCGCCGGGGTGGATACCTACGGCGGCCCCACCTGGTATCACAAAGGCCTGGTCTGGGCCGTGGCCAACAGCGTGTCCGACGGCGCCCATCCCGAGGCCTCCGTCAGCCGGGAGGAGTTCGTCACCATGCTGTGGCGGCAGGCCGGCAGGCCGGCGGCGGGCCGCTCGGCCCTCAGCCCCTTCCCGGACAGGTCCTCTGTCAGCTCCTGGGCCGGCGACGCCATGGCCTGGGCGGTGGAAAAGGGCGTTATCAACGGCGTCGATGGCCGCCTGGAGCCCCAGGGCAGCGCCACCCGCGCCCAGGCCGCCGCCATGCTCATGCGCTGGCACAAACTTCCCGTCTGACAGGAGGGCTCCCCATGGACAACAACATCACCCCCTTCCCCGCTCCCAACCCCTATAAGAAGATGTACGCCGCCCTGTTCAACGCCGTCACCGACGCGCTGAACATGATGGACGACCGGGACTACGGCGCCGCCCAGCGCCGCCTCATGGCCGCCCAGCGGGAGGCGGAGGAGCTGTACCTGGACAGCGGGGAGTAAAGCCTTCCCCATTTATGGGGAAGGTGGCAGCCCGAAAGGCTGACGGATGAGGCCACCCCCGCAGATGATTTGAGCCGCCCCCGAGGGGCGGCTCTTTTCGCGTCTTTACAGGTTTTGCTCCTCCAGCCAGAGGAGGAAGCTCCGGGCCAGCCGGAGCTGTTTTTCGTCCAGCCCCCGCAGCAGTTCGGCCACGTTCTTCCACTCGTCCCCCTCCTGCCGGGCGGCGCCCACCAGGAAGGCGTCGGGGGTGGTGTCCAGGGCGATGGCCAGGCGCATGACCACCTCAGTGGAGGGGATGGAGACGGCCCGCTCGATGTTGGAGAGATAGCCGAAGCTGATCCCAGCCCGCTCCTCCACTTCGCTCTGCTTCAGGCCAAGCTCACGTCTGCGGCGGGCAATCCTCTTGCCGATCTGTCCATAATCCAAATCCATATGACCACCTCTCCTTTAATCATATGGATTTACCCTTTTCTATAAACAGATGTTAAATTCTTTATTCAACTTGACATTATGTTTTCTGGTATTTATAATATGATTATCACTTTTAAATATGAAGGTAATTTTCTATGTACCAAAAAATGTACACCACCCTATTCAACGCCATCACCGACGCGCTGAACATGATGGAGGATCGGGACTACGCCGCCGCCAAGCTGCGCCTCATGTCCGCCCAGCGGGAGGCCGAGAACATTTACATCTCCGCGGGCGAAATTCCCTCTCTCACCCCGCTTGACAAACCCCCTCCCCGGTGATACACTATCCCCGTCAAACCGGCCATGACGGAGAAGGGCCGCCGGAACCGCTCAGAGAGGGACGCGCATGGTGAAAGCGCCCCGCGGGGAACGCGAAGCCTACCGCTCCCGAGCCGCCCGCGACGAGCGGGACGGGTCCGCCCGTTACAGCGGTCACAAAGCGGCGGGGTACATCCCGCAAGCAGGGTGGAACCGTGGAGCGTGTTTTACGCCTCACCCCTGAGACCAGGGGCGAGGCGTTTTTCGTTTCCCCCCATCAAAAAGGAGGAATTGTGATGTCCGACGAAAACCTGTACACCTTTGAAAACGAGACCTACCGCAAGACCTACTGGCACACCTGCTCCCACGTGCTGGCCCAGGCCATGAAGCGCCTCCACCCGGAGGTCAAGCTGGCCATCGGCCCCGCCATCGAAAACGGCTTCTACTACGACTTCGACACCCCCGCCCCCTTTACCGAGGACCAGCTCAGCGAGCTGGAGGCGGAGATGCGCAAGATCTGCAAGGAGAAGCTGAAGCTGGAGCGGTTCGAGCTGCCCCGGGCCGAGGCCGTCAAATTCATGGAGGAGAAGGGCGAGCCCTACAAGGTGGAGCTCATCAACGACCTCCCCGAGGACGCGGTCATCAGCTTCTACAAACAGGGCGAGTTCACCGACCTCTGCGCCGGCCCCCACCTGGACTCCACCGGGCGGATCAAGGGCAACGCCATCAAGCTCACCGCCTGCAACGCCGCCTACTGGCGGGGGGACTCCAGCCGCCAGACCCTCCAGCGCATCTACGGCATCGCCTTCCCCAAGAAGGACGAGCTGGACGAGTACCTGGCCCGCATCGAGGAGGCCAAGAAGCGGGACCATCGGAAGCTGGGCAAGGAGCTGGGCCTCTATCTGCTGATGGACGAGGGCCCCGGCTTCCCCTTCTTCCTGCCCAAGGGCATGGTGCTGAAAAACACCCTCATCGACTACTGGCGGCAGGTCCACAAGAAGTACGGCTATGTGGAGATCTCCACCCCCATCATGCTGAACCGGCAGCTGTGGGAGCGCTCCGGCCACTGGGACCACTATAAGAACAACATGTACACCACCGTCATCGACGATACCGACTTCGCCGTCAAGCCCATGAACTGCCCCGGCGGGATGCTGGTATACGCCAGCGAGCCCCACTCCTACCGGGAGCTGCCCCTGCGGGTGGGCGAGCTGGGCCTGGTCCACCGGCACGAGCTGTCCGGCGCCCTCCACGGCCTGTTCCGGGTGCGCTGCTTCACCCAGGACGACGCCCACGTGTTCATGACCCGGGACCAGATGCAGGACGTGATCCAGGAGACGGTCCGCCTGTTCGACGAGGTCTACAACGTCTTTGGCCTGAAGTACGAGATCGAGCTTTCCACCATGCCGGAGGACCACATCGGCACGGTGGAGGAGTGGGAGCGCAACCAGGACATCCTGAAGGCCGCCATCACCGCCATGGGCAAGACCTTCGTGGTCAACGAGGGGGACGGCGCCTTCTACGGCCCCAAGCTGGACTTCCATCTGGCCGACTCCCTGGGCCGGACCTGGCAATGCGGCACCATCCAGCTGGACTCCCAGCTTCCCGAGCGGTTCGAGCTGGAATACGTGGGCGAGGACGGCCAGAAGCACCGCCCCGTGATGATCCACCGGGTGGTGCTGGGCTCCATCGAGCGGTTCATCGGCGTCATCACCGAGCATTTCGCCGGGGCCTTCCCCGCGTGGCTGGCCCCCGTGCAGGTGAAGGTGCTCACCGTCACCGACCGGGTGGACGACTACGCCGCCGGCGTGGCCGCCCGGCTGGACGAGCTGGGCTACCGGGTGGAGACCGATACCCGCAACGAGAAGATCGGCAAGAAGATCCGGGAGGCCACCCTGGAGAAGGTGCCCTATATGCTGGTGGTGGGCGACCGGGACATGGAGAGCGGCGCCGTCTCCGTCCGGCACCGCTCCGGCGAGGACCTGGGGGCCATGTCCCTGGACGCCTTCGCCGCCCTGCTGAAAGCGGAAGTGGACGGCAAGGTCATCAAGTGAATCGCCGCATCAGAAAACCCCCGCCGCGCGGCGGGGGTTTTCCTTATCTCGTTTACTGGATGCGCTCAAAGTCCGCGGCCCCGTGCTTACACAGCGGGCACACGATGTCGTCGGGCAGCTCGTCGCCCTCGTACACATAGCCGCACACCTTGCAGACCCAGCCCTTCTTGCCCTCGGTGTCGGGCTTGGGCTTCACGTTCTTCTGGTAATAGGTATAGGTCATGGTCTCCTTGTCGGAGATCACCCGGGCCTCAGTCACCGAGCAGATGAACATCCCGTGGCTGTCCAGGTCCACGTACTGCTCCACCTTCAGGGACAGGACGGCGTTGACGTACCTCGGCAGCATCACCAGCCCGTTGCCGGTGCGGGGCAGCTCGCCCTCCCAGCCGGCGAACTTGTCCGCCGCGCGGCCACTCTGGAAGCCGAAGGTCTCGAACACCTTGAAGGGGGCCTCCACCGACAGGCAGTTCACGTTCATGGCCCCCGTCTGCTTGATGACGTGGTGGGAGTAGTTTGCCTTGTTGATGTTCACCGCTACCCGGTAGGGCCGGTCGGTGAGCTGGCTCACGGTGTTGACGATGAGGCCGTTGTCCTTCTGCCCGTCGTTGGAGGTGACCACGTAGAGGCCGTAGCCGATCTTGAACAGGGCGGTCATGTCGTTTTTGTTGACGGCGGCCTCGCCCCGGGCGATGTAGTCCCGGCACAGCTCGTCGGACAGGGCCTCGATCTGGGCGCGGCTGTCGTCGTTCAGGGCGGAGAGGATGTGTACCGCCGTGTTGGTGAAGGTCAGGTCCTTGCCGCCCTCCAGCAGGGAGCGCATCACCTTCACCGCCTGGGGGGCCCAGGAGCCGTTCTCCATCAGGGCCACGGTGCGGTTCTGGTACGCCCGCTCGGTGAGATGCTCGATGAAGGTCCGCATGAAGGGGAAGATGTCGGCGTTGTAGGTGGTGGTGGCCAGCACCAGCTTGTTGTAGCGGAAGGCGTCCTCCACCGCCTCGGCCATGTCGTCCCGGGCCAGATCGGTGACCACCACCTTGGGACAGCCCTTGGCGCGGAGCTTGTCCGCCAGCAGGTCCACCGCGGCCTTGGTGTGGCCGTACACGGAGGTGTAGGCGATGAGGATCCCCTCGGACTCGGGCCGGTAGGAGGACCATGTATCGTACTGGTTGAGATAGTGCCCCAGGTTTTCCTTCAGGATGGGCCCGTGGAGGGGGCAGATGATCTGGATGTCCAGTCCGGCGGCCTTTTTCAGCAGCCGCTGGACCTGGGCGCCGTACTTGCCCACGATGCCGAAATAGTACCGGCGGGCCTCGCAGTCCCAGTCCTCCTCCGCGTCCAGAGCGCCGAACTTGCCGAAGCCGTCGGCGGAGAACAGGATCTTGTCGGCGGCGTCATAGGTGACGATGACCTCCGGCCAGTGGACCATGGGGGCGGTGACGAAGGTGAGGCTGTGGCCGCCCAGGTCCAGGGCGTCCCCCTCCCCCACCACCAGGCGGTGGTCGGAGAAGTCATTGCCGAAGAACTGGCCCATCATGGCGAAGGCCTTGGCGGAGGACACGATGACGGCCCCGGGGTACGCCTTGGCAAAGGCGGCGATGCTGCCGGCGTGGTCGGGCTCCATGTGCTGGACCACCAGGTAGTCGGGCTTCCGGCCGCCCAGGGCCTTTGCCACGTTGTCCAGCCACTCGTGGGTAAAGTGCCGGTCCACCGTGTCCATCACGGCGGTCTTGTCCCCAAGCAGCACATAGGAGTTGTAGGCCATGCCGTTGGGGACCACATACTGCCCCTCGAACAGGTCGATCTGGTGGTCGTTGACCCCCACGTACTTCACGGTCTCGGTAATGTTGTTATCCATTGGTAAAACCTCCTTCAGGTCATAAAGATCAGCTTTCCCGGTGGCGGCCCAGCTCCTCCGGGTCCTGGGGCTCCACCTGCTCGAACATGGCGAACAGGTCCTCCTCCTCCAGCACCGGCCGGCGGCGCTTCACCAGGGTGGTGAGGATGGGGTACAGCACGATGGCGATGAGGCCGCCGGAGAAGCCGTTGTTGTAGAGGTTCATCCCCTCCAGCGGCAGGCCCGCCTGGAGCACCACCGAGGAGTGGATAAGCCCCGCCAGCACCCCGAAGGGCCAGCCGAAGGTGCCGGCGATGGGGGCCAGGGTGGTGCCGAACAGGGCGGCCAGCTGGAGGGCGGGGGCGTTGAACTCCACGTGGTTGGTGAGGCTGCCCAGCAGCACCCCGGCCATCACGGGCAGGATGTTGAAGGGGTGCTTGCCGTAGGCGGAGAACCCCATGATGGTGAAGATGCCGCCGATGGTGGCCCCGTTCAGATCGCCCCCGGTGAGCAGGATCCAGCCGGTGGCGATGAGCCCATTGAGGCCGATGTTCAGCAGCACCGCCCCCGCAGGGAAGGTGCGCACATAGTCGCTGGGCGCCCTCCCCGAGGTGCGGAGCAGGCTCCAGTAGGCCCGAAGGGTCTCCACAGGCTTCCGGGCCAGCCCCACCACGGCGAAGAACAGGCACAGCGCCGCCAGGGCGATGCCCAGCAGCAGGTTGTTCCCCTCGGACCACACCAGGGCGGACGCGGGCTCCATGCCGAAGGCCTTGAAGGCGGGCACCAGTATCATCCCCATGAGCCCGCAGGCGAAGCCCAGGCTGTACAGGTTCATGCCGTTCTGGACCTTGTGGGCATGCTCCGCCACCGGTGGGATGAAAAACCCGATGGCGAGGCCGGTGATGATGCCCGCCGCCGGCCCCACCTCCGCCGACAGGAAGCTGACCACCGGCGCCAGGGCGGTGGCCCGCAGGGCCACGTTCACATGGCGGGCGAATGTCTCCCTCCGCAGCAGGGCGTACAGCCCCGTGCCGATGATGATGGGCCAGATGTTGGCGATGTTCTTGCCGAACAGGGAAAACCCCGCCATCAGCCCCACGGTGACGATGGTGGCGCCGTTCAGAGGGTCCCCCACCAGCTTCAGGATGAGCACGGTGACGAGGGTGACCAGCCCCGCGTTCACGAAGGCCGGCCCCACTCCGGCCACGGCGATGTAGTCGGTGATGAGCACATCCTCCGCGCGGATGATGGCGGCCAGGCCCTCCAAGGTCTCCCGGGGACCGGCCTGGGTCATGCCGAACAGCACCAGCGCCAGCCCAAACACCGCGCTGCCGGGGAGAATGGCCCGGTGATAGCGGGGAACGACGGTTTTCGCCACAGCCTCCACTCCTCTCCGGCCTGATCTCCCCTCCAGTATATCGGATTTTGGCGGCCTTGTAAATATGTTTCTGCCTCAGAAAGACCGCAGAGGGGCCTCGCCGGTATCCTCCCCCGGCTCCACGGAGCGGATCACCGCGTCGTAGCTGTAGGAGTCGTTCACCTGTATGGTGACCCTCTCCCCCGCCTTCCGGCCCAGCACCGCCTTACCCACCGGGGACTCCTTGCTGATGAGCCCGTGCAGGGCGTCCTGCCGCACGGTGGTGACGATCTGGAAGGTGACGGTGTCGTCGTCCTCCTCCACATAGAGGGTCACCTTGTCGTAGAGGGACACCACCCCCTCCGGGGCGGGCCTGTCCGGGATGATCCGGGCGTTTTTGATGAGGTTCTCCAGATACCGGCACCGGCTGTCGTTGCGGTTCTTCTCCCGCTTGGCGGCCTTGTACTCAAAATTCTCGCTGAGGTCGCCGAAGCTCCGGGCCTCCTTCACCGCCTCGATGAGCTGGGGCCGCAGCACCGTCTGCCGGTGCTCCAGCTCCTGTTTCAGCAGTTCAATATCCTTCTCTGTCAGTTCCGTCGCCATAGCAGTTCCTCCTTGCGCGGTTTTAGTTTGCCACGATTTTCCCCCGCCGTCAAGGGCGGTCCCGTCAAAAAAAGGCGAAATGTTCTCCCCTCTGGGGGTTGACAGCGCCGCCGGAACGTGTTATCATAACAGAGTGCCAATAAGCCGGAGTGGCGGAATTGGCAGACGCCCGGGACTTAAAATCCCGTGGGAGAGATCCCGTGCCGGTTCGACCCCGGTCTCCGGCACCATATATCGCGGCGTAGAGCAGTTGGTAGCTCGTCGGGCTCATAACCCGGAGGTCGCAGGTTCAAGTCCTGCCGCCGCAACCAAAAGAGGCTGTTTTCGCGAGAAAACAGCCTCTTTCTTTGCTTTATTGTTGGAAAACGATTTGGGTCAGCGTATGGGTCAGGTGCTGACCCATACGCTGACCCAGACGGCCCGCGGAACATTTTGCATCAGAAGTTGACGGAGAGCACCCCGGACATGGTTTCGGCGGCGGCCTTCTGTGCCGCTGTGGTGACATGAGCATAGGTATCCAGGGTGAAGCCGGCGCTGTAATGTCCCAGCATCCCGGACACGGTCTTGACGTCCACCCCGTTTTGCAGCGCCAGGGTCGCGAATGTGTGACGAAGATCATGAAATCTCAACTTCGGCAGTCCTGCCCGCTTCAATACCCGGTGCAGCATGTTATTGACGCTGTCCGGTGAGATCGGACCGCCGGCAGGCGATGGAAACACATATTCGTCGTGGGAACTCTCCTTTTGCCTTTTCAGTATCTCCACCGCGTCCGCCCCTACCGATACGGTGCGGTAGGAGTTTTTTGTTTTCAGCGGCGCCTCTACGATCACCCCTTTGATCCGAGCCACCTGCCGGCGGACATGGATGGCGCCGGCTCCGAGATCGATATCCTCCCATTTCAAACCAAGCAGTTCGCCCCGGCGCAAGCCCGTCGCCAGCTCGATGTAATACATCTCATAGACGCCGGTCTCTTTTGCCTCCCGGAGAAAGGCGGCCAGCTGGTCTGCCGTAAGGGTGTGCATCTCCTTATGCTCCAACTTCGGCAAAGCACAGCCAGCGGTAGGATCAGCCGCCAGGAGCCTCTGCTGAATGGCAAACGTCATGGCCGATGAGATGACCTGGTTGATGTTTCGCACGGTTTTTGCGCTCAGGCCCTTTGGCTGCTTCCGGGATTCGATGCGTTCTACCCTGCCGTTCCCCAGCAGGCTGAGGTACATTTTCTGCAGGTCCAGCGTGGTCAGCTTTGTCAGGGGGATATCTCCGATGTAGGGCTTGATGTGATGGTCGATGTAGCCGCGGTAGGTTTGGTGGGAGGACGGGCGGACCTTGACGGCGGCGTAATTTGTGAACCACACCTCCATCCACTGGCCGACCGTGTACTGCCTCGCCTTCCATATATCGACCTTTTCACATTCCTCCATGGCGCTTTTGAGCTTGACCTTTACCTCGGCCTGCGTTTTCCCTAAGACATTTTTGTAAATCGGCTTTCCAGTGTTGGGATCATGTCCGGCGGTATACCGTCCCTCCCACCGGCCGTCCTTTCGCTTGCGGATGTTCCCCTCGCCGCTGGCGCGCTTTTTTGCCATCGTCACTCACCTCCGTTTCGTTTCCTTGCTTGTTCTTCGTTTTCATCGTCGAAGGAGTAGGGCGGCAGTTCACTCAGCTCCTGCTCGATCCCTCTGACCAGCCGTATGCCGGAGAGGAAGCTGTCCAGCGAGGTCTGGTCCCGCAGGTCGTCCTCCAGATCCAGCAGATGGAGGAGCAGGACCCGTTGGCTCTTACCCAGCTGTCCCCGCAGCTTGGCGAGGATCCTGTCCCGCTCACGCTGTACCCTCATCGCTTCAGATGACGCTGTAGTAAACCGTTCGTGCAGGGCTTTCAGATATTCGGGCATGGCGGTCGCCTCCTTTTCCAGCGACACACAATACCAGTAATCTGAGGAAATAGCCAGGGCTTTTGAGCACAGTTATCAAACTGTTATCATTTGCCGTGGGTGTGTCTCTCTTGTTTTAGGCATGGAACTTTTTGCTCTGCTCGGAAGGCCGCAGTGTCACGCTTTGGGGTTCCACAGTCCTTGATCCTCTAAGGTCCAAAACCGCAAAACGGGATGGGCCTGTGTATTTACCTTACCGCCCTGAAAAACGGACTTACAAGCGTGACACGGGCTCCTTGCTTTCTACGCATTTTGGGTCTTCGCAGCCCTTGAAAGCAGGGGCCTCGCAGAGCCCGTCAGAGGGGGGCCTGTGTACCTGCTCTTGAAAGCGGTTTCTATATGCGTAGAAAATCCTTTTTCCAAAAGGCAGGGCCGCTCCATTTGTGGAGCGGCCCCCGAATCCTTGTGCGATCAGGTCACATAGACCCGGTACTCTGTGTGGTTATACACCCCGTCCTTGTAGAGATCCCATGCCTCCACACTGTACGTCCCCGGCGGGCAGGAGTTGAACAGCTTGCTCAGTTCGCTGTCCCGCCACGGCCAGAAGGACCAGGCCCCGGCGCTGTCTGGGATGGTGAGATTGACGCGGACATAGGGAGTGCCTTTAGAGCCGTAGCGCAGTTTGCCCCCGCTGCTCGTTTCAGGATTTGTTCCCGCCAGATTCATCAGGGTGTACTGCATTCTGCGGGTCTCATAGAGGTTGCGGACGTAGAGGTAGTCCCCGTTGGCCTTGACGTAGTGCCTCGCCTCCGGCGTGGGCAACTCCGCTGCGGGGAAGTCGCTCCAGTCACAGGCGGGCGTGGGCAGAGGTGGCAGCGGTCCTTCGGAAAACATGTTGGCATCCCAGCGACTCACATCTGTGATGGTGTAGAGGGTTCCGTCATCGCATGGGATCACGTCGCCCGCCCTGGGGATATACTGGCTGCCGTCCGTCGGCAAGGTCACGGTACCTTGCGGCTTTGTGGCCGCTCCTTTCTGGCTGTCCGGCGCCACGCCGGTGTAGGGCTTGTCCAACTCGATTTGGACTGTGCCGTCCCAGTACACATTGAAGTCTACCTTGGCGCCGATGTCCCGGAGCCGGACATAGTTTTCGTCGTTTATCATGTAGGCGATGAGCTCTGTCCGCTGGCCGTCGATGTAGACGGCGCAGTTGCTCCGGGTGGCGGTGAGCCGTGCCACGGCCGCCTGGGCCCCGCTGGTGAGCGTCACTCCGGTGAGGATACCGGCCAGTACGAGCAGCAGATTTCTGATACGATTCTTCATTGGATTGACCTCCTTCGGTGTTGTTTTGGCGCTTTCGCAAACCAAACATACCGAATAAGGCGATGGAAATCCACCAAAACCTTGTTGACAAAACGGAGAAAGAACGGGCGGGAAACGCAGCAGATCACCGAGACCTTTTCTTTGATCAGGCGGGTCATTTTTTAACCTCACATGGACATCGTCGGTCCCTGATACTCCTCATGGTCGTCCGGCTTGTGGCCCATGGCGATCTTCTTCTCTCTGATCCTCTGCCGCAGCTTGCGGTCCGCCCGCAGCCCCACCGGGTTGGCAGGCGGGGCGGAGTTCTGCTGAAAGATCCCGCCCATGTGGTGGAGTAGCCGGGTGGCGGACAGCAGAACGGCGGAGAGAAGATTTGGGTGCGCCTGGCTTTGCTCCAGCAGGAACCGCGCGTACTGATTGCCCTGGACGGCGGACCGCCCCAGCCAGTATTGAGCGGCTTCGACGTCCCGCGGGACGTCCTTGCCGTCCAGGTACAGCTTGCCCAGGAGGTACTGGGCGAACGGACTGCCCTGCTCCGCCGCGTCGGTGAGATACTCAACGGCCCTGTCAGCGTCCTTCGGGACGCCGCTGCCGAGGAGACAGAGCTTGCCCAACTGATACTGCGCGTACTGATTCCCCAGCGCCGCGCTCCGCTCCAGCCAGACCGCCGCCTCGTCCATGCGCCGCTGGAAGGACATCAGCTTGGCCAGAGAGTACATGGCAGAGGCGTCGCCTGTCTCCGCCGCCCTTGTGAGCCACAGCTCCGCCTTCTCCCAGTCCTCATAGAGATGGATGCCGTCCCGGTACAGACAGCCCAGCAGTCTCGCGGCCTCCGGCATTTGGCGCTCCTCCCACAGCCGCTCCAGCATCCTCACCGCTATCCGCTTGTCCTCGGGGTGCGAGTCCCAGTTGAAAAGGATCTCTTTGCAGCTGAGATAGTCCTGATCCCAGGTGCCGCCGGCGTCGGGCTCATCCTCCATGCCCTCGTCCTCAAAGGTGTGCTCGCCCAGCCGTACACGCTCCGCCTCCCGGATGACCATGTTTTTGATGGAGCGGAACTCTTTTTGCTGAGACAGCGGCAGACGCTCCCGCGTCTTCTCGTGATAGTAGCTCTCCAGCTCGTCCCGGAGTTTGTTCCAGACCTCATAGCACTGAGCCACCTCCGGCACCTTCGCCAGCTCATCCACGATGGCGTCCACCTTTTCTTTCAGAGACTTTTTGAGATAGCCGTACTGCTTCTTGCCCTTGACGCTCTCCAGCCTGCCGGCCAGCTCGCTCATCTTGAGGGCGACGTCCGGGCTGTCGCAGAGGCCGGAACGCATCTCGTCGATGAGTTTTTTCATGGCGTCCCAGGCGGCGTAGGTCAGGTCCTTGTAGGAGACGTCCTTGCGCTGATAGAGATTCAACAGCTCGTCCCGGAAGATGGCGTTGGTCAGCTTGGAGCGCATGAGTTCGATGCCGCGCCTGGTGAGGAAGCCCCGCTTGGGATCGTCGGACCAGACCATCATGTGGATGTGAGGATGCTCGCCCTCGTCGTGGAAGGCGGCGTACCAGTGGAGCAGGTCGGCGGGGATCTTCATGGCGTTGGCCAGGTCAGGCTGATGGGCCATGAGGAGATCCCGCCACGCCGCCGCGTTGTCAAAGCCCAGGCGGGCGGCGTCCTCCCGGCGCAGAGAGTAGATGATCGTCCAGACGTTGCCCTCATGCCCGCTCAGTTCTTCCATCGCCGCGCCGAGATCGACGGACTCCGCCGAGCCGAACAGGCCGTGGTCCCCATGCCGCTCCGCCCTCGGCCGGGTGGCGATGTACCGCATGTAGATCTCCGGATCCTGCTGGTCGTTGGCCTCCAGCTTCTCCACGCCCTCGCGGGTGGCGATGTACTTCATGTAGCCGCCTGCTTTGACCGCTCTGACGTAGCCGCTCTTTTGGACCAGCTTGGGCATCACCACGCCTCCCGCTGGAATTGGAGCGCGTCCTTGAACGAGATGGCGCCGTTGCTCTCACGCACCTCACGGACGCTCTTGCCACGGTAGTGCTGGTAGGTCGCGTCGTCCATATCACAGTCGATGGCGAGGATATTGTTGGTCATGTTCTGCTCCACCGCCTGCTTGAACATGAGCCTGCCCATGCGGTCGGCCAGCGCGTTGAGGGTGCCGCCTATCACCTCGGACATGACGCGGGGAAGGTAGGCGCCGGCCCTCTCACAGTTGAGGTAGCCGGTGTAGAACCAGATGGCCTTTTCGATGAACTCGCTCTGGCTCTGGCAGTTGTCCGCGTGGAAGTTGGACTCCACCTGGGCCTTGGCCTCCGGCGTGAGCCAGAGGGCGAACTTTTGCTTGTTTTTGACCATATCGTGAAAACCTCCTCATTTTTTGATAGGAACCCCGCTGGAAATCCCGCAAACGGGGGCACAGCGGGGCCGATGACCCCAGGAGGGGCAAAAACGGGGTATCGGGAACCCCCTCGGGACTGCCCGCACTGCGGGCAGTTGTGTCCGCTCCGGGGCGCTTGCGACCCCGGAGCTTTCCCCTGCTTTGTCCTCACCGCCCTAAAAAACGCCCGTATCCTCGGGGAGAGGGGGCAGTTGCGCCATTGACTTACGGGCCTCATATCGGGCGGTATCCAGTTCGAGCTTGTCCAGGTCACGCCGGAGTTTGTCGTCGATGGCCCCCTGGATGGGGAGGACCCTGTAGTGGAGCTTGCCGTTGTACTTGCTGCCGTCGTGCATATAGATGTGGGTGCGCTCAACCTCGATGAGCCCGGCCTCCACCAGCTCGGTCACATATTTCGCCACCGTGTTCTTGGACATCCGCAGCGCCTTGCCGATCTCCTTGTAGCCCAGCACGATGGAGTAGTCTTTGCGGTTCTCCATCCGCATGAGGAAGGCGTAGAGCGCGATGGCGTTGGCGGACAGTCCCAGCCCGAACAGCTCGTTGGGCAGCGGGAAATAGTTTTTGATGGGATCGTGCTTGGGATAGGGATAGTACTTTCTCATTCGCCGCCTCCCGTGTGCTTTTCCACCCAGCGGATGAACTCTTCCTTGGGCACCACGATCCGATTCCCGATCCGCAGAGACGGGAAATCTTTTTCGCGCAGCAATTCATAGCCGCTGGACGGAGAGATGCCGAGTACTTTTGCTACCATCTGCGCGTTGAGGAACAGCGGCAGTTCGTCATAGGTCTTGTAGACAGATTCTTTCATGTTGATTTGCTCCTTTTCAGTTTTTGTTTTGGGTCGAGTTTTTTAGAGTCGGCGCTCAGATATTCATAGGACATCACTCCCTTTTGAGAATTAAGGATACCGCTCCCACGAAAATGTGGGAGCGGTATCCTTATTGCCATCTCAACAGTTTTGTGATATCCTATGATCACCTTCGGAGGTGATCCCGTGAGCTATCGGATCTATCAGCTGTCCGCCAGAGCGATGACCTGCTACGCCAGAGAGACGGACGGCGTCTACACATACCATCTGAGCCGAGCTGCCACTGAGTGGTGCCGGGTATTCGGCGCACGCCATGAGCAGGACAGCAATGCGCTGTTCTTCCAGACCATGTGCGTGGTCCGGGGTGAGGACTATCAGGATGAGAGCGGCCGGCTGGTGGAGGATCTGGCGGACGTGATCTTCTACATGGACTTCGACCGTATCTTCGACCGCGGTACCACACCGAAGCACCTGGAGCGCCAGAGGAAGGCGGAGGACATGTTTCGGCCCGAGGGCGTGTGGCTGGACTTCGGGCATGGTGAGCAACGCTATCTTGCCTTCGAGCGGTCCGGCAGCATGAGCCGACAGGCGCAGCTGTCCTTCATCCGTGCGGACGTGTACGACGCTGTGCGCCGCCGCATCCAGATGGACATGACCATCCGGGACTGCCAGCTCAGCAAGCTCTACGCCTACAACGGACTGATGCTGTCCAGCGGCGTGCGGGTGGAGGGCGTGGACATCGACCGGCCCCACCGGGTCATCGTGGTGGACAATCCCACCGCCGCCGTCGGCCCGGTGGACGTGATCACCGTGGAGGACGACGGCACGGACAACAGCACCCGGCGGTATCACCGGGTGGAGCGGCGGACCACCATCGACGTGACCTGCCTGGACGGGGAGGGGATCATCTCCACCCGGTACGCCCGGCGGATCGACAAGGCGTTCTGCGGACGGCACGTCCACCACTCCTTCCAGATCCGTCTGCCTTACGTCAAGGGGATGCTCCACGAGCTGGACATCCATGACCTTTTCCGGTATGACGACGTCCGAATCATCACCGACATCTGGGGCGTGGAGCATAACACAAAAGATGTGGACGTGATCCTCACCAGGAGCATGTTCAAGGGGTTCGGCTGGCTGAGGGACAGCGGCATGACCTGGGAGGACTACTGGTCTGTGTTCCGAAAGTACCGCCACGCCCTCTACATCACCAACGTCAGCAAGGTGGAGCCGGAGGGACTCACCGAGCTGAACTATCAGTTCCTGAACACTGTCTCCCTGCGGGCGGACGAGTTCCGCCCATACGACCTGCCGGAGGGCTGGGACCACAGCCCGGAGGAGGACGGACGGCGCTGGCTCACCAAGCAGACGGAGCTGTCCTACTACAAGCTCAGGGCGGACCGGGATGGCAGAGCGGACTACTTCCTGCGGGAGCTGGACCGCTTTCATCTCTTTGACAAGGACAAGAGCAGAGAGTACCACATGGCCGCCGCGCTGAAAAAGAATCCGAGGCTGATCGCGGAGCCCGCCTTCGTCAAGAGACTGGACGACCGGGCGGAGCAGATCGTCCGGCAGTACGCGGTGGGACGGCTGATCGTGGAGGGGGACAACCGATTCCTCTCCGGCAATCTGCTGGAGCTGCTGATCCCCTGGCTGGACCCGGAAGACGCCAAGGGCCGGAAGGATCGCCGGCGGCGGGAGTGGATCAGGACGAGCTGCCGGATCCCCGACGGCACCTTCTACGCCCCCGGCGCGGCCTACGAGCACGGCGCGCCCTGCACGCTGCTCCGCAATCCCCACATCGCCCGCAACGAGGAACTGCTGCTCACCTGGTATGACGCCAGCAGGAACAGGAACATGCGAGACTACTACTACCGCAATCTGACCGATGTGGTCTTTGTCAGCGACCTGATGCTGTCCGCGGCCCGGCTGGGCGGCGCGGACTACGACGGCGACATGGTCAAGACCATCGCGGACCCCATCATCAACGCCTGCGTCCGAAGGAACTACCGCGCCTCCGACGGACAGGAGGGGCAGGCCCTCTCCAACGAGGAGAACCTGCCTCTGCTGATGATCCCGGCGGCGGAGCCCCGGATCGCCGACGCGGACGACTGGCGGGCCCGGATGGAGACGGTGAAGGGGACCTTTTCCTCCCGGATCGGGCAGATCTGCAACGCCGCGCTGGACCGCAGCGTCATCGCCTACAACGAGAACTCCGACGGCGAGGAGCGCCGCCGCTGCCGGGAGGAGACCGAGACGCTGGCCATCCTGGTGGGCTTGGAGATCGACTCCGCCAAGAGCGGCGTCCGCCCGGATCTGGACGAGTACCTGGGCCGGCGCGACATCCAGCGTACGCCGTTCCTCCGGTACAAGGACCTGGTGGAACGGGCGGAGGAGCGCCGGGCCTGGTATGAGCCCACGCCGGCCCAGCGGATGAGGGACTATTTCGACAGCGTGGACTGGTCCGAGGTGGACTCCAACCTGGAGCGCCTGCCCCTGCTGGCCCGGCAGCTGAAAAAGCACACGCCGAGGATCGTGTACAAGCCCGCGGAGGACAGCGAGCTGTTCACTTTCGCGCGGGAACCTGATTGGAAAAAGGAACTTGATCCCATCACTCTGGAGCGGGTGGGCGAACTGCTGCGGGACTATGAGGCCGTTCTCTCCCGCATCCGCGCCTGCCGCGCCCCAGTTCGGAACCTGCCCCGCAAACAGGACATCGACCGCATCCTCTACGCCAGAGGGCAGGAGAACGACTGGGACGCCGACGAGCTGTACGCCCGGCTTCAAGACTTAGACGCGGGGCACATTGCCTCACTTCGTCAGGCCATCGCGGAGGAGCGGTGGCACTTGATGGACGAGGAGGAGCGGGAGCGGTTCCTGATGGCCTGGCTTCCTGGGCACGCGGACCTCTTTGACCTGCTGTCTGATTTCCGCTTCGGCGGCTACCGGGTGCTGGCGGACCTGGTCATGGATCTGGACGACGCGGCGGAGGC
>CANPWZ010000031.1 GCA_947585425.1 uncultured Oscillospiraceae bacterium
CCCCCGCTGACGGCGGCCCACCTGGCAAGGGTCATCGAGCTGTGGACCAAGATCCCCGCCTCCCAGATCCAGGAGCAGGAGTTCGAGCGGCTGGCCAAGCTGGAGGAACGGCTCAAGTCCCACATCGTGGGCCAGGACGAAGCAGTGGCCGCCGTGGCCAACGCCATCCGCCGGGGCCGCGTCGGCATCTCCGCCAAGCACAAGCCCGTGTCCTTCATCTTCGTGGGCTCCACCGGCGTGGGCAAGACCGAGCTGGTCAAGCAGCTGGCCGCCGACCTGTTTTCCTCCCCCGAGTCCCTGATCCGGCTGGATATGTCCGAGTTTATGGAGAAGCACTCCGTCTCCCGGATCATCGGCTCTCCCCCGGGCTACGTGGGGTATGACGACGCCGGCCAGCTCACCGAGAAGATCCGCCGCAAGCCCTACTCCGTCATCCTGTTCGACGAGATCGAGAAGGCCCACCCCGACGTGCTGAACGTCCTCCTGCAAATCCTGGACGACGGCCACATCTCCGACGCCCACGGCAAGGTGGTCAACTTTGAGAACACCGTCATCGTCATGACCTCCAACGCCGGCAGCAACATCAAGGGCGGCTCCCTGGGCTTCGACCGCACCGCCAACCAGCTGGGCAAAGAGAAGGCCATGAAGGGGCTGGAGTCCTTCCTGCGGCCCGAGTTCATCAACCGGGTAGACGAGATCGTCTACTTCAACCAGCTCACCGAGGACAACTTCAAGGGCATCGCAAAGATCATGCTGTCCGAGCTGGACGCCGTCATGAGGGACAAGAACATCGACTTCTCCTACGACGAGAGCGTGCTGGACTACCTGGTGAAGAAGTCCTACTCCTCCGTCTACGGCGCCCGGAACCTGCGGCGGCAGATCCAGCGGGACATCGAGGACCCCATCGCCGCGAAACTGATCGAGCGGTACGCAAACCCTGTTCGGACCATCCGCATCACCGCCGAGGGGGACGCGCTGCAGATCGTCACAGACTGAGAATAACGAAAAACAGCGGGAAGGCTCCCCATCCGGGAGCCTTCCCGCTGTTTCTTGGTGGGCATCAGCCCGGGCGGGCCGGTGTCATTCAGGTCGCATTTATGTCGTTTAGGGCAAAGCGGTTGACAAACGCGCCGGGTGGTTTGATACTATACAAATTGGTTCAAACCGACTATGGACAAAGCGGCTGGACACAGAGCCGGCCGGCGCGCAAAACGATCAAAAGTGCGGAAAGGAAGGCATCAAAATGGACGAACTGAGAGAACGGACCAATCCCTCATTTAACGCGGCGAAATCGGCCCTGATATATCTCATGGGGGCCGGAGACCAGGATGCGGCCATGATGGCAAAAGAGCTGCACATCGAACCGGACGAGGTGTTCCAGGGCGGGCAGCAGGCCGCCCTGAGCCTGGGCATGATGGCGCAGGTAGACGCCTTCCACGAGATCATGGACCAGTTTTTGGCCGCCGGGCCGGAGCAGACCATCGTGGACCTGGGCTGCGGCTATACCCCCCGGGCCCTGTGGGAGGGGCTTTCCGCCAAGCGCTTCATCGGCTGCGACCTGCCCATCGTCATCGACGATATGAAACCGCTGATGAACAAGCTGCTGGCCGGCAAAAACCGCCCCGCCTCCGCGGAATACAAGGCGGCGGACTTCACCAACTACGTCTCTCTGCGCTCCGCCCTGGACGGGGTAAGGGGGCCGGTGTGCCTCACCAGCGAGGGGACGCTGACCTACCTCACCCAGTCGGAGGTACGGCAGCTGTGCGCCAACGTGCGGCGGGTGCTCAAAGAGTTCGGCGGCCGCTGGCTCACCCCGGATCCGGAGGCGGGCAAGCGCACCATTGGCACGCTGAGAGCCGTGATGGGCGAGGAGGCCATCAAAAACATGATGAGCGCCTTCAACACCCTGTCCACCCAGTCGGACGTGACGGTGGGGGGCAACGATCTGGTGATGCGCTTCGGAGAGGCGGACGGATTTGAGAAGGCGACGGCCCTTCTGGCCGAAAACGGCCTGAAGGCGAAGCCGCTTCCCATGGGCGAGCACATGCCCGAACTGAAGGTATTTTCCCAGCTGAGCGAGCAGCAGCGCAAGTCGATGAAAAAGCTGTACGCGGGCCTGACGGTCTGGGAGATCACCCCGGACCCGGACTGGACCGAGCCCGCCGAGGAAAAGAGCGGCGCTTTCGGCCTGGACACCAGCCTGAACGGCACGGAGCTCACCGTCGCCCTCCGGGGCCGGGTGGACTCCCTCACCGCGCCGGACTTCCTGGCCGCCTTTGAGAAGATCGCCGGGGAGAACGCCCTCACCACCGCCACGGTGGATATGTCCAACCTGGAGTACATCTCCTCCGCCGGACTGAGGGTGCTACTCATCATGACCAAGCGCCTGGGCACGGGCCATGTAACCGTCACCGGGGCCAACGAGCTGATCCGCTCCATCTTTGAGCAGACGGGATATGACGATGTCCTGACGCTGGACTGAGCGTACATTGACAGCATAAAGAGGGCCGCCCCGTCCGGGGCGGCCCTCTCTCTATTATGCTTACAGCCTCTCCCGGATGGCCCGGAGGAATTCCAGGCTGGTGACCTTTCGGGCGGGGGCCTCCCCCTCCCAGAGGCCGGCCAGGTCGCCGGTCATGACGCCGCTCTCGATGGTATCGACGCAGGCCTTCTCCAGCTTCTTGGCAAAGGCGGTGAGGTCGGGCAGGTCGTCCAGCTCGCCCCGCTTGGCCAGGGCGCCCGTCCAGGCGAAGATAGTGGCCATGGGGTTGGTGGAGGTCTCCTCCCCCTTCAAGTACTTGTAATAGTGCCGGGTGACGGTGCCGTGGGCGGCCTCGTACTCGAAGTTGCCGTCTGGGGACACCAGCACCGAGGTCATCATGGCGAGGCTGCCAAAGGCGGTGGACACCATGTCGCTCATCACGTCGCCGTCGTAGTTCTTGCAGGCCCAGATGAAGCCGCCCTTGGAGCGGATGACCCGGGCCACCGCGTCGTCGATGAGGGTGTAGAAGTACTCGATGCCCTTCTCCTCAAAGGCCGCCTTGTACTCCGCCTCGTAGAGGCCGGCGAAAATGTCCTTGAACCGATGGTCGTACTGCTTGGAGATGGTGTCCTTGGTGGAGAACCACAGGTCCTGGCCGGTGGCCAGGGCATACTGGAAGCAGGAGTGGGCGAAGGACGTAATGGACTTGTCCAGGTTGAACTGCCCCTGGAGGACGCCGGGGCCTTTGAAATCATTGATGGTCTGGCGGGTCTCGGTCCCGTCGGCGGCGGTGAACACCAGCTCGGCCCTGCCCGGACCGGGGACCCGGAACTCGGAGGCCCGGTACACATCTCCAAAGGCGTGGCGGGCGATGGTGATGGGCTCCTTCCAGTTCTTCACCACGGGATCGACCCCCTTGACCATGATGGGGGCCCGGAACACGGTGCCGTCCAGGATGGCCCGGATGGTGCCGTTGGGGGACTTCCACATCTCTGTCAAGTTGTATTCCTTCACACGCTGGGCGTTTGGGGTGATGGTGGCGCATTTCACCGCCACGCCGTACTTCTTGTTGGCCTCGGCCGCGTCGATGGTCACCTGATCGCGGGTGCGCTCCCGCTCCGGCAGGCCTAAGTCGTAGTATTCTGTCTTGAGGTCGATGTAGGGCTCCAGCAGCTCCTCTTTGATCTGCTTCCAGAGGACGCGGGTCATCTCGTCGCCGTCCATCTCCACCAGGGGGGTGGTCATTTTGATCTTATCCATGGGGTCTCGTACTTCCTTTTGCTGTGTCTTGGTCCGTGTTACGTCTCAGGCCCGTCGGACCTGGCGGAGGGCTCGTCGGGCTGCTCCTGGGGATCCTGGGGAGCGGTGGGCTCAGCCGGGGCCTCGGAGGGATCGGGCTGGGCGGGCGGCGCGGGAGGGGCCGGAGGCGTCTCGGGTGCGGCGGTCTCCGCCGGAGGCTCGGGCACGGCAGGCTGCTGGGGCAGCTCTCTGGGCGGCTCCTGGGGCTGGGGGGCGGCGGAGTCGGTATAGGTGCCCTGGCCGCTGGAGGGGAACTCGTCGGTCCAGCCGTAGGGACCGTTCACCGGGGGCATGGGAGGCGTCCAGTCCTGCTGCCGGGGCGCGGACACGTCGGCCCCCGTCAGGCAGAAGTAGAACCGGGCCTCGGTGCCGGTCACATAGGGGGTCAGGTACAGGTTCAGGATCATCTGGATCAGCAGGAACAGCCCGAACAGCGCGATGGTACCGATCAGCCCGTAGATGGCATCCATCATGTAGGTCTCGTCCATGACGCCGATCATCGCGTTGCCCACCGTCTCTCCGGCGAGGCCGCCGATCTGGACGGACAGGATGCCGCTGCCGATGATGGCGGGCAGATACCAGAGGATAAAGGACAGGTGCATCCCCACGTATTGCAGCAGATGGCCCTTCATGAGGCGCTTGCTCTCCCGGATGGCGGCCAGGCCGAACATCCCCTGGTCCACCATGAGGTAGTTCACCATGGCATAGCGGAGGACGGCCCAGAGCATCCCGATCACCATGGCGACCATGGCGGCGATCATCAGCACCACGCCCAGGACGGTCAGCTGCGGGACCGCCGCCATCACCGCCGCCCCGATGCCGATGACAAAGAGAGCGGCCACATAGAACAGGCAGATCCAGAGGACGGCGAACAGCCCCACCAGGAATTGTGTGACGACGATGGGCCAGGCGTGGCGGAGCATGGCGAACAGCTTGTCGATGCCGGGGTTCCGCCCCTGGACCATGTCCATGCAGTAGTCGGTGTAGCCCACGTCCATGGAGGCCTGCCACAGGTTGGTGAGAAGGGCGCCGATGAGGGCGATCACCGCCATATAGATCATGGTGCCCGGGGGAATGGCGGGGCCGGGGCCGGTGTTGCTGACGATGGTGTTATAGTTGCCGGAGAACAGAGCGCGCATCAGGTCGGGGGATGTGAGGATGCCCCCGCCGGCCAGGAAGGTCATGGCCCCGCTGATGACGCCGCCCACCAGGCCCACGATGAACAGGAAGAACAACGTGACCCAGATGGGCCGGGGCCGGGTGTGCTTCATGGCCTCCCGGACCTCGCGCTTGACTTGCCCGCGCTGAAAATTCATAAGTACCTCCCTCCCGCCCCGCTTCAGGGGCGATGTAGTGTGACTGTATTTTACACCGTTTTCCGGCGGATTGCAAGACAGGGGCATCCGCTTTTTCGCAAGCAGGCGAAAGACGGCGGGCACACGGCCCGCCGTCCCGGCGTCATGGCTGCCGATCCGCGGCGAGACGCCCCTTTTTCCGCAGATAGTCCCGCAGCAGTACCAGCGCGGCGCTGCCCAGCTCAAAGGCGCGCTCGAACACGTAGATGACCGTGGGAGCCAGCAGCAGGAACACGGTGATGACCAGGGCCGCCTGGAAGTCCAGGGGGACCAGGTGGAACACCCTGCCGAAGCCCAGCACCGCCACGATGAAGGCCAGCGTCATGCAGCCCAGCATGGTCCAGCGCTTCCAGTCCAGGGGCCTGGAGATGTAGTAGAGCACCAGCAGACCCACCACGCCCATCACCACCGTGGCCAGGGTGGACAGGGTGGCCCGCTCGAAGGTGAAGGCGTACACGAACAGCTCGATCCCCACCATCAGCACGATGTTGGTGAGCCCGCCCGGCAGGGCGCGGCGCAGCACATTGGTCATGAACCGGCCCTTGACGATCTCGTGGTTGGGCTCCAGGGCCAGCAGGAAGGACGGGATCCCGATGGTCACCGCGCTGATGAGGGTGAGCTGGATGGGGCTGGAGAAGGGATAGGGGAAGCCCGCGAACACCGTGAACAGGGACAGGAAGAAGGACATGATGTTCTTCACCAGATACAGGGCGGCGGAGCGCTGGATGTTGTTGATGACACGTCTCCCCTCCTCCACCACCTGGGGCATGGAGGCGAAGTTGGAGTCCAGCAGCACCACCTGGGCCACCTGGCAGTCGGCCTCGGCCCCGGAGGCCATGGCGATGCCGCAGTCGGCATCCTTGAGGGCCAGCACGTCGTTGACGCCGTCCCCTGTCATGGCCACGGTGTGGCCCGACTTCTGGAGGGCCTTCACCAGCTTGCGCTTCTGATCGGGGGTCACCCGGCCGAACACGGTGTAGTCCCTGATGGCCCGGTCATAGTCCTCCGGGTTTTTCAGGGTGGCGGCGTCCACGAACTTGTCCGCGTCGGGGATGTTGGCCGAGGCCGCCACGGCGGACACGGTGGAGGGGTTGTCCCCCGAGATGACCTTAACGGCCACCCCCTGCTTGGCGAAGTAGGCGAAGGTGTCGGGGGCCTCGGCCCGCACCGGGTTGTTCAGCACGGCCAGCGCCACCGGGGTCACCCCGCCGGTGATGCCCCCCTCGGCGGTGGGGGGCTGCTCGCACTTGGCCAGCAGCAGCACCCGGCAGCCCTGGTCCTGCCAGGGCTTGACCTTCTCCTGGAGCTCCTTGTACCGGGCCTTCAGGATGAACTCCGGCGCGCCGACGACGAAGGCCCCGTGGCCCTTGAAGGCCACCGCGGACCACTTGTTGGCGGAGGTGAAGGGCACGGTGCGCTCCACCGGCCAGTAGGTGCCCTTGTCGAACCGGGCGGCCATGGCCCTGGCCGTATCGTTGTCGGCGTCCATGGCCTTGTAGTAGGCGTTGAAGGTGTCCTCCACCATAGATGCGGGGAACTGGGCCTCGTCCAGAGGGACGATCTCCTTGACGGTCATGTCCGGCTCGGTGATGGTGCCCGTCTTGTCCACGCAGAGCACGTCCACCCGGGCCAGGGTCTCCACGGCGGCCAGCTCGTGGACCAGGGTCTGCCGCCCCGCCAGCCGCATCACCGACACCGCCAGGGCCACCGAGGTGAGCAGATAGAGCCCCTCCGGGATCATGCCGACGAGGGCGGCCACCATGGAGGTGATGGAGCCGGCGAAGCCCTCCTCCAGGATGAAGTAGCTGTTGCAGAACAGGGCCACCCCGATGGGGATCAGGGCGAAGCCGATGAAGCGGATCAGCCGGTCCAGGGACTTCATCATCTCGGACCGGCCCACGCCCTGGTCCTCCCTGGCCTGCTGGGCAAGCCGCGCGGCGTAGCTGTCCGCCCCCACGAAGTCCAGCCGCATCCGGCACTTGCCGGACACCACAAAGCTGCCGGACAGCAGCTTGTCGTCCTTATTTTTGGCGATGGGGTCGGCCTCGCCGGTTATGAGGGCTTCGTTCACCGTCACCTGGCCGGACATCACCGGGCCGTCGGCGGGGATCTGGTCCCCCGCCCCCAGCTCCACGATGTCCTCCCGCACCAGCTTGTGGACGGGCACGGTGCCCAGCTGCCCGTCCCGCAGCACCTTCACCCTGGCCTCGGAGATCAGATTCAGCTTGGCAAGGGTGGCCCGGGAGCGGAGCTGCTGGACGATGCCGATGAGGGAGTTGACTACGGCGATGACCAGGAAGAACATATCGGTAAAGCTGCGGGCGATGACCAGCAGCACCGCCAGTACCACGAACACCAGGTTGAAGAAGGTCAGGGTGTTCTCTTTGATGATCTCCTTGGTGCTTTTGGCGTTGGAGCGGCCGGAGTCGTTCCCGTAGCCATTGGAGAGCAGCTCGTTGGCCTGCTGGGTGGTGAGGCCCTGCCGGGGGTCCGGGAAGATGCGCTCGATCTTTTTCCGGTAGTTGACCTCTCCCAGTTTGGGCTGCCGCCCTCTGCCCCGCCGTGACGCCATGGCCGTTTCCCCCTTTCCCGCCTGCTTCCGGCAAAAATTTCAGTTATTACCATACCACAAAAGCGCGGCGGCGTAAAGCGTCAAAACGTTAAGTTTGTTTAAACTTTGGAAAAGGCGTCCCGAACCGGACGGAGACGGATTTTGCTCTTGACGGGAAGGGGCGGACTGTGCTAAAATATGCGCTGTTGACGGGATCCGATGCGCTAGTGTAGCTCAGCCGGTAGAGCAGCTGATTCGTAATCAGCAGGTCGTGTGTTCGAGTCACATCACTAGCTCCAGAAAACAGCCTGAGATCGCGAGATCTCAGGCTGTTTTCTCATATTTCGCGCAAAACGCCTGCAGATCGGCGCGTACCGCGTCAGGCGGGTCTCACAGCGGCAACTTGCTATACCGCCAGAGGATCGTGGCCAGCTGCTCCCGCGTGAGCGATCCGTTGGGGAGCAGGTATCCGCCGCTGCCGGCGATCAGCCCCTTGCCGCAGGCCCATTTCATGGCCTCGCGCGCGAAACCGCTGACGCCGCCGGCGTCCGGGAACCCGCCGAGTTCAGCGCCCGCCTCCGTCTGGAGCCCCTGGCTCCGGGCAAACCGCCACAGGGCGGTGACCGCCTGCTGGCGGGACAGGACGTCCCCGGGGCCAAAGGTCTCATCGTTATAGCCGATCATGACGCCGGCCTCAGCCGCCCAGGAGATGGCGTCCCGGGCGGCGTGATCCCCGGGCACGTCCGCAAAGGCGCACGGGGTCTCCGCCGCCGGCTTTCCGGCCAGGTTCCACAGGGCCTGGGCCAGCTCCCCCCGGGAGACGGTCCGGCCTATGCCGAACGTGCCGTCGACGTCCAGGGCGGGCAGGATCTTGTTCGCCATGCTCCAGGTCACGCTGTCGTGATACCACTGGAGGGAGGGGAACTCGTAGGTCTTCCCCTCCAGCTTCGCGTAGCAGGGCATGAACGCCTTATTGAGGGCGCCCAGCCAGGTCATGCCGCTGGCCCGTTTCACGTCCAGCGTGTTGATCATCACGCCGCGGGTGCGCAGCAGCTTGCCGGTGTCGGGACTCATGATGCTGCTGACCGTGCTGACCACATAGTAGTTCCCGTCCACCTTTCCCAGATAGATCATCTCATGGCCGGGGAAGCACAGGGCGGCCCCCAGAGGCAGCCTGTCCAGGATCAGCCGCTTTTCCTCTACGGACATATCGGTCATATCGATCTTTTCCATATCCGCCGGCCACTGCCAGTTGCCGTTGCGGCCGATGTGCAGGCCGAAGCAGGAGTAGACCGTGCGGACCATGCCGGAGCAGTCCTCCCCGTCCAGCATACCGCCCCAGCCGTAGACGTCGCCCAGGCAGGCCAAAGACACCATGGCGATGTTCTCTGTGGTCAGGGGCAGATACCCCACGCTGACCTTGGCGGTCTCGGGGATCAGGGCCATCTGCTTCTCATAACTGCCGTCATCGCGGCGCACCGGCAGCCAGACCACATAGTTGTGGTAGGGAGAGCGGTTGTTCACCAACTGGTCCGGCTCCAGGCCCTCCGCCAGCTCCAGGGCCGTACCCTGGGTCAGCATCCGGCGGGCGGTCTCCGGGTGGGTGTTGGAGGCGTCGGTATACGCCTTGTTCCCATAGACCACCAGCAGTTTCTCCGAGGGCAGGTCCCAGGCGGAGAGCCACTCGTCCTTATCGGCGCAGAGGGCCACGTCCTCCACGGGGAGCCAGCCCGAGCAGTCCCGGCTGCGGGCCATGTAATACTTCCCGTCGGCGGAGGTCAGGTAGATCAGCACCGGGTCGTTGACGCAGACCGCGCTGAGGGACTGATAGTCGAAATCCGGGTCGGCGGGGTCGTCCATCAGGGGGCAGTCCGAGGGGAACACCTGCAAAACAGTGCGCTCCACCGCCACGCCGTAGCGCACCGGCATATCGGAGGTGGCCCGTGGGTCGATGCAGTTGTCGATCATGGCCCGGAACCCGGACCACTCGATCTTCTTCCCGTCGGCGCCGTAGGTCCAGCCGGAGTAGTACTCGGCGTCGGCGGTGGCGGAGGTGCGGATGGCCTCGTTCCGGGCAGTTCCATCGAACGTCCCGGCGGCGCTTTTCAGATCCATCACCATGGTGCCGCTTTTTTCAATGATCCCGGCGTTGGCGGCCTGGATCTCCTCCCCGGTCAGGATGACCTTCCGGGGATCGCTCTGCCGGGCCGCCCAATACGCGGGGTTCGACATTTCCGCCGTCACCCCGGGCATATAGGAGACGCCGGCGGCCAGCGCCGGCCGGCACAGGGGCAGAGCGCAGAAGAGCGCCAGCAGCAGGCAGAGGAAACGCGCTGTTTTACGGAACATAGACAAGACCTCCTTTGCTTTTTAATATAGCATAGTCCGCCCCAAACTGGTATCGTATCGGCGCGGATTCCGATTTACGGACCTGAACGGCAGGCAGACGCCCGCTTTTGGAGGGCAGATGAAGATGATGACCACGGACACGCCGCCGGCGGCCGCGGCAGTCACGATCGTTCATGTAATATCACCAGCTTAAGAAAACAGCCTGAAATCTCACGATTTCAGGCTGTTTTCTCATTGCTCGCGCAATATGTAATCGTTACTGTGGGGTGTGCCGGCGTTCCGTTTTACGACTTGTTGGCCCCTGTCAGCTTCTCAAAGTCCTTGGTCTTCTCCTCCAAGTCGCTTGCCACCTTGGCGTACTTCTCCACCGCGCCCTTCAGGTTGGCGGGCAGGACATCCTCATGGGCGGCCAGAGTGTCCGCAAATTTCTTCAGGGTCGCCAGGGTATCATCCAGCTTCGCGTCTTTGTCCATGTTCTTGAGGGCCTCGTAGGCGGACTTCAGGTCCACCGGGCACGTTCCGGAGCCTTCCAGCTTCTCGATGGCGCCGCCCAGCTCGTCCTGGATCTTGGACAGCTCTTTCATATCGTGCAGCTGACCGACCACATCTCCGATCATTCCAAACAGTGACATACGTTTTCCTCCTTTTTATGTAGGGTTGCCGGGTCTTCGGGTGTTTTATCTCGAGCGGACTGTATTCTACCACCCGGATATTTACATTATATCCTATCACCGCCAGTTTTTCAATCATAAATCTGGGAAAATGCGGATTGCATTTTTTACTTTACTGTGTTACACTTCTCTCATCATTCCGAAAAGGAAGTATTCTCATGATCGAGACCTGGAACGTCACCCTCCCGCAGCTCACCGGCGACGAGCCCCGCAGGGCCTACGTCTACGTCCCCGACTATTTTGAGGAGGACGAGAGCCAGCGCTTCCCGGTGCTGTATATGTTCGACGGGCACAACGTCTTTTTTGACGAGGACGCCACCTACGGCAAGAGCTGGGGCATGAAGGAGTTTCTGGAGGAGACCGAGATGCCCCTGATCGTGGCGGCGGTGGAGTGCAACCACAGCCCAGACAACGCCCGCCTGTCCGAGTATTCCCCCTATTCCTTCCAGCGGCGGGGCATGGGCAAGTTCGTGGGCCGGGGAAAACTCACCATGGAGTGGATCGTCCACGAGTTCAAGCCATACATCGACCACGAGTACCCCACCCTCCCCAGGCGCGCGGACACCTTCATCGCCGGCAGCTCCATGGGCGGGCTCATGAGCCTGTACGCGCTGATGGAATATAACAAGTATTTCTCCCGGGCGGCGGCCCTGTCCCCCTCCCTGTGGGTGGCGCCGGGGCGCATCGAGCGGCTCATCAAGACCGCGCGGCTCAATCCGGACACCACCCTCTACATGGACTACGGCTCCAGGGAGATGGGCAATCACACCGGCATGGCCAGCGGCTTCGGGCACTTCGCCCAGCTGCTCATGGAGCGGCGGGTGAACCTCACCTGCCGGATCGTCCCCGGCGGAGACCACAGCGAGGCCAGCTGGGAGCGGCAGATCCCCTTCTTCATGGACGCGCTGTTTTACGGGAAGGATTACTGACGACAGTTAGGAGTTGTTCACATGTATACCCAGTATTTCAAGGATTACAGCCCCGCCCTGGGCCGGGACATGGAGTGCAAGGTCTACGGCCACGCCGGCCGGCCGGTGCTGTTCATCCCCTGCCAGGACGGGCGGTTCTTCGACTTTGAGAATTTCCACATGGCCGACGTGTGGTCCCCCTGGATCGAGTCGGGCCAGGTGATGGTGTTCTCCGTGGACACCATGGACGCCGAGAGCTGGTCCAACAAGTGGGACGATCCCTACTGGCGCATCCGGCGCTATGAACAGTGGATCGCCTATATCGTGGACGAGCTGGTCCCTTTCATGCGCGCCTGGGCCAACGAGCGCAACGGCTGGGACGGCGACCCCGGTATCCTGGTGTTCGGCGCCTCTCTGGGGGCCACCCACGCCGCCAACCTGTACTTCCGCTTCCCCGGCGTCTTTGACCGGCTGCTGGCCCTCAGCGGCATCTACACCGCCGAGTACGGCTTCGACGGGTACATGGACGAGGTGGTCTACCGCAACTCTCCCGTCCACTACCTGGAGAATATGCCTCTGGATCACCCCTATATCGGCCTCTATAACCAGAACAAGGGGGTCATCTGCGTGGGCCAGGGCGCCTGGGAGCAGCCCGACACCACCCGGCGCGTCGCCCAGATCTGCGCGGACAAGGACATCCATCTGTGGGTGGACTTCTGGGGCTGGGACGTGAACCACGACTGGCCCTGGTGGTACAAGCAGGTGGAGTATTTCCTGCCCTACCTCCTGGAGGATTGAGCAAACTCTAACGAATGACAGAAAGCTGGTATCAATATGAAAAACGTCATCTTCCTCTCCCCCAACTTCCCCACCAACTACTGGCAGTTCTGCCGGGAGCTGAAAAACAACGGCATGAACGTGCTGGGCATCGGCGACTGCCCCTATGACGGCCTGGCTCCCGAGCTGAAGGACAGCCTCAACGAATACTATAAGGTCTCCACTCTGGAGAGCTACGACGAGGTCTACCGGGCGGTGGCCTTCTTTACCTTCAAGTACGGCCGGATCGACTGGCTGGAGTCCAACAACGAATACTGGCTGGAGCGGGACGCCCAGCTCCGCACCGACTTCAACATCACCTCCGGCTTCCAGATCGGGGACATCCCCCGCATCAAGTTCAAGTCCAAGATGAAGGAGTACTACCAGAAGGCGGGCATCCCCACCGCCCGGTACCATCTGGTGGACGACGAGAAGGGCTGCCTGGCCTTCATCAAGGAGGTGGGCTGGCCGGTGGTGGTCAAGCCCGACAACGGCGTGGGCGCCTCCGACACCCACAAGCTGTCCAGCGAGGACGACCTCAGGCGCTTCCTGGAGCACAAAATGCCCAATGTGACCTACATCATGGAGGAGTTCATCTACGCCGAGGTCAACTCCTACGACGCCATCATCGACTCCAAGGGGGAGCCCATGTTCGAGGCGGGCAACGTCACCCCCATGTCCATCATGGACATCGTCAACGACAACGACAACTCCATCTACTACATCGTCAAGGACCTGCCCGCCGACACCCGGAAGGCCGGCCGGGCCACCGTCAAGTCCTTCGGCGTGAAGAGCCGGTTCATCCACTTCGAGTTCTTCCGCCTCACCCAGGACCAGCCCGGCATGGGCAAAAAGGGCGACGTGGTGGCCCTGGAGGTCAACATGCGGCCCTGCGGCGGCTTCACCCCCGACATGATCAACTTCGCCCGGTCCACCAACGTGTACAAGATCTGGGCGGACATGATCGTCTTCGACGAGTCCACCGTCCCCGTGGGGGAGCACTACTACTGCGCCTATGCCGGCCGGCGTGACGGAAAGGACTTCGTCCTCAGCCATGAGCAGATGCTGGAGAAGTACGCCGCCAATCTGAAAATGGTGGACCGCATCCCCGACGCCCTGGCCGACGCCATGGGCAACCAGATGTATGTGGCCGCCTTCTCCACCAAGAAGGAACTTAACCAGTTTTACAAGGACGCGCTGGATGTGAAGTGAGCGCCCTCCCATCCGCGTGAAAAGCGCCCGGGAAATTTCCCCGGGCGCTTTTGCATATTCTCCCCGCGCCCCTGCCATACTATGGTCACATTTGAAAAAGGAGGCAATCCACATGCCCAATCTGACCACCAAAGAGCTGTCCGCCCTGGAGGACCAGCTCAACTTCGAGCGGGTGCTCTGCTGCAAGTATCAGGACGCGGCCAAAGAGGTGTCCGACACCGAGCTGAAGAGCAGCTTCACCCAGTACGCCACCCAGCACAAGAACAACTACGACACCCTGCTGGGCTTTCTGAAGTAAGGAGGAGAACGCCATGAAAGATTCCGAGATCATCACCGACCTGCTGCTCACCGAGAAGAAGATGAGCAACAATTACAGCACCTACGCCTCCGAGTGTACCAATACCAAGCTGCGGGACGCCTTTGTGGACATCCTCACCCAGGGCCACCGCACCCAGACCAAGCTGTACGAGACCGCCCAGCAGAAGGGCTGGTACTCGGTCACCCAGGCCCAGCCCCAGCAGATCCAGCAGGTGGAGCAGAAGTTCTCCAACCAGGCCCCCAACGTCAACTGATAACGGCACGGAAAGCCCCGCCCGGTTTGGGCGGGGCTTTCCCCCGCGCCGGGGGAGCCGGAGCGGCGCGTCCCCCGCCGCCGTCTTTTTGTCCGTACATCGCGGACATTTCTTTCCTTTTTTTCTCGGTTCTCTTCTTTCTTTGTGCTATTGATACAAATAGCTCGGAAATCTTTGGACTTTAAGCCTCTTTACACCGGCGGACTCCGCGCTATAATGAGATTGTAAAAACAAAGCGGCGACGTACACTGGCCGCCACAGAAATACAGTATGGAGGTAAATGAGATGAACAACACCTTTATGTATGATCCTTTCATGGAGCTGCGCGCCAGCCACATCACCGACGAGAACCGCCTTCTGAGCAACAGCGTCAGGGACAGCTTTTGGAGCGCCCTCAAGCGCTTCTTCTTCGGCAAATAACTCAAACCCGATCGAAAAACGGGACGCCTCAGAAAGGCGTCCCGTTTTTTTACGCTTTTCCGGCCTGTCCACGGTCCCCCCGGCGCTCCATGTCCCGGATGGCCAGCGCCACCTGATAGGGAAACAGATCCTCCGCGGTCTTTAAGGGCGAGCCCAGCAGATTTTTCAGCTTTTGCAGGCGGTAGTTCACCGTGTTCCGATGGAGGTACAGGGCCCCCGCCGTCCGCTCCAGGCTGCGGTCGTTGTCGATGTACGCCTGAAGCAGCTCCAGGTTCTCCCGCGCACGGCCTCCCTCCTCCAGGGGGCCAAGCAGCTCGGCGGCGTAAGAGCGCAGGATCTCCTCATCCTTCACCGAGAACAGGATCTTGTAAAAGCCCATATCCTCAAAAAAGACGCACCGCTCCCCCCGGTAGACCGCCATCCGCATGGCCGCCGCCGCCCGCTGGTAGCTGCGGCTCAGGTTCGCAAGGCCCTTCACTTCGGCGCCCACGCCGATGAACAGCTCCCCCGCCCGGGCGGCCTCCCCGTAGGACTCTGTGACGACGGACAGCAGCTCCCGCATCATGGCCCGGTCCATATCGTTCACAGTCAGAAGCTGACAGTCGTCCAGAGGGAGGAGCCCGAACTTGACGGAAGCCGCCTTGCCGTGGATGGTCTTGAACCGCCGCAGCCGGTTGATGAAGGCGTACTCCGCCCCCTCGCGCTCCTCTCCCCCGTCCTCCGTGCGGCCCGCCCGAAGGACGATGACCACAAATCTGCCGTCCGGGTCAAAGTGGCGGCCCAGCACCTCCCGCCAGGCGGCTTCGTCCCCCCGGCGGAACACCGCGTCGGTCAGGGCCTTGTCGAACTGCTCGTTGTCCTGCCGCTCCTGGATGATGCGGGTGCAGAAGGTCTGGAGCATCTCGGTGACGTGGATCTCCCAGGGCATGGTCAGCAGGGGGAACTCCGCCTCGTCGCAGAAGGCCAGCACCTCCTCCGGGACGTCCAGGATGTACTTCCCCGTGTTGACGATGAGCCCGGCCACGCCCCGCTTATGGAGCTCCCGCACCAGGCCGCCGAGCCAGCCGGGGTCGGCGGCGGTCTTGATCCCGGTGGTCACCACCAGCTCAGAGCCGTGGAAAAAGGGGATGACATAGTCGTCCTCCACCACATGGACCCAGGTCACCGCGTTGCGAAAGCCGTTCCCGCCGGCCCGCAGGGTGAGCTTGAACTGGTTGTCGCGCTCGGTACACAGCGTCCGCAGCGTCAGCGACATAAGGACCCCTCCCTATCGATCTGTCCCGTCTCCCCCGCCGTCCGGCGGGCCGCCTGTCACGCCTGCTTCAGCGCCTGGGCCAGCTGATCCGGGCAGGAGGTGGGCTTCATGCCGCACTTGATGCCGTCCATGCGCTGGATGGCGTCCTCTACGGTCATGCCCCGCAGCAGGGAGCAGATGCCCTTCAGATTGCCGTTGCAGCCGCCCAGCACCCGGACCTCCCGGATGACGCCGTCCTCCACGTCGATCTCCATGGCCTTGGAGCAGACCCCTCTTGGGGTGTACTTGATGGTCTCCATACGCTTTTGTTCCTCTTTCTCTGTCATTCTTTAAAATGCAGGTCCTCCGGCCAGTCCTCCCCGTTCCGATAGGCGGCCAGCTGGGCCTCGTCCTTTTTATCCAGGCTCCGCTCCCCCGCCAGCCCCTCCACATGGTGGGTCAGCTCGTGGCGGAGGGTGTCCCGCAGCTCGTCCACCCAGACCTCCCGGGGCTCGTCCGCCAGCAGGGCCGCGAAGGAGCCGTAATACAGGTTGATATACCGCCCCATCTCGTCGCAGCAGTACTCCCCCATCACATACACGTCCTCCCCGGCCTCGGGGTCGGCCACCTCGTCCTCCAGCAGGAGGACGCCGCCGTTCAGGTCCTGAAACAGCTCCTCCGGGAACTCCGCATATACCTCGTCCAGAATATCATATACTTCGTCGATGGACAAGACCATTTTTACTCCTCCCCCATCCGTGAAATAGTGACGGTCCTCTCGTAATACGGCGCCTCATCGCTGCCTCGTCCGGCAGATCGGATATTTTTTCCCGTCGACCCGCATTATACCAGACCGCGCCGCCATTGGCAAGGGCCGCCGGCCCTATCCTCACATTCGATTTTTGTTTACACCGTCCGACAAAGATGGTATACTGTTGGATAAGAAATACCGGCCCGTCAAATCATAAGGAGGACCGTTTATGAAACGTCTTATCTGCCTGCTCTGCGCCGCGCTGATGCTCCTGTCCGCCTGCTCCCCCGGGGCGGAGGCGCCCTCCCCCACGCCGGAGGCCACCCCCACCGCGGCGCCCACCCCGGAGCCCACGCCCACGCCGGAGCCTACCCCCACCCCCACGCCGGAGCCGGAGTTCTACCATCCTCTCACCGGCGTGCCGATGGAGGAGGATCTGTCCAACAAAAAGCCGGTGGCCGTGATGCTGAACAACATCAAGGCCGCCATGCCCCAGCAGGGCAACAGCTATGCCGACATCATCTATGAGGTGCTGGCCGAGGGCGGCATCACCCGGATGGTGGCCATCTATCTGGATGCCAAGGACGCGGGCATCGTGGGCTCGGTGCGCTCCGCGCGGCAGTACTTCTGGGAGCTGGCCCAGGGGCACGACGCGGTGTACATCCACGCCGGCGGCAGCCCGGAGTTCTACAACAACAAATCGAAGTCCGGCGCCTTCACCGTGGACGGGGTCAACGGCTATTACAGCAGCGCCTCCGCCGGGATGTTCTGGCGGGACAAGGACCGCACCCCCGGCGTGAAATACGCCATTGAGCACACCCTGGTCACCTCCGGCGAGGCCATCGACAAAATGCTCAATGACAAGGGTCTGCTCACCCACACCGAGGGCTATGTCTACGAGATGGCCTTCGCCGACGACGGCACCCCCGCCGGCGGCCAGGACGCCAATGTGATCACCGCCACCTTCTCCAAGAAGAGCACCGTGTTCCGCTATGACGCGGACACCGAGCTCTACAAGGTGGAGGAGTACGACGCCCCCTACATCGACGGCAACACCCAGGAGCAGATTGCCGTCACCAACGTGATCGTCCTCCAGACCTCCTGCAAGGCCTATGACGAGAAGGGCCGCATCGATGTGGATCTGTCCTCCGGCAGCGGATATTTCGCCTGCGGCGGCAAGATGATCCCCATCACCTGGAAAAAGGGCGGCGCCAAGGAGCAGCTCCGCTACTTCACCGCCGACGGGCAGCCCCTCACCCTGGGCCGGGGCAGGAGCTATGTGGCCATCATCCCTCTGAACCGCTCCGTGACGGCGGAATAACTGGCAATTTTCAAAAAATTTACCCGGCATAGGGTTGGAAACACGGCGCAAACTATCCCCGTGACAAGGACAAAAGCGTCTGCAAACGCTTCACGAAGGAGGTTTGAACCATGTTCCTGGATAAGATCGCGCTGGTCCTGGCGATCATCGGCGGACTGAACTGGGGCTCCATCGGCCTGTTCAACTTCGACCTGGTGGCCTTCATCTGCGGCGGCTCCGGCACCTGGCTGGCCCGTATCATCTAC
>CANPWZ010000032.1 GCA_947585425.1 uncultured Oscillospiraceae bacterium
CGATCCCCCGCCCTTTTGCGCGCTATTCGCCGCCGGTCAGCTGTGCCGCGAAGGCGGCGGGTTTGGCGGTCAGCTCCACCCAGGCGGGGCGGAAGCCGCTTTTGATGGCGCTGCGCACCGATCTCAAATTGGACCAGGCGGCGCAGTAGAAGGGGACCCTGCCCCGGTCCAGAATCTCCAGAGCGAGCCGGCTGGTCAGGGCGGAGGCCACGCCCCGGCGGCGGTATGCCGGCAGCACGTCCACCCCGATCTGCCACATGGTCTCGCAGTCCGCAGAGCAGCCCGCCAGCCCCACAAGGGTCCCGCCGTCGTAGGCGCCTACGCCCAGCACATCCAGCTCCCGGCGGGCCTCACACAGGGCGTTGGACCACTGAGGCGTGTACAGCCCGTCAAAGTCGTTTTGGCGCAGGAGCCGCAGCTCAAAGGGGCAGGGAAGGCGCCTCAGCAGATCCGGGTCTGGGAGGAAGTACTCCGCCATAAAGCAGACCCGCAGGCCCTTTGGCCGGAGCGCGTCGTCGAGGATGAGAAGGTTGGGCGTCTCAAAGCAGCGGAAGGCCGGGAAGCGGCCGATGTAATCCTCCACGGCGGCGCGGCAGTCCTCCCCCACCGAGGCCACGACGTTGTTCCCGTAGGAGATCAGCTCGCAGTCGAAGGGGAGGGCCAGATACCGGCGGGCGGCGGGGTTGGCCGCCGAGACCGCCACCACGTTTTCGGTGCGGGCAAAGTCCTCCGGGGCGCAGTTGGCGTCGATGGCCGATTGGGCCATGGCAATGCGCAGGATATCCTGATCGGTAAAGCTCATGTCGTCTCCTTTAAGGGGTCCCGGCCCCCGCCGTCTCTTCGGCCAGGGCTTTATCGATGTCCGCCCGGATGGCCCGCATGGGCTCCACCGGCACCTTGCGCTCTGCCCGGTCATAGGTGTAGAGGCCGTTGATCTCCCCCTCCACGTCGCTGAGCTGGGTGTAGATGCAGCCGCACAGCCCGTTGGGGATGGAGGGCAGCACCATCTGATCGTACAGCTCCCGGATCCTGGCCATGAGCGCCTCCTCGGAGCCGGCCTCCCCGTAGCCGTAGACCTTCTTCCCCGGCATGTCGTGGGTCCCCATCCGCCGGGTGTAGCCCCCGCACTCGCTGAGGAACAGGAACTTGTCGGGGCGTCTGGCCTCCAACACCTCGTTGTGGAGGTAGATATGCTCGCTCTGGGCGTCCCCCTCCTCCTGGGCGAACCAGCCGGAGGTGGCGATGTAGAACCGGGAGGGGTCCCGGCCCTTGCAGTCCCGGCAGATGCGGTCAGAGTCGTACTGGCCCCAGCCCTCATTGAAGATGGTGTAGCCCACCACGCAGGGGTGGTTGTGGAGGTGGGCCTGGGTGTCCCGGACGTGAGCCTCGAAGAACGCTTTGCGGAAGTCGGAATTGCGGCGGCGGGTGTCGCCCCGGGTCTTGAAACCCAGGTTGGGCAGGGCGGTGTCCCGGAGGTAATTGTAGCCGCCGGAGTTCACCATGTCCTGGAGCACCAGCATCCCCAGCCTGTCGCAGGCGTAGTAGAATGCCTCCGGCTCGATCTTGATGTGCTTGCGGAGGGTGTTGAAGCCCAGCTCCTTCATGCGCAGCACGTCCCGCTCATATTCCTCCGGCTCTTTGGGGAGGAACAGGCCGTCCGCAAAGTAGCCCTGGTCCAGCACCCCGTGGAGGAACACCGGCTCCCCGTTCAGCAGCAGATGGGTGTGGCCGCCGATCTCCGCCGTGGACACGGTGCGGAGGGCGAAGTAGCTCTCCACCCGGTCCGTCCCGGTGGAGACGGTGAGATCGTACAAAAAGGGGTCATCCGGCGTCCACAGACGGGGCGCGGGCAGGTCGATCCGCACCCGCCGCTCCCCGGTGGTGAGGGCGACGCCCGCCTGAGGGACCGAGACGGCAAATCCCTCGGCGTTTGAGTCGATCTCCAGGTCGACGCCGGTCAGGCCGGGAGTGATCTTCAAGCCCCGGACGGCCCCGGCGGCGGGGACCGCCTCCAGCCACACCGGCTGCCAGACGCCGGACACGGGGGTATACCACATCCCGTGAGGCTTCCTGGTCTGCTTGCCGTAGGGGTAGTCGTGGGAGAGTGTGTCCACCGCCTCCACAACAAGGGCGTTCTCACCGTCTTTCAGCGCGCCGGTGACGTCGGCGGAAAAGGGGAGGTAGCCCCCCTCGTGCCGGACGACAGGCGACCCGTTGACAAACACCTCCGCCACCTGATCCACTGCCCCGAAGTGGATGATCAGCCGGTGTCCCGGCGGCAGGAAGCCCTCTGGCAGGGCGAAAGAGGTCTCGTAATGGAGCCGGTCGCCCACCTCCCCGAAGCCGGACAGAGGGGCCTGGGGAGGCCAGGGCAGGGCGATGGGCCTGCCGTTCAGGGTCCAGCCGCCGTGGAGGGGGAGAAAGCTGTCCCGCCGCAGCTGGGGGCGGGGATAGTGCTCGTCCCAGGTCATGTGAGCCGCTCCTTTCCATGCTTTTTCTCCATTTTACCCCTGTTTTCAGCGCAAATCAAGGCCCCCGGAGAGGTTCTCCGGGGGCCTTGGGGGTCATTTTTCGAGGGTATAGCCGTTGTAAAGCTGGGTGATGGAGCCCTCCGGGCTGTTGGAGTGGAGGACCCTGTCCCAGCACCAGACAGACCAGATCCCGCTGCCGGCCAGCCCCTCCGCGTCGGCGGGGGAAAAGTCCCCCGCCACATAGAGGGGGGCCATCTCCAGGGCGATCCCGGCGCAGCCCGCGGATTTTGACCAGCAGGTCATCTGGGGCAGGGCGGTCCGGCTCAGACCGTCTGCCAGGTCCACGAAGGGGGTGCGGATGTCGCCGTTCTCCCACTGGTAATAGCGGGGGATGCCATCGCTCCCGGTGGGATAGGCCCGCAGAGTGACCAGGGCGGCGGGGCCTTCGTAGTTCAGTATCCCGGCCTGAAGGAGGGTATCGGCCCGGTCGAACAGGTTGAGGGAATAGGACGTGCCGCTGCCGTCCAGGGTGCGGACATATCCGTCATAGCTGGACAAAGCGCCGTAGGTGTAGCCGCCCTCTGTCAGCGTGTCCGCCAGGTAGTCGGCCACAAAGGCGTTTTTCAGCCAGAAAAAGTCCAGGAAGTCCCCTACCTCATTGTACTCCGCCCAGGCCAGATAGTCCGCAGACACATTGAGCCGCACCCGGCCGCCCCCCAGCAGCTCCAGCTCCACCGCCGCCGGATCCCGGGCAAAGGCGGCGCACTCTGAGACAAAGGCCGCCGCCGCCTCGTTGACAAAGGGGTCGAATTCAGCCGCTGACGTATCGTCCTGGCAGAAGAACAGGCTCTGATAGACCGCATACACTGGTCCCAGGTAGAGGGCGCGGCTGCCGTGCTCCTCCAACAGGGAGAAGGCCTCATACAGCACGGGGTCCACCTCCACGGTCTCGTTGGGGTGGTGGTTCACGTCATAGAGGCCGCCTACGCCATCCCAGCTCTGCACGGTGTCGAACACCCGGTAGGCGTGGGTGGCGGCCTGGGTGTACAGGGCGGTGACGGCCCTGGTCTCCGCGGAGGCGGACGCGCCGCTGGCCCCGATGTCGTAGGTGAAAACGAAGTCGCTCCCGCAGGTCAGTTCGTTGGGGGTGCTGACCTCGATCTCCCGCCAGCCGTCTCCCCCGGACATGAACATACCGAAGGCATAGGCCAGCGCCCCTGCCCCGATCAGGAGCAGGAGCGCGGCGGCCGCGATCCGCAGCACCAGGTGTTTGGAGGACAGTTCGACCCTTTCCACCGGCGGCAGATGAGGCAGATCTCGGTTTTTCGCGGTGCGGCCCATCAGATCACAGCCAGGACCAACAGCAGGATAAAGAGGACCAGGATCACCGCCAGGAAGATGAACCCGGCGATGGCGCCCCTCCAGCAGGCCTTGTAATTGCGGATATAGTTGAAGTGCCGGAAGATCAGAGCGCCGATGATGCCCAGAATGGGCAGCAGGAAGGACAGGATGGAGTACCAGATGGAGCCGGTGTCGTGGGCGGGCACATCGATGAATTCATCGTCCTTGTCCATATCCACGGCGTTGGCGTTGTTCACCGTGCGGGCGGTGGTGTCCCCCGGCTCGGCGATGGTGATGGGCTGCATGGGCACGCCCGTCTCCCGGATGGCCTTGTACTCCTCGATCTCCTTTTTGTTGCCGTAGACCCAGTGGTCGTGGCCGATGTTCACGAACTCCGGCTTATCCACGCTGTAATCGTGGATGGAGGGATCATAGGTGTACAGCACCTTGTTCTTCTCCAGCTGGGGGTCGGGGATGGGGATGGCGGAGATGAGGGAGTGGGTATAGGGGTGCAGGGGGAAGTTGAACAGCTCGTCGGAGCTGGCCACCTCCACGATACGGCCCTTGTAGATGACGCCGATGCGGTCAGAGATAAAGCGGACCACGGACAGGTCGTGGGCGATGAACAGATAGGTCAGGCCCTTTTCCCGCTGAAACTTCTTCATCAGGTTCAGCACCTGGGCACGGATGGACACGTCCAGAGCGGAGATGGGCTCGTCGGCCACCACCAGCTCAGGCTCCATGACCATGGCCCGGGCGATGCCGATGCGCTGCCGCTGGCCGCCGGAGAACTCGTGGGGGTAGCGGGTCAGATGCTCGGGGAGCAGGCCCACCTCTTCGATCATGGTCTCCACCTTGTGGACGCGGTCGGCCTCGTTCTCGAACAGATGGAAGTTATACAGGCCCTCGGAGATGATATAGTCCACCGTGGCGCGCTCGTTCAGGGAGGCGGCGGGGTCCTGGAACACCATCTGCACGTTGCGGATGACCTCGCGGTCCAGGGAGTGGGGGATCTTGCCGGAGATGCGGATGCCCTTGTAGTCGATCTCGCCGGCGGCCAGGGGATTGACCCGGATGACCGCCCGGCCGATGGTGGTCTTGCCCGAGCCGGACTCGCCCACCAGAGAGAAGGTCTCTCCCTTGTAGATGTCGAAGGAGGCGTTGGTCACGGCGCGGACGGCGTTGTCGCCCTTGCCGAAGGTGATGTCGATGTTCTTGACGGAGACCAGGATCTCCTTGCCGTTCTCGGCGATGGGGCCCTTGGCCTCATGGAGGCTGCCGGGCTTGATCGTAGTCGCGTTAGCCAACCTTGACACCTCCCTTTCCCTGGATGTTGAACGCTGCCATCAGCTTTTCGTGGATGTTCTGGATGCCCTCGGGCTTCTCGATCTTGGGAGAGCGGGGATCCAGCAGCCAGGTCTTGGCGGAGTGGGTCTCGCTGATCTGGAACATGGGGGGCTCCTCCAGGGTGTCGATCTTCATGCAGAAGGGATTGCGGGGGGCGAATGCGTCGCCCACGATCTGGTTATACAGGGAGGGCGGCGTGCCGGTGATGGAGTAGAGCTCTCCGCCCTCCCGGGCCAGCTGGGGCAGGGAGGACAGCAGTGCCCAGGTGTAGGGATGCCTGGGATCGTAGAACACATCCTCCACGGTGCCCAGCTCGATGATCTGGCCGGCGTACAGCACCGCCACGCGGTCGGCGATGTTGGCCACCACGCCCAGGTCATGGGTGATGAACACGATGGTGTAGCCAAACTCCTTCTGGAGCTCCTTGATGAGCTGAAGGATCTGGGCCTGGATGGTCACGTCCAGAGCGGTGGTGGGCTCGTCGCAGATGAGGATCTTGGGCTGGCAGCTCAGGGCGATGGCGATGACGATCCGCTGGCGCATGCCGCCGGAGTACTGGAAGGGGTAGTCGTCGAACCGCTGCTCTGCCTTGGGGATGCCCACCTTCCGCATCAGCTCCAGGGCGCGCTTGCGGGCCTCGTGCTCGGAGCAGCCCTGGTGCTTGATGATGACCGAGGAGATCTGCTTGCCGATGGTGATAATGGGGTTCAGCGAGGTCATGGGGTCCTGGAACACGGTGGCGATGCGGCGGCCGCGGACCTGGGTCCAGTCCTTGGCGTAGTGCATGTTGGCCAGGTTCAGGATGCAGGTGCCGTGGAGCTGCTGGGGCGTCTCGTCCAGGTAGCGCACCCGGAAGGTGACCGTGTCGAACACGGCGCTGCGCTGGATGTCGTCGTCCAGATCCACGCCCATCTGCATGGCTTTTTTCAGGGCCTTCACCAGCTTGTTGCAGAGCTTGATCCGGGTGTGCAGGGGATAGCGGCCCACGGACAGATAGATCTCCTTGGCCAGGATCTCGTTGCGCTTCAGGGTCTCGGGGGCGACCTGGGCCTGGATCTCCTGGGCGTATTTGGTCTTCAGGGCGGCCATCTTCTCGTTGTACTGGGCCTGATAGGCGGAGTCGTGGGCCACCTCGGCGGCCTTTTCCTTGGCCAGCCGCTCGTTGCGGGCCTTCAGATCTTTGATCTCCTTGTCCAGCCTGTTGATCTTGTCGGCCAGCTCCTTGATCTGGGCCTTCTCCTTGTGGGGGTCCAGGGTCTGCTTCAGGTTGAAGGCCTCCGTGCGCTCGTGGACCAGGTCGCGGACCTCGGCCTCGGCCTGCCGGGCCTCTTCGGCGCTGAGGCCGCCCCGCTCCTTCTTCTCGCTCTCCAGGGCGAGGATGGCCTTGTAGGTCTCGGCGCCGAACTCCAGCTTGGAGTACTCGTCCAGCTTTTTGCGGGCGGAGTTCATCATGGAGTGAGCGGTGCCGTTCAGCTTCACCACGGTGTCGGCCAGCTCGTCGTCGTTGAAGATCAGCTGGCCCTGGCTGATGAAGCCGTTGGAGTCCAGCATGCCGGCGAAGGTCTTGGTGAACACCGACTTGCCGGAGCCCGACTCGCCCACGATGGCGATGGACTCGTTCTCATAGATGTCCAGAGAGATGCCCCGGATGGCCGTCAGGATACGGCCGCGGACCCGGAACTTCACGTGCAGGTCCTTGACGGACAGCAATACCTTTTTGTCTTCCATAGCTGTCCCTCCTCACATATGGGTCCGGGGATCGGACGCGTCGCCCAGGTTCTGGCCCACCACATACAGCACCACGGTGATGATGGAGGCGATGGCCACGGGGCTCCAGAATTCCAGCTCCCAGCCGGGGGTGACCATGGCGCTCTCAGCGGCGTAGATCATTTTGCCCAGGGACTGCTCGCTCATGCCCATGCCGATGTAGGCCAGGAACACCTCATAGCTGATGTAGGAGGGCAGCTCGGTGGCCAGCTGGGTCACGATGACGGAGGTCATGAAGGGCAGGATGTTCTTCATGGCGATCTTGATGGTGGAGGTGCCCAGGCACTTGGAGGCCAGGTTATACTCCCGGTCCCGGATGATGATCACCTGGGTGCGGATGAAGTAGGCGATGCCGATCCACCCGATGACCGTCATGGCGAACACCATGGTCCAGAAGGAGGGGGAGAACAGCATGGCCAGCACCGAGATGATGAGGATCATGGGGATATTGCCGATGATGTTATACACCTCGGTCATGATCATGTCCACCCGCTTGGAGAAGCCCCAGATGGCGCCCAGGATCACGCCGATGGTCATGTTGATGGCGGCGCAGAGGAAGGCCAGGGAGATGGAGATGCGGGAGCCGTTCCAGATGGCGTCGAAGGTGGGTTCGCCGGAGGCGCCGGCGCCCAGGATCCATTTCAGATCGAAGCCGAAGTACTTGATGGCGGCGGCGGGCGTCAGGTGCTTGGAATTGGGGTCCATCAGGTTGGCGAACTGGTCATAGTGGGTCACGGCGGGATAGATGTAGGCGAAGGCCACTACGAACACCAGCAGAGCCAGGATGACGATGTTCACCTTGTTGCGGAAGAACACCCGGAACACCGACTTCCAGTAGGAATACCGGGGGGCGGTGATCTTCTCGGACTCCAGGGCGCTGTGGTCCATGGGGGCGAAGAGCTCGGCGTCGGTCAGGCCGTGATTTCGATTCGTTTCTACCATAGTCGATCACCTGTCTTTCGTCGTGAAGGAGATCCGCGGATCCACAGTGGCCATCAGCACGTCGCCCAGGATCAGGGCCACCACCGACAGCACCGCGTAGAACAGGGTGACGCCCACGATGACGCCGTTATCGTACTTGTTGATGGCGGTGGTCAGCAGGTTGCCGGCGCCGGGGACCAGGTACACGCGCTCGGTGATGATGGCGCCCGTCATGGCGAAGATCACGCTGCCGGGGATGCCGTGGACGATGGGGATCATGGCGTTCTTCCAGATGTGCTTGGTGAAGATCTCGCTCTCGGACAGGCCGCCCGACCGGGCGAACTTCACGTAGTCGGAGTTCTGCTGGTCGATCATGTACCGGCGCATCCACTTCATCAGGCTGGCGATGGAGGGCAGCGCCAGGGAGACGATGGGCAGGATATACATCAGCTTGCTGGAGGAGTCCATGTCGAACAGGCCGGGCAGTTTGAATGCGCTGGTGCCGATGGCTTTGAACAGGAAGATGTAGGCCAGGGAGGGCACCGCGATGATGAACATGATATATACCGTGCCGATCTTGTCCACCAGCCCCTCCTTATGGCGGGCCATCAGCAGGCCGATGGGCAGGCCCAGGACATAGGACATGATCACCGACAGGATGCCGATCACGAAGGAATACCCCAGCCGGGACATGCCCTTCTTATAGGTGTCCACGTTGGTGTAGTCATCGGTAAAGCGCTCCGCGTTGGCGGCCACCGAATCCCGGGAGCCCTGGACATAGGTGGCGGTGTGCAGATCGTCCGCCCGCTCCAGGACCACCCCGGTGGGATAGGTGATCTGTTTCAGCACGTAAGACCCCTGGGAGTCCGTCATGGTGGTGAACACGTCGATCCCCCGGTTGACGGTGTAGGACTCGCCCAGGTTGATGGTCAGGAAATTCTGATGGATGTAGGGGAACTGCCCGTCAAAGTACAGCAGGTACTTGTGCAGGGTCCCGTTGCCGATGATGGCCGGGGCAAAGGTCTTCTTCTCCCCGGTGTTATAGAGCGGGTCAAAGGCCGTGAAGGTGAGCCCGCGCTCCCCCTCCAGCCCCGCGTCCTCGGGGACGTAGTGGATGTTGTCGATCTTGAACATCCCGGTGAAGTAGCGCACCGCCCGCAGCAGCAGCGGCACGTCTTTGGTGGCGTAAAGGGCGGGGCTGCCGCCGTCTTTCAACTGCCCGTTCTTCCGGGTATCCGCGTCCAGGCGGACCACCTGGTAGCCCTTGGACTCATAGTACGCCCGGAATTTGGCGGTATATTCCGCCGTCACCTCAGAGTCCTTGTCAGCGGTGCGGCCCAGCTTGGCGGCCTCGGTCTGGGTCGCCGCGTCGATCTCGCCGGATTTGGTCAGGTCGCGGAGGTAATCGGCGTAGGGGATATAGTCCACATAGCCGAAGGCCTCGTACCGGGACTGTTCGTAGGTGATCCGGTTGTTGCTGGCCGTGTGGTTATAGTTGGGGTCCCCGGAGAAGATCTTGTCGCGCTCCAACAGGGAGTAGACCAGGATCATGACCAGGAGCACCACGCAGATCACGGAGAACAGGCCGTGGATAAGCCGTTTTACGATGTATTTTCCCATAACTTGATCACTCGCCAATCTCTTCAGTCTCGTCCGAATACGCAAAGGGGGGTGAGGAAACCCCCACCCCCCTTTGTGTGATGCAGTTTGATCGGTTGCCGTGTCTCCTGTGTCAGATCAATACAGGCCCAGCAGCTTGGACATATAGCCGTTGGGGTTCAGGGTGTCCAGATAGGACTGCGCGTCGCCGTAGTCAGGGGTCCAGCCGGAGGCGATGACCCAGTCGAAGTTGGCCTCGGAGCCGGCGCTCACGCGGTAAGTGGCGCTCTCATGCTGGAGGTCGGTGTCGAGAACGACCAGGTTGAAGATGACCTTGCCGCCCAGATTCTTCTCGATGGACTGCTTCACGGCCTGGGCGCGGCCCTCATAGGCGTTGTCGGTGGCCGGATAGGGGAAGTCCAGCTGGATGGGATTCTCGGCGGAGATCTCCACGCCGATCTGAGCCAGCTCGGCGATGGCCAGGTCCAGCTCCTTCACGGCCTCCTCGGGATTGTACCAGCCGTCGAACCCGTCGCCGGAGCCGGCGCCGTTGTCAGCGGTGGGATCCCAGACCTTGATGGCGTAGCCGTCGGCGTCCAGCTGAGTCTGCTCCATCTCGCCGTAGGAGGTGCCCGCCTTGAAGGTGGTGGGAGTGCCGTTGACGTCAACGGTCACGTCGTTGGCCAGATACAGGAAGGTGCCGGGGGTGTAGGAGTTGCGCAGGGCGGCGTACTTCATCTCCTCGCCGGCGGTGACAGCGCGCCAGGCGCCGCGGTCCAGGGCGTAGCCCAGAGCCAGACGGAAGTGCTGGTTGTTCAGGGCGCTGCGGGTGCGGGCGTGCTCCTCGGCGTTGTCCTTGTTGACGGAGACGCCGACGGAGGTGTCGTCATAGTTGGTCCAGGTCCCGCGGTTCAGGTTGGCCCAGGCGGGGAAGGTGCTGGAGTCAGGGGTGGTCTGATAGTGATACAGATCGAAGTAGCTCTGGGTCTCGCCCTCGGGCAGCTCGCTGGGGTCGGTGGACTGAGCGTGGGTCAGGATCTCGGCTCTCAGGCTGCAGCTGGCCACCTTGTTCTCCTTGCACTCGTTGTAGGCGCGCATCACGTCAGTGCCGTCGTTGTAGGTGTAGACGATGGTCTTGATGTTCACCGCGTCGGCGTTCCAGTAGGTGGGGTTGACCTCATACCGGGTGGTGTTCTGGAAGGTGAAGTTGGTGATCAGATAGGGGCCGCAGTAGGCGATGTTGGAGGGCGTCTTGCCGTAATCGCCGGGGGTGTAGGTCTCACCTTCAGCGGAGAAGGTGCCGCCCTGGGACCGATAGAAGGCGCGGTTCAGGGGGGCGAAGACGCTGTAGCCCAGCAGGGTGGGGAAGGCGGGGAAGGGGGCTTCCAGGGTGTACTCCAGGGTGTACTTGTCGATGGCCTTCACGCCCACGTCCTCGAAGGTGCACTCGCCGGCCAGATAGGCGTCGTAGTTCTTCATGCCGCAGCCGTCGGTGATGGTCATCAGATAGCCCAGAGCGTCGTTGTTGTCCAGCAGATGCTCCATGGAGGCCACCCAGTCGTCAGCGGTGACCTCGCCGATCACGGTGCCCTGCTGGTCCACCCAGTTCACGCCCTCGCGGATGTGGAAGGTGTAGACGGTGCCGTCGTCAGACACAACGTAGCTGGTGGCAAGGCCGGGCTGCTGCACGCCCTTGCAGTCATACTCCAACAGGTTGTCATAGGTGCCGGAGATGAACATGGCGTCGGACTGGTAAGAGGTGGCGATGGTATCCCAGATGTTGACGTTCTCGCTGTTATACACGTTGTAGGTGTCCTGGAAGGTGTAGCCCTGCTGGGTCAGGTAGTCCCGGGCGCTGGCCAGATAGTCGGCGCCGGTGGCGGCCTCGTTCCACAGCTCAAGGAGCTTGGCGCGGTCGTCGGACTTGATCAGCTCGTTGGTGATCAGATAGGTGTGAAAGCGGTACGAGTCCATGCCCCACATCACGACGGCGGGGTTGGTGCGGGGCACCACGCGGCTCATGGCGTAGCCGCCGCCGTTGGCGGTGACGGGGACCATGACAGCGGACTCCATCAGCTTGGCCTCGGCCAGAGCCATCAGAGCCATACGCTTGTCGGTGTCGTTGATCTCGGCCTTGGCGAGCTGGTAAGCCTCATAGTACTCGCCCAGGTTCCAGTCATACAGCGCGTCGGAAGCCTCTTCGGCGTCCATGGCGTCGATGGCGGCCCAATCGGGGCCGGTGTAGGTGGGACCGGGGTTCTCGCTGGGCTCGGTGCCCGGGGTGCTCTCGGTGCCGGGGGTACTGGCGGTGCCAGGGTCCTTGGGGCCGCAGGCGCACAGCGCCACGACCATGACCAGAGCCAGCAGCAGAGCAAGGATTCTCTTCATCATTGGTTCCTCCTTAATAAGTATCTTTAACCTTCGGCGGATGGCGCGGATGGCGCGCCGCCTGGAGATTAAACGGGTGGAGCTCTGTTTATCCCTTTGTCCCGCTTTCGTCCCGGTTCACCGGGACGAAAGCGGCCCACGGCCGTGGGCCGCAGCGCTCGCGCCAGAAATACATCTGTCCGCAAAGTATAAACAGATTAACAGATACTAAATATTTTATACGAACAAGGGCGTTTGTCAATAGTTTTTTTGCTCAATTTGCCATAGGCGGGGCCATAGGATTCTGGCGGGATTCCCATTTTTTTGACGACTTGACGGAAAAATGTCATCTTTCGCCAGAAAATGACGGAAAAGACGGCGTCCGGACCGGTGGCCCGGGCGCCGTCTTTGGCGGTTTTGCGCAGATCAGGCCTTGGCGGCCTTGTACTTGGAGATGGCCTCGGTGAGCATGGGGCCGACCTTGAACAGGTCGCCCACGATGCCGTAGGTGGAGGCGTCGAAGATGGGGGCGTTGGCGTTCTTGTTCACGGAGATGATGACCTCGGAGTCCTGCATCCCGGCCAGGTGCTGGATGGCGCCGGAGATGCCCAGGGCCACGTAGATCTTGGGGTGAACGGTCTTGCCGGTCTGGCCCACCTGGTGGTCCTGGCTGATGAGGCCGGCGTCCACCACGGCGCGGGAGGCGCCTACCACGCCGCCCAGCACGTTGGCCAGCTCCTCGGCGATCTCGATGCCCCGGGTGGGGTTGGAGCTGATGCCGCGGCCCACGGCCACCACCACGTCGGCGCCGATCAGGTCCACCAGCTTCTTGGCGGACTTCTTGATCTCGATGAGGTCCACGTGGATGTCAGACTCGCTGAGCTTCACGTCCACCTTGACCAGCTGGGTCTTGGCGGCGGTGGCCTCGTTGAAGGCCTGGGTCTGCATCACGCCGGGGCGGACGGTGGACATCTGGGGCCGGTAGTCGGGGCACACGATGGTGGCCATCAGGTGGCCGCCGAAGGCCGGACGGGTCATCTTCAGGTTCTTGGTGTCCTCGAACTTGGTGTTGTCCACGTCGATGGTGGAGGTGGTCTTCAGGAAGGCCTTGTACTTCTCCACGTCGATGTCCAGGTGGGTGCAGTCGGCGGTGAGGCCGGTGTGCAGCCGGGCGGCCACCCGGGGGCCCAGGTCGCGGCCGATGTTGGTGGCGCCGATGAGGAAGATCTCGGGCTTGTACTCCTCCACCAGGTCGCAGAGGACCTTGGTGTAGGCGTCGGTGGTGTAGTCCTTCAGCAGGGGGTGGTCGCAGACGTAGACCTTGTCGGCGCCGTAGCCGCCCAGGGCCTTGGCGAACTGCTCGTTGACGCCGCTGCCCAGCAGCACGCCGCACAGCTCCACGCCCAGGTCGTCGGCCAGCTTGCGGCCCTCGCTCAGCAGCTGATAGCCGGTGCCCAGGATGACGCCGTCCCGCTGCTCACAAAATACCCACACGCCCTTGAAGGCGGCGGTGTCTTTACTGTTAAAAGCCATACCTTAGCTCCTCCCTTAAATGATGTGCTTCTCGCCCAGGATGGACACCAGCTGCTCGCAGGCGGCCTTGTCAGCCCCCTCCATCATGGTGCCCTTGCCCTTCACGGGCGGGGAGAAGGACTTGTACACCTGGGTGGGAGAGCCCTTCAGGCCCACGTTCTCCACCGCGGAGATCCACTTGCTGTCCTTCAGGGCCTCGAAGTCCCACACGGTGTAGGGCTTGGAGTAGCACTCCATGATGCCGCTGACGCTCATGTACCGGGGGGTGTTCAGCTCCTTGATGCAGGTGAGCACGCAGGGGGTCTCCACGGCGATGGTCATGTAGCCGTCCTCCAGGGCGCGGCGCACGGTGAGCTTGCCGTCCTTGTAGTCGATGGCGGTGACGTAGGTGACCTGGGGCAGGCCCAGCTTCTCGGCGATCTGGGGGCCCACCTGGGCGGTGTCGCCGTCGATGGCCTGCCGGCCGCACATGACGATGTCGCCCTTGTCCACGCCGATCTTCTCGATGGCGGCGGTGATGGTGGAGGAGGTGGCCCAGGTGTCGGCGCCGCCGAACTCCCGGGCGGAGACCAGATAGGCCTCGTCAGCGCCCCGGGCCAGGCACTCCCGGAGCATGGACTCCGTGGGGGGCGGGCCCATGGACACCACGACGACTTTTACGTCCTTGTTGGTCTCTTTGATCTGGAGGGCGGCCTCCAGGGCGTTCATATCATCGGGGTTGGAGATGGTCGCCATGGCGGCGCGGTCCATGGTGCCGTCTTCCTTCACGGCCACCACGCCGGAGGTGTCGGGCACCTGCTTGACACAGACAATGATTTTCATAATGCGCTCTTCCTCCTTCTTACTTCACGCCGATGGCGCCGGAGATGACCATCCGCTGGACCTCGCTGGTGCCCTCGTAGATCTCGGTGATCTTGGCGTCGCGCATCATGCGCTCGATGGGGTAGTCACGGGTGTAGCCGTAGCCGCCGAACAGCTGCACGCAGCGGCGGGTCACGTCGCTGGCGTTCTCGGCGGCAAACAGCTTGGCCATGGCGGCGTCCACGCCGAAGGGCTCGTGGTTCTGCTTCTTCATGGCGGCGGAGTAGACCAGCAGCTTGGCGGCCTGGGTCTTGGCGTACATATCGGCCAGCTGGAACTGGGTGTTCTGCTGCTGGCTGATGCGGCGGCCGAACTGGACGCGCTCCCTGGTGTAGGCGACGGTCTCGTCGATGGCGCCCTCAGCGATGCCCAGGGCCTGGGAGGCGATGCCGATCCGGCCGCCGTCCAGGGTGGCCATGGCCTCATTGAAGCCCTTGCCCTGCTTGCCCAGCATCCGATCGCCGGGGATGACGCAGTCCTCGAAGATCAGCTCGCAGGTGGAGGAGCCGCGGATGCCCATCTTCTTCTCGTGCTTGCCCACGGAGAAGCCCTTGTCGGTGCGCTCCACGATGAAGGCGGACAGCTCCTTCTGTTTGCGGCCCCGCTTCTCGATGTAGCCGGTGATGGCGATGATGATGAACACGTTGGCGTAGCCAGCGTTGGTGATGAAGATCTTGGAGCCGTTCAGCACCCAGTCGCCGTTCTCGTTCTTCACGGCGGTGGTCTGCACGCCCTG
>CANPWZ010000033.1 GCA_947585425.1 uncultured Oscillospiraceae bacterium
GTCCACCCGGTGGCCCTCCAGCAGCCAGGCCTTGACGATCTTCTTCTGGAACTTGTAGGTGAACTCCTCCAGGTACTTGTCCATATCCGGATACTGCTCCAGATACTTCTCGTGCCAGTGGTCGATCATGGCGTTCCAGCGGGCCTCCCGGACGTTCTTGTCGTCGGTGTCCATGGCGGCCTGGGCCTCGTCCATGAAGTTCGCCACGATGTCGTCGAACAGCTCCTGGTTGAAGTCGGCGTGCTCATACTCGAACTTGGGCTTGCCGATCTCAGCCACGATGCCGTTGATGAACTCCACCTGCTTCTTGATCTCCTCGTGGGCCTCCACGATGCCCTGATACATGATGTCGTCGGGGATCTCCTTGGCGCCGGCCTCGATCATGACCACCTTGTTCATGGTGGCCACCACGGTCACGTCCATCTGGGAACGGGCCCGCTGCTCCTGGTCGGGGTTCATGACGATCTGCCCGTCCACATAGCCCACTTCCAGGGCGCCCACAGGGCCGTTCCAGGGGATGTCGGAATAAGACAGGCAGGCGGACACGCCGATGAGGGCGGTGATCTCGGGGGAGCAGTCGTAGTCCACGCTCATGACGGTGCAGGACACTACCACGTCGTTGCGGAGGTCGGAGGGGAACAGGGGCCGGATGGGCCGGTCGATGAGGCGGCTGGCCAGCACGGCGGGCAGGGAGGGCTGGCCCTCCCTGCGGAGGAAGGAGCCGGGGATGCGGCCCACGGCGTACAACTTTTCCTCGAAGTCCACGCTCAGGGGGAAGAAGTCGATGCCGTCCCGGGGGCGGGGGGAGGCGGTGACCGCCACCAGCACGGTGGTGTCGCCGTATTTCACCAGCGCGGAGGCGTTGGCCAGCTCGGCCACCTTGCCCACCTCGATGGACAGGGGACGGCCCGCCACGGTGGTCTCGTACTTGCGGTAGTTGGGGAATTGCTTTGCCTTGATGACAGTTGACATGGGGTTCGCTCCTTTTCTTTTGGATTGGTTCGGAGCCCACGCCCTTTAGCACTTGAACACAGGCCCCGCCGATTGGCAGGACCCATGTTCAACTGCTAAAAAAGCGCCGCTCCGCGGGGGAGGCGCGATGCCGGGGAAACGGGGAAAGGGCGGCGCGGACGCGCCGCCCTTTATTTGGAATTACTTGCGGATGCCCAGCTTGGCGATGATGGCGCGGTAGCGCTCGATGTCCTTTTTGGCCAGGTAGTCCAGCAGCTTGCGGCGCTTGCCGATCATTTTGTACAGGCCGCGGCGGCTGTGGTTGTCGTGGATGTGGACCTTCAGGTGCTCAGTCAGCTCGTTGATGCGGGCGGTGAGGATGGCGATCTGCACCTCGGGGGAGCCGGTGTCGGTCTCGTGGGTGCGGTTGGCCTCGATGACGGCCGTCTTTTGGTCTTTGCGGATCATGTCGGTTTTCCACCTTTCATTTGATTTCCCTGCCGCTGAGTATCGGGCGGGTGAAGCCCCGCGATGCGGGCTTTTATCCCGAAACCAAGCCGGTGGGCGGCGCTTTGACAGCGTTGAGAACTATATCACAATTTTCCCCGTTTGTAAAGGTTATTTTGCATGCTGTGCAGTTTTTCTTTCAAAACGCACGGAAGCGGGCCGGTTTTCCCGGTCCGCTTCGTGATTTTGATAACCTTTTTCCCTTAAAACACCAAAATACGCACCAAAAGCGCCGCCGCCACCGCCAGCACGGCCAGGGTGGACAGCAGCTCCCCCGCGATGACCGCGGTGCGCTCCCGCCGCGTCCGGCGGGTCTCCCGGGGGGCGGGCGCCTGCTCCCGGACGGGCTCCTCCGTCCAGGGCTCCTCGTCCGCGTGCTCCTCCGCCGCCGCTTCGGCCTCCGCCTCTTTGGCGGCCCGCCACGCGGCCAGGTCCACCACGTTGTTCTCATGCCGCTCCGGGGCGGCCTTGGGCGTGCGGACCAGCATCACCCGGCGGGGGGCTCCCACGGCCTGCTCCAGTTCGCCCTCAACTTCGATGCCCCTGGCGGTCAGCGTGTAATATACAGTCTCCATGGCATTGCGCCTCCTTGTCCTTGATGGCTCTATGATACGGCGGATCAAGTCCCGTAAACCGGGCCTAATTGCCGCTCCATCGTCGAACTTTTGTTTGAATATGGCCTCATTTTAATACATCCGTTCGAGGCTGTCAAGGGGTTTTCGAAAATTTGTTCTATTTTTTGTGCAAAAAAGGCCGCTCCCTTTCGGGAGCGGCCTCTGAGAGCGCGGTTCAGCTGAGGTACCGCAGCGGGTTGACCTGGGTGCCGTTGACCCGGACCTCAAAGTGGCAGTGGGGACCGGTGGAGCGGCCGGTGGTGCCTACCTTGGCGATGGCCTGGCCCTGATAGACCCGCTGGCCCACGCTCACCAAGATGGAGGAGTTGTGGGCGTAGTAGGTCTGGGTGCCGTTGTCGTGGGTGATGACCACCAGCTTGCCATAGGAGCCCTGCCAGCCGGCGAAGGTGACCTTGCCGCCGTCGGCGGCCTTGACGGTGGTGCCGTAGGCGCAGGCGATGTCGATGCCGGTGTGGGTGGAATAGCTGCCGAAGATATACCGCCCGCCGAACCGGGAGGTGATGTTGCCGCGCACGGGCCAGACATAGCTGCCTTTGGATGCGGTGGCGGGCTTTTCCTTGGTGCCCTTGTAGATGTAGGTGGTGGTGGCCTCTTTGACCACCTCTCTGGCGGTCTCGGTCCGCTCCTGCTCCACCCCGTTGAGGAAGGTCACCTGATAGGTGACCAGAGCCGCGCCGTCCTCGCCCTGCTCCTTCACCTTGGTCTCGCCCTTGTACAGGTCATTGGTCTCCACGTACTCCACCGGGCTCTCGATGGTCTCCTCCTTCTGCTGGGTGGCGTGGGTGACCACCGACAGGAAGGGGACCTCCTGCCGGACCAGCAGCTCATCCCCCACCCACAGCTTGTTGATGTCCACCTCGGGATTCAGGGCGGACAGCTCGGACACGGACATCTCATAGGAGCGGGCGATGGCGCTGAAGGTATCGCCCTGCTTCACGGTGTAATACACGTCCTCCGACTGGGGGGCGGACAGCTGGGCCCGGATGGCCTCCACGTCGAACACGGTGTTGGAGGGCACCGTCACGGGATAGACGGACACGGCCTCCACGAACGCGTAGTCCTCCTGCCCCTCGGTGAAATAGGGCTCGGCGGCGGCGGCCAGGACCTGCTCCAGCTCCTCCCGGGTAGCGGCGCAGCCCAGCTCCTGCCCGTCCACGGACAGGGCCCAGGCGTCGGTGTAGGCGTCCACCTCGCTGAACAGGGCAGCCTCGATCTCCCCGCTGTCGGTAAAGCCCTCGGCGGTCTCGGTATACACGGGGGTGATGGTCACATCGGCCTCATAGTCGTAATCCTCGCCCAGGATGCCGGACACCTGCGCCTCCAGATCGGTGACGATGGCGTCCCAGTCCTCCTCGTGCTCCAGCACGCCCATCTCCACGCCGTCCACCTCCACCACATAGGCCCGGGTGTAGGTGCCGTGGAAGGCGGCGAAGCCGATGAACACGGCCAGCAGCGTTACGTACAGCAGGGGGGAGACGGGATGCTTGGCCACGGCGGTCTTGGCCTTCCCCAGGAAGCGGCCGGCCTTGTCCCAGGCCCCGGCGGTGGCGGCGCTGACCTTTTCCCAGCCGGCGTCGGCGGCGGAGGCGGCCTTTTTGCCCAGCCCGCCGAAAAACTCCTTCAACCGCCGGGCGGCGGCGATCATCTGTTCACGCCCGGAGCCGGGCTTGTGTTGTTCGTCCATGTATGGTTCCTCCTCACGCCGCCGGGCGGCGGATCGGATCGGTTTTTCAAATTGTAACAAAACCGTCAAAGTGGTTACAATTCGGTTACAGCGCTATCCTACTCCAAATTTGCCCCGCCGTCAACCCCTGATTTGAAAAAACGGAGAAAAAATTTTCCCCCTGTTTTCGTCCGTTCCGCCCAGGCCCTTGACAGCCCCCCGCCAATCGCTTACAATAGGCGGTGACCGCAGCGTAAATGGAATATCACAGGGGCGCTGGGAGCATTCCCGGCTGAGATGCGGGGCGTATCGCCGCCCTCGGTCCCTTGAACCTGATCCGGGTAATGCCGGCGTAGGAAGTGGAACGGACGGGCCCGTCGTCCTCCTTTTCGTTACCGCATTGCATCCGTTTGCTTTGCGGTAATTTATTTAAAGGAGGAACTTCAATGTCAAGTGCAAATTCCCACGCCGTCGTGCGCAGGCTGGTGGAAACCGCCATCATGATCGCCATCGGTACGGTCCTCAGCGAGGTCACCAAGATCGATTGGGTGCTGGGCGGCGGCATCACCATCTGCTCCATGCTCCCTCTGGTCCTCATCGGCTACCGTTACGGGGTGAAATGGGGCCTGTTCTCCGGGCTGGTATACAGCGTGCTCCAGCTTTTGCTGGGACTGAACAACGTTCAATACGCTACCTCCGCCCTCATGGCCGCGGGCATCGTCCTGCTGGACTACATCGTGCCCTATACCTGCATCGGTCTCTCCGGGATGTTCAAGGGGCGCGGAAAGGACCCGCGGATCACCCTGTCCGCCGGCATCATCGTCACGTTCCTGATGCGTTTCGTCTGCCACTTCATCACCGGCTGGTGGATCTGGGACGTCCTGTGGCCCAATGAGTTCGGCTGGGCCTCTCCTCTTTACTCCCTGCTCTACAACGGCAGCTATATGCTCACTGAGATCGTCATCACCACCGTGGTGGCGGTGATCCTGTGCAGCACCCCGCTGCGGAAGTACATCCAGGGCGAAGATCTGAAATAATCCTAAAGGGGGCCCGGCTCTGTGGGCAAGTTCAACGGCGTCCTGTTCGTCTCCGACTACGACGACACCCTGTATGACCTGACCTTCTCCGTGTCGGAGGAGAACCGGGCCGCCATCCGATACTTCATCGCTAACGGCGGCCGCTTCTCGGTGGCCACCGGCCGGGCCCACACCACCTTCACCCCCCAGATCGAACAGGAGCGGCTGGAGCTCAACGCCCCGGTGGTGCTGTCCAACGGCGCCGCCGTCTACGACTACCAGGCGGACCGATATTTGGAGCGCACCCGCCTCCATGAGGACACCCCCGCCCGGCTCCAGGCGCTGTGCGCCCGCTTCCCCGACCTGGCCTTCGAGGCTTACCACGGGGAGGACATCTACGTCCACAACCCCAACGTGGTGACCATGACCCACCTGAAACGGGTGGGCGGCCCCTACACCGCCTGCCCCATCCCGGATATGCCTGTCCCCTGGAACAAGGTCATCATGGAGCAGGACGAGCCCCTGCTGAAAGAGGTACGGGCCCACATCCTGTCCCGCTGGGGGGAGGATTACGAGGCCATCTTCTCCAACCGCTACTTGCTGGAGGTCACCCGCAAGGGCAGCAACAAGGGGACCATGGTGGCAAAGGTGGCGGACCTGCTGGGCATTTCCCGGGAAAACCTCTACTGCATGGGGGACAATCAGAACGACATCCCCATGCTGGCCCTGTCCGCCGTCCCCTTCGCCCCGGCCAACTGCGCCAAAGAGGTGAGGGACTGGGGGGCCCGGATCCTGAACCACTGCGACGACCACGCCGTGGCCCAGGCCATCGAGCTGCTGGACAAGCGCTATTGACCCGCGCATACAGAAAGCCCGCCGTCCAGGACGGCGGGCTTTTTCTGCCGGATTCAGGCGTTGGGGTCGTAGGTGACCACCGTGCGGCGGTTGGGCTCGGTGCCGATGGAGTGGGTGGACACCCCGGGGAAGTCCTGGAGGGCGGTGTGGATCACGTGCCGCTCGTAGGCGTTCATGGGCTCCAGGGTGATGTTCCGGCGGTACTTGACCACCTTGGCGGCGGTCTTGCGGGCCAGCCGGTTCAGGGACTCCTCCCGCCGGGCCCGGTAGCCCTCGGCGTCCACATGGATGCGGACCCGGTGGCTCCTGCCCCGGTTGACGGCGTAGCTGGTCAGCTGCTGGATGGCGTCCAGGGTCTCCCCCCGGTGGCCGATGAGGGGGCCCAGGTCCTCCCCCTCCAGCACCACCTGATAGGCGTCCTCCGTCCGGGTGACGGTGGGGACGGCCTGCACCCCAAGCTGCTCAAACAGCCCGGTTTGGAATTTGACGATGGCGGCGGACACCTCGTCGTCCACCGGCTCCCCCACGGGGGCGGAGGCGGCGGGAACGGGCGCGGGGGCCTCGGCTTTGGGCTTGGGCTGGGGGGCGGGCTGGGGCTTTTTCTCTTTGGGCCCGCGGTCCCTCTTCTCCGGCTTCGGCGCGGGGGCCTCACGGACAGGGGCCTCGGCTTTGGGGGCGGGCGCCTCAGGCGCGGGGGCGGGCTCCGGCTGGTCGGGGGCCTCGTAGGTGAGCTTCACCCTGGCCGGCACCGAGCCGATGCCCAGAAAGCCCGCCTTGCCCCGGTGGAGGACCTCCACGGACACGTCGTCCCGCTCCAGCCCCAGCTGGAGCAGGCCCTTGGCAACGGCCTCGTCCTCGGTCTTGCCGGTGACTTCGATATAGTTCAGCACAGTTTCAGCACTCCCTATTTCAATGTTCCTCGTCCCCGGGGGCGGCGGCCTCCTCGGGGGCGTCCTCCGCCTCCTCCGCGGCCTGGATCCCCGGGTCGTCCGCGGTCACAAGGGCCTCGGCGCCGGCGACGGCCTCTTCAGCGGCGGCAGCTTCCTCCGCCTTCTCCACGGCGGCGGCCAGCTCCGGGCTGGATTCGGCCAGCAGCTTCTTCTCCTCCTCGGTGAGGGGCTGGTCCTCCTCCTTCGGCCGGGCGGGGCCGTTGGGGTCGTGGTACTGGGTGACGGGGTAGCGGGCGGGGTCGTAGGCCCGGCCCCGGGCGAACTTCCGCAGGCCCTCCTGGCTGGCGGACACGTCGATGTTGGGCTTTTCCTTCTTGGGCTGCTTCTTGCTGCCGGCGGCCAGGGCGGCGGCCTTCTTCTCGGCGGACTTGCGGCGGCGCTCCTTCTCGGCCTCCTTGGAGCGGCGCTTCTGCTCCTCCATCTCCTTCTGGGCGGCCTCGTAGTCCTTTTTCAGCATCCTGCCGGCGATGACCTCCTGGATCATCATAAAGACGGAGTTGGCGATCCAGTAGATACACATACCGGCGGGGAGGGCGAAGCCGATCCACAGGGACATGACCGGGCCCATTAGGATCATCATCCAGTTGTTCTGCTGTTTGTTCTCCGGCTGGTTCTGGGTCATCTGGTTGGTCCGCATGGACACCTGATAGGACACCAGGGACAGCGCCGCGGAGATGATGGGCAGCAGGAACAGGCCCACCGCCCCCCAGATGTCCCCGCTGGTGAACAGGTCGGACTTCCAGAACATCAGGCTGGGGACCTTGGACAGGTCGATGCCCAGGAAGTTGAAGTTGATGACGAACATCCCGAACAGGCCGGTGGTGGTGGCGCCGGCGGCCGCCGCGGCGGTCTCCAGGTTAGCGGCGGTCAGCCGGGGGGCCAGCAGCAGCTCGTTGGTGCCTACCGGGGTGAAGTCCGCCCAGCCCAGGACCCTGGCCACGGCGATGGTGGCGTCCTCCTTCAGCATCATCATATACTTGAAGGGCCGGCGGATGATAGCGTACAGGGGCATCAGGATCAGCAGGGGCAGGAAGGACCAGCCGCAGCCGCCGAACAGGCTGGTGCCGCTCTCGGCGTACAGCTTCTGGATCTCCTGGTTGGCCCGCTCCTTGTCGTTGCCGCAGCGCTTCTGGATCTCCTGCACCTGGCCGGACAGGATGCTGGACTTGATCATGCTCCGCTTGCCCTTGATAGACAGGGGGAACAGGATGACCTTGACGAGCAGGGTAAAAAAGATGAGCGCCACGCCGTAACTGTTGAACACCTGGCAGAGGGTCCTCAGCAGCAGGCTGAACGGCGTCATGAGTATTTGCCAAATATCCATATCTGGCCTCCTAAATGTGTCGGATTTTCTTCGGGGGCACGGGGTCGTAAATGATGGATTTCTGCTTATGGAAGGGGTGGCACCGCATCACCCGCCACAGGGCCATGGCGCCGCCCTTCAACGCCCCATGGGTCTCCACCGCCTCCAGGGCGTAAGTGGAGCAGGTGGGGGTGAACCGGCAGCAGGGGGGCGTGGCCGGGGAGATGTTCTTTCGGTAGAACCGAATGAGCCACAGCAGCAACCCCTTCATCGGGCGCCGTCCTGTCTCCGAAGGCCCAGCTTGTCCGCCAGGGCCAGGAAGGAGCGCTCCAGCTGCTGATAGCGGCTGTGGGCGGCCTTCACCCGTGCCACGATGACCACGTCCATCCCGCCCTTCATCTCTCCCTCGTGGAGGCGGTAGATCTCCCGGAGCCGGCGGCGGGTGCGGTTGCGGACCACGGCGTGGCCCAGCTTGGTGGACACCGTCAGCCCCAGCCGGTTGCCCTGCCCGCCCCGTTGGCGGACATAGAGGGCCAGCCGCCCGTCGGCGGCGGACTTCCCCTTCTGGTAGGCCCGGCGGAACAGATGATTTTCCTTCAGCGACACGGTTTTTTTCATTTGCGACCTCTTTTCCGGGAAACGGACACAGGGGCGAGGGATCCTCTCTCCCGCGCCCCGGTCTTGATCGATCATTCCGTATCCCGTTTTTGCGGCATCAGTGGGTCAGACGGATGCGGCCCTTGGCCCGGCGGCGGGCCAGCACCTTGCGGCCGTTGGCGGTAGCCATGCGCTTGCGGAAGCCGTGCACCTTGGAGCGGTGACGCTTTTTGGGCTGATAGGTACGAAGCATGCGGGATACACCTCCTGTTCAGATAGAGCGGCGCGTGAGGAGCCGCCGCTGTTCCACAACGCCCGCGGGGGCGCGGTTGGCACATTCAGGCGCGATAAGCGCAAACGGAATTATACCGTACTCTCCGCGGCTTTGTCAATGAAAATTCGCAATTTTATTCCGCTTTTCCGGCGGGACACAAGATATTGTGGTTTGTTTGTCCGCCGGTCACTACGAACATCCGTCCTCGTCAAAACAACGCTTTTTCCCGCCGCGCCGGCGCAAAATTATACCTTATTATATATAAGGAATTGCGGAAAAATCCTTGCCCTTGGCCGAATTTTTTGGTATAATAAATCAGTTATGTAGATCAAAATTTCAGGGGGGCAGATCCATGAACTCCGCTGCCGACGTCTGGGAAAAAGTGAAGAAGCTGATGGAGAGCGACCTGACCGCCGTTTCCATCGACACCTGGTTTGGAGATGTGGAGGCCGTGGCGCTGGAGGACACCCGCCTGGTGCTGTGCGTCCCCTCCGACTACAAGCGGAACATCATCCGCACGAGATACCTGCCGGTGGTGCAGAAGGCCCTGAAGGAGCTGTTCTCCTTCGACGTGGACGCGGCTCTGCTGCTGCCCGAAGAGCGGGACTCCTATGCCGCCGGAGACGCCGCTCCCGTCGACCCGGAGGTGGAAAAGTACACCTTCGAGCGGTTCGTGGTGGGCTCCACAAATAAGTTCGCCTTTACCGCCGCCCGCAAGGTGGCCGACGAGCCCGGCGGCTCCTATAACCCTCTGTTCATCTACGGCCAGTCCGGTCTGGGCAAGACCCATCTGCTCCACGCCATCGCCAACCGGGTGCGGCAGAACCACCCCGATTACCGCATCCTCTACATCCAGAGCGAGGCCTTTGTTAACGAGCTGATCGACGATCTGCGCCACGGCCGGGATATGCAGAAGTTCCGGGACAAGTACCGCAATGTGGACGTGTTCCTCATGGACGACGTGCAGTTCATCGCCGGCAAGGACTCCAGCGAGGAAGAGCTGTTCCACACCTTCAATACTCTGTACGAGCAGAAAAAGCAGATCGTGTTCACCGCCGACCGGCCGCCCCAGGAGATGCTCCGGCTGGAGCAGCGGCTCCGCACCCGGTTCGAGCAGGGCCTGCCGGCGGACATCCAGCCCCCGGACTATGAGACCAGGGTGGCCCTTTTGAAGAACAAGGCGCTGGAGCGGGGCATCTCCCTGCCGGACCCGGTGCTGTCCTATGTGGCGGAGAACATCACCTCCAACGTGCGGCAGATCGAGGGCGTGGTCAATAAGATCATGGCTTTCCAGGAGCTGATGGGGGTCCAGGTGGACGTGGAGACCACCATCCGCGCCGTGCGGGACATCCTCCGCTCCAAGGAGAACTTCCTCCCCTCGGCGGACACCATTATCCAGGAGGTGGCCCGGTTCTATGAACTGGACAGCGCCGCCCTCCGGGGACAGAGCCAGAGCAAAGAGATCTCCACCGCCCGGAACGTGGCCATGTACATCATCCGGGAGATGACCCAGCTTTCCCTGGCGGAGATCGGCCAGCAGTTCGGCGGCCGGCACCACTCCACGGTGCTCAACTCCATCAACCGGGTGGAGAAGGTGATGAAAGAGCAGCCCGAACTCACCGAGGTCATCCGGGACATCACCAACGCGGTGAATTCGGCCTACTGAGTTCCACAGCTCTGCGGCCTGTGCTGTTCATCCCTGTGGAAGTCCGATCTTTCCGCCGCCCTTTTTTGAAGTCTGCGGAGACGGCGCGGAACTTTTTTCGGCCCTCCCATCCCGCTGTCCTCGGCCTCTCCACCCCTTTTTCCACAACTCCAACAGTCCCTAACGGCTATTACGAAATAATAAAACACTTCCTCTCTGAGAGAGAAAGGGAAAGGAACCCGCTATGAAATTTTCCTGTGAAAAAGCGATCCTGCAAAGCGCGGTGACCACCGCCGGCCGGGTGGTGGCCGCCAAGAGCTCCATCCAGGCGCTGGAGGGGGTGCTCATCGAGGCCTCCGCCGCCGGACTGAAACTCAGCGGCTACAATCTGGAGACGGGCATCGTCACCCAGGTGGAGGCCCAGGTGGCCCAGCCCGGGGCCATCGTGCTGTCCGCCCGGCTGTTCGGGGAGATCCTTCGCCGCATGCCGGACGACGTGGTGGCCGTCTCTACTCAGCCCAACTGCTCAGTCCACATCGCCTGCGGGGACACCTCCTTCAACATCATGGGCAGCAGCGACGCCGACTATCCCGAGCTCCCCTCGGTGAGCGACGGGCAGTCCCTTACCGTGGGCCAGGGCGATCTCCGCGCCATGATCGGACAGGTCATCTTCGCCGTCAGCGACAATGAGAGCCGCCCCATCCACACCGGCGCCCTGTTCGAGGCGGCGGGAGAGGACCTGACCATGGTGGCGGTGGACGGCTTCCGCCTGGCCCTCCGCCGGGAGAAACTGGCCACCCCGGTATCCGGCGCCCCCTTCTCTTTTGTAGTGCCCGGCGCCGCCCTCGGCGAGGTGGAAAAGATCTGCGCCGACAGCGACGAGCCCGTCACCGTCACCCAGGGCAGCCGCCACGTGACCTTCCAGATCGGGGAGACCTGGCTGGTGGCCCGCCGGCTGGAGGGGGAATTTCTCAACTACCGCCAGACCATCCCCCAGAGCAATCCCATCTCCGTGGAGGCCGACGCCGCCGACCTCCAGCGCTCCATCGACCGGGCCTCTCTCATCATCAACGACAAGCTGAAGAGCCCCCTCCGCTGCAAGTTCGAGGACGGGGTGCTCTCCATCGCCTCCAAGACGGCCATCGGCTCCGCCTTTGACCGCTGCCCCATCACCGGGGACGGCAAGGGGCTGGAGATTGGCTTCAACAACCGCTTCTTCATGGACGCGATGAAAGCCGCCCCGGCGGAGCGGGTGCGGCTGGAGCTGAACACCGCCACCTCTCCCTGCCTGGTGCTGCCGGTAGAGGGGGAGAAGGACAACTTCCTCTATATGGTGCTGCCGGTGCGGCTCCGCGCGGGGGAGTAAGGGCCCTATGAGCGAGCAGCGCGTCAGGATCGAGACCGAGTTCATCAAACTCCAGGACCTGTTGAAGTTTGCCGGCGCCGTGGAGACCGGGGGAGAGGCCAAGGTGCTCATCCAGGAGGGCGCGGTGAAGGTCAACGGGGAGGTCTGCGCCATGCGGGGCAAAAAGCTCCGCCCCGGCGACAGGGCTTCGCTGGACGGCGTCACGCTGGTGGTAGAATGACCGTCGACGCCATCACGCTGGATTTCTTCCGCAACTACGTCCACTTTGAAGCCGCCTTTCACCCCGGCGTCAACGTGATCGTAGGGGAGAACGCCCAGGGCAAGACCAATCTGCTGGAGGCGGCGGCCTATCTGTCCTCCGCCTCCTCCCACCGGGCCCGGTACGACCGGGAGCTGATTCAGCACGGGGTGGACTCCGCCTTTCTCCAGGGCCGAGTGCGGAGCCGGGACCGGGAGTTCCTGCTGGAGTGCGAGCTGTACCGGGGGGCCCGGCGGGTCCTCCGCTCCAACGGCATCCGGCTGAAAACGGCGGCGGAGCTGTCCGGCATCCTTACCACCGTCCTGTTCTGCCCGGAGGATCTGTATCTCATCCGAGAGGGGGCCGAGGCCCGCCGGCGGTTTCTGGACGACTGCATCTGCCAGCTTCGGCCCAAGTACGCTGCCGCTCTGGCGGAGTACAAGCGGCTCCACCAGCACAAGACCCGCATCCTCCGGGACTGGGAGGACAACCCCTCCCTGCTGGACACCCTGGACGACTTCTCCCTGCGGATGGCCCAGTGCGGCGCGGTGATCGTCCACTACCGGGCCCATTTCGTCAAGCGGTTGCTGGAGGCCGCCCCGCCCATCCACGCCGACTGTTCCGGCGGCCGGGAGGCGCTGTCTCTCCGATACGAAACGGTGTCCACCGTCACCGACCCGGAGGCCCCGCCCAAGGTCCTGCTGCCCCAGCTGCTGGCCCACCAGGAGAGCCACCGCCGGGCGGAGATCGAGTCCCGCGCCTGCCTCTCCGGCCCCCACAAGGACGACGTGGCGGTGGAGATCGACGGCATGCCCGCCAAGGCATACGCCTCCCAGGGGCAGACCCGCACCGCCGCCCTGGCCCTCAAGCTGGCCGCACGGGACATCTTCCGGCAGGAGACGGAGGAGTGGCCAGTGCTGCTGCTGGACGACGTACTGTCCGAGCTGGACGCCCGCCGGCAGGAGTTCGTGCTGAACCGCATCACCGCCGGCCAGGTGTTCATCTCCTGCTGCGAGGAGGGGGCCCTGTCCCGGCTGCGGGACGGAAAGGTCTTTCACATTCGGAATGGGGCGCTGCTATGAACTATCTCCACCTGGGCCAGTCGGTCATGATCCCAGAGGAGGCCGTGATCGGCGTGTTCGACCTGGACAACACCACCTGGTCCTTCCGCACCCGCCGCTTTCTGGACCGGGCGGAAGCGGAGGGGAGGGTGATCCCCGTGGGGGACGACCTGCCCCGCTCCTTTGTGCTCAGCCGGGAGGGGGACGGCCCCGCCCTGGTCCACATCACCCAGCTCACCGCCGCCACCCTGCAGCGGCGCGCGGAGGAGGACGGGTTGGAATGACGTTTACCTGAAAAGGAGGAACACATATGGCGGTACAGAAGATCGATTACCTGTGGCAGGACCGCAAGCGCCACTTCGGCCTGCCCCTCTCGTTCACCCGCTTCATGCTCAGCGAGGACCGGCTCTTTATGGAAAAGGGCCTGGTGAACCTGAAGGCCAGCGAGCTGCTGCTCTACCGCGTCCGGGACCTGGAGCTGACCATGACCCTGTGGCAGCGGATCTTCGGGGTGGGCACCATCTGCGTGAAGTCCACCGACCAGAGCACCCCCGACCTGGACCTGGTGAACGTGAAGAACCCCAGGGAGGTCAAAGAGATGATCCACCAGCTTGTGGAGGACGCCAAGAACAAGCGCCGCATGAGCTCCATGGAGATCATGGGCGGCGGTCCCGGCCCCGGCCCGGACATGGACGGCGACGGGTTCCCCGACCACATGGATTTCTGAATCCCCTTACCCGCGATTTTTGGAGGCAATTATGGCAGACGAACGCAACAACCTGAGCTCCGCCGCCCCGGTGGAGCATGAGTACGGCGGCTCGGAGATCGAGGTGCTGGAGGGCCTGGACCCGGTGCGGAAGCGCCCGGGCATGTATATCGGCTCCACCTCCGCCTCCGGCCTGCACCACCTGGTATATGAGATCGTGGACAACGCCATCGACGAGGCGCTGGCCGGCTACTGCGACCACATCACCGTGGAGATTTTGGAGGGGGACTGCATCCGGGTCACCGACAACGGCCGGGGCATCCCCGTGGACATCCAGCCCCAGACCGGCCGGCCCGCCCTGGAGGTGGTGTATACCGTCCTCCACGCCGGCGGCAAGTTCGGCGGCGGCGGCTACAAGGTGTCCGGCGGCCTTCACGGCGTGGGCGCCTCGGTGGTCAACGCCCTCAGCGAGTGGCTGGAGGTCCGGGTCCACAAGAACGGCCAGATTTACGAGATGAAGTTCTCCCGGGGCAATATCACCCAGGAAATGAAGATCGTGGGGACCACCGATCACACCGGCACCGAGGTGGTGTTCAAGCCCGATCCGGAGATGTTCGAGACCACCGAGTACGACTACGAGACCCTCCACCGCCGTATGCGGGAGCAGGCGTTCCTCAACGCCGGCGTCCGCATCGACATGGCGGACCGCCGCCCCGGGATGGAGCAGGAGGAGTCCATGCGGTACGACGGCGGCATCCGGGAGTTCGTCACCTTCATCAACCGCAACAAGACCCCCCTCCACGAGCAGGTCATCTACATGACCGGGACCAAGGACGACTCGGTGGCCGAGATCGCCATGCAGTACAGCGAGGACAGCTACAACGAGATCATGGTGTCCTTCGCCAACAACGTCCACACCCCCGAGGGCGGCATGCACGAGGAGGGCTTCAAGCGGGCCCTGACCAACGTGCTCAACGCCTACGG
>CANPWZ010000034.1 GCA_947585425.1 uncultured Oscillospiraceae bacterium
GGGGTGTGGCGGGTGACCGCCTGGGTGGTGGCGGTGATGCTGCCCCCCATGGCCATCTTCTTCCCCCTGTTCACCCTTTTGGAGGACCTGGGCTATCTGCCGAGGGTGGCCTTCGTGCTGGACCACGCCTTCCAAAAGGCCAGGACCTGCGGCAAACAGGCCCTTTGCATGGCAATGTCCCTGGGCTGCAACGCCTGCGGGGTCACCGGCTGCCGCATCATCGACAGCCCCCGGGAGCGGCTCATCGCCATTTTGACCTCCTCCCTGGTGCCCTGCAACGGGAAATTCCCCACTCTCATCGCCCTCATCACCCTGTTCTTCGTGGGCGGGCGGAGCGGATTGATCCCCTCCCTGGAGGGGGCCGCCCTGCTGCTGGGGGTGCTGGTGCTGGGCGCGGCGGGGACGCTGGCCTGCTCCCGGTTCCTCTCCGCCACGGTATTGAAAGGGATGCCCTCCTCCTTCGCCCTGGAGCTGCCCCCCTTCCGCAGGCCCCGGGTGGGGCAGGTGCTGGTGCGCTCGGTGCTGGACCGCACCCTGTTCGTACTGGGCAGGGCGGTGACGGTGGCCGCCCCCGCCGGTGCGGTGATCTGGCTCATGGCCAATGTGACGGCGGGGGGCGCCTCCCTGCTGGCCTGGTGTACCGGGTTCCTGGACCCCATCGCCCGCCTGTTCGGACTGGACGGGGTGATCCTGATGGCCTTTATCCTTGGCTGGCCCGCCAATGAGATCGTCCTGCCGGTGATGCTGATGGCGTACCTCGCCACCGGCTCCCTGGTGGAGTTCGACAATCTGGCCGCCCTGGGGCAATTGCTCACCCAGCACGGCTGGACCTGGCTGACGGCGGCCTGCACCATGCTGTTCTCCCTGTTCCACTGGCCCTGTTCCACCACCTGCCTCACCATCTATAAGGAGACGGGCAGCCTGAAATGGACCGGGGCGGCGGTGCTGCTGCCCACGGCGCTGGGGCTGGGGCTGTGCCTGGCGCTGAATCTGGCGGCCCATCTGCTGGGACTGGTATAAAGACGGGATTAGCACTCTCATAACGGGAGTGCTAATTCTTTACGGTTTGTTCATGATTTCCCCGCCGGAGGGGGCTATAATAGACCGCAGAACGACAGTCCGGCCCGGCGCGTCCGGGCCCCGAAGGAGTGAAATACCATGAACATGAACCAGTTTACCCAGAAGTCCCTGGAGGCCATCCAGTCCGCCCAGGCGCTGGCCAACCAGTACGGCAACCAGCAGATCGAGCAGGCCCATCTGCTGCTGGCGCTGGCGGAGCAGGAGGGGGGCTTCATCCCCCAGCTGCTCACCCACATGGGCCTGACGGTGGAGTCCTTTGAGGCCGCCGCCCAGCGGGAGGTGGAGCGCCTGCCCAAGGTCTCCGGCTCCGGCCGGGAGGAGGGCAAGGTCTACGTCTCCCAGGAGGCGGACCGGGCCCTGAACGGGGCGGTAGCCATCGCCGGAAACATGAAGGACGACTTCGTGTCGGTGGAGCACATCCTGCTCTCCCTCATCGACAACGCGGACGATACCCTGAAAGAGCTGTTCCGCACCTACAACGTGGACCGGGAGAAGGTCATGCAGGCCCTGGCCGCCCTCCGGGGCAATCAGCGGGTGACCACCGACAACCCGGAGGACACCTACGAGGCCCTGAAAAAGTACGGCTCCGACCTGGTGGAGCGGGCGCGGCAGAACAAGCTGGACCCGGTCATCGGCCGGGACGACGAGATCCGCAACGTCATCCGCATCCTGAGCCGCAAGACCAAGAACAACCCGGTGCTCATCGGCGAACCCGGCGTGGGCAAGACCGCCATCGCCGAGGGGCTGGCCCAGCGCATCGTCAAGGGGGACGTGCCCGCGGGACTGAAGGACAAGACCGTCTTCGCCCTGGACATGGGGGCCCTCATCGCCGGGGCCAAGTACCGGGGCGAGTTCGAGGAGCGGCTGAAGGCCGTCCTCAACGAGGTAAAGAAGTCCGAGGGCCGCATCCTGCTGTTCATCGACGAGCTGCACACCATCGTGGGGGCCGGCAGGACCGAGGGCTCCATGGACGCCGGCAACCTCCTGAAGCCCATGCTGGCCCGGGGCGAGCTCCACTGCATCGGGGCCACTACTCTGAACGAGTACCGGCAGTATATCGAGAAGGACGCCGCCCTGGAGCGGCGCTTCCAGCCGGTGATGGTGAACGAGCCCAACGTGGAGGACGCCATCGCCATCCTCCGGGGCCTCAAAGAGCGCTATGAGGTGTTCCACGGGGTCAAGATCACCGACGGGGCCATCGTGGCCGCCGCCACCCTGTCCGACCGCTATATCTCCGATCGGTTCCTGCCCGACAAGGCCATCGACCTCATCGACGAGGGCTGCGCCCTCATCCGCACCGAGATGGACTCCATGCCCACCGAGCTGGACGTGATCTCCCGGAAGATCATCCAGTGCGAGATCGAGGAGGCCGCCCTGAAAAAGGAGGAGGACGAGCTGTCCAGGGCCCGCCTGGCCGACATCCAGAAGGAGCTGGCCGAGCTGCGGGACGAGTTCAACGCCGGCAAGGCCAAATGGGAGAACGAGAAGAACGCCATCGGCACGGTGCAAAAGCTCCGGGAGGACCTGGAGCACGCCAACGCCGCCCTGGAGAAGGCCCAGCGGGAGTACGACCTGGAGAGGGCCGCCGAGCTGCAATATGGAACCATCCCCAGCCTGAAAAAGCAGCTGGAGGAAGAGGAGGAGCTGGCCGCCAGGTCCAAGGAGGACAACCTGCTCCGGGACAAGGTCACCGAGGAGGAGATCGCCCGCATCGTGGAGCGGTGGACGGGCATCCCCGTGGCCAAGCTGATGGAGGGGGAGCGGGAGAAGCTGCTCCACCTGGAGGACATCCTCCACCGGCGGGTGGTGGGCCAGGACGAGGCCGTCCGCCTGGTGTCCGAGGCCATCCTGCGCTCCCGCGCCGGCATCGCTGATCCCAACAAGCCTATCGGGTCCTTCCTGTTCCTGGGGCCCACCGGCGTGGGCAAGACCGAGCTGGCCAAGACGCTCAGCGAGGCCCTGTTCGACAGCGAGAAGAACCTGGTCCGCATCGACATGAGCGAGTACATGGAGAAGTTCTCCGTGTCCCGCCTCATCGGGGCCCCTCCGGGATACGTGGGCTACGAGGAGGGCGGCCAGCTCACCGAGGCGGTGCGGCGGCACCCCTACTCCGTAGTGCTGTTCGACGAGGTGGAGAAGGCCCACCCGGACGTGTTCAACGTGCTTTTGCAGGTGCTGGACGACGGCCGCATCACCGACAGCCAGGGCCGGACGGTGGACTTCAAGAACACCGTCATCATCCTCACCTCCAACCTGGGTAGCCAGATATTGCTGGAGGGCATCGGCGCGGACGGCGAGATCAGCGCCGCCGCCCGGGGCCAGGTGGAGGAGCTGCTGAAGCGCTCCTTCCGGCCGGAGTTTTTGAACCGGCTGGACGAGATCGTGTTCTACAAGCCCCTGACAAAGGACAACCTGTATCACATCATCGATCTGCAGCTGGATGGCCTCAACAGGCGTCTGGCCGACAAGCGGCTCAACGTGCAGCTCACCGACGAGGCCAAGGCCCTGGTGCTGGAGGCTGCCTACGACCCCATGTACGGGGCCAGGCCGCTGCGTCGGTATCTCCAGCACACGGTGGAGAACCTGGTGGGCCGGAAGATCATCGCCGGAGACGTGTCCCCCGACGCCACCCTGGTGGTGGACCGTGACGGGGACAGGCTGATCGTCCTGTGAATCTGAGAAGACCGCCCGGACTATCCTCCGGGCGGCTTCTCTATGTGTATGCGGGATTGACTTTATCCGGCAAACAGAGTAGAATACGGTCGGAAAGGGTGCTGCCATAACGGTAGGCGGTCGGCCACTCCCGTGAAGGGAGGTGACCTTATGCCTCTGATTATCACGTTTCATGTCTGCGGTTTTACCGTGACGGTACGGATAAAAAGGGACAACCGCCACCCGGCCCGGTGACGGTTGTCTTAGCATTTTGCTGAACTACTGAACAACGGGCCGACCGCTTATCGGCGGGACCCTTTCCGTTTCTATTATAGCACATCTCGTTCCTTTGTCAATGATTTTTCCCTTGACAAAGCTGTGAACTGTGATAAAATATCCCCGCTGTGAAGGAAAGAAGGAGAGACGCGCCGCGCCGCAAGCGAGAGGGGAGAGTGGAAGCCCTCGCGCAGGCCCCTCTCTGGGCCGCTCCCGAGCCGCCTGCGACGAGCTGGCCGGTCCATCCCCGTTACAGGATGAAATGAGCGTCCTTGCCGTGAGGAAATCAGGGTGGTACCGTGGAGCCGCGTGAGGCTTCACCCCTGAGCGTGGCAAGGATTTTTTGTTTGGAATCAAATTTATCATAGACATTGGAGGAACCGCCATGAAAGACCCCAAACCCTTCGGCCTGAACGAGCTGCGGGAGATGTTCCTGAGATTCTTTGAGTCCAAGGGCCATCTCCGCCTGCCCAGCTTCTCGCTGATTCCCCAGAACGACGCGTCCCTGTTGCTGATCAACTCCGGCATGGCCCCCATGAAGCCCTGGTTCACCGGGGAGCAGGAGCCCCCCCGCCACCGGGTGACTACCTGCCAGAAGTGCATCCGCACCGGCGACATCGAGAACATCGGCCACACCGCCCGCCACGGCACTTACTTCGAGATGCTGGGCAATTTCTCCTTCGGGGACTACTTCAAGCAGGAGGCCATTCCCTGGGCCTGGGAGTTTCTGACCTCACCCGAGTGGGTGGGCCTGGACCCGGACCGGCTGTATCCATCCGTGTTCGCCGGCAACGAGACCACCCCCGCCGACGACGAGGCCTGGCACATCTGGCACGACGTCATCGGCATCCCGGCCGAGCGCATCTTCAAGTTCGGCAAGGAGGACAACTTCTGGGAGCACGGCTCCGGCCCCTGCGGCCCCTGCTCCGAGATCTACTATGACCGGGGTCCCGAGTGGGGCTGTGGCAAGCCCGGCTGCACCGTGGGCTGCGACTGCGACCGATATATCGAGGTCTGGAACGTGGTGTTCTCCCAGTTCGACAACGACGGCGAGGGCCACTATACAGAGCTGAAACAGAAGAACATCGACACCGGCATGGGCCTGGAGCGGCTGGCCTGCGTCTGCCAGGGAGTGGCCTCTCTGTTCGACGTGGACACCGTCATGAACATCACCAACAAGGTGTCCGAGATCACCCACGCCCACTACGGCGAGTCCACCGAAAAGGACGTGTCTTTGCGCGTCATCACCGACCACATCCGCTCCTCCGTGTTCATGATCTGCGACGGGGTGCTGCCCTCCAACGAGGGGAGAGGCTACGTCCTCCGCCGCCTGCTCCGCCGGGCGGCCCGCCACGGCCGGCTGCTGGGGGTCACCGATCCCTTCCTCCACGACGTGGTGGACACCGTGGTCCGCGAGAACGAGGGCCACTACCCCGAGCTGCGGGAGCGGCAGGACTATATCACCAAGGTCATCCGGGTGGAGGAGGAGAACTTCGCCAAGACCATCGACGGGGGCCTGCGCATCTTCAGCGAGATGCTGGCCGAACACCAGGCCAAGGGCGAAAAGACCTTCTCCGGGGCCGACGCCTTCAAGCTGTACGACACCTACGGCTTCCCCATCGACCTGACCATCGAGATGGCGGGGGAGCAGGGGATGACCGTGGACGAGAGCGAGTTCCACGCCCAGATGGAGGAGCAGCGCACCCGCGCCCGGAAGGCCCGGGAGGCCCTGGGCGATCTGGGCTGGGCCGGCGTGGAGTTCGGCAAGGACGTGCCCGAGACGGAATTCGTGGGCTATCCCGATTCCCATATCAGCAATCTCCCTGAAATGATGGCGAAAATCGTCGCCATCGTGGTGGAGAACGAGCCGGCCGAGGAGCTGATGCCCGGTGTAGAGGGGATCGTGGTCGTGGACAAAACGATCTTCTATGCCGAGATGGGCGGACAGGTGGCCGACCACGGCACCATCACCGATTCGGAAGGCGCCTCCTTCACCGTCACCGATGTGCAGAAGAACAAGGGCGGTAAATATATGCACTACGGTAAGCTCACCTCCGGCATTTTGAAGGTGGGGGACTATGTCACGCTGACCATCGACATGGACCGCCGGAGGGCCGTCATGCGGGCCCACTCCGCCACCCATCTGCTGGACGCCGCCCTCCGCAGGGTGCTGGGTGACCATGTCCACCAGGCCGGCTCTCTCGTCGAGCCCGACCGCATCCGCTTCGACTTCACCCATTTCTCCGCCATGACCGCCGACGAGCTGTCCCAGGTGTCCGCCCTGGTCAACAAGGCCATCCTGGACGAGTACGACATCGACGTAACAGAGCTGCCCATCGAGGAGGCCCGGAAGCGGGGGGCCATCGCCCTGTTCGGCGAGAAGTACGGCGATACCGTCCGGGTGGTGGACATGGGCAAAGGCTTCTCGGTGGAGTTCTGCGGCGGCACCCACCTGGACAACACCGGCAAAATCGGCGCGTTCCACATCGCCAGCGAGTTCTCGGTGGCCAGCGGCGTCCGCCGCATCGAGGCCACCACCGGCCGGGCCTCTCTGGAGGTCATGGACCACAGCCAGCAGGTGCTGTCCGAGGCCGCCGCCATCCTGAAAGTCAAGCCCGCCGAGCTGCGGGCCAAGGCCGAGCAGAGCGTGGAGGAGCTGCGGGAGCTCCGCCGCCAGGTGGAGAAGTTCAAGGCCAAAGAGGCCGCCGGCGAGGCCGACCGCATCCTGTTCGGCGGCCACGACGTGGGCGGGCTCAAGGTGCTCACCGCCGTCATCCCCGACGCCGACGCCGCCCGTCTCCGCCAGATGGGCGATACCCTCCGGGGCAAGAGCGACGCCATCGCCGCCGTGCTGGCCTGCGTCAACGGGACCAAGATCACCCTCCAGGCCGTCTGCGGCAAGGACGCCATCGCCAGGGGCGTGAAGGCCGGGGACATCATCAAGGCCATCGCCCCCATCTGCGGCGGCAAGGGCGGCGGCAAGCCCGACTCCGCCATGGGCGGCGGCAGCGACCCCATGAAGCTGGACGACGCCCTGGCCGCCCTGGACGACTTCGTGGCGTCTAAGGTGGGCGCGTGATCAAGAGCGACAGAGTGGGACCCCGGAGGCATTTGCCTACGGGGTCCTTTTGTCATTCCACGATGAAAATAGCTTTTTCGCTGGTCCAGAGATTCAATTCGTATTCCAATTCAATAAACTCCGCATCTTCAGGGACTTCGAAGTATATATATCCCTTTACATTCCGGCCAGAGGAGATCGTCTCAAGTGCCGGCAGGTCATTGTCTCCTGAAAAATAGAAGGCCTGGCAGGCGCTGCCGTCGGCGTAGCAGCTGAACTCCGCGCTGCCGCAGGTCTTGTCGCCCTTCCCGGTATTCTCCAGGATAAAGTAGGCCCGGATGATCTTGTTCCCCTCCTGGGGGCCGAGATACTGATTGTAGCCCGTCCAGTTGGGGTCACACTCCTGGTAGGTGATATTGAGATCCCCTGCCTCCAGCGTGTCCCCCGCGTGGAACACATTGGAGGGAGCTTCGGAGGGCTCCTCGGTGGGCGGCGTCTCGGTAGAGACGGGCGCGCTGTTCTGAGTCGAGGGCGCGGCAGACTGGGCGGACGGTCCGCTGGGCTGCTTACTGCTTCCGCCGCTGGCAGCCGCTGCGATCACGACTACCACGACTACGATGATGACCCAGAACCACCATTTTTTATAGAGCGGCTTTTTTTCTTTTTCCATGCTGACAACTCCTTTTCGTTTTGTGGTCCGCTTCAACATCATACCATATGCACCCAAATAATGCAATATAAAAATATGTGTAAAATATAGCGCAAATTTAAGGCGTATCTTGCGCATAAAGAAAGGGGTAGACTAAAGGAAAAGGAGGGGGCAGCTATGTTTCGCGTGGAAAAGCAGGAATACGTCAATAAAACCTTCCGCCTCCCGCTGGAGTTGGTCCAGACGTTGGAGCAGGTGGCGCAGAAAGAAAAGGTTTCGATGAATCAACTGGTGGTCCAATGCTGCAATTATGCGCTCCAAAACCTGGAGGAGCCGGAGAAAAAGGAAAAAAACGGCGGTGGAGCGTGACAAAGCCTCCGCCTTGTGCTATACTATTTTGGGTCGGAATACCCGAGACCTGAACAAATTCGTGTAAGGAGGCATTCCCATGTTTAAGGACGACTGCCTGTTCTGTAAGATCGTCAAGGGGGACATCCCCAGCAATAAGGTGTACGAGGACGAGCTGTGCTGCGCCTTTTACGACATCGCCCCCGCCGCCCCCACCCACTTCCTGGTCATCCCCAAGGACCACATCGGCTCCTGCGGGGAGATCGACGGGAGCAATTCCGCGGTGGTGGCCCACATCTTCGAGGTCATCGCCAAGGTGACGAAGGATATGGGCGTCACCGACTTCCGGGTGGTGTCCAACTGCGGGGAGCGGGCGGGGCAGAGCGTGCCCCACCTGCACTTCCACGTGCTGGCGGGAAGAGATATGACGTGGCCTCCCGGCTGAGAGACGCGGATACGCCAAAATAAGGGGCCGGATTTCGATTTTGCGGTTGAAATCCGGCCCCTTTCATGCTATAATACACCAGTTCTGAAAACGCCGGGAGGTGAGGGCATGGACGACAAGGATCTGGATCTGACGAAGCAGACGGAGCAGGAGCCGCCGGAGGAAGAGGAGCGCTCCGCCCCCGAGCACCCGGACTACAAAAACGAGATCGCCGCCCTCATCCGCAGCGGCCTGGCCCCCCGGCCCATGCGGGAGCGGCTCATGGACTACCATGAGAACGACATCGCCATGGCGCTGGAGCTGCTGTCCAAAGAGGATCGGAAGAAGCTCTACGGCCTGCTGGACACCGGCGCCCTGGCCAACGTGTTCGAGTACGCCGACGAGCCCCAGCAGTATCTGGCCGAGCTGACCATCCGCCGGAGGGTGGCGGTGCTGGGCAAGCTGGAGATCCCGGCCATCCTGGACTATCTGCGCCAGCTCAGCAAGGAGGAGCGGGGCATCCTCATCGAGCTGCTGGACGACGAGGTCCGCCAGGAGGTCGCCCTGGCCCTCACCTTCGACGAGGACGAGATCGGCAGCCGGATGACCACCAACTATGTGACCATCCACGCCGGCATCAGCGTCCGGGAGGCCATGCGGGAGCTGGTGGACCAGGCGGCGGAGAACGACAACATCTCCACCCTCTACGTGGTGGACGAGGACGGCACCCTGTCCGGCGCCATCGATCTGAAAGACCTGATCATCGCCCGGGACGGCTCCAGCCTGGACAACATCGTCATGACCTCCTATCCCTATGTGTACGCCGAGGAGGAAATCGGGGAGTGCATCGACCGCATCCGGGGCTATTCCGAGGACTCCATCCCCGTGCTGGACCGGGAGAACAAGCTGCGGGGCGTCCTCACCGCCCAGGAGATCACCGAGCTGGTGGACGACGCCATGGGCGACGACTACGCCAAGCTGGCCGGCTTGACCGCCGAGGAGGACCTGGAGGAGCCGCTGCGCAAGAGCATCGGCAAGCGGCTGCCCTGGCTGGTGATCCTGCTGGCGCTGGGCCTGGTGGTGTCCACCGTGGTGGGCATGTTCGAGCCGGTGGTGTCCCATCTGGCCGTCATCGTGGCATTCCAGTCCCTGGTGCTGGATATGGCCGGCAACGCCGGCACCCAGTCCCTGGCCGTCACCATCCGGGTGCTGATGGACGAACAGGTCAGCGGCAGGCAAAAGCTGTTCCTGGTGCTGAAGGAGGCCCGGGTGGGCCTGCTGAACGGCCTGATTTTGGGCTCTTTGTCCTTTGTGTTCATCGGCGGCTACCTGACGCTGCTGAAGGGCCAGGCGCCCGTCTCCGCCTTCGCCATGTCCTTCTGTACCGGCTTTGCCCTGCTGGCGGCCATGCTGCTGTCCAGCATCACCGGCACGGTGATCCCACTGATGTTCCACAAGCTGCACATAGACCCCGCCGTGGCCTCCGGGCCCCTCATCACCACGCTGAACGACCTGGTGGCCGTGGTGACCTACTACGGGCTGGCCTGGGTGCTGCTCATCAATGTGATGGGATTGTAGGCGGATTTAACCAAACGACAAGACCCCCGGCCGGCGGCCGGGGGTCTCGCAGTTCTGTCTGTCACAGGGTGAAATCCTCATCCGTGAATTTCCCGAAGTCGGCGGAGGCCGGCTTGGGCGGCACCCGCTTGAGCGGGTCATATCGGAAGGCGCGGCAGGCCCCGGCGGGGGAGACCACGCCCTTTTTCACGCAGATGATCTGCTCCTCGTCCAGAAACTCGCCGCGCTTGCAGTAGGCGCAGCGGGGCTCGATGTGCTTATCGAACAGCATGGCGGCATCCCCCCGTCTCGGTGTTGAGACGATTATACACCATGTGCCCGCGGTTTTCCACACTTTTTTCGCAAAAGGGTCCCGCACAGGGCGGTGATGGCCACCCAGGCGGCAAAGGCGGCCACCGTGGAGAGGACCAGCGCGGTGGAGAAGTCCAGGGCGGCGATGGACTCGGTCTGGTCGATGAGATAGTCGGCTACCGGGGCGGAGAGGGGGATCAGCCGGGTGACGAGATAGGTGAGCCCCGCGGCGATGAGGCCGTGGCACAGCTTGCCGGCCAGATAGACCTTTGCGGACAGGCCGCTGTCCACAAGGAAGGACAGCACCTGGCAGTGGACGGACAACCCCGCCCAGCCCAGCATGAAGGCTGCCATGGACACCCGCCCCGCCAGCTGGGCCTCCCCCTGGAGGGAGGACACCCCGGAGGACAGCTCCAGCAGGCCGGCCACCAGCCGCCGGGCCCACTCCTCCCGGAAGCCCAGGGCGGACAGGCCCTCCGCCACCAGGGAGAGCACGCCGAAGGCGGAGAGCATCCGCAGCACCACCGCGAAGAACACCACAAAGGCGCAGATGTTCAGGGTGCTCTGCATGGAGCGTGTCACTGCGCCGGTGAAGGCGGCGGGGAGGGTCACCGTACCGATGGGCTTCGGACGCTGTGAAGGGCTTTTCCTTTCCTCTCGGCCGCCGTAAAAGCGGAACAGCAGCCCCACCGCTACCGAGGCCAGGGCGTGGGTGAGATAGAGCAGCAGGCCCACCCGCCCGTCTCCAAACACCCCGGCCCCCACCACGCCCAGGATGAACGCGGGGCCCGAGTTGTTGCAGAAGGCCAGCAGCCGCTCCGCCTCCGTTTTGGAGCAGAGGCCCTGCTGGTAGAGCTGGAGGGCGGTGCGGGCCCCCACGGGATAGCCGCCGATGAACCCCAGGGCCACCGCCGCGGCGCAGCTGCCGCTGACCCGGAACAGGGGCCGCATGAGGCCCTCCATGGCCCGGCCCAGATAGGCCGCCAGCCCCAGATCCACCACCAGGGAGGACAGCACGAAGAAGGGGAACAGGGAGGGGACGATGACGTTGAAGCAAAGGGTCAATCCGTCTTTCGCCCCGGCCATGGCCTCCCTGGGGGCGGCGACGAGGGCGGCGGCGGACAGCAGCAGGGCCAGACCCAGCAGCCCGTCCCGGAACTCCCTTCGACGCAGGATCGCCAGCATCCCATCACCCCCATGAGGGAAGGGTATGCGGCGACGAGAAAAAGATTGCCTGTCCGCCCCCTTTGGTGTATAATTTTCTCAAAGACGAGACAAAAGGAGGGCTTTCCATGCAGCATGAGATCGTCGAGGCCATCCCCCTGCTGGACGAAAAGGGGGATTTGACCCAGCCCGGGTACGCCAAAAGGCCCCTGCCCGTCTATGACCGGCGGGCGGTGAAGGCGGGGGCCCACCGGCTGAAGGAGTGGGATTATTACTACGTGGGCAACGATCGGTTCGGCGTGGCCATGACCATCGCCGACAATGGGTACATGGGGCTGGACTCCATCTCCTTCTTGAGCTTTCAGGGGACCCCCTGGCAGATCACCAAAAGCCCCATGCGGGCCTTCCCCATGGGGAAGACCTGCCTGCCCGCCACCTCGGCGGAGGGGACCTCCGCCATCTCCGGCAAGGGGTACGCCCTGGTGTTCCTGGTGGACGGCGCCCGGCGGGCCCTCACCGCCCACATGGACAAATTCCGGGGGAAGGACGCCATCGACGTGTGGGTGGAGCTGACGGAGGAGCCGGAGGAGTCCATGGTCATCTGCACCCCCTTCCAAAAGCGGGGGCACTTTTACTACAACCAGAAGATCAACTGTATGCGAGCCAGGGGGACGGTGAAGATCGGCGCGGAGGAGTATGTCTTCGACCCGTCCGAGTCCTTCGGCGTGCTGGACTGGGGCCGGGGGGTGTGGACCTACCACAACACCTGGTACTGGGGCTCCGCCTCGGGCCTTGTGGACGGGGAGCCTTTCGGGTTCAACATCGGGTACGGCTTCGGGGATACCTCCGCCGCCACCGAGAATATGCTGTTCTACAAGGGAAAGGCCCACAAGCTTTCGGAGGTCAAGTTCAACATCCCCATGAACGGGAAAAAGGAGGACTACCTCAAGCCCTGGACCTTCACCAGCGACGACGGCCGGTTCGAGATGGACTTTGTCCCCGTCATCGACCGGGCCTCCAACACCGACTTCAAGGTGCTGAAAAGCGACCAGCACCAGGTGTTCGGCCGGTTCACCGGCACAGCGGTGCTGGACGACGGGACGAAAATTCGAATCAAGGACTTCATGGGCTTCGCCGAGAAGGTGGAGAACAAGTGGTGACCCGAGACATAAGGAGGAAACAGGGATGAAGATCGACCCCAGAGAGATGAAGTGGACCAGAGCGCCCCGGCAGGTCACGGTGACCGAAGACCGGGTGGAGATGATCACGGAGCCCCACACCGACCTGTGGCAGAGGACCTATTACCATTTCCGAAACGACAGCGCTCCCGTCCTCCAGCTGGAGACCGACGAGCGGTTCTTCTCCTTCACGGTCAGGACCGAGTTCGACAGCAGGGTCCGCTTCGATCAGAGCGGCGTGGTGATGTATTTGGACAGAGACAACTGGCTGAAGGCGGCGTCGGAATATGAGAACGGCAAGATCCAGCGCCTCGGCAGCGTGGTGACCAACAACGGCTACTCGGACTGGGCCTCGGTGGACATCGACGCCTCCGCCAAGTCCATGTGGTACCGGCTCAGCCGCCGGGGAGACGACTTCTGCATCGAAAACTCCAGAGACGGGGTGGAGTTCAAGCAGATGCGCATCTGCCACATGTTCAACGCCAAAGGGCGGGTGTCCTTCGGCGTCTACGCCTGCAGCCCGGAGGAGTCCTCCTTCAAGGCGGCGTTCACCCACATGGAGCTGACGGAGTGCAAGTGGCTGGCCCACGACGGTCAGGCCCCCGACGAGGATATTTGACAGGATCAAAGGATAAGGGCCGCTCCGAGGGAGCGGCCCCTGTCTTTTTCCCTGCCCGCGAAAGTCATTCTCGGTGTTCGTCACCCCAGGTACACATCTGGTCCAGGATCGGGATGAGGGACTTTCCCTTCCCGGTCAGGCTATACTCCACCTTGGGGGGGATCTGGGGGTACTCCTCCCGGTGGACCAGGCCGTCGGCCTCCAACTCCTTCAGCGTGGCGCTGAGCGTTTTAAAAGAGATGGTGCCGATGTATTTTTTCAATTCGTTGAATCGGACGATCTGATAATCCATCAGGGCGTACAGGATGAACATTTTGTATTTGCCCTGGATGAGGGACATGGTGTAACTGAAGCCGGTGTCCTCCAGCTTTGCGTCCCTGATGCAGGAATCGACCACGGCGGCGCTCTCCTTTCGGTTAGTATCTAACGCCAATGTGCGTACTTGACGGATGTACGGTTTGCGCTATAACTATAGCATGGGCCGCGAGGGAGGTCAAGGCCCCGATAATATGTGAGGAGTGTATCTCAATGAGCAAAAAGATCGTAGTCATCACCGGGAGCCCCCGGCGGAACGGCAACAGCTTCGCCATGACCGAGGCCTTCATCCGGGCCGCTCAGGCCAAGGGCCATACCGTCACCCGCTTCGACGCGGCGTTTCTGAAGATCGGCGGCTGCCACGCCTGCGAGACCTGTTATTCCACCGGCAGGGCCTGCACCTTCGACGACGATTTCAACGCCATCGCCCCCGCCGTCCTGGAGGCCGACGCGGTGGTATTCACCATGCCCGTCTACTGGTACTCCATCCCCGCCCAGATCAAGGGGGTCATCGACCGGCTGTACTCCCTGGTGGTGGGCGG
>CANPWZ010000035.1 GCA_947585425.1 uncultured Oscillospiraceae bacterium
TTGGTGATGAAGATCTTGGAGCCGTTCAGCACCCAGTCGCCGTTCTCGTTCTTCACGGCGGTGGTCTGCACGCCCTGAGCGTCGGTGCCGGCGCCGGGCTCGGTCAGGCCGAAGGCCCCCAGCCACTCGCCGGAGCAGAGCTTGGGCAGATACTTCTTCTTCTGCTCCTCGGTGCCGTAGTCAAAAATGGGGTTGCAGCACAGGGAGGTGTGGGCGGACAGGACGACGCCGGTGGTGGCGCACACCTTGGACATCTCCTCCACCGCCATGACGTAGGAGAGGTAGTCGGCGCCCGCGCCGCCGTACTCCTTGGGGAAGTAGATGCCCATCATGCCCAGCTTGGCCATCTTCTTCACGGTCTCGGCGGGGAACATCTCCTCCTCGTCCACGTCGGCGGCCAGGGGCTTGACCTCGTTCTCCGCGAATTCCTGGTACATTTTGCGGAGCATCTCCTGCTCCTTGGTCAGTTTGAAATCCATAAATGATCCTCCTTAAAGCGGCTTATCCCTTACAGCTCGTCGACGGGGGTCTTGGTGCGGTCGGCGTTATAGACATAGAAGCCCTTGCCGGACTTCACGCCCAGCTGGCCGCCGCGGACCATCTTGCGGATCAGCGGGCAGGCGCGGTACTTGCCGTCGCCGGTCTCGTGATACAGTACGTCCATGATGGCAAGGCAGATGTCCAGGCCGATGAAGTCGCCCAGCTCCAGGGGGCCCATGGGGTGGTTGGCGCCCAGCTTCATGGCGGCGTCGATGCCGGCGATGTTGGACACGCCCTCCATCTTGATGAAGGCGGCCTCGTTGATCATGGGGATGAGGATGCGGTTCACCACGAAGCCGGCGGCCTCGTTGACCTGCACGGGGGTCTTGCCCAGCCCCTCGGAGATGGAGACGATCTCGGCCACCATGTCGGCGGGGGTGTTGGCGCCGGCGATGACCTCGATGAGCTTCATCCGGTCGGCGGGGTTGAAGAAGTGCATCCCGATGGTGGGGCGGCTCAGGCCCTTGCCGATCTCGGTGATGGACAGAGAGGAGGTGTTGGAGGCGAACTTGCACTCCGGCTTGCAGATCTTGTCCAGCTCGGCGAAGGTGGTCTGCTTGACCTTCATGTCCTCGAAGGCGGCCTCCACGATCAGGTCGCAGTCGGCGCACAGGTCCTCCTTCAGGCCGGGGGTGATGGCGGCCACGATGGCGTCCACCTTGGCCTGGTCCATCTTGCCCTTTTCCACCAGCTTGGCGTAGCCCTTCTGGATCTTGGCCTTGCCGTTCTCCGCCCACTCCTGCTTGATGTCGCACAAAGCGACGGTCCAGCCGCTCTGGGCGAACGCCTTGGCGATGCCCTGGCCCATGGTGCCGGCGCCGATGATACCAACTTTGCTCATGATGTAATTTCCTCCTTATATGTTATATGTGAATAATGGTTTCGCTCACTTGTTCTGGAAGTGCTTTTCCTTCCTCTTTTCAAGGAAAGCGCCCATGCCCTCGTTCTTGTCCTCGGTGCCGCAGGTGACGCCGAAGGCCTCGGCCTCGAAGGCGGAGCCGGTGGCGATGTCGGTCTGCACGCCCATGCGGATGCAGCGCTTGGACTCCTGCACGGCGATGGGGGCGTTGGCGCAGATGGCGTTCGCCAACTCCATGGCCTTGTCCATCAGCTCCTCGGGGGGATAGACGGCGGATACCAGGCCGATCTCCTTGGCCTCGGCCGCGCCGATGGTCTTGGCGGTGAGGATCAGCTCCATGGCCTTGGACACGCCCACGATGCGGGGCAGGCGCTGGGTGCCGCCGAAGCCGGGGGTGATGCCCAGGCCGGTCTCGGGCTGGCCGAACTTGGCCTTCTCGGAGGCGATGCGGATGTCGCAGGCCATGGCCAGCTCGCAGCCGCCGCCCAGGGCAAAGCCGTTGACCGCCGCGATGACGGGCTTGGCCAGGTTCTCCAGCCGCAGGAACACGCCGCCGCCGTGGACGCCGAAGCGCTTGCCGTCGATGGAGTTGAATTTGACCATCTCGCCGATGTCGGCGCCCGCCACGAAGGAGCGGCCCGCGCCGGTGAGGATGACGGCGAACACGTCGTCGGCGGCCTCCACTTTGGTGATGGCCTCGTCCAGATCGCTGAGTACCTGGCTGTTCAGGGCGTTCAGCGCCTCCTGCCGGTCGATGGTCAGGATGGCCACGGGGCCTTTCTGCTCATAATTTACAAATGACATCCGCGATTCCTCCCAAAAATCAGATTTCAAACGATTTATATCGGGGGGCAGGGCCCCGGGGGACCCGCCGGTCCCGGCGTGGTTTTTCAGACCGGGATCCGTCTGCCCATTCCTTGCTTCAGTATACCGCCGGCGCGCCTTTTTTGCAAGAAATTTTTGTGCATCTTTCCCCAGAAATTCCCCCGGTTTTTTTGGCGAAAAAGGAGAACGGGCCGCCTCCCACACGGGGGAGACGGCCCAAACTCAGATCAGAACAGGTCGGCGAACAGGCCGGACAGCCAGCTTGCCAGGGGGAGGTAGGCGATGGGCAGGAACATGGCGGGGAGCATATTGCCCACCTTGATCTTCTCCCTGCCCAGGGCCAGCATATTGATGGAGATGCCCACGATGAGCGCCCCGCCCACGGCGGTCATCTCGGTGATGACGGGGGCGGGCAGGTACGGCCCCACCCAGCCCGCCAGCAGGGTGATGCCCCCCTGGTAGACCAGCAGGGGGATGACGGAGAAGGCCACGCCGATCCCCATGGTGGCGGCAAAGGAGATGGAGGTGACCCCGTCGATGACCCCCTTGGAGACGATGATCTCGTAGTTGTGGTTGAGGCCCGCCTCGATGGAGCCGGTGATGGCCATCGCCCCCACGCAGAACAGCAAGGAGGCGTTGACGAATCCCTCGGTGAAGCGGCCGCCGCCGTCCCCCTTGGCCAGACGGGAGCGGAGGGCGTCGCCGGCGTGCTCCAGCCGGCCCTCGATGTCGATGGCGTTGCCCAGCACGGTGCCGATGACCATGCACACGATGACGCAGAGCATATCCTCCGTGCCGATGAGGTTGCTCACGCCGATGCCGAACACGCACAGCCCCAGGGCGTGGGTGATGATGGACATGAGCCGCTCGCTGATGAGGTTTTTGAACAGGAGGCCCACGGCGGAGCCGATGAGCACCAGGATGACGTTGATGACGGTTGCCAGCATGGGGAGGATCCTCTCTATCTGTTGAAATAGTCCTTTGTCTCGGCGGCGTTTTGCAGGATGGCGGCGCGGAGCTCCTCCACCGAGGCGAACTTCCGCTCCGGCCGGAGCCGCTTATAAAACTCCAGCCGGATGGTCTGCCCGTACAGGTCGCCGCCGAAGTCCAGGATCCACGGCTCCACCGAGACGGTATGGGCGTCGCTCACCGTGGGGCGGACCCCCACGTTGGTCACCGCCGGTCGGTCCGTCCCGCCGGGCAGGACGGCCTTGCAGGCGTATACCCCGAAGGCGGGAGAGAGCGCTCCCTCCGGCAGGGCCAGATTGGCGGTGGGGGCGCCCAGCCTCCGGCCCAGCTCCGCCCCGTGGATCACCGGGCCGGACAGCACGTGGGGGTGGCCCAGAAAGCGCACCGCCGCCTCCATCTCCCCCTGGGCGATGAGGGCGCGGATGTGGGTGGAGGACACGGTGACCCCGTCCAGCTCCACCCGGGGGACGATGTCGCAGCCGATATTCAGTTCAGCGCACAGCGCCCGGAGCCGCTGGGGGGTGCCCTCCCCCTTGTAGCCGAAGCGGAAGTCGTGCCCCGCCACCAGGTGGACCGCCCCGTGCCCTTTCACCAGGTACTCCGTGACGAAGTCCCGCCAGTCCATGCGCATCATGGCCTCGTCGAAATGGGCCGTGATGACCTCCCGGATGCCGTACAGCCGCTCCATCAACCCGCCCCGGTCGGCGGGGGAGTTGATGAGGGGCACCCGGACCTGCCCGGAGATGACGTTCTCCGGGTGGCCGTCGAAGGTCACCGCCGCGGGGACGGCGTCCAGCTCCTCCGCCCGCTCCGCCACCCGGCGCAGCAGGGCGGCGTGGCCCAGATGGACCCCGTCGAAAAAGCCCAGGGCGATGACTCGTTTTGCCTGTTCCATGTGTATCAGACCTCGAAAAAGCTTTTGATGGCGGTCAATGCCCCGCCCCTGACGCAGCCCAGGGCCAGGAATCCCCCGCCCTGCCCCCGGACCCGGTACTCCCCGTCGGAAACGCCCGGGAGAGGGACTGCGGCCCCGCTGCGGACCCGCTTCTCCCCCGCCCCGTCCAAGATAAGGGCCGGGTGGTCGGAGAACAGGGACTCCACCGGCCGCAGCAGGGCGGCGGGCTCGGGGGCCGCCAGCACCCGTTCCAGAGCGACGGCGTCCTCCAGGGTGAAGCCGGCGGCTTTCGTCCGGCGCAGGGCGCTCATGCAGCCCCCGCAGCCCAGGGCCTGGCCGATGTCGTGGCAGAGGGTGCGGACGTAGGTGCCCTTGGAGCAGACGACGCGGAGCTCGTACTCGTCCTCCCCCAGCGGGCGGAGGACTTCCAATGTACGGATGGTCACAGGCCGGGGCTCCCGCTCCACCTCCCTGCCCTTCCGGGCCAGCTCGTAGAGCTTCTTCCCGTCCCGCTTGACGGCGGAGAACATGGGGGGCACCTGCTGGATGTCCCCCCGGAACCGGGGCAGCGCGGCCTCCAGATCGGCCCGGGTCGCCGTGACAGGCCGGGTCTCCATGACCTCCCCGGTGGTATCCTGGGTATTTGTGATAACGCCCAGTTTTAAAGCAGCGATGTATTCCTTATCGGACTGGGCGGCGAACTCCACCGCCCTTGTGGCCCGGCCGATGAACACCGGCAACACCCCGGTGGCCATGGGGTCCAGCGTCCCGGCGTGGCCCACCCGCTTTTCGTGGAAGAGGCCCCGGAGCTTGGCGCACACGTCCATAGAGGTCCAGCCCTGGGGCTTGTCCACGATGAGGATGCCGTTAGCCATTGCCGCTCTCCGCCAGCTCCGCGTCGATGGCGGCCAGAATGGCGGCCCTGGCCGTTTCCATGGTTCCTTTGACGGTACAGCCGGAGGCGGCGGCGTGGCCGCCTCCCCCCAGCCGGGCGCACACCCTGGAGGCGTTCAGCAGGTTCGCGTCGGTCCGCAGGGAGATGCGGCACTCGCCGTTCTCATGCTCCCGGATGGTGACCGCGTGGCGCACCCCCTCGATCTGTCCGGCGAAGGCGGCGATGTCCTCCATGTCCTCCTGGGTGGCGTTTGCCTCCGCCATCAGAGCCAGGGTCACCGGGGCCAGGGCCACGGTCCCCTCATGATAGTATTCCATGGCCTGGCCCAGCAGGCTCTCCACCATCAGGCGGCTGCGGGACTTGGTGCGGAAGTGCAGCTTGTTGATGCGCTGGTAGGGGATGCCCATGTCCATCAGGTCGGCGGCCACCCGGTGGGTGTTGGCGGTGGTGTTGGAGTAGACGAAGCAGCCGCAGTCGGTGGACACCGCCAGATACAACAGGGCGGCGGCTTCCGCGTCCAGAGCGCCCAGCTCCTTGCAGATTTTCCACAGAATTTCCCCGCAGGCGGCCTTGTCCGCCTCCAGGCAGGTCTGGGCCGCGAAGCCCTCGTTGGAGGGGTGATGATCGATAGCCAGGGCGATGTGGTCCCGATACTGCTCCGCGTTGGGGGGCAGCAGCCCTAAACTGGCCACGTCCACGCTCACCACCGTGTCGGGGGCGAACCCCTCCGGGGCGGTATAGCCCTCCAGATAGGAGCCCAGCAGGGCGGTGGCGTCCACCAGGGGCAGGACATAGGCCGTCTTGCCCAGGTTCCGCAGGGCGCGGCACAGGGCCCCGGCGCAGCCGATGGTGTCCCCGTCGGGCCGCTTGTGGGTGAGGATGAGGTAGCCGTCGTGGGCTTTTAGGAATTCCGCCGCTTCCAGATAGGTCATGGTCACTCCTCCTCGTCGTCCAGGATGATGTGGGCGTTGGCCGGGTTGGCGGGCTTGACCACCTCGGGATCGCGCAGCATCTCCAGGATATGGGCCCCCCGGTCGATGGAGTCGTCCTCGATAAAGAGCAGCTCCGGGGTGTAGCGGAGGTCCAGGGCGTGGCCCACCTCCCGCCGGAGATACCCGGCGGCGGACTTGAGGCCCTTGACCACCTCTTTGGCGGAGCTCTTGTCCAGCATGGACACATAGACCTTGGCGTAGCGCAGGTCATTGGTGGCGTCCACCCGAGTGACCGAGATCATCCCCGTGACCCGGGGGTCCTTCACCGTGGGGATCAGGGCGGCCAGCTCCCGCTGGAGCTCCTCGTTGATGCGGCCCATGCGATTGTTTGGCATAGATGATGCCTCCTTTTCCCGTTTGGGTACAGTATGCGCCGAAAGGGGCGGGCGAAGCCGCCCGCCCCTCGCAAATTTACCGTTACTGTTCCACCTGCTGCATCTCGAAGGCCTCGATGATGTCGCCCTCCTTGATGTCCTGGTACTTCTCGATGCCGATGCCGCACTCGTAGCCCCGGGCCACTTCCTTCACGGCGTCCTTGAACCGCTGGAGGGAGTTCATCACGCCCTCGTGGATGACGATGCCGTCCCGCACCAGGCGGATCTGGGCGTTCCGGGCCACCTTGCCCTCGGTGACGTAGCAGCCGGCCACCACGCCCACGCCGGAGATCTTGTAGACCTGGCGCACCTCGGCCTCGCCCAGGGCGACTTCCTTGAACTGAGGGGCCAGCATGCCCTTCATGGCGGCCTCGATCTCGTTGATGCAGTCGTAGATGACCCGGTACATCCGCATATCCACCTTGTTGCGGGCGGCGGAGTCGGCGGCGTTCTTGTCTGGGCGGACGTTGAAGCCCACGATGATGGCGTTGGAGGTGGCGGCCAGCATCACGTCGGACTCGTTAATGGCGCCCACGGCGCAGTGGATGACCCGCACCCGGACCTCACTGTTGGAGATCTTCTCCAAGCTGGCCTTCACCGCCTCGGCGGAGCCCTGCACGTCGGCCTTGACGATGATGTTCAGGTCCTTCATCTCGCCGGCCTGGATCTGGCTGAACAGCTCCTCCAGGGAGACCTTCTGCTTGGCCGCGCCGGTGGTGGCGTTCTTCATCTCGCTCTTGCGCTGCTCCACCAGCTCCCGGGCCATGCGCTCGTCGGCCACGGCGTGGAAGTCGTCGCCCGCGCCGGGGACCTCGCTCATGCCGATGATCTCCACGGGGACGGAGGGGCCGGCGGAGGTGACCTTTTTGCCCTTGTAGTCGGTCATGGCCCGGACGCGGCCCACCGCCATGCCGGCGATGATCACGTCGCCCTGCTTCAGGGTGCCGTTCTGCACCAGCAGGGTGGCCACGGGGCCCCGGCCCTTGTCCAGCCGCGCCTCGATGACGGCGCCGTGGGCGGAGCGGTTGGGGTTGGCCTTCAGCTCCCGGACCTCGGCCAGCACGGCCAGGTTCTCCAGCAGGTCGTCCACGCCCATGCCGGTCTTGGCGGAGATGGGCACCACAATGGTGTCGCCGCCCCACTCCTCGGGGATCAGCTCGTACTCGGTGAGCTGCTGCTTGATGCGGTCGGGGTTGGCCTCCGGCTTATCCATCTTGTTGATGGCCACGATGATGGGGATCTCGGCGGCCTTGGCGTGGTTGATGGACTCGATGGTCTGGGGCATGATGCCGTCGTCCGCCGCCACCACCAGGATGGCGATGTCGGTGATCATGGCGCCCCGGGCCCGCATGGCGGTGAAGGCCTCGTGGCCGGGGGTGTCCAGGAAGGTGACGGGCCTGCCGCCCACGTCCACCTGATAGGCGCCGATGTGCTGGGTGATGCCGCCGGCCTCGCCGGAGACCACGTTGGCGTGGCGGATATAGTCCAGCAGGGAGGTCTTGCCGTGGTCCACGTGGCCCATGACCACCACCACGGGGGCCCGGGGCACCAGGTCCTCCTCTTTGTCCTCGGCGGTGTCGATGAGCTGCTCCTCGATGGTGACGATGACCTCTTTCTCCACCTTGCAGCCCAGCTCCTCCGCCACGAAGGAGGCGGTGTCGAAGTCGATGACGTCGCTGAGAGACGCCATGACCCCGTTCCTGATGAGGCACTTGACCACCTCTGCCCCGGTCTTTTTCATGCGGGAGGCCAGCTCGCCCACGCCGATCTCGTCGGGGATCTTGACGGTGAGGGGGGTCTTTTTGGCGATCTCCAGCTGGAGGCGGCGCATCCGATCCTGCTCCTCCTGGCGGCGCTTGCTGCCCATGTTCTGGTTCCGATTCTTGCCGCCCCGGTTCTGGAACTTCTGCTTGCCGGTCTGCATCCGGTTGGCCTTGTCGGGGGCCAGGTCCTCCAGCCGCTGGTCGTACTTCTCCAGGTTGACGCCGCCGCCCTTGCGGGTGTCCACCACCTTCTTGGCGGGGGTGCGGTTCGCAGGCTGGGCGGGCTTGGAGGGCTGTTCCTTCTGGGAAGCGGGTTTGCCCTGGGCCTGCTGAGGCTGCGCCTGGGGCTGTTTGCCCTGCTGGGCGGCGGGGGCTTTGCCCTCCTCCCTGGCGGGGGCCGCCGGAGCGGGCTGCTCCTTCTGGGGCTCGTGATACACATCGGCGTAGATGGACTCGATGGACTCCACCTGGTTCTTCTGGGTCAGATGCTCAAAGATGAGGGTCAGCTCCCGGTCGGTGAGGGCCCTGGTGGGGGACACCGTCTCTTTGGTATAGCCGGCCAGGATGGCGGTGATGGCTTTGGCTTGCATCCCAAAGTCCTTGGCCACGTCTCTGGCGGTATGTTTGGCAAGGCTCATACGGGCCACCTCCTGTTGTTTCGCTCATGGGATCCTGTCTGCTCTGCATGGCCGGGGCCGCCGGACAGGAGCTTCAGCCGCCCGTCCTCCTCCGCCAGCCGCTTTTTTACGGCGGAGGCAAGGCCGGCGTCGGTAACGGCCAGCACCGCGCAGGAGGACCGGCCCAGGGCCAGGCCCGCCTGCTCTTTCGTGCGGGGCAGCACCGCGAATGGGACCCCCGCCCGCTCCGCCAGCCGCCTGGCCCGCTGGGCGCTGTTGCCGGCGGCGTCGGCGGCGGAGAGGACCAGCTTCGCCCGGCCGGTCCGGCAGGCCTCGCCCACGGGCTCCTCGCCCACGGCCAGATTGCCGCCCCGGAGGGCCAGCCCCAGCAGGGACAGCGTCTTATCCGTCATCGCCGTCACCCGCCTTCATCTGCGCCTCCAGCGCCTCGTAGACCTCGGGGGACACCTGGGCGGACAGGGCCCGCTCGATGGCGCGGCTCTTCTTCGCCCTGGCGAAGCAGGCCGTGTCCGGGCAGAGGTAGCAGCCCCGCCCCGGCTTTTTGCCCCGGAAGTCCAGGGAGATCTCGCCCTCGGGGGAGCGCACCACCCGGATCAGCTCTTTTTTTGGCTTCATCTCCCGGCAGCCAAGGCATTGGCGCATGGGGATCTTTTTCGGCATGGCGTCTCACTCCCTTCCGCAGGCGTCAAAAACAGCTTATTCCTCGATCTCGATGCTCTCCTCGTCGGAGGCGGGGGCGTCCTCCGCGGCCTCCTCCTCGGGGGGCTCGGGGGCGCTGGCGGGCCGGATGTCGATCTTATACCCGGTGAGCCGGGCGGCCAGGCGGGCGTTCTGGCCCTCCTTGCCGATGGCCAGGGACAGCTGATCGTCGGGCACGATGACCCGGCAGCTCTTGCCCTCCTCCAGCTCGATGACCTGGAGCACGTCGGCGGGGGCCAGGGCGGCGGCCACGTACTGGCCGGGGTCCTCCGACCACTTGATGATGTCCACCTTCTCGCCCTTCAGCTCCTCCACCACGGCGTTGACCCGCTGGCCCCTGGGGCCCACGCAGGCGCCGATGGGGTCCACGTTGGGGTCCTCGGACCAGACGGCCAGCTTGGTGCGGCTGCCGGCCTCCCGGGCGGTGGACTTGATCTCCACGGTGCCGTCGTAGATCTCGGGCACCTCCAGCTCGAACAGGCGCTTGACCAGGCCGGGGTGGGTGCGGGAGATGAGCACCTGGGGGCCCCGGGTGGAACGGCGGACCTCCACCACGTATACCCGGACCCGGTCGCCCTCGCGGATGACCTCGCCCTTGACCTGCTCGCCGGCGGAGAGGAAGGCGTCGGTGAACTCGGAGCCGGAGGTGAGCCGGATGGCCACCGAGCCGGAGCGCTCGTCCACCCGGGTAACGGTGCCGGTGAGGATCTCGTGCTCCTTGGCGGAGAACTCGTCGAAGATCATGCCCCGCTCGGCCTCCCGCATGCCCTGGATGATGACCTGCCGGGCGGTCTGGGCGGCGATGCGGCCAAAGTTCTTGGGCTTGATCTCGATGCGCAGCACATCCCCCAGCTGGGCCCGGGGAAGGGCCCGCTGGGCGTCCTCCAGGCTCATCTCGGTGTGGGGATTGTCCACCGTCTCCACCACGTCCTTTTTCACGAACATGCGGACGGAGCACTTCTCCTCGTCGGCCTCCACCACCACGTTGTCGGTGATGCCCTCGTGGTCCCGCTTGTAGGCGGCCACCAGCGCCTGGGTGATCTTCTCCAGCATATAGCTCTTGGGGATGCCCTTTTCCTTCTCGATGTCGGAGATGGCGGCGAAAAACTCGGGGGCGTCCAGCTCCATGTTCTTGGGGGCGGTCTTTTTCTTAGCCATGTCGATTACTCCTTAAAAATCGGCGTGGAGGCGAACCTGGGCCACGTCTTTTTTGTCAAAGCGCTTTCCGTCTGCCAGGAGGACGGCGCCGTCCTCGTATCCGGCCAACGCGCCGGTGAATTCCTTGGAGCCCTCCAGCGGGTGGTACAGGCGGACGTCCACCTGCCGGCCCATGCACTTCGTGAAGTGCTCCGGCTTCCGCAGGGCCCGCTCCAGGCCGGCGGAGGACACCTCGAAGGTGTAGCTGTTGGGGATGGGGTCGGCTTCGTCCAGCAGGTCGGACAGGGGGCGGGACACCGCCTCGCAGGCGTCCAGGTCCACGCCGCCCTCCCGGTCGATGTAGACCCGGAGGAACCACTCGCCGGCCTCCTTCACGTACTCCACATCCCACAGGGTGCAGCCGGCGGCCTCCACCACGGGCTTTGCCAGCTCGGCCACCATGTCGGCGATCTTGGGCATAACAGCGCCTCCTTGTCACGCTCGGATTTGCCTCGCGCTTCTCTTGAAAAAAGAGTGAGGCGGGAGCCTCACTCTTTCCATACTTCAACTTACCCGCGTATTCTATCACAACAGGCGGAGGATTGCAACCCCCTGCGCGAAAAAATTTCCGCGAAAAGTCACATTTTTCTGGGCGCGGAGACCCCAAGCAGGCCCATGCCGTTGGCCAGCACCAGCCGCACGGTGTCGGCCAGCTTGAGCCGGATGGCCTGGAGGCGGGTCTCGATGCCCTTCACCCGGCAGGCGTTGTAGAATCGATGGAAATCACCCGCCAGCGTGGTGAGATAGCGGTTGATGCGGCTGGGATCGTAGTCCCTGGCCACCGCCCGGATCTCCTCCGGGTACTGGGCCAGCGTCTTGACCAGGGCCTTCTCCTCCTCGGTCTCCAGCAGCTCCGGGTGGACGGCGGAGGCGTGGGGCACGCCGGCCCCCTCCGCCGCCAGATTGTCCAGCAGGGAGCAAATGCGGGCGTGGGCGTATTGGACGTAGTACACCGGGTTGTCGCTGTCCTGCCGCACCGCCAGATCCAGATCGAAGTCCAGCGGGGAGGTGGCGGAGCGGTTATTGAAGTAGTACCGAGCGGCGTCCACGCTGATCTCGTCCAGCAGGTCGTGGAGGGCGATGGCCTTGCCGGTGCGCTTGGACATACGGACGGGCTTGCCGTCCTGGAGCAGGTTCACCAACTGCATCAGCACAATGACCAGCCGATGGGAGCCGTCCAGCCCCAGGCCGTCCAGGGCGGCCTGGAGGCGGGCCACATGGCCGTGGTGGTCGGCCCCCCACAC
>CANPWZ010000036.1 GCA_947585425.1 uncultured Oscillospiraceae bacterium
TCTACAGCTTCGGCTTTGAGACGACAAAAGACACGGCTGGCTGCCGTGCCTTTCACCGTAATCTTTATTGTAGGAGGAACAGTAAAATGACGTCTTATGTTAATGTGTTTATTTTGTATGTGATCATCGGCATCCCGGTGTGCGTAGGGCTGTGTTTCTTTCAGCGGTGGCTGTCCAGGATGGACCGGCGCTGGCCGGGGATGGTCCTGCCGGTGATGGCCTTTGCGTTGTCGGTGGTCTTTGTGCTGGTGACCACCTCCTGGGACCCGCTGGGATACCGTATCGAGCTGGTCGGCATGTTTTTGGAGTTGGCGGGGAAGTTTTTGGCCGCCAACATCCCCACGCTGGTTTTCCTGGTCATCTACTTCCTCTGCCGCCGTGGGCGGGAGGAGCGGACCAAGATGGACCTGAAGGACCTGTGAGCGGGGCCCCGGCGGATAGCCGGAGGGGGGACTGAACATGAAGAAGTATTACATCATCGCTGGGATTTTGGCCGCCGTGGAGAGAGCTTAAAAATCGGGCCGGGGATTGTCCCCGGCCCTTTCAGCTATTTCATCAATCCCTTTTTCTTAGCATGATCACAAATAAAGGAAACAAATGCCAATATCAACAGCATAAAGATAGACATCATATCCCATACATCAAAAACAGGCACCTCTATCATTTTTGATAGTATTACATTGACAATGATCATAAATGGAATGGCTGATAAAAAAGCTGTTCCCAAAGCAGCTAACTTCCTCTCCATACGCTTGAACACCGCAAATATTATCCACAGGAATACGATCGAAGCCGCCGCTGTCACCGCACCAACTGAAAATACTTCTTTCGTTTTTAATAAGCAGCTCAATAAGAACAAATAAGGAACAATAAAGATACTTAATGATATTAAACTTACGGTGATTCCTCTTTTCCCCCAAATAATACTCGGAAAAGTGATTAACCATGCGAATATAATAGAGCTGACCGGGATCAGTGACCATGTTAGATTGCCGGATATCGCGATATCGCAAATAAGACATACCATGATCCCGATCAATAGCGTCGCTGAAAAAAGAATGGAAAGAATGACATTCTTTGTCATGTTGTTTTCGTCTTTCTTTTTTAATGCGATCAAATTTTCATCTGCCTTTTTTTCAAAACCTTCCGGGTCGATTTTCTCCCCGCTCAACAACTCGTTTACTGTGATCCCCAGTATTTCGCAGAGCTCTAACATGATGGATGAGTCGGGCATACTTTTTCCTGTTTCCCATTTGGATACTGCCCGATCTGTAATGTTCAGTTTTTCTGCCAGCTGTGCTTGCGTCAGGTTTTTCTCTTTACGACATTTGGAAATAAATCTTCCGATCTCTGTCTGGTTCATCGTTTTTTCTCCCTTCGCCCTGAACGATACACTTGGCTAAATGGTTTTTACATGAACCAACGGTTGAATCGGGGAGGTCCAACCGCTGGTTGGGAAGTATTTTTGCCGCTTTCAGTATCATTTTAGCACACAGTTGTAAATTTTTCTAACACTATCTGCAAGCGTGTACTCCTATACGCCATATGAAAAGCGGCCAGCTTAAACACTGGCCGCTTTTCGTGACACAAAATCTGCTAACTAATTGTATTGGCCTTGCGGCCGGGCTCTTTTCACGCGTATCTCACTCCAGCACCGCGCCCCGGGCGGCGGAGGTGACCAGCTTGGCGTACCGGGCCAGATAGCCGGTCTTGACCTTGGGCTCCGGGCAGACCCAGGCGGCCTTGCGGGCGGCCAGCGTCTGTTCGTCCACCTTGAGGGTGATGGAGTTGGCGCGGATGTCGATGGCGATGGGGTCGCCGTCCTCCACCAGGGCGATAGGCCCGCCCTGGGCGGCCTCGGGGCAGACGTGGCCGATGGCCGCGCCCCGGGTGGCGCCGGAGAAGCGCCCGTCGGTGATGAGGGCCACCGACTCGCCCAGGCCCATGCCCACGATGGCGGAGGTGGGGTTCAGCATCTCCCGCATACCGGGGCCGCCCTTGGGGCCCTCGTAGCGGATGACCACCACGTCCCCGGGGACGATCTTGCCGGCGTAGATGGCGGCGATGGCGTCCTCCTCGGAGTCGAACACCCGGGCGGGGCCCTCGTGGGCCATCATCTCCGGGGCCACGGCGGAGCGCTTCACCACGCAGCCCTCGGGGGCCAGGTTGCCCTTCAGCACGGCGATGCCGCCGTCGGCAGAGTAGGGGTGGTCGATGGGCCGGATGGTCTCCGGGTCCCGGTTCACCACTCCCTCCAGGTTCTCCGCCAGCGTCTTGCCGGTGACGGTCATCACGCTGGTGTCCAGCAGGCCCTTCTTCACCAGCTCGGCCATCACCGCGTGGACGCCGCCAGCCTGCTCCAGGTCCTCCATGTAGGTCTCCCCGGCGGGGGCCAGGTGGCACAGGTTGGGGGTGTGGGCGGAGATGTCGTTGGACATATCCAGGTCCAGCTCGATGCCGCACTCGTGGGCGATGGCGGGCAGGTGGAGCATGGTGTTGGTGGAGCAGCCCAGGGCCATGTCCACCGTCTCGGCGTTGTGGAAGGCGGCCTCGGTCATGATGTCCCGGGGCCGGATGTCCTTTTTCACCAGCTCCATCACCTGCATGCCGGCGTGCTTGGCCAGGCGGAGCCGGGCGGACCACACAGCGGGGATGGTACCGTTGCCCCGGAGGCCCATGCCGATGGCCTCGGTCAGGCAGTTCATGGAGTTGGCGGTGTACATGCCGGAGCAGGAGCCGCAGGTGGGGCAGGCGCAGTTCTCGTACTCCTCAACCCCCGCCTCGTCCAGCTTGCTGGCGTAGTAGGAGCCAACGGCCTCAAACATATGGGAGAGGCAGGTGCGGCGGCCGTCGGTGAGCTTGCCCGCCAGCATGGGGCCGCCGGACACAAAGATGGTGGGCACGTTGACCCGGGCGGCGGCCATCAGCAGGCCGGGGACGTTCTTGTCACAGTTGGGGATCATCACCAGCCCATCGAACTGGTGGGCCATGGCCATGGCCTCGGTGGAGTCGCAGATCAGGTCCCGGGTGACGAGAGAGTACTTCATGCCGATGTGGCCCATGGCGATGCCGTCGCACACGGCGATGGCGGGGAACTCCACCGGGGTGCCGCCCGCCGCCCGGACGCCGGCCTTGACCGCCTCGGCGATCTTATCCAGGTTCATGTGGCCGGGGACGATCTCATTATAGGAGCATACCACGCCGATGAGGGGCCGCTCCAGTTCCTCCTTGGTGTAGCCCAGGGCGTAGAACAGGGAGCGGTTGGGGGCGGCGGGGATGCCTTTCTTGGCGATGTCGGAACGCATAGCAAAACCTCCTGTATGAATGGGGGGAAGGCCCCCGGCGTCAGCCGGGGGCCTGCTTTATGCCTGTCAGTTGGAAGCGGTGTCCAGGTCGGTGTCGCCGCCCCAGATCATGTTCTTGCGCAGCTCCGCGCCCACGATCTCCATTTGGTGCTTGGCAAGCGCCGCCCGCTTGGAGTTGAAGAAGGTGCGGCCCATGCTCTTGTTCTCGGCGATCCAGCGGCCGGCGAAGGTGCCGTCCTGGATGTCGGCCAGCACGGCCTTCATGCGGGCCTTGGTCTCCTCGTAGGGCAGGACCTTGGGGCCGGAGACGTACTCGCCGAACTCGGCGGTGTCGGAGATGGAGTAGTTCATGGCAGCCACGCCGCCCTTGTTGATCAGGTCGATGATGAGCTTCATCTCGTGGATGCACTCGAAATAGGCGTTTTCGGGCTCGTAGCCGGCCTCCACCAGCGTCTCGAAGCCGCACTTCATTAGCTCCACCACGCCGCCGCACAGCACGGCCTGCTCGCCGAACAGGTCGGTCTCGGTCTCGTCGTGGAAGGTGGTCTCCATCACGCCGGCCCGGGCGCCGCCGATGCCCGCGATGTAGGCCAGGGCGATCTGATAGGCGCGGCCGGTGGCGTCCTGCTCCACGGCCACCAGGCAGGGCACGCCCTTGCCGTTGACGTAGGTGGAGCGCACGGTGTGGCCGGGACCCTTGGGGGCGGCCATGAACACGTCCACGCCGGCGGGGGGGACGATCTGGCCGTAGCGGATGTTGAAGCCGTGGGCGAAGGCCAGGGCCTTGCCCTCGGTCATGTAGGGGGCGATGGACTTCTTGTACACGTCGGCCTGGACCTCGTCGTTGATGAGGATCATCACGATGTCGGCCCAGTCGGCGGCCTCCTCGATGGTCTTGACGGCGAGGCCGGCGTTCTCCGCCACCGCCCAGTTCTTGGAGCCCTTGCGGAGGCCCACGCACACGTCGCAGCCGGAGTCCTTCAGGTTCAGGGCGTGGGCGTGGCCCTGGGAGCCGTAGCCGATGATGGCGATCTTCTTGCCGTCCAGATAGTGCAGGTCGCAGTCCTTCTCATAGTACATTTTTGCCATGATAAAACACTCCTTATCAAATGATTTTATGTGAAAATTGGGGTTGGCTTGACAAAATCAGAGGATGTTCTTGCCCAGATTATACTCGCCGCGCTCCTTGTTGTCGGCGTTGTCGTTGATGGTGGACTCGCCCCGCTCCAGGGCCACCATGCCGGTGCGGACCAGTTCCAGGATGCCGAACTCCTGGAGCAGGCTCTCCAAGGCGTCGTCCTTGGACTCCTGGCCGATGACCGCCAGGGTCAGGCTGTGGGGGGACACGTCGATGATGGAGGCCCGGAAGATGTTGGCGATCTGGATGACCTCGTTGCGGACGTCCCGGCCCTGGGCCCGGACCTTGATGAGCACCAGCTCCCGCCGGATGGAGGAGGCGGGGGGGAGCAGGCGGACGGAGTACACGGGGATGAGCTTGCGGAGCTGGTTGGTGATCTGCTCGATCTGGTTGGCGCCGCACAGAAGCTCGATGGTGATGCGGGAGACCTCGGGGTCGTCGGTGGTGCCCACCGCCAGGGACTCGATGTTGTAGCCCTTCCGGGAGAACAGCCGGGACACCTGGCTGAGCACGCCGGCGGTGTTCTCCACCAGGACCGACAGGGTATGGCGCTGCTTTTCGGTATTCATGGCGTCCTCCTTTAGTGCAGGATGAAGTCGGTGACGGGGGTGCCGGCGCTGACCATGGGGTGGACCATGGCGTCGATGTCGATCATGCAGTCGATGACGCAGCCGCAGCCGGCGGCCAGGGCCTGCTTGAAGGCCTCTTCGAACTCCTTTTGGTTGGCGGCCCGGAAGCCCTTGAGCCCGTATGCCTCCGCCAGCTTGACGAAGTCGGGTCCCCGGTCAAGGTCGGTCTGGGAGAACCGCTTGTTGTAGATCAGGTTCTGCCACTGGCGGACCATGCCCAGGGTGCGGTTGTCGAAGATGATGGTGATGATGGGCAGGTGGTAATGCTCCACGGTGGCCAGCTCATGGCAGTTCATGCGGAAGCAGCCGTCCCCGGTGCAGTGGACCACCACCTTGTCGGGGTTGCCCACCTTGGCGCCCATGGCGGCCCCCAGGCCGAAGCCCATGGTGCCGAAGCCGCCGCTGGTGAGGAGCTGGCCGGGCCGGGTGAAGTGGTAGTACTGGCAGGACCACATCTGGTGCTGGCCCACGTCGGTGGCGATGATGGCGTCGTTGTTGGTCAGCTCCGAGACGGTTTCCAGGATCTCGTGGGCGTGGAGGATGTTGTCCTTCTTCAGGGGCACCTCCCGCTGGGAGAACACCCACTCCTTCCAGCTCTTGTAGCTGTGCCTGGGCAGACGCTCGTTCAGCAGCTCCAGCACCCGGCGGGCGTCGCCGATGATGTGGTGATAGGTCTGCACGTTCTTGTCGATCTCCGCCCGGTCGATGTCGATGTGTACGATCTTGGCGTTTTTGGCGAAGGAGGGGGGATCGGTGGCCACCCGGTCAGAGAACCGGCAGCCGATGGCGATGAGTAGATCACAGGAGCTGGTGGCCATGTTGGAGGCGTGGGAGCCGTGCATGCCCACCATGCCGGTGAACAGGGGGTGGTTGCCGGGGCAGGCGCCGCCGCCCATGATGGTGGAGGCCACGGGGGCGTCCAGCGTCTCGATGAATTTGCGGAACTGGGGCACCGCGCCCTTAGAGCGGATCACGCCGCCCCCCACCAGCACCAGGGGCCGCTCGGACTGCTCGATGAGCTCCAGCAGCCGGTCGATGTCCCCCATGTCCGGGTCGGGGTTGGCCAGGTCCCGGTTGGAGCGGCGCAGCATCTCGGCGAGCCTGCCGTGGCTGGCGTGCTCCGACACGGGCAGATAGGTGTACTCCGCCTCCTCGGCGGTGACGTTCTTGACGATGTCCACCAGCACCGGGCCGGGCCGGCCGGACCGGGCTACGGCGAAGGCCTCCCGGATGATGTCGGCCAGTTTGGTCACGTCCTTTACCAGATAGTTGCTCTTGGTGATGGGCATGGTGATGCCGGTGATGTCCACCTCCTGGAAGGAGTCCTTGCCCACCAGGTTCTCCGACACGTTGCAGGTGATGAACACCACGGGGGAGGAGTCGTAGTAGGCGGTGGCGATGCCGGTGACCAGGTTGGTGGCGCCGGGGCCGGAGGTGGCGAAGCACACCCCCACCTTGCCGGTGGAGCGGGCATAGCCGTCGGCGGCGTGGGACGCGCCCTGCTCGTGGCTGGTGAGATAGTGATGGATCTTGTCCTTGTAGCCGTGGAGCTCAAATTCGTCGTAGATGTTCAATATGGTGCCGCCGGGATAGCCGAACACCGTGTCCACGCCCTGCTCCAGCAGGCACTCCATCACGATTTGGGAGCCTTTCATCAACATATGGGTGATCCTCCTTGACATACAAAAAAGCACGGCTTTCATCCGTTCATAGGACGAAGCCATGCTCCGCGGTGCCACCTAAGTTCCTCCCGCCCTTGGGGGAGACGCTCTGCCCGTTAACGGCGGGGACCGTCCCGGCCTACTGAGGGTTCAACCGGGCCGCTCGCAGAGGACGTTCACCGCGCCCCGCTCACGAAGGCTCGCACCGTCCGCCTTCTCTCTGGGCTTGCGCGAGGGGGCTACTCGTCTGGTCATCGCGTTTGATATTGTGGATATTCTAAGCTCTCCCGGGGAAAATGTCAATGCGTAAAAGCGGTAAAAGATGAAATTTTGTCCCTCAGACAAAGAATGTCACAAATCGGACCTGATTTTTGCGGTTTTTATCCATAAAAAGGCCGGGAGGGACACGCCCTCCCGGTCTACGGAGCCGGTCACTTGCACCCGCAGCTGGTGCCGTGGTCGCCCAGCCGGAAGGAGGCGCACTCGGTCTCCTTGCACTGGCCCACCTCGTTCTGGCAGCAGCCCACCTGGATCTCGTTCAGGGTGCAGCGCTGGTCCTTGTGATGGGCGCAGCTGTTCACCGAGCACTTGATGCTGGGATTGGTCTGTTCAAACATGGCGTTGTCCTCCTTATCGTCGATTCCGAACGGGAACAGTATGCCCCGGGGCGAGGAGAACTATACGCCCTTTCGCGCATATGATGGACTTGAGGAGGCGATGTACATGGATCTGAGAAACAACCAGATCACCCTTGGGGAGCTGTGGGACGACACCCGGAGCCGCGCGGTCTTTCAAAAGCGCATCCCCATGCTTTCCAAGCACCCGGTGAAGGGGGCTGCCCGGACCGTCACCCTGGCCCAGCTGGCGGATTTCCTCTCCGGCTGGGTGCCGCAGATGATGATCAACGGGGTCATGCAGGACCTGAAAAAGCTGTGACCGGGGGCGGCGTCTGCCGCTGTCAGTCGTTACAAAAATTTGCAGAATTTGATACCGTTTTTTAACTTGACAGGGGGTAGGCGGGGGACTAAACTGAAACAGCCGACATCATTCGACAAAACTGTACAGGAAAGAGATCATTGCCATGGGAACGAGAGAGAGAAAGAGCGGAGCGGGCAGGACGGCGCTGGCGGTCGTCCTGTTCATCGCCGCGCTGGGACTGGCCGGGCTGTCCGCCTTTTTGGGCTGGCAGAACAGCAGAGAAAAGGCTCTGCGGGAGCAGGCGGAGGCGGACAGCGCCCGGGCCGAGCAGAACATCCAGGACCTGGAGGGCCAGTTAGAGGAAGCCAACGGCGCCCTGAGCGAGGCCAACGACACCATCGACGAGCTGCAGCGCCAGCTGGAGGACGACCCCTTCGTCCCCGGCCACCCGGACTACGAGGATCTGTATCCCGATTTTTACGCGCCCCAGCCGCTGGACGCCTCTCAGGCCCCGGACCATGTGATCTACCTGTCCTTTGACGACGGCCCCTCTCCCCGCACCGACGAGATCCTGCCCATCTTGGAGCGGGAGGGGATCAAGGCCACCTTCTTTGCGGTGGGGAAGAATCTGGACGGGAACCAGACCAATCTGGACCGGGCCAAACGCATCGTGGCGGAGGGCCACACCCTGGCCATGCACTCATACAGCCACAACTACAAGACCTGCTACGCCTCGGTCGAGGCCTTTCTGGATGACTTCTACAAGGTGTTCACCGTCATGCGGGACCAGGTAGGCTACACCCCCACCATGTTCCGCTTCCCCGGCGGCAGCACCAACGCCTATAACTATGGGGTGGAGCAGGACATCATCTCCGAGATGCTCCGCCGGGGCTTCGTGCCCTACGACTGGAACGTGTCCGCCCAGGACGCCACATCCAAGCCCCTGCCGGTTGAGACGATCCTCTCCAACGTGATGAGCACCGCCGCAGGCAAGCAGTACGGCGTGGTCCTCATGCACGACAGCAGCGCCCGCACCACCACCGTCCAGGCCCTGCCCGAGATGATCCGTCAGCTGCGGGCCCAGGGGTACACCTTCGCCGCCCTCACCCCGGAGGTGAAGCCAATCCTGTTCGGGTATAAGGTCAACCGATGAGCGCAAAGCGCGAATGCAGACAGAACGGCGGCGGAGCCCTATGGCTCCGCCGCCGTTTCGTCAAATGTCACATCATTTTTCCTCGGCCTCGGGTTCCTCCGGCGCCAGCTTGGACACCAGCGCCCACTCCACCCGGCGGTCGGACAGCTCCAGCACCTTGATGTGGAGCCCGCAGGCGTCCACCTCCAGGTGGCTGCCGTCCTCGGGGATAACGGTGAGCTGGGCGAACACCAGCCCGCCCAGGGTGTCGGACTCCACGTCCTCGGGGAACTCCACCTCCAGGGCCTCCGCCACCTGGTCCAGCGGGCAGGAGCCGGCAATCTTCCAGAGGTTGGGCTCCAGCTGCTCGATGTCCTTTTCCTCCTGGGGGTCGAACTCGTCGTAGATATTGCCCACGATCTCCTCCAGCAGGTCCTCCATGGTGACGAGGCCCGAAGTGCCGCCGTATTCGTCCACTACGATGGCCAGATGGACCTTCTTGCTCTGCATATCCCGGAACAGGGCGTCGGTCCGCACGGACTCGGGGACAAAGTAGGCCGGCCGGAGCAGCTCCCGCAGGCCCTTGGGCTGTTCCTCCTGGGCGTTGAGCAGATAGTCCCTGGTGTTCAGCACGCCGATGATGTCGTCGGCGTCCTCCTCGTACACGGGGAAGCGGGTGACGCCCGACTCCCGGATGGTGTCCAGGATCTCCTGGGGCGAGTCCTCCGCCTGGATCATCACCATGTCGGTGCGGTGGACCATCACGTCCTCGGCGGTGGTGTCGTTCAGCTCAAAGATGTTCTCGATGAGTTCCTTTTCGGTGGGCTCGATGGCGCCCCGCTCCTCGCCCAGGTCCACCATCATCATGATCTCGTCCTCGCTGACGTCCTCCGGGTCGGCGGCGGGGTCGATGCCCATGAGCCGCAGCACGCCGTTGGTGGACTTGCTCAGCAGCCAGATCACCGGGCGGAACACCGCGGCCACGGCGCACACCGGGCCCACTACCAGCCGGGCCACCTTTTCGGTCTTCTTCATGGCGATGCGCTTGGGCGCCAGCTCGCCCAGCACCAGGCTGAAGTAGGACAGCACGATGGTGATCAGCACCACCATGATGCCGTTCAGGGCGGCGGGGGGAAGGGCGGTGACGTGGAGATCGTTCACCAGCCAGTCCACCAGCGGGTCGGAGAAGGAGTCCGCCGCGATGGCGGAGGACAAAAACCCGGCCAGGGTGATGGCGATCTGGATGGCGGAGAGGAAGTTATCGGGGGCCTGCATGAGTTTGAGCAGCTTATCCGCCTTTTTGTCGCCCTCCTCGGCCTGATGGCGGAGCTTGGTCTCCGACAGGGAGATGACGGCGATCTCCGCCGCGGCGAAAAAGGCGTTGATGGCGATAAGTATGACCAGGATCAATATTTTGGGCAATGGGTCGTCCAAGGTGGAATAACCTCCTGATTTGGCCTGTTGGATTGACCGCGGGGACGCGGTCCGGCCAATTTAGCAAACAGTATACCACGTTCCAGGGAAAAAGTAAAGGGATTTCCCGGGTCGTCAATGTTTTTTTCTGCCTTTTTTGCAAAAGACCCCCGGCGGGAGGTCCGCCGGGGGTCCAGCTGCATCAGTCCAGCAGGGCGAGGACCTCGCTCTTGGGGGTGACGCCAACCGTCTTGTTGTGGATCTCGCCGCCCTTGAACACCATCAGGGTGGGGATGGACATGACCCCGTACTGGATGGCAAGCTCCGCTTCCTCGTCGATGTTCAGCTTGCCCACCACGATGTCGTCCCGCTCCTCGGCGATCTTGTCGATGACGGGGGCCATCATCCGGCAGGGGCCGCACCAGGAGGCCCAGAAGTCCACCAGCACGGGCTTGTCGTTTTTCAGCACGAGCTGCTCGAAATTGTCCTTGGTAATGGTCTCCAAAGCCATCAAGTATCTCTCCTTTACATTAGTTGAATTTATAGATTTTCTGGGCCAGCCGGTAGATCTTTACCGACAGCTTGCGGCCCTGATAACCGGGGATGTTGGTGCCCAGGTTGGTGAGCCGGTAGCGGAGCCGGCGGTAGAGGGCGGCGTCCTTTTTGCGGAGGTACTCCCACAGCTCGGTGCGCATCCCCAGGGACTCCGGCGTGTCGGCGATGACGGCGAAGATGGAGGAGATGGTCATCATCATGCCCAGGTAGTTGAGCATATACCGGCCGAGCCTGGGCTGGCTGTTCTTGATGGACAGCACGTCGTGGGCGTCGATCATGATCTTGGTGATGCGGACCTGCTGGTCGATGCGGCCGGCCATCACCGCCTCGTTGACGCTCTGGTCCGATCGGCCGATATAGTATCGATACAGGTTCAGATCCAGATAGTACATGGTCTTGACGAAGGGCAGGGGCTGGTAGACGAAGATGTTGTCCACATAGAAGGTGTGCTTGGGCAGCTCGATGCCGCAGTCCCGCAGAAGCTGGGTGCGGTAGATCACCGAGTGCATCAGCAGATACTGGGAGGTGCGGAAGTGGCGGATGTCGTCCCAGGTGAAGATGCAGCCGGTGGGGAACACGTTTTTGTACCCCATGACCTTGCGGGTATTGTCCTCCACATGCTCGTACACATAGTTGGCGATGATCATGTCCACCGGGGCGGGCATATTGGAGAACTCCCGCAGCTTGTCCATGACCTTGCCCAAAGCGTCGGTGTCCAGCCAGTCGTCGGAGTCCACCACCTTGTAGTAGAGCCCTCTGGCGTTGCGGACGCCCTGGTTGACCCCCTCGCCGTGGCCGCCGTTCTCCTGATGGATGGCCCGGATGATGTCGGGGTAGCGGGCGGCCC
>CANPWZ010000037.1 GCA_947585425.1 uncultured Oscillospiraceae bacterium
GGCGTGCCCGAGTCCTTCAAGGTGCTGGTCAAGGAGCTCCAGGCCCTGTGCCTGGACATCCAGGTGCTGGACGAGAACGGCAACGAGATCGAGCTGAAGGACGACGAGGACGACGTGGGCTACCAGCCCGGCCGCTTCCGGGACGACGACTTCGACCGCTACCAGGACATGGGCAGCGAGAGCGAGTTCGCCGACGCCGGTTATACCCTGAAAGAGACCAGCGATGACGACGATCTGGCCGTCAGCGCCAACACCGCCGCCGAAGACGAGTTCTACGGCGACGAGGACTGAGGAAAGGGAGGACGAAAACATGAGTTACGCTGAATTTAACGCCATCCGCATCGGCATCGCCTCCCCCGAGCAGATCCGCGAGTGGTCCTACGGCGAGGTGAAAAAGCCGGAGACCATCAACTACCGCACCCTGAAGCCCGAGCGGGACGGCCTGTTCTGCGAGCGCATCTTCGGCCCCACCAAGGACTGGGAGTGCCACTGCGGCAAGTATAAGAAGATCCGCTTCAAGGGCAAGATCTGCGACCGCTGCGGCGTGGAGGTCACCCGGGCCAAGGTCCGCCGGGAGCGCATGGGCCACATCGAGCTGGCCGCCCCGGTGAGCCACATCTGGTACTTCAAGGGCATCCCCTCGCGGATGGGCCTGCTGCTGGACATCAGCCCCCGCATCCTGGAGAAAGTGCTGTACTTCGCCGCCTATATCGTCACCGATCCCGGCCCCGAGTACACCCACCTGACCAAGAACCAGATCCTCACCGACGCGGAGTACAAAAAGCTCCGGGAGTACTACGAGGACGACTTCGACGCCGGCATGGGCGCCGAGGCCGTGAAGAAGCTGCTGGCCGACCTGGACCTGGACGCCCTGTCTGCCGACCTGCACGCCCAGATGAAGGACGCCAACGGCCAGAAAAAGGCCAAGCTGGTCAAGCGGCTGGAGGTAGTGGACGCCTTCCGGCAGTCCGGCAACAAGCCCGAGTGGATGATCATCGACGTGCTGCCGGTGATCCCCCCGGAGCTGCGCCCCATGGTCCAGCTGGACGGCGGCCGCTTCGCCACCTCCGACCTGAACGACCTGTACCGCCGGGTCATCAACCGCAACAACCGCCTTAAGCGCCTCATCCAGCTGAACGCCCCCGACATCATCGTCCGCAACGAGAAGCGGATGCTCCAGGAGGCGGTGGACGCCCTCATCGACAACGGCCGCCGGGGCCGGGCCGTCACCGGCGCCAACAACCGGGCGCTGAAGTCCCTGTCCGACCTGCTGAAGGGCAAGCAGGGCCGTTTCCGCCAGAACCTGCTGGGCAAGCGCGTGGACTACTCCGGCCGCTCCGTCATTGTGGTGGGCCCCGAGCTGAAGATCTACCAGTGCGGCGTGCCCAAGGAGATGGCCATCGAGCTGTTCCGCCCCTTCGTCATGAAGAAGCTGGTGGAGAGCGGCGTCAGCAACATCAAGGCCGCCAAGAAGGAAGTAGACAAGGGCACCCCCGCCGTGTGGGACGCCCTGGAGGCCGTCATCAAGGAGCACCCGGTGATGCTCAACCGCGCACCCACCCTGCACCGCCTGGGCATCCAGGCCTTCGAGCCGGTGCTGGTGGAGGGCCGGGCCATGAAGCTGCACCCTCTGGTGTGTACCGCCTTCAACGCCGACTTTGACGGCGACCAGATGGCCATCCACGTCCCCCTGTCCGCCGAGGCCCAGGCCGAGGCCCGCATCCTCATGCTGGCCGCCAACAACCTGCTGCGGCCCTCCGACGGCGGCCCCGTCACCGTCCCCACCCAGGACATGGTGCTGGGCTCCTACTACCTGACCTACGAGCGGGATCCCGCCTACGACCCCGCCCACGCCTACGACGTCCCCGCCGACGCCGCCAAGGCGCTGGCCGATGAGGCCGTCCAGCCCAACGACCGGATCTGGGTCCGGGACGAGGAGAACGACCGCTGGTACCGCACCACCCCCGCCCTCTGCGCCGAGGCCGGGGACGGCAAGGCCCGGGAGATCTACAACGTGTTCGCCGGGGACGACGAGGCCCAGCTGGCCTACGCCGAGGGCGAACTGGACCTCCACGAGCCCATCCTGGTGCGCCGCTCCGCCGTCATCGGCGGCGAGACCCGCTATAAGCTGGTGCGCACCACCGTGGGCCGCCTGATCTTCAACGAGGGCATCCCCCAGGACCTGGGCTTTGTGGACCGGGAGGACCCGGAGCAGGTGTTCGAGCCGGAGATCAACTTCATCTGCGGCAAGAAGCAGCTGGGCCAGATCATCGACCGCTGCATCAACAAGCACGGCTTCACCACCTCCGCCGCCGTGCTGGACACCATCAAGGCCCGGGGCTACAAGTTCTCCACCAAGGGCGCCCTCACCGTGGCCATCGCCGACATGACGGTGCCCCCCCAGAAGAAGGAGCTCATCGCCGCCACCGAGAAGGCGGTGGTCAAGATCGAAAACCAGTTCAAGCGTGGCTTCCTCACCAATGACGAGCGCTACCGCCTGGTGGTGGAGGCCTGGGAAAAGACCACCAACGACGTGTCCGACGCGCTGCAGAAGTCCATGGGCCGCTACAACCCCATCTTCATGATGGCTGACTCCGGCGCCCGCGGCTCCGCCGCCCAGATCCGCCAGCTGGCCGGTATGCGCGGCCTGATGGCCGACACCTCCGGCCGCACCATCGAGATCCCCATCAAGGCCAATTTCCGCGAGGGCCTCACCGTTCTGGAATACTTCATCTCCTCCAGAGGCGCCCGGAAGGGCATGGCCGACACCGCCCTGCGTACCGCCGACTCCGGTTACCTGACCCGCCGCCTGGTGGACGTGTCCCAGGAGGTCATCATCCGGGAAGACGACTGCGGCACCACCGACGGCATCACCGTGTCCGAGATCAGCGACAACGGCAAGGTCATCGAGCCCATGGTGGAGCGCCTGCGGGGCCGCTACCTCACCGAGGACTTCACCGATCCCGCCACCGGCGAGGTGCTGGTGAGCAAGGACACCCTTGTCACCGGCGAGCTGGCCAAGTATATCGAGAAGAAGCTCACCGAGCAGGCCGTGGCCGCCGGCGAGACCGATCCCAAGCCCTCCATCCGGGTACGCTCCGTGCTCACCTGCGAGTCCCGCACCGGCGTGTGCGCCAAGTGCTACGGCATGAACCTGGCCTTCGGCGAGCCCGTGGGCCAGGGCGAGGCGGTGGGCATCATCGCCGCCCAGTCCATCGGCGAACCGGGCACCCAGCTTACCATGCGCACCTTCCACACCGGCGGCGTGGCCGGCGGCGACATCACCCAGGGCCTGCCCCGCGTAGAGGAGCTGTTCGAGGCCCGCAAGCCCAAGAAGATGGCCCAGCTGGCCGAGATCAGCGGCGCCGTCACCGTGGAGGAGACCAAGCGGGCCACCCTTTGCAACGTCACCATCACCGCCGACGACGGCGAGGTGGTCACCTACGCCCTGCCGTACAGCGCCGGCATCCGGGTCAAGACGGGCGACACCGTCACCAAGGGCCAGCGCCTCACCGAGGGCGCCCTGTCCCCCCACGAGGTGCTGCGCATCCGGGGCGTGGACGCCGTCCACAACTACCTGATCCAGGAGGTCCAGAAGCCCTACCGTCAGCAGGGCGTGGACATCAACGACAAGCACATCGAGGTCATCGTGCGCCAGATGATGCGCAAGGTCCGGGTGGAGGACCCCGGCGACTCCACGCTGCTGTCCGGCTCCACCATCGACATCAGCGAGTTCCGGGACGCCTGCGACGCCGTGAAGGCCCGCATCGCCGCCGGAGAGGCCCGGGAGGACGGGGAGCCCCTGGTCCTGCCGGTGTGCACCCGTATCCTGCTGGGCATCACCAAGGCCTCCCTGGCCACCGAGTCCTTCCTGTCCGCCGCCTCCTTCCAGGAGACCACCAAGGTCCTCACCGAGGCCGCCATCAAGGGCAAGGTGGACCGCCTGCTGGGCCTGAAAGAGAACGTGATCATCGGCAAGCTGATCCCCGCCGGCTCCGGCCTCGCCGCCTACCGCAAGTTCGACCAGATCGAGGACGAGGTCCACGAGGAGAGCCGTTACCGCAACGTGGCCAACGTCTCCCTGTCGGACGACGAGGACGACCTCCCCGCCGCCCCTGGCGAGGACGAGGCCGTGGACAGCGCCGCCCCCGAGGAGGACGAGGTCCTGTCCGTCTCCATCGATGGGGACGAGGAGTGATCCCATCCGTCATACGCAGAAAGGGTCCCCCGCCGCGTGCCGCGGCGGGGGACCCTTTTCATTCTCGTCCTGTCACAGCCAGGGCGCGACGCCCAGGTGCTCCAGCAGTATTTTCAGCCCGATCAAAATCAGCACCACGCCCCCGGCCAGCTCCGCTTTGGAACGGTAGCGGGCGCCGAACACATTGCCGATCTTCACCCCCGCGGCGGAGATGACGAAGGTACACACCCCGATGAACACCACCGCCGGGACGATGTCCACCCGCAGAAAGGCGAAGGTGACCCCCACCGCCAGCGCGTCGATGGAGGTGGCCACCGCCAGCAGCAGCATCCCCAGGGGGGCCAGGGAGGGGTCCGGGTCCCCGTCCTCCTCTCCGAAGGACTCCCGGATCATATTGCCGCCGATGATGAGCAGCAGCACGAAGGCGATCCAGTGGTCAATAGAGGTGATCATGTCGGCAAAGGCGGAACCCAGCAGCCAGCCGACGAGGGGCATCAGCGCTTGGAAGGCCCCGAACCAGGCCCCCACGATGAGACAGTGGCGCAGTTTCAGCTTCGGCTGGGACAGCCCCTTGCAGATGGCCACCGCCAGCGCGTCCATGGACAGGCCCACGGCCAGGATAAACAGATCCAGCAGCCCCACGGCGGCATCCCTCCTCTCCTGTGTATGTCCGTTTTTCAGACTATGCGAATCGAAGACTATATTATGACTTCTCCGCCGGTTAGTCAACGGTAAGCCTTTCGCCTGATTGGTGAACATTCTTTGAATTATGGCCCGAACCACTTGCGCGGAGCCGGCCGGCCGGTGTAAGATATAAAATACATATTTTTGAGCTGGTGATCCGAATGAGCTACATCTCCTTCAAAGACGTGAAAAAGATCTATCAGATGGGCGAGGTCGCCATCAACGCCGTGGACGGGGTGGACTTCGACATCGAAAAAGGCGAGTTCGCAGTCATCGTGGGCCCCTCCGGCGCGGGCAAGACCACGGTGCTGAACATGCTGGGGGGCATGGACGCCTGCTCCGGCGGCACCATCACCGTGGACGGCGCGGTGGTCAGCGGCTACAATTCCCGGCAGCTCACCACCTACCGCCGGCAGGACATCGGCTTCGTGTTCCAGTTCTACAACCTGGTGCAGAACCTCACCGCACTGGAGAACGTGGAGCTGGCCGCCCAGATCTGCAATGATCCCCTGGACGCCCGGGAGGTGCTGGAACACGTGGGTCTGGCCGGCCGGCTGGACAACTTCCCCGCCCAGCTCTCCGGCGGCGAGCAGCAGCGGGTGGCCATCGCCAGGGCCCTCGCCAAAAACCCCAAGCTGCTGCTGTGCGACGAGCCCACCGGCGCGCTGGACTACGTCACCGGCAAGGCCATCCTGAAGCTGCTCCAGGACACCTGCCGCCAGCACGGCATGACGGTGGTGGTCATCACCCACAACACCGCCATCACCCCCATGGCCGACCGGGTCATCCACATCAAGAACGGCAAGGTGGCCGCCATGGAGCTGAACGACCGGCCCACCCCGGTGGAGGAGATCGAATGGTAAAACGGAAAAACCGCCTGTTTACCGACGCCATCCGGGAGGTCAAAAACACCTTCAGCCGGTTTTTGTCCATCCTGGTGCTGTCCGCCCTGGCGGTGGCCTTTCTGTCCGGCCTGCGGGCGGCGGCCCCCGATATGGAGTACACCGCCGACAACTATTTCGACGGCTCCAACTTCATGGACGCCTATGTGCTGTCCACCTTAGGGCTGACCGACGACGACCTGGACGCCCTGGCCGCGACGGAGGGCGTGGCCGACGTGGAGGGGGTCTGGACGGTGGACGCCACCGCGGTGGACGCCATCGTCAACGTGGGCTCCCTGCCCCGGGAGCTGAACCTGCCCCGGGTCACCGAGGGCCGCCTGCCGGAAAAGGCGGACGAGTGCGTGGCCGAGTCGCTGCTGCTGACCGAGCTGGGCCTGGAGGTGGGCGACACCATCGAGTTGACCATGGAGCCGGACAACGAGGACGATCTGGAGCACACCTCCTTCACCGTGGTGGGGGTGGTGACCAGCCCCCTGTACGTGGGCACCGACCGGGGGACCTCCTCCCTGGGCCGGGGCTCGGTGGACGGCTTCATGTACATCCCCGGCGAAAACTTCCACTACGACTACTACACCGCCGCCTACTTCACCCTGGACGGCTTCGCCGCCATGGACAGCTACTCGGACGAGTACGACGACAGGCTGGACAGCTTCCTGGACGGCATGGAGGACTTCGCGGATGAGCGGGCGCGGATACGCACCGACTCCGTCATCGGGGACGCCCAGGCGGAGATCGACGACGCCCAGGCCGAGCTGGACGAGGCCAGAGCCGACGCGGAACAGGAACTCAGCGACGCGAAACAGGAGCTGGACAACGCCCGCAAGGAGCTGGACGACGGCTGGGCGGAGTACGAGGACGGCAAGGAGACCTATGACCGGGAAATCGCCGACGCGGAGCGGGAGCTGAACGACGCGCTGCGCCAGCTTCGAAACGCGGAGCAGGAGCTGGCCGACGGCAAGAAGGAGTATGAGGACGGCCTGGCCCAGTATCAGGACGGGCTGGCCCAATACGAGGCGGGCGAGGCCCAGTACGAGCAGAACCTGGCGGAGTTCCAGGCGGCCTCCGCCCCTCTGCGGGAGCGGCAGGAGCAGCTGGACGCGGCCTGGGAGCAGTACTGGGCGGCCCTGGCGCCCTACGAGGGCACCCCCTACTACGACCAGGCGGTGGCCCAGGCGGCGGAGCAGAAGGCACAGCTGGACGCCGCCCAGGCCCAGCTGGACGCGGCCTGGGAGCAGTTCGCCCCGGCCCAGGCCCAGCTGGACGCGGCCAGGCTCCAACTGGACGACACCAGGGCCCTGCTGGAGCAGTCCAAACAGGAGCTGGACGCCGCCAAACAGGAGATCGACGCCGGCCAGCGGGAGATCGACGACGGCTGGCGGGACTATAACCAGGGCGTGGCCGACCTGAACAGGGCCAAAGCCGACGGCCAGAAGGAGCTGGACGACGCCCTGGCGGAGCTTCAGGACGGCGAACAGGAGTACGCCGACGGCCTGGAGGAATACGAGGACGGGAAAGCGGAGGCGGACGAGAAGATCGCCGACGCCCAGGAAAAGCTGGACGACGCCCGCAGGGAGCTGGCCGACGTGGAGGACTGTGAGTGGTACGTGCTGGGCCGGAACACCAACGTGGGCTTTGAGAGCTACGCCCAAGACGCGGAGCGGGTGGGCAATCTGGCCGCCATCTTCCCCATCATCTTCTTCCTGGTGGCGGCCCTGGCCTGCCTGACCACCATGACCCGCATGGTGGAGGAGCAGCGCACCCAGATCGGCGCGTTGAAGGCTATGGGCTTCTCCCGCTTCGCCATCTCCAAAAAGTACATCGGCTACGCCTTCGCCGCAAGCCTCATCGGCGGGCTGCTGGGCCTTGCCATCGGCGCCACCCTGTTCCCCTGGGTCATCGCCAACGCCTTCAACATCATGTATAACATCCCGCCCCTCCAGTTCAAGAACCAGGCGGGGATGTTCGCCCTGGCCGTGCTGGCGGCGGTGCTGTGCACCACCGGCGCGGCGCTGTGGGCCTGCCTGTCCACCCTGGTGGACACCCCCGCCAACCTCATGCGGCCCAAGGCCCCCAAGGCCGGCAAGCGGGTGTTCCTGGAGTACGTCAAACCCCTGTGGAAGCGGCTGTCCTTCACCTGGAAGGTGACCATGCGCAACCTGTTCCGCTATCAGCGCCGGTTCTGGATGACGGTCATCGGCATCGGCGGCTGCACCGCCCTCATCGTCACCGGCTTCGGCCTGCACGAGTCCATCTTCTCCATCCTGAACAAGCAGTTCGACGAGATCTCCCTGTACGACGCCACCGTGGGCCTGGACCCCGACGCCGCCCCGGACGCTCTGGCGGCGGTGGAGGAGTACCTGGACCGCTCCGCCGACGTGGAGGACTGGGCCGTCACCAGCCAGACCACGGTGGAGGCCTCCTCCGGCGGGCCCGCCTACTCCGCCGCCCTGTACGCCGTGGAGGACGGGGAGCGCTTCGCCCAGTTCGTCACCCTCCGCCACCGGCTGGACGGCGCGCCCGTCCCCGTGCCGGAGCGGGGCGCGGTCATCTCGGAAAAGCTGTCCGAGCTGCTGGACGTGTCGGTGGGGGACGCACTCACCGTGGAAAAGGGCGATGAGCGGGTCACCGTGGAGATCGCCGACATCGTGGAGCAGTACGTCCGCCACAGCATCTACCTGTCCGAGGGGGCTTATGAGCAGCTTTTCGGCGAACAGGCCGAGCAGAACTCCATGCTCATCCGCTATGTGGACTCCGCCGGAGCGGAGCAGTCCGACACCGTTTCCGCCGCCCTCATGTCCATGGACGCGGTGGAATCCTACTCCTACATCGCCACCCTGCGGGACACCTTCACTAACAGCATGGAGGCCATCGACTACGCGGTGATCATCATCATCCTGTCAGCGGCCGCCCTGGCCTTCGTGGTGCTCTACAACCTGACCAACATCAACATCACCGAGCGGACCCGGGAGCTGGCCACCCTGAAGGTGCTGGGCTTCTACGACATGGAGACCACCGCCTACGTCTACCGGGAAAACATCTTCCTCACCCTGTTCGGCGTCATCCTGGGGCTGGTGCTGGGCCGGTTCTTCCACGCCTGGATGGTCCGCACCGTGGAGGTGGACATCGTCATGTTCGGCCGCACCGCGCCCCCCTACGCCTACATCCTGGCCGCCGCCCTCACGGCGGTGTTCTCGGTGATCGTCAACATCGCCGCCCACTTCAAGCTGAAAAAAGTGGACATGGTGGAGAGTTTGAAGACCGTGGAATAGACGGGAAAGGAGAGATTTTCATGCTCATCGGACTGGCTTACGCCATGGAGAGCGAGCTGGACAGCCTGCTCAGATCGTGCGACCCCAAGCCCCTGGGCTCCGCCAACGGGACGCCGCTCTACCAGATCCGGCCGGGGATCATCGCCTACGCCGGCGGCGTGGGCAAGGTAAACGCCGCCATGAGCGCCCAGCGCTTCATCGACCAGTTCCATCCCGACTGGATCCTCAACGCCGGCGTGGCCGGGAGCTTCGAGGACCTGCCCATCGGCGCCGTCGTCGCCGTGGAGTCCTTCGTGCAGCACGACGTGGACACCACCGCCGTGGGGGACCCCGTGGGGTTCGTGTCCACGGTGGGCAAGGTCCGATTCGAAACCTCCGAATTTGACAGGATCCAGGACATCCTGCGGCGGGCCGGCGTGCCGTTCGTGGCCGGGACCGCGGCCACCGGGGACCGCTTCATGACCCCCGGGGCCCGGGCCGACTGGGTCCAAGCCACCTTCCACCCCACCCTCTGCGAGATGGAGGGGGGCGCCATCGCCCAGGTGTGCCTGCGGAACGGCGTCAAATTCGCCGCGCTGAAAACCGTATCCGACCGGCTGACGGCCAAAGAAAACAGCGCGGAGTACTTCAACTTCGCCGCCGCCATGGAGGCCCTCAACCGGGTGGCGCTGGCCGCCGCCGAGGCCCTCCGGGGCCCGGAACAGCCCTCCGCCCCGCCGCAAAAGACCATCAAGAGCTTCCAGGTGGATCACACCACCCTCCTGCCCGGGCTATACCTCTCCCGCCGGGACGGGGACGTGTCCACCTACGATCTGCGGTTCAAACGCCCGAATACCGGCGACCTGCTCACCAACCCCGAGCTGCACTCGGTGGAGCACCTGCTGGCCACCATCCTGCGGAACGGCCCGAAGCGCGCCGGGATCGTCTACTTCGGCCCCATGGGATGCCAGACCGGGTTCTACCTGCTGACCGACTCCAGGATCCTCAGCGACGGCGACGTGGCGGAGCTGGTCCAGGACGCCTGCCGCGAGGCCGCCGCCTGGGACGGCCCCATGCCGGGGAACAGCCCGCGGGAGTGCGGCAATTACGCGAATTTGAGCCTCTCCGCCGCGAAAAGCGCCATTTTGAGCTACCTGAACGTGATCAACGGGTGGTCTGAGGACCGCATGAATTACTGAACCCCCTCCCCCGCGCACAAAAAAAGGGCCCCCGGACGAACGTCCGGGGGCACTTTTGATTCAGGGAGAGTCGAGCTCAGGGAGTGGGGTTGGGGACCGAGAAGCTCACAGTCACAGGATTGCTCTCCACGGAGCCGTAGGTGGCGGTGATCGTCACCAGATACTGGCCCCTGCCCAGCGCATCTTTCAGGGTGAGGGTTTCCAACTTCGTACTGCCGTCCGCAGCCAACGTCGTGTCGGCGGTGGTGAAGGGAACAAACGCGTTTTTCACCGTATCCCAGATCTCCACGGTGGCGGTGATCTTCGCGGTGACGCCGCTGCATGTGCTGGTGCCCGCAAGCGTGATACCGCCGGTCAAGCCGATCGAAGTGCTCCCAATGGTGTTGCCATCGACAGCAGAGACACTGGAGGTAAGAGTCAGCGTGCTGGTGTCAGCCGGGGTATCCTGGACGGGCGGCGCCACGATGTAGATCACGTTGATCCAGCCGTGGTCGTTGAGCTGGAAGTAGATGGTGCTCGTGTTATAGACACTCAGCAGGGTGGCGATGTCATACCGGGCAGAGGAGATGGTCCCCTTGGTCTCGTTGACGATGTAGGCAGCGGCGCCGCTGGCCACGGTGAAGCTGGTGCGGCTAGTCTTGCTGCCGCCATCCAGAGCGTCGCCGGTGGTCTGCTTGGTGTCCACCTGAATGGCGCTGGTGAGCGTGAGGACGCCGTCAGCGTACGACACGATGGCGTTGGAGGTGCCCGCCGTGAAGAGAGAAGTCTTAACAGCCCTGTAGCCCTCGTTGGTGGACTCGTCATAGGTGTACAGACCGGGCGCCGTGGGCTGAGCGACGTCATAGGCCACCTTCAGGGTGGTGGGAGCGCCGTTGACGAAGGCATCGTACTCATAATAGGTCTTGTAATCCTTCACGGAACCCTTGGGGTTGGCCAGGAAGGCGTAGTTGGGAACGATCTCCGTCTTGTTGGTCTTGTTCTCAACGCCCTGGAGGATCAGCACGTAGTCGGCAATGGTGCCGTCCGCCGCGGGATCCACATCGTCGAACCAGGAGATCAGCAGATCCTGGGTGCCGGCCGTCGTTCCGTCGATCTTGAGGCTCTTGCCACTAGGCCAGGACAGGTCGGGGATGTTCTGGAAGCCGGTCTTCACATCGTAACCGACGAGCTTGTAGGCGCCA
>CANPWZ010000038.1 GCA_947585425.1 uncultured Oscillospiraceae bacterium
GTGGCCCCCACCCTGCACATCACCGGCTATGAGGTCCGTGCCATGCTGCTGCGTGCCATGGGCTATGACAAGAACAAGGAGTTCACCGGCGGCAACTGGCAGTACAACGTGCTGTCCTTCGCCACCAAGGCCGGCATCAACACGGGCGTGACCCTGGATCCCGCCCTGGAGACCCCCCGCGGCGCGGTCGCTCAGCTGACCTATAACGCCGCCTGCGACAACAGCTGCGTGTACTACGACGCCAGCTCCAAGAGCTATGAGCCCACCGGCTACCCCCTGATCTGGGAGGGCACCGATGTTGACGGCGATCCCGATACCTGGGGCGCTCCCACCAAGAGCCGCGCCATCGAGTTCACCTGGCCCAACACCGCCATCGCGCGCACGGTCACCGTTCCTGTTGAGGCCAAGGACGAGTTCTGGGGCGTGAAGACCGAGTGCGACATCGCTGTCAAGGTCGGCATCACCGCCGCCAAGACCTATAACACCTACATCAACGGCAAGGCCAACAACAATGTGACGACGGGTAGTGGCAAAGTGCCCGAGTCCAATACCGCCGGCAAGGTCGTCATCGAGCCCAAGGACATGGTCGGCACGGTTGGCGCGCTCGGCCGCTGGACCCGCGTCTATAATGACCGCATCGTCTATGTGGACACCTTCCTGGCCGTGGTCACCGACGTGACCGCCGCCGTTACCGACGCCGGCGGCCACACCATCCGTCCGGCCAGCGCCACCGCCACCGTCTACGGCAACGCCACCGCAAAGACGACTTCCGGGACCACCTATACGCCCAATCTGACCTCTGTGACCGTCACCGGCAGCTATGCCGAGGGCGACGTTCTGGCTGTTCAGGGCGTGACCGCCGCTACCAATGCGTTCACTGCCCTCACCGTCAAGTCCGCTTCCAAGCTGACCCCCGCCACCATCACGGTGAACGCGATCACGAAGAATACCGACGGCACCAATACCGTGAATGGCTTTATCGGCACCAATGGCGTCACCTACACCTATAACGACACCTTTGGCTACAACGCCATTAAGAGTCCCATTGACGACACCGCGATCACCGACGCCAGCATTGGCGACGCCATCGTGGTCTACACCGACGCCCATGGCTATGTGCTGGGCGTGAAGCCCGCTCCCACCTCCGTGGATTACGGCGTGATCACCGATGCCTATGCCAAGCAGATCGGCGACGGCAAGTATGTCGTTGAGGCCAAGGTCCTCACCGCCAGCGGCTCCACCGCGACCCTGCAGACCGTCTTTGAGCCTACTGACCACGAGACCGGCGAGCCCTGGGGTAAAGTGACCGATGCTGAGGACGCCCTGCCCGACGCCGCCCCGGTGAACACCCTGGTGAAGGTCGGCGTCGATCCCAAGAACTCCGCGTACTATACCCTTACGAAGACCACTGTAACGCCGGTGACTAAGACGCAGGTGTGGGCCGGCCAGGCCGCCACCCTCACCGCCAACGACGCCACCGCGCCCTCCAATACTGCTCCCGAGCTGAACGACGACACCGTGTTCTTCATCGCCAAGTATCAGCTGAACAACAAGGGCGACGCCTACGATCCCAAGGGGTATGACATCAAGACCGGCTTCCAGAACATCCCCGACCTGGCTCTGACGAAGAGCGGCGGCGTGACCATTACCGGTGAAACGGGCACGAAGGACAATCTGAGTATCACCTGGTTCGACACGGACGCCGACAACACCGACGCCGAATACGCGCTGATCCTCTATGGTGTTGAGAGCAGCCCCAACACGGAAGAGGCCGTTCCCGCCTACACCTTCCTGCCCGATCCCACCAAGTTCTCTACGACGTACGACAGCTACATCGAGTACAACGCCTTTGTCAACGGCTCCGCCACCAAGATCAAGGTGGCCTATGTCGAGGGTGACAAGCCCGACGACACCGGCCTGTATGTCTTCAGCGAGCCCAACAGCACCAACGGGGCCTACGGCAAGGTAGAGGCGAAGAAGTACAGTGCAAATGAGAGCGCGTATGATTACGCCGACGGCGTCCTCCATGTCGATACCGCCGTGACCGTGAGCTCCGTGAAGAAGGCCAACGGCGACGCCGCGGACGCCGGCAGCAGGACCTCCCGCAACTACTTCACCGTGGCCAAGGGCGCCGCTGCCTACATCGTCAACACCACCAAGGGGACCATCTCCTCTGCCCGGTATGATCTGGACACCCTGCTGAAAGAGAATGTCTACGGCGCGTGCGACATCTACTTCCAGCTGGACAAGTACGGCTGGATCGATGTGATCTACATCGTGGACAACGGCGCGGACGATCCCGCCTCTGACTCCGGCGATCTGGAGCTTGATTTGACCTCTGCCTCCGGCACGTTCGGTTCGGACCAGATCGCGCTGACCGGCTGCACCGTCAAAGGCTCGGGTACCTACGAGGACGCTGCGACCTCCATCACCGCCACCATCAAGAGGTGGAACGGCACGGCTTGGGAGGCCTGGGGCACCGCTAAGGCCGACAGCGTTAAGGCGGCCTCGGGCGGTGGATCCACCATCACCGCGCTCACGGCTTCCGCGAGACTGGGCTCCGGCGACTATCAGGTGACCGTCACCGTGACCGCCGCCGGCGAGAACGGCACCCCGATCACGAAGACCGCGTCCGCTACCTTTACCGTGGCGGACCCCGGCGCTGCCCACTAAACATCCGCTGTTCTAACAGCATGAAACACGGGCCCCCGTCCGGGCGAACGCAAGACCTATCATAAAAGACGAGGCGCAGTCCCAAGGGACTGCGCCTTGTTTTTTTGATTCACATCGTATCAGGGGGGAGCGCCCCGGCCAGCCGCCGCGCCCGGTCCAGGTCCTCCGGGCCGTTGCAGTTGAGCAGCAGGTCCTCCGGGCCGGTATAGTCCCAGCGGCTCCGGGGGAGGGCGTCCCCCAGGGCGCGGACCGCCCCCCGGCCGCTGTCCAGCAGGGCGGCGGCCGCCCGGACCGCGGCGGCGGACGCGTCGTACACGGCGATGAGGGGCTCCTCCGCCCCGCCGTGGCAGAGCACGGTGATCCCGCCCCGGTGGGCCCCGCACAGGGCGGCCAGGGCCTCCGCGGGGATGAGGGGGACGTCCACGCTCACCACCAGGCAGGCGGGGTTCCGGGCGGAGCGCAGGCAGGCGTGGAGCCCGGCCAGGGGCCCCCGGCCCTCGTATTCGTCGGGCACCACCCGGGCGCCGGGCAGCGGGGGGAGCCCCGCCCCGGAGAGCATCACGTCCCGGATGCCCAGGGCCCGCAGCTTTTCCGCCTGGAGCTCCAGCAGGGTCCTCCCGTTCAGCCGGAGGGCCCATTTGTCCGCGCCCATCCGGGCGGAGCGCCCTCCGGCCAGCACCGCGCCGGACAGGGCGGGAAACCGCGCCGCGCCGGTCATGTCACCGTGAGGGAGACCACGCCGGACACGCTGCGCCTGCTGTCCACGTCCCCGAACACCACCAGCCGGGGGCCCTTCTCCTCCCGGATGAGGAACACCCGGTCCGGCTGTGCGATCTCCTCCGCGGTGACCACGGCGTGGTAGGCGTCGTCCGCCGTCACGGTGACCTCCGCGTAATCTGTCGCTCCGGCGGCCCGGAGGACGTCGGACAGGGGGACGCCCTGGGCGTCCACGGCGCGCTCCTCCCCCTTGCCGTTGACCAGGACCCCGTGGACCGGGCCGAACTCCAGCCGGTCCAGGGGCAGATGGACGGCCTGCCCGCCGTATTCCACGCGGAGGGAGCCCTCCTCCGCCGCCGGGCGGGTGGACAGGTAGAGGGCGGCTGTCGCGGCGGTCAGCGCGATCAGGGCCGCGATGAGGATGGGAACGAGCTTGGTCCGCTTCATGGTTTGGCCTCCCCTTTATCCTGCAGTTCCGCCCCCAGCACGGGGGCCAGCCGCCGGGCCAGCTCCCCGCCGGCCAGGCCGAACACCGCCCCCGACGCGGCGGACACGCACACATAGAGCAGCAGCGGCAGCCCCCACAGGCGGAACACCAGGGCGTTGGCCGTCAGGGCGGCGCAGGGGGAGGCGATGGCGTTTGCCAGCACCGCCCGGTCCCGCCGGGAGAGGGCGGTCCGGCGGGTGGCCGCCAGCGCCAGGTCGATGGCCAGCCCCGGCACGAGGTAGCCCACGGGGGCCAGGGCCCCCATGCTCCCCACCATGCCGAAGGCCAGGGCCAGCCCCCCCTGGACGGCCCCCATGACGGCGGCGCAGCCCGGGCGCTCCACCAGCACGGCGGCCACCACCAGGAACATGAGGGACAGGCTGGTGGCGATGCCGCCGGGGATGTGCAGGAGATCGGTGATCAGGTTGGCGGCGGGGCCGATGAGCCGCTTGGAGAACAGCCCCAGGTCGCAGCACAGCGCCAGGAAGATCAGCGTTCGCAGACGAAACAGCTTCATAGCAGCCTCACAGGATCGGATGGAATGGGAGGGGTCGATTGACAGGGGCCCCTCCGCCTGATATATTGGTATCGTCAATATATCAAAAGGGACCCGGCTGTGTCAAGCGCCGTCAGAAGGCCGGGAAGAAAGGAGGAGCTATGGAGCGGACGATCCAGACAGGGGCGTATCTGCGGGACATCCGCGTCCCCCAGGGGGCGGCGGGGGACGGCCCGCTGATCCGCCGGGAGGGGGCCCCCGCCGGGCAGGACGAGGCGCGGGTGGTCAAGACCGCCTGTCGGGCCTGCATCGCCAACTGCGGGGTGCTGGCCACGGTGAAGAACGGCCGGGTGGTGAGTCTCCGGGGCAACCCGGAGGACCCCATGAGCAAGGGGAGGATGTGCGCCAAGGGCCTGTCCGGCATCCAGGCGCTGTACCATCCCAACCGCAACAAGTACCCCATGAAGCGGGTGGGCCCGAGAGGCAGCGGCCAGTGGAAGCGCATCAGCTGGGACGAGGCCCTGGACACCATCGCCAAAAAGCTGATGGAGACCCGGGAGAAATACGGCGCGGAGGCGGTGTTCTGCTCCACCGGCGGCGGCGGCAACCCGGAGATCTGGTCCATCGCCCGGTTCTGCAACATCTTCGGCACCCCCAACTGGTTCGAGCCGGGGTGCGCCCAGTGCTATCTGCCCCGGGTCCTGGCCTACACCATGATGTACGGCGGGGCGGACCCCAGCATCGCCGACTCCAACGCCCTGGAGCTGTACTTCCCGGAGGACACCCCCATCAAGGCCCTGGTGCTGTGGGGCACCGATCCCTCCTACTCCTGCCCCGCCTCCGGCGGCGGCATGGTGGCCGACCTGCGGGCCAAGGGGGTCAAGACGGTGGTGGTGGACCCCCGCCTCACTCCCGACGCGGCCAAGGCCGACGTGTGGCTGCCCATCCGCCCCGGCGCCGACGTGGCCCTGGAGCTGGCCTGGGTGCGGTACATCCTGGCCAACAGGCTGTACGACGCGGAGTTCGTGATGAAGTGGACCAACCTGCCCTATCTGGTGGACGCGGAGACCAAGATGCTCCTGCGGGCCGGCTCTGGCGGGGAGGGCCAGCCCGACACCTTCATGGTGTGGGACAAAAGGACCAACTCCGCAAAGCCTCTGGCGTATCCCTGGGACGACGCGCTGGACCCGGAGCTGGACGGCGAGTTCGTGGTGGACGGCCGTGTGTGCAAGACGGGGTACCGCCTCCTCTGGGAACGGTGTGAGGAGTTCACCCTGGAGCGGGCGGGGGAGATCTGCCAGTTGGAGCCGGAGCGCATCGAGAAGGCCATCCGGGTGTTCACTGACAACTCCCCCAGCGGCCTTGCCATCGGCGTGGCCACCGACCAGACCCCCAACTCGGTCCAGGCGGCTATGGCGGCCGCCACCATCGACCTGCTGATGGGCAACGTGGAGCGCCCCGGCGCCCTGCTCCAGCGGTTCCGCACCAGCGGCTGCTTCGATATGCCCAACTACCCGGTGCCCGTGGCGGCGGACCGTCTGCCCCCGGAGCAGCTGAAAAAGCGGCTGGGGGGCCGGGCCCACAAGGGCCTGGGCATCTGGTGGGCGGGGCACCCGTCCTCCATATTGGAGGCCATCCTCACCGGGGAGCCCTATCAGCCCCGGGTGTGGATCGATCGGTCCGGCAACAAGCTGGCCGCCACCGCCGACTCCAAGAAGTGGGCCCAGGCCATCGAGAAGCTGGATTTCATCGTCCACGTGTATATGTACCCCACCTCCTTCTCCGCCTACGCCGACATCCTCATCCCCTCGGAGGAGTGGCTGGAGACGGATATGCTGGTGGAGACCTGCAACACCCTGGTGGCCCGCCAGCAGGTGACCCACTTGTGGGAGACCATGGACGAGACCCTGTTCTGGTCCAGGCTGGCCAAGCGCTGCGGCGAGCTGGGCCACGAGGGGTGCGCCAAGGCCTTCGACGCCGAGTACATGGGCCACGATCTGCCCTACTGGGACAGCATGGAGGAATTCCTGGATCACTGGGTGAACCGGCTGGGCATGAGCTGGAAGGAGTTTGCCGCCAAGGCCCCCATCGAGTATCTGCCGAAGGACCAGTGGCGGTCCTACTATGTGTACCTCCAGCCCGACCCGAAGAACGGCGGCAAGCCCGCGGGCTTCCCCACCCCGTCCAAAAAGTGCGAGCTGTATCTGGAGAGCATGATCACCCTGGGCCGCACGGGCAAGCCCTTCAGCCCCATCGAGCTGGAGCCGGCGGATCAGGACTACGACCCGCTGCCCTACTACTTAGAGCCGGTGGAGAGCCCCAGCGCCGAGATCGCCAAAGAGTACCCCCTGGTCTACACCGGCGGGCGGGTGCCCTACTACCACCACAACACCCTCAGGAACATCCCCTGGCTGCGGGAGATGTACCCCGCGCCGGAGCTGTGGATCCACCCCGACGCGGCGGCGAAATACGCCGTGGAGGACGGGGACTGGGTGTGGGTGGAGTCCCTCCGGGGCAGGACCCGGGCCGTGGCCAAGGTCACGGCGGGCATCAACCCCGGCACGGTGTTCATGGAGCGGTTCTGGGCGCCGGAGAACCTCAACGGCCCCACCCACGGCTGGCAGGAGATGAACGTGAACCTGCTCACCAAGGCCACCGCCCCCTTCAACGACGTGGTGGGCACCTATACCCTCCGGGCCTTCCAGGTGAAGGTCTACAAGGCGGAGGGGGCCCCCGAGGGGGTCTGGCTGGACCCGGAGGAGTTCCGGCCCTGGCTGCCCGTCCCGACCGATCCCACCCGGGAGGTGAGAGCATGAGCCAGTACACCTTTGTCATCGACGCCGACCGCTGCATCGGCTGCAAAGGCTGCCAGGTGGCCTGCAAGCTGGAGAACACGGTGGCCCTGGGCCCCGGCCGGAACAAGGTCTGCACCGTGGGCCCCACCGGGGTCTATCCCGACCTGCAGATGTACTTCGCCACCGTCATGTGCCAGCAGTGTGAGGATCCGACCTGTGCGGCGGTGTGCCCCACGGGGGCCTGCTACAAGGATGAGGACGGCGTGGTCCGCATCGACCGGGACCTCTGCATCGGCTGCGGCTCCTGCCGCCGGGCCTGCCCCTACGGGTGCATCCAGGAGAACAGAGAGCTGCGCGTCTCCGACAAGTGCGACCTGTGCGCCCATCTGCGGGAGATCGGCGACACGCCCGCCTGCGTCCGCAACTGCGCCGGCGGCGCCCTCCACTACGGGGACGTGGACGATCCAAACAGCGAGGTTTCCAGGCTGCTGGCCGCCGAGGCACCCGAGCACATCCACACCCTGCGGGACGAGGGCAATCGCCCCACCGCCCGCTACATCCTGCGCCACGCCGATTGGGTGGACATCCGCCCCCAGGATTGCGTGGAGCACAGCGCCCATCGGAAGGGAGGACGGGGAAGATGATGATCTCCAAAGCGGAATCCCGGGGCAGGGCGGACCTGTACCGCCTGCTGTCCCGCCTGTACGAGCGGGAGGCGGACCAGGCCCTGCTGGACAGCCTGCGGGGGCTCTCCCTCCCGGAGGACAACGACGATCTGAAGCAGGGCGCCGCCGCCCTGCGGGACTACCTGGCCGCCGCCGGCCCGGACACCCTGGAGGAGCTGGCGGTGGACTACGCCGCCGTGTTCCTGGCCGCCGGCTCCGCCGAGGGCGCCGCCGCCCTGCCCTGCGAGTCGGTCTACACCAGCCCCCGGCGCATCTTCATGCAGGAGGCCTGGGAGCAGGTCCGCGGGCTGTACGCGGACAAGGGCCTGGGCAAGGCCGAAGGCCGCGCCGACCTGATGGAGGACCACCTGGCCCTGGAGCTGGCCTTCATGGGCTGGCTCATCGACAACGGCTCTGTCTCCGAGCAGAGGTCCTTTTTGGAGGGCCACCTGCTGAACTGGCTGCCCGCCTTCGCCGCCGACGTGGAAACCTATGGCCGCACCCCCTTCTACAAGGCGGTGACCCGCGTCGCCCTGGGCTTCCTGGCGCTGGAGCGGGACCTGCTGGACGCGCTGGACGGCGGCGGGCTGTCCATGGCCCGGAGCTTCTCCGTGCGGAACGACCGCTTCGCCCCCATCCTGGCCCGGCTGAAGGAGAAATACCGGGTGTTCGCCCCCAAACGGTTCCCAGGCCGGGGGCTGAAAGGGGGCGACCTCATCCGCTACGGGGAGATCGACGCCCTGACCGACGTCGTGTACCGGGAGAAGTCCCACCTGTCCGCCAAGGAGGTGTTCTACCCCGTCTCCCAGACCCTGTTCCGCTTCACCGGGGAGGAGTGTGCCCAGGAGGAGCTTGCCGACGACCGGGAGATCATCCTGCTGGCCCGGCCCTGCGATCTGAACGCTGTCCGCCGGCTGGACACGATCTTCCTCCACAACGGCCAGCCCGACCTCTACTACGCCCGGATGCGGGAAAAGCTCCACCTGTTCCTGCTGGAGTGTCGGGAGGGCTTCGACAACTGCTTCTGCGTGTCCATGGGCTCCAACGTGGCCCTGGACTACGAGGCCGCCCTCCGTATCGACGACATCTGCGCCCTGGTGGAGGTCAAAAACGAGGCATTCCTGCCCTATTTTGAGGACGAGGTGCCCATCGACTTCGCCCCCCAGTTCGTCCGCGAAAACCGCCGGGCCGCCCGGGTCCCGGAGATCAAACGGGAGCAGCTGGCGGAGATCACCGCCCTGGACTACTGGAAGCAGTTTGACGATCAGTGCATCGGCTGCGGCAGCTGTAACGCCGCCTGCCCCACCTGCTCCTGCTTCGACACGGTGGATGTCATCTACCACGAGACCAGCCGGAACGGCGAGCGCCGCCGGGTGTGGTCCGGCTGCATGCTGGAGGACTTCACCCGCACCGCCGGCGGCGCCCTGGCCCGCAAGACCCCCGGCGCCAATATGCGCTTCAAGGTGCTGCACAAGATCTTCGACTTCAAGCTCCGCTTCGGCCGGGAGCATATGTGCGTGGGCTGCGGCCGGTGTATCGACCGCTGCCCCAAAGAGATCGACTACCTGGACGCCGTCAACGGCCTCAGCGATCTGCTGGCCGGGAAGGAGGGCTGATCGTGGAAAACATCATGCTGCCGAGCCCCCACAAGATCCTCAGCATCGTCAGGGAGACCCAGGCGGAGTACACCTTCCGGGTGGCCTACGAGGGCGAGACCCAACACGGCCAGTTCTTCCAGCTCTCCATCCCCAAGGTGGGGGAGGCCCCCATCTCCGTCAGCGGGAAGGGGGAGGGCTACGTCGAGTTCACCATCCGCAAGATCGGACGGCTCACCCGGGGCGTTTTCGGCCTCCAGCCGGGGGACGTGCTGTTCATGCGGGGGCCCTACGGCAACGCCTTCCCCGTCGACCGGTTCAAGGGCAAAGACCTGGTGGTCATCTGCGGCGGCACCGGCATGGCCCCCGTCAAGACCCTCCTCAACCACTTTTACGACCACCCGGAGGAGGGCAGGTCCGTCCACCTCATCTGCGGCTTCAAGGACCTGGGCTCCGTGCTGTTCACCGGGGAGATCGAAAAGTTCAAAGGGAGGTTCCACGTCATCCCCACCCTGGACGATTCCACCGCCCCCGGCTTTGAGACCGGCCTCGTCACCGCCCACATCGGCAGGATTCCCTTCGACGCCTTCGAGGACTACAACGTGGTCATCGTGGGCCCGCCGGTGATGATGCGCTTCGCCGCTCTGGAGTGCGTCAAGCGCGGGGTGCCGGAGGACAAGATCTGGGTGTCCTTCGAGCGGCGGATGTCCTGCGCGGTGGGCAAGTGCGGCCACTGCAAGATCAACGAGACCTACGTCTGCCTGGAGGGCCCCGTGTTCAATTACAGCCGGGCCAAAGACCTGCTGGATTGACGGCTCCTCCCGTCAAAATACCGGCTGCGCCTCCGGCTCCCCGTGTTCGCGCGGTCAGTCCGCCGTGCCGATGGCCGCCCAGTAGTAGTTGGCGCCCGTGACGTTCATTGACTTGGCTGCGTCGCCCGGGATGCTGGTGTTGCGCCAGGATGCGCCGCGATCCGTCCAGGTCACTTCGATGGCCTCCACCGACCGGCAGAAGGCCGAGCGGTATGGCCGGAGCAGGACGAAAAACTGAGCGCCGTACCCCGACTCCGGGGCCACGAGGATCGCGATGGGATAGAAGTCTACATCGACGGTCCGGGCGTTCTCATCGCCGCCCACATAGGAGCCCACGGCGATGCGGGCGGTCCTGCCGCCGGCGCCGATGGCCTGGTTCAGCCGCTGTTCCATGGCGGTCTCGGCGGCCTCCCGGGCCTGGAGCTGGGCCTCCACGGCTTTGGTGTTTTCATTCAGGGGCTCCGGCAGGAACTCGTCGGACGGCTCGATCAGGTTGAGCGAGTACTTTGTTGTGTGCTGCATTTTTTCAGCCTCCCTTTCTGTGAAAGGAGGGCGGAGCTCCCCCCTTGTTGCCGCCTTTTGTGCATCGGGGTCCCCGCCGGGCGGCGGGACGGCCTGGTTTTACTTTTTGAGGAGAAAACCTCTGTTTTTGGTAGAGATTGCGCGGTTTTCTACAACTTGTTCTGTTTGTTACAGATTTATTACAAATCCGGCCGGGCTATTGACGGGTC
>CANPWZ010000039.1 GCA_947585425.1 uncultured Oscillospiraceae bacterium
GACTTCATCGAGTTCATGGCCTGCCCCGGCGGCTGCGTCAACGGCGGCGGCCAGCCCCTGCACTCCGCCATCACCCGGTCCTTCACCGACCTGCGGGGCCTCCGGGCCGCCGCCCTGTACAAGCAGGACGAGGGCATGGCCCACCGCCGCAGCCACGAGAACCCGGTGCTCAAGGAGGTCTACGCCACCTATCTGGGCGAGCCCGGCGGCCACAAGGCCCACGAGATCCTCCACTGCACCTATGTGCCCCAGACCCGCTACCGCGTCTGAGGTCCAAATCCACCCGTAGAGGTCCCCGAGCCCCGGCTCGGGGACCTCTTTTGCCCTGTTTTCCCCGGAAATCCTCCGCCGGCATTGACGGGAGCCGTCCCGGGGAGTAAACTGGAGCTATCCTGACACGGGGCGGTGACGAAATGCCTACTCCTCTGTATGACCTGCTGCGCTCCCTGGCCGGCCGGGACCTGCTGCGCCTGGACATGCCGGGGCACCACGGGCTCCCCCTGCCCTATGACCTCCCCTGGCCGGCGGAACTGGACTGCACCGAGAACGGCCTCTCCGGGGACCTGTTCGGGGACGGGCGGGACGCCATCGCGGAGGCGGAGGAGCTGTGGGCGGAACGGTTCGGCTTTGACTCCTGCCTGTTCCTCACCGGCGGCTCCACCCAGGGGGTCCACGCGGGGCTTGCTCTGCTGGCGGGGGCGGGAGGGCACGCAGCCCTGGACCGGGGGGGCCACCGCTCCGCCTTCAACGCCCTGGCCCTGCTGGATCTGGCCCCCCGCTACCTCCCCCGGCCCTGGCTGGAAAAGGAGGGCGTCGCCGGGCCCATCCACCCGGGCCAGGTGGAAAAACTGCTGGATGACCGCCCGGAAATCAAAACGGTTTGTATTACTTCCCCAACTTATTACGGTTTGTTGTCGGACATCCCCGCCATCGCGGCGGTCTGCCACGCCCACGGGGCCAAGCTGATGGTGGACGGCGCCCACGGGGCCCATCTGCCCTTCCTGGGGTACACGGGCTACTCCGCCGCCGACGCGGTGGTGATGTCCGCCCACAAGACCCTCCCCGCCCCGGGGCAGACTGCCCTGCTGTTCGCCAACGGGTCGTCCCTGGACGACCTCCGCCAGGTGGGGAGCGTTTACGGCTCGTCGTCCCCCTCCTATGTGATGATGGCCGCCCTGGACCTGGCCCGGGACTACATGGAGGGAGAGGGGGCCGCCCGGTATCGGGAGACGGCGGCCCGGGTATCCGCCCTCCGGGAGAAATACCCGGCGCTGAGAGAGGTCCCCGGTCTCGCCCTGGATCCCGCCCGGCTCACCCTCCTGTGCGGGGACGGCTTCGCCCTGGCGGACCGTCTCCGGGAGAAGGGCTGCCTGCCCGAACTGGCGGATGCGGGCCACGCGGTGTTCATCTGCACCTGCGCCGACGGAGCGGAGCAGTTCGCCCGGCTGGACGGCCTGCTGGCGGCGGAGGACTTTTCAAATCCCGCCCAGTGTCCGCCGCCCCCGGAGCTCCCCCCCGCCGCCCTTACCCCGCGGCAGGCCCTGTTCGCCCCGAGAGAGACCGTCCCGCTGGCGTCGTCGGAGGGCCGGATCGCGGCGGAACAGATCGCTCCCTATCCTCCCGGCGTGCCTGTGGTAGCCCCCGGCGAGGTCATCACGAAAAAAACTCTGGCCTATTTGCGGGAAATAGGGTATAATAGAAAGTTAGTAAGCGTCATTCGCCCCTGAACGGCCGGAAGGAGGGCTTTTCGTGAATATCGATCTGCCCGCCTCCCTGTCCCACGCCTATCTTGTCACCGGCGGCAGCGGGGAGGGCCGTGCCGCACTGGCAAAGCGTCTGGCCGCCGCCTATCTGTGCGAGGGGGCCGGCCCCGTCCCCTGCGGGGCGTGCAGACACTGCCGCAAGGTGGAGGCGGGCGTCCACCCGGACGTGACCGTCCTGGCCCCCCTGACGGACAAGAAGGAGATCGGCGTGGACCAGGCCCGCGCCCTCCGTTCCGACGCCTATATCCGCCCCAACGAGGGGAAGCGCAAGGTGTACATCATTGACCCGGCGGACGCCATGAACCCCGCCGCCCAGAACGCCCTGCTGAAGGTGCTGGAGGACGGCCCCGCCTACGCCGCCTTTTTGCTGCTGGCGGCCGAACCGGGCAGGCTGCTGGACACGGTGCGCTCAAGGTGCGAGCCGCTGCCCCTCCCCCCGGAGGAGGCCCCGGTGGACCCGGAGCTGGCAGAACAGGCGGAGGCGCTGGTGGAGTTGCTGCTCACCGGGGACGAGTTCGCGGTGGCAAAGGGGCTCACCACCCTGGAGCTGGAAAAGCCAAAGCCCGACCGACTGGCCGCCCTGCTGGGAGAGGCGGAAAATCAAATCGCCAAACGGCTTGCCAGTCACCCGGCCAGGGGCGTGAAAGCCCTCCGGGCCCTGAAGGCCTGCCGGGAGAACGCGGTCTTCAACCCCGGAGCGGGGCACACCCTGGGCTGGATCGCCGCCTCCCTGTTCGGGGAGGTTTAACACCCCCATCTTTCGATATTGGAGGACATCCCATGACCGAGATCATCAGCGTCCGCTTCCGAAGCGGCGGAAAGCAATACTACTTCGATCCCCTGGGCCAGCGGGTGGCCGAGGGCCAGGCCGTCATCGTGGAGACGGGCAAGGGCCTGGAGTACGGCACCTGCGTCAAGGGCAACACCGCCATCGACGACGAGGCGGTGGTCCAGCCCCTGCGGCCCCTGGTGCGCCTCGCCACCGACAAGGACGAGAAACAGGTGCGGGACAACCGCCGCCGGGAGAAGGACGCCATGCGCATCTGCCAGCAGCTCATCGAGCGGCACGGCCTGGAGATGAAGCTGGTGGACGTGGAGTACAGCTTCGACGGCTCCAAGATCATCTTCTTTTTCACCTCCGACGGGCGGGTGGACTTCCGCGCCCTGGTGAAGGACCTGGCCGGCATCCTCCGGGCCCGCATCGAGCTTAGGCAGATCGGCGTCCGGGACGAGGCCCGGATGCTGGGGGGCTTCGGCATCTGCGGCAAGCCCTTCTGCTGCGCCCAGTTTTTGGGCGAGTTTCAGCCGGTGTCCATCAAGATGGCCAAGACCCAGAACCTGTCTTTGAACCCCACGAAGATCTCCGGCACCTGCGGGCGGCTCATGTGCTGCCTGAAGTACGAGCAGGACGCCTACGAGGACGCGGTGAAGCGCTGCCCCCGGCAGGACTCCTTTGTGGAGTGCCCCGACGGGCCGGGGGTGGTGTCCTCCGTCAACCTGCTGAAGGAGCAGGTGAAGGTGAAGCTGGAGGACTCCACCGAGCAGCCCAAGAGCTACCTCACCAGCGAGATCCGGGTGGTGCGCTCCGGCAAGGGCAAGCGGCCGGAGGACTACGTGGCCCCGCCCGCCTCCGAACTGGAAAAGCTCCGGGACCCCCAGGCGGAGGCCGCCCGCTCCGGCCGCCGGCTGGACGCCCCCTCCGACCTCTCCGCCGTGCTGGACCGCTATCTGGGGGAGCAGGCCCCGTCCGAGGAGCCCAAAAAGGCCAGAGCCCGCTCCCGCCGCAAAAACGGCGGCAGGGAGACCAGGCCCGCTCAGGAACCCGCCCCTGCCCAGGAGAAGCCCAGGGCCGAGCGCCCCGCCGCCAAGGCCGTCCGGCAGCAGGCCGCCGTCCAAAAGGCGCCCGCTCCGTCCACCCAGGAGGAGAAGCCCGCCGCCCCCTCCGGCGCCGCTCATCACCGCCGCCACTGGCGGCCCCACCGCCACCACAAGTCCGGCGGCGGCCCATCCCAGAGCTGAACCATTCAGCCCCGCTGTGTACCCCACGGCGGGGCTTTTCAATAATTTTTCCGTCCCACGCAACTTTTTCGGCCCGTGCGGGGTATTCCATACAGAGAGGAGGCAGGGCCCATGACCCAGGAGGAGCGCACCCGGGCGGTAGAGCGCTGGGGCGACATGGTGTGGCGGCTGGCGCTGGCCCGCACCGCTAACGTCCCGGACGCGGAGGACGTGTTCCAGGAGGTCTTTCTGCGCTTTTTCCGCCACGAGGATGAGCTGCAAAGCGACGAGCACCGCAAGGCGTGGCTCATCCGCTGCACGGTGAACCGGGCCAACAGCCTGTTCTCCTCCACCTGGCGGCGCAGGACCGTGCCGCTGGAGGTGGCCGCCCAGGTGGGGGTGGAGGACGAGTACCGCGAGGTGTACAGCGCGGTGCTGTCCCTGCCGGCCCGCTACCGGGCGGTGATCCATCTGCACTATTTCGAGGGGCTCTCGGTGGCGGAGATCGCCGGGATCCTGAACCTGCCGGAGGGCACGGTGAAGTCCCAGCTCAGCCGGGGCCGGGCCTTCCTGCGGGACCTGCTGAACGAGGAGGTATGAGCGTTGGAACGGTATAAAAAGGCCAACGAGGGCATCCATGCCCCCGATGAATTGAAGCGGAAAGTAGTCGAGACGCCCTCCGCCGCCCGCAAACGCCCGCCCAGGGCGGCCTGGCTGGGGGCGGCGGCCGCCGTGCTGGCGGTGGCGCTGCTGGTGGGGCTGGTCCCCCGGCTGGACGGGATGAAGTCGGGCGCGCCCGCGCCTGAGGCCCCCGGCGGGACGTCCGGCGGCGCGCCCATGAGCGGCCCCGCCTCCGGCGAGGCCCCGGGCAGCGACCCCTCCTCCCCGCCCCAGGCCGGGGCGCCGGGCGCGGACTTCCGGGCCGTCCCCCTGGCGGCGGCGGTGTACCCGGAGGCGGTCCCCTATCCCACTTCGGACGACTCCGCCGCCTATCACGCCTGGGAGGCGGACGTGAGGGCCCGTCAGGCCCTGGCCCCGGTGGAGGACGGGTTAACGCCCTTCTGTGCCGCCGCCCTGCCGGAATTTCTGGGGAACAGCGGCGGTGAAAACCGGGTGTTCTCCCCCCTGAACGTGTACCTGGCCCTGTCCATGCTGGCGGAGGCCACCGGCGGGAACAGCCGGCAGCAGCTCCTGGACCTGCTGGACGCCGACGACGTGGAGACCCTGCGGCAGCGGGCCGCCGGCCTGTGGCAGGCCAACTACCGGGACGACGGGGCGGTCACCTCCCTTCTGGCCGCCTCCCTGTGGCTGAACGACGATTTAGAGGGCGCGTACCATCAGGACACCCTGGACGCCCTGGCGAAGGACTACTACGCCTCCGCCTTTTCCGGGGAAATGGGCAGCGAGAGCTACGACGCGGCCCTGCGGGGCTGGATCGACGACCAGACCGGCGGCCTGCTGGAGGACGCCGCCCGGGGGCTGTCCATGGAGCCGGAGACGGTGCTGGCCCTGGTGACCACCATCCACTTCAAGGCCCGCTGGGCGGAGGAATTCTCCCCGGAGCAGAACACCGAGGATGTGTTCCACGCCCCGGAGGGCGACGTGACTGCAACCTTCCTCCACCAGACCGACACGGGGAATTACTACCGGGGCGAGGGCTTCGGCGCGGTGAGGAAGGACCTCGCCAATGCGGGCGCCATGTGGTTCCTGCTGCCCGACGAGGGGGTGTCCGTGGACGGGCTGCTCACGTCCGGCGCGGCGGCGGAGTTCCTGGCCGCCGATGAGGGGGCCTGGCCGGAGCGGGAGTTTCTGAAAATCGACCTGTTCGTGCCCAAATTCGACGTGACCTCCGATTTGGACCTGATCGAAGGGCTGAAAAACCTGGGCGTCACCGACGTGTTCGACGGCGGCGTCTCCGACTTCACCCCCCTGACCGATCTGACGGGGCTGTTCGTCTCCGAGGCGGAACACGCCGCCCGGGTCACCCTGGACGAGGAGGGGGTGGAGGCCGCCGCTTACACCGTGATCGGGGTGAAAGAGGAAACGCCCTGGGCGGACGAGACCATCGACTTCACCCTGGACCGGCCCTTCCTGTTCGCCATCGAGAGCGCGACGGGACAGCTGATGTTCGTGGGCGTGGTCAACCACCCGTGACGTGAAAAGGAGGAACGAGAATGGAACGGAAACCGAAAAAGCGCCGCGTCTGGATCGCCGTGGTAGCCGTCATTTTAGTGGCCGCCGTGGCCGCCGGGGTGGTGTTGTGGCCGGGCGGGCCCTTCCGGCACACCACCGTGCAGAAGTTAGACCCCATCCCCGGCGCCCCGGATTACAGGGGCTCCGGCAAAGCCGTGGCCCTGGCCGCCGCCCAGTACCCAGAGATGGTCCCCTGCCCCCGGGACACCGACTACGTGGTGGCGGGGGTGCTGGACTATGACCGCTACTCCGACGCCCGGGGGAAGTGGGCGGAGAGCGTCCGCGCCCTCTCCTCCGGCCGGGACTATACCGGCCTGCTGGACGATTACCTCTCCGCCACCGCGGGGCAGTTCCTCTCCGGCGGGGAGGGGGAGAACCGGGTGTACTCCCCCCTGAACCTCTACATGGCCCTGGCCATGCTGGCGGAGACCACCGGCGGGGAGAGCCGGGACCAGCTGCTGGCCCTGCTGGGGGCGGACTCCATCGAGGACGTGCGCTCCATCGCCCACGACCTGTGGATGGACGATTACCGGGACGACGGGCAGACCGCCTCCATCCTGGCAAACTCCATGTGGCTCAACGACACCTTTGACGGCCGCTGCGTCCAGGAGACGCTGGACCGGCTGGCGGACGACTACTACGCCTCCGCCTTCTCCGGCGAGGCCGGGACCCCGGAATACGACCAGGCCCTCCGGGACTGGATCGACGGCCAGACCCACGGCCTGCTGAAAAACTACTCCAGGGATCTGGAGCTGGACCCTCTCACCGTCGTCGCCCTGGTGTCCACCCTGTACTATCAGGCCAAATGGGCCCACCCCTTCGATCCGGGCAACACCTCCCCCGGCGAGTTCCACGCCCCGGCCGGCGACGTGACCGCCGACCTGATGCACAAGAACATGGACGGCCAATACTACTGGGCGGAGCGGTTCGGAGCGGTCTGCCTCCCCTTTGAGGACTACGGCTATCAGATGTGGGTCCTCCTGCCCGACGAGGGGACCGCCCCGGAGGAGCTGATCTCCTCCGGCGAGGCGGTGGACTTCCTGACCACCGACTGGGACACCGCCGGCGAGCGGGACCCCGAGACCGGCGTCACCACCTACTCCTGGGGCGGGTCCGGGTACTATGACATCCGCCTGACCCTGCCCAGGTTCGACATCTCCACCGGCATCGACCTGACGGACGGACTGAAAGCGTTGGGAGTCACCGACGTGTTCGACGAGGACCGGGCCGACTTCACCCCCCTCACCGACCTGACGCCGGTATACGTGTCCCAGGCACAGCACGCAGCCCGGGTCATCGTGGAGGAGGAGAAGGTGGAGGCCGCCGCCTACACCGTCATCGGCGTTGCGGGGGCCGCCGCGCCCGCCGGCGACACGGTGGCGTTCACGGTGGACCGGCCCTTCCTGTTCGCCATCACCGGCCCGACGGGGCTGCCCCTGTTTCTGGGCGCGGTCAATGACCCGGCGTGATATATACGTGAAATATGCCTCTCCGTTACGGAGAGGCGTATTTTTGCCTTGCGAAATCCCGCCCGATAGATTACAATAGGGACAATGATTTTTGGAAGGGGGCATCACCGTGGAGCATCGGTTCGGGCCGGCGGCAAAAGCGGCCTGGGAATCCGTCGTGACCCTGTTGAAGTGGCTGGGACTTGGGCTGATCGTCGGGGGCCTCTGCGGGCTCGTGGGGGCGGCGTTCAGCGCGTCCATCGCCGCCGTGACGGAGCTCCGGGCGGCCCACGGCTGGCTGGTGTTCCTGCTGCCCGCGGCGGGTCTCGCCATCGTGTTCCTCTACCGGACCGCCGGCATGGAGAACGACAGCGGCACCAACCAGATCATCGCCTCCGTCCGGGGGGAGGACAGGCCTCCCCTGCGGCTGGCACCCCTGATCTTCATCGCCTCGGCCCTCACCCACCTGTGCGGCGGCTCCGCCGGCCGGGAGGGGGCCGCCCTCCAGATCGGCGGGGCGCTGGCCTCCGGGGTGGGGCGGCTGTTCCGCCTGGGGGAGAACAGCTATAAGACCATCATCCAGTGCGGCATGGCGGGGCTCTTCGCCGCCCTGTTCGGCACCCCTCTGGCCGCCGCCGTGTTCGCCCTGGAGGTGGTCAGCGTGGGCATTTTCCAGTACTCCGCCCTGTTCCCCTCCATCGTGTCGGCGCTGACGGCCCTCCGGGTCACCCAGCTCGTCGGCGTGGAGGCAGAGGAGTTCCCCACCCTCACCCTGGGGCCCGAGCTGGGCTTCCCGGTGATGTTCCAGGTGGGGGCGCTGGCGGTGCTGTCGGCGGTGCTGTCCATCGTCTTTTGCGTGCTCATGCACCAGACGGCCCACCTGTGCCAGAAATACCTGCCCAACCAGTACGTCCGCATCCTGGTGGGCGGCGCGCTGGTCATCCTGCTCACGGTGATCGAGGGCAGCGGCGACTACAACGGCGCCGGCACCCCCACCATCATGCTGGCCCTGGGGGCTGGGCAGGCGGTGCCCTGGGCCTTCGCCCTGAAGATGCTGTTCACCGCCGTCACCCTGGGGGCGGGCTACCGGGGCGGCGAGATCGTGCCCACCTTCTTCGTGGGGGCCACCTTCGGCGCGGCGGTCTCCCCCCTGCTGGGGCTGGAGCCGGTGTTCGGGGCGGCCCTGGCCATGATCGCCGTGTTCTGCGGGGTGGTGAACTGCCCCATGGCCTCCCTGCTGCTGAGCCTGGAGCTGTTCGGCGGGGCCAACGTGCTATACTTCGGCCTCGCCTGCGCGGTGAGCTTCCTGCTCAGCGGCAAGTTCTCCCTGTACAGCGCCCAGAAGATCGCCTACTCCAAGCTGGAGCCCGAATTTATCGACGAGCACGCCCATTGACGGCGCGGGAGGCCCCGTTTCCGGCAAAAAAACTGGAAATGCCCCCGAAAAGTTCGAAAATTTTTTCACAATACCCTCTTCCCAAGCCCCCGCAAATGCGCTATAATAACACTGCGCACTTCCAATCATATTATTTTAGGAGTGATACCAATGAGCATCAAAGTAGGTATTAACGGGTTCGGCCGCATCGGCCGCATGGTTTTCCGCGCCAGCATCGGCCATCCCGACATCGACATCGTGGGCATCAACGACCTGTGCGCCCCCGACTACCTGGCCTATATGCTGAAGTATGACACCATGCACGGCCAGTTCAAGGCTGAGGTCTCCTCCAACGACAAGGGCATCGTGGTCAACGGCAAGACCATCCCCGTGTTCGACAAGAAGAATCCCGCCGAGATCCCCTGGGGCGAGCTGGGCGCTGAGTACGTGGTGGAGTCCACCGGCCTGTTCCTGACCAAGGAGAAAGCCCAGGCCCACATCGACGCCGGCGCCAAGAAGGTCGTCATGTCCGCCCCCTCCAAGGACGACACCCCCATGTTCGTCTGCGGCGTCAACCTGGACAAGTACACCCCCGACATGACCTTCGTGTCCAACGCCTCCTGCACCACCAACTGCCTGGCCCCCATCGCCAAGGTGCTGAACGACAACTTCGGCATCAAGGAAGGCCTGATGACCACCGTCCACTCCACCACCGCCACCCAGAAGACCGTTGACGGCGTGTCCGTGAAGGATTGGCGCGGCGGCCGCGCCGCCTCCGGCAACATCATCCCCTCCTCCACCGGCGCTGCCAAGGCTGTCGGCAAGGTCATCCCCTCCCTCAACGGCAAGCTGACCGGCATCTCCATGCGCGTCCCCACCCTGGACGTGTCCGTGGTGGACCTGACCTGCAACCTGGAGAAGCCCGCCACCAAGGCTGACATCTGCGCCGCCATGAAGAAGGCTTCCGAGGGCGAGCTGAAGGGCGTCCTGGGCTACACCGACGAGGCCGTGGTCTCCAGCGACTTCCTGGGCGACCCCCGCACCTCCATCTTCGACGCCGAGGCCGGCGTGTACCTGACCGACACCTTCGTGAAGGTCGTCTCCTGGTACGACAACGAGATGGG
>CANPWZ010000040.1 GCA_947585425.1 uncultured Oscillospiraceae bacterium
GCATGTGTTAAGCACGCCGCCAGCGTTCATCCTGAGCCAGGATCAAACTCTCAATAAAATCGTATCTAAACGGCTTTTGCCGCTTAAACCTTTTTCATTGAAGCCAGTTTCCTGATCTTCAAAATAGAATCAACGAGAACCTTCTTCGCACTGTCTACCAGTACTCAGAAGGAACTCTCTTCCTTCTGGTGCTTTCTGTCTTCGTTGTTTAATTTACAAGGTGCAAACCCGCCCGCGGTTTTACCCGCGAACTCAATTAGGATAACACATCCCGGCGCCCTTGTCAACCCCCTTTTTTGGCCCGGACGAAAAGTTTTTTCTTCCATTGGCCGCAAGGTGGTCCCCGCAAGGCGCTTTGCTAATATACCAGATTGCACGCCCCGTTGTCAACGGTTTTTTGCGGATTTTTTCGCACTTTTTTCCCTTCATTTTTCGACCACAAGATATGCCGTCCGGCCGCCGGGACGACCACTATTTCTTCCTCCCCAAAGAGAGCGCCCCTGTCAAAATCACCAGCGCGATGCTTCCCGCGGGCAGGATCCAGGGGGGCATCCGCCCCATCAGCCCGGTGAGAGCCAGTCCCAGCGCCGCCAGCACCGCCGCCGCGGGCCATTTGCGCTCTCCCCACGTCCGGGACAGCAGGCCGAGATAGGTCAGATCGGGCAGCAGCCACAGGGCGGAGATGAGGCCCTCCAGCCGGGCGCTGTCCCCCAGCAGGCCCACGGTCACGAAAAAGGGCCGGTCCAGCACCGAGGCCACGGCGGGGCTCAGCACCCCCGCCGTCAGGGCGGACAGGGCGGCCGCCAGAAGGCCCAGCGCCGCCAGCCATTCCAGTCCCCGCCGCTGATCCCCCGGCATGGGCGCTACCTTATATATATGCGGCAGGATGAAAACGGCCGCGGACAGCGCCTCCGCCCCGGCCAGCAGGGACTGTCCCCAGCCTGCCGCCGGCGCGATGAGATACCGCCACTCCACCCGGAATGCCCCCATGGCCAGCACCGCCCCCGCGGTGACCGCCGCCGCCAGCCAAAAGAGTTCCGCCGCCCGGAAAAAGGCCGCCGCCTTCCCCCAGCCCATCCAGAGCAGGGGGACGGCCAGCAGCGCCATGAGCAGACCGATGGGCCACCGGCCCTCGGACCCCGCCTGGAGCCGCCCCGCCGCGCGCTCCAGCCCCTCCGCCATCAGCGCCGCCGCCCAGCCGCAGTAGAGGACCCGCAGCGCCTTGCCCCCCGCGCCCTCAAACAGGGGGCGCGTGCCGATGAGGCGCAGGACCCCCCAGAACGTCAGGACGCCAAGCGGCGCCGCCAGCAGCATCCACCGCCAGTCCGCCCGTCCCGCCACAGCCGCCGCCGTGGACAGCCCCGCCGTCACGGCCGCCACCCACAGCTGCCGCCCGGACAGCTTTTCTACCTCCATGATCCCACTCCCCGACACTCCATGCCGTTTTCTCCCGCGTCCAATACCGGGAGCTCCACCTGGCCGTCATCCCACAGCGCCGCCAGCGCCCGGGCCGCCGTGGGGGCCTTCACCCCCTGCCGCGCCAGGAGGGCCAGCGCCGCCGCCGGGTCCTCACAGTTTCTCAGCAGGGCCGCCGCCCCCTGGTCCGCCAGCCACACGGTGGACAGCCCCGCCAGCTCCTGATCCCGCAGCACCGCCAGCAGGACGGCCTCCAGGTTCGCGTCCCGCCCCACGATCAGATAGGACACACTGGTGAGGGCCAGCTCCTCCCGGCTCTCCTCATTGGCCCAGGGCAGAGCCTCCAGCGCGGAGAGGAAATCCGCCCCGGTGGAGGTCCCCCGGCTGCCGTTTCCCTGGTCGTCGCCCCCGCACACGGCGGTGAGGGTCACGGGCCCCCGCCCGTCCACCCCCAACACCCGCACCAGGGCCAGCTCGTCGGGCTCCCGTCCCCGGCAGCCTGTCAGCAGGAGGAGGGTCATCACCATTGCCGCCAGCCGTCTCACCCCTGGTTCCTCCTGTTCTTCGTGTTCAGGTAGTCGGGGCGGGTCTTGACCTTGGGCAGCGGTTCCCGGAGCACCGTGTGGCCCTCCCGCTGCTTGCCGGCGTTGGAGGCGAAGGGAGTCAGATAGGCCACCCCGAAGGTCTCCATCCGGGCCAGCCGGTAGATGAGGACCGCCCCGCCCAGGGCCAGCCCCGCCAGGCCCAGCACCCCTCCGGCGATGGACAGAATGAACCGCCAAATGCGCAGCGCTCCGGCGAAGTCCTGGCTGGGGGCGGTGTATCCCGCGATCCCCGCGATGGCCACCACCACCAGCACCGCCGGGCTCACCAGCTTGGCCTCCACCGCCGCCGAGCCCACCACCAGTCCTCCCAAAATAGACACCGTCTGCCCGATGGAGGAGGGGAGGCGCAGCCCCGCCTCCTGCAGCACCTCAAAGGCCAGCAGCATCACCAGCACCTCCGTCAGGGTAGAGAAGGGCACGTCGGCCTTGGCCGCGATGATGGAAAGGGACAGCTTCACCGGGATGAGCTCCGGGTGGAACAGCACCGCCGCCGCGTACAGCCCCGGCAGGAACAGGGTGATGAGCATACACACATACCGCAGCACCGACAGCGCCGCCGCCACCGCCCAGCTGTCCGTCCGATCCTGGCCGGTGCGGAAAAAGCTGTCCAGGGTGGCGGGGAACAGCCACCCCATGGGGATGCCGTCCACCAGCACCCCCACCCGGCCCTCCGCCAGCCCCACGGCGAATCGGTCGGGCCGCTCGGTGTAGACGGTGAGGGGGAAGGCCGTCCGGCTCTCCTCGGTGATATACTGCTCCAGGCTGCCGGTCATCAGCAGGGCGTCGATGTCGATCTTCTCCAGCCGCGCCTTCACCTGCTCGGCAAGGGACGGGTCGGCGATGCCCTCCACGTACAGCACATCCACCGGCGTCAGGGACTGCCGCCCCACGATCTGCTCCTCTACCTTCAGCTCCGGGGCCCGGAACCGCCGCCGCACCAGGGAGGTGTTGGTCCGCAGGCTCTCCACGAAGGAGTCCCGGGCCCCCTTCACGTCGGGCTCGTTCTCCGGGTCGGAGACGGACCGCTTCTCCTCGGTGCCGGCGGACAGGGTGAGGACCTTCGCCTTTCCCGGGAAAAACAGGGCCACCGAGCCGTCGATCAGATCGAAGATCACCTGGTCCGCCGTGTCCCGGGTCTGGACGGACAGGGAATATAACCCACCTTTGGCCATAAGGTCGAAGGCGGCGTCCATGTCCGGGCAGGCGGACAGCGCCTCATTCTGGGTCAGGGGGCGCAGCACATAGTCGCAGGCCCGCTCGTTGCGGACCTGTCCCGCGATATACATCATCTCCACCTGCCGGGAGGGATCGTTGTTCAGATACAGGGTCCGGCGATTAAAATCGGCGCATTTGTCGAACACCCCGGCGATGGCCTCCGGCGTCACGGGCAGGTCGAACCGGGGCTCTCTTCGCGGATGGGGCGGCGGCACGTCTTTTTTGGTTCCGAAAAAGCCCATGGGCATATCTCCTTTCCGGCAGTATGCCGCCGCTCCGGGCAAACTATGCGTCCGCCGCCAAAAAAGGATGACATTGGCCTGAAATCGGTGTATAATATCGGCAATGAGACTTTTCCACTGAAGGGTTGATGTTATGCTATACGCCATTTTAGCGGTGCTGCTGGTCATCGTCGACCAGCTCACCAAGTTCCTGGTCCGCGCCCATATCCCCCTGGGGGGCTCGGTGCCCTTCCTCCCCGGCGTGCTGGACTTCACCTACGTCCAGAACACCGGCGCGGCCTTCTCCGTCCTCCGGGAGCACACCTGGCTGCTCACCCTGATCTCCGCCGCCGTGGTGCTGGTGGTCTGCTGGCTCGTGGTCAAGGGCTTTTTCACCGGGGTCCTGGGCCGGGTCTCCGCCATGCTGATTCTGGCCGGCGGAGTGGGCAACCTCATCGACCGGGCGGTGTTCGGCTTCGTCACCGACATGATCCGCACCCTGTTCGTGGACTTCCCCGTGTTCAATGTGGCCGACTGCTGCGTCACCATTGGCGTGCCCCTGCTGGCCATTTATCTGCTGCTCCACTGGAGGGACGACGAGAAAAAGGAGGAGGAGCCCCATGACGGCCCCCAGCTTCCCGCTGACGGTCAATGAGCCGGGACGGGCGGACGCGGCGCTGTCCGCCGCCCTGGACGGCCTCACCCGCTCGGCGGCCCAGCGCTGGCTGGAGGAGGGCCGCGTCACCCGGAACGGCCTGCCCCTGAAAAAGAACGCCCGCCTGGAGCCGGGGGACACACTGCTGATCTCCCCGCCCCAGCCCCAGCCGGTGGACCTGGTCCCCCAGGACATCCCCCTGGATGTGGCCTATGAGGACGATGACGTGATCGTGGTGAACAAGCCGGCGGGGATGGTGGTCCATCCCGCCCCCGGCCACCCGGACGGCACCCTGGTCAACGCCCTGCTGTATCACTGCGGGAACTCCCTCTCCGGCATCAACGGGGAGCTGCGCCCCGGCATCGTCCACCGCATCGACCGGGACACCTCCGGCCTCATCATCGCCGCCAAGAACGACCGGGCCCATCTGGCCCTCTCCGCCCAGCTCCAGGACCACTCCTTGTTCCGGCTGTACCACGCCGTGGCGGTGGGCTCTTTCCGGGAGGAGGAGGGCGTCATCGACGCCCCCATCGCCCGCCACCCGGTGGACCGCAAGCGGATGGCGGTCTGCCGCCCGGGGGAGGGCAGGGAGGCGGTGACCCACTGGAAGGTCCTCTCCTTCGATCACGGATTGACCTACCTCACCTGCCGGCTGGAGACCGGCCGCACCCACCAGATCCGGGTCCACCTGGCCCACATCGGCCACCCGCTGCTGGGGGACACGGTGTACGGGGCCAAAAAGCCCGTCCCTGGGCTGGCGGGCCAGTGCCTCCACGCGGCGAAGCTCACCTTCACCCACCCCGCCACCGGGGAGGTGATGACGGTGGAGGCACCGCTGCCGGACTGGTTCACGGCAGTGCTGGACAAATACGGACTGCGATAAAACGATTGGAGCATCCTTTTTGAAATCATATTCAGACAAATCGGGATTTGTGGAGGAATCATGACAACAGTATATCAATTATTATGATAATGCTTTTGGATACGAAGATTTTGCGAAAATTAAGAGTACAATGCCGTGGATAGTGGAGTTTGAATTTGATGAAAACGCAAAATTACTTGCAATAAGAAAGATTTTTTGTTAATGGCTTGATTATCTGGCCATTTTATGTCATTCTATATATAAGAAAGCCACAGCCACTGCGGTCTGCCGTTCTAATCAAACGACACAAACAGTATTACGGATTAAAGCGAAAAACATGTAGTTATGTCATTAGACTACATCACAAGGAGAGGTGATAACGATGAAACGTTGGAAAAAGCTTATACTTATAACTGTCGCTTTAATCGTGTTGGTAATTTGTTGTATTCCAATCAAGCAGACCTATAAAGACGGTGGCACAATTTCGTATAACGCAGTCTTTTATTCATACACAAAATATCATCAACTTCAAACAGATGATACCTATTATGAAGCGACAGAATTACTAATATTTCCATTTAATTTTCTAAAATGAAAACATGATTTATTCTGACCGCTTCCTGTTTGTCCGTCTGTCCGCATAAAACGCCCCCCTTCGGGCACCCTATGGGAAAAATCGGAAGGGAGCGTTTTTCATGCTCAACCCCCGCAAGGCGGCCATCATCGGCTGCGGCTTCGTGGGCTCCGCCAGCGCCTTCGCCCTGATCCAGCGGGGCCTGTTCACCGAGCTGGTCCTCATCGACGCCAACCGGGACAAGGCTGAGGGAGAGGCCATGGACCTGAGCCACGGCCTGCCCTATATCGTCTCCATGGACGTGTACGCCGGCAGTTATGACGACATCGCCGACTGCGCCCTCATCGTCATCGCCGCCGGCGCCAACCAGAAGGAGGGCCAGACCCGGCTGGACCTGATCCACCAGAATGTGGCGGTGTTCGACCAGGTGATCCCTCAGATCACCGCCCGCCCCTTCGAGGGCACCCTGCTCATCGTCACCAACCCGGTGGACGTGCTGACCTACGCCGCCTTCCGCATCTCCGGCCTGCCCGCCCACCGGGTGATGGGCTCCGGCACCGTGCTGGACACCGCCCGGATGAAATACCTTCTGGGGGAGCATCTGCGGGTGGACAGCCGCTCCGTGGACGCCTTTATCATCGGCGAGCACGGGGACAGCGAGCTGGCGGTGTGGAGCGGGGCCAATGTGTCCGGCATCCCCCTCAGCGACTTCTGCGAGATGCGGGGCAAGTTCGACCACAAGGCCGCCATGGACAAGCTGTACGAGTCGGTGCGGGACTCGGCCTATGAGATCATCCGCCGGAAGGGAGCCACCTACTACGGCATCGCCATGGCGGTGGCCCGCATCGCCTCGGCCATCGTCCGGGACGAGCGGGCGGTGCTGCCCATCTCGGCGGTGCTGGGCGGCCAGTACGACCTGCGGGAGCTGGCGCTCAGCATCCCCGCCATCGTGGGCCGCCGTGGGGTGGAGCAGATCCTGGAGATCCCCCTGTCCCCGGAGGAGGGGGAGGCCCTCCACTCCTCCGCCGCCCGGCTGCGGGAGGTCATCAAACAGCTTGACCTGCCATAAGTGTTTCACGTGAAATGTGTCAGAACATGACAGACGCCCCCGGGCCGTACGGCCCGGGGGCTTTGCGTTCTGCCTGATGTACTTTTCAGCCGGTCAATCCCAGCGCGGCCATGGCCTCCATGTCGCCGCTGGCGCTCCAGATCTCGGTGGCAGGATCAGTGGACTCGGCCAGGGCGCGGTTCAGGGCCTCCTGGCTCTCATAGCCCCAGACCTCCACAGTCCCCTTGTCCCCCATATCGATCGTCCAGCGAACCATGCCGCTTTCAGCGTCGGGGCAGCCCTCGGTGTCAGAGACGACGGCGAATTCCGCGCCGGTCTCGTGGTCGACCCACACATCCCGTTCGGCGTCATAGCCCAGCCTGGACGCCCCGTTTTCCGGGGTGCAAAGGTCGAAGGGTATGCCCACCGGGGGCTCCGTCTGACTGCCCGCGTCCGCGGGCGGCGCGCTGGCGAAGGCCACAGTGAGCCCTAATACCATCGCCAGGGCCAAAACCACCCCGGCAAACGTCACTTTTTTGAATTTCATGATCGCTTTGATCCTTTCCTCGGCCTTTTTCTGGCCGAAACTGCGGCAGAAGGCATGGCCTTCCGCCTGTGTGGATAGCGTCACAAGAGTCCTGGCGTACTCCGCCCGCCGGTCCTCCCCCAGCGCCCGCAGGGCCGCCCGGTCGCAGGCCATCTCCACATCCCGCCGCAGCAGGGCGGCCATGAGCCACACCGCCGGGTCGAACCAGTGGACGATGAGCGCGGCGGCCATGGCGTAGTGCCACAGATTGTCCCGCCGGCGGACGTGGGCCCCCTCGTGGGCCAGCACAGCGTCCAGCTCCGGGCGCTCCAGCCCGGGGGACAGCACCACCGTGGGGCGGATGGCCCCGAAGGTCAGCGGCGCGCCCCTCATAGGCCCCTCCCGGAGGGCAGTCCCGGCGGGCAGGGCGGCATAGCGGCGGTCGGACTTTTCCAGGGGAATGGTCTCCCGCACCCGCCGCCGGGTGGACAGCCACGCCGCGGCAAACCAGACGGCCACCCCCACCGCCGCCGCCAACCAGACGATCGTAAGCGGGGAAAGTCCCGTCGGCTGGCTCTGGGGCGCGGGGAGGGAGGCCTCCGGTCCGGCGGGAACGGGGGCAGGCAGTCCCGCCTCTGTCCGGCGGCCCAGCAGGGCATACAGGGACAGGGGGCTCCGCCAGGGCAGGGGGGTGAGCAGCCGGGCCAGGCACACCGCCCACAGGGCCAGCCACCCGTTGGGATGGACCCGGTCCCGGAGCAGACGCCGCAGCCCCGCCACGGCCAGGATCATCGCCCCGCCCAGCAGGGTGTTTTCCAGCAGCTGTGTCATGGCCGCGCCCTCACTCCAGCCGGTCGATGAGGGCCCGCAGCTCCGCCGCCTCGTCGGGGGTCAGCCCCTCGCTGAGGAAAGAGGACAGGAACTGGGCCTTTGACCCGTTGAACATCCGGCTGATGAGCCCCTCGGTCTCCCGCCTCTGGGCCTCCTCTCGGGTCACCAGGGGAGTACACAGAAAGCCGGGGTCGCTCCGGGCCACGGCCCCCTTGTCCACCAGCTTTTTGATGACGGTATAGGTGGTGTTCCGATTCCAGCCGCAGGTCTGCGCCAGCGTTTTCGCCAGCGTTCCGGCGGTCTGGGGCCCGTCCGCCCACAGGGGCTCCATCACCTTCAGCTCCGAGTCGTAAAGACGCTCCATATCCAGGACCTCCTGTTTTGACTATTGCAATAGTACAATGGTAGACTACTACAATAGTCATTCGTTGTCAAGGCTGTTCACAGAAGATTTACATTTCCCCCGGTCCCGTCGGGACAAAAAATCTCCGCGGCAAAGCCGCGGAGATTTTTGATCGTTTTTTACTTGATGGGCTCGCCGTTGGCCTTTTTCTCCTCGATCTCCCGGAGGGCGTCCTTGTAGGACAGGTTGACCCGGCCCTTCTCGTCGATGTCGGTGACCTTGACCCAGATCATGTCGCCGATGTTCACCACGTCCTCCACCTTGGCCACCCGGTGGTTGGCCAGCTTGGAGATGTGGACCATACCGTCCTTGCCGGGGGCCAGCTCCACGAAGGCGCCGAACTGGAGGATGCGCACCACCTTGCCGTAGTACAGGGCACCCACCTCGGGCACGAACACGATGGTGTCGATCATCTTCTTGGCCACTTCGCAGGCCTCGGCGTTGGGGGAGGCGATGTGGATGGTGCCGTCCTCGTCGATGTCCACCTGGGCGCCGGACTCGGCCACGATCTTCTGGATGACCGAGCCGCCCTTGCCGATGACCTCCCGGATCTTGTCCGGGTCGATCTTCATGGTGATCATCTTGGGGGCCCACTTGCTGACCTCGGGCCGGGGGGCGGAGATGCAGGGCAGCATGATCTCGTCCAGGATGGCGTACCGGGCGTCCTTGGTGATCTCCAGGGCCTGCTTGATGATCTCATGGGTAAGGCCGTCGTTTTTCAGGTCCATCTGGATGGCGGTGATGCCCTTCTTGGTGCCGGCCACCTTGAAGTCCATCTCGCCGTGGAAGTCCTCCACGCCCTGGATGTCGATGAAGGTGGTAAAGGAGCCGTCGTCGTCCTGGATGAGGCCGCAGGAGATGCCGGCCACGGGGGCCTTGATGGGCACACCGGCGTCCATGAGGGCCAGGGTGGAGCCGCAGATGGAGCCCTGGGAGGTGGAGCCGTTGGAGGACAGCACCTCGCTCACCACGCGGATGGCGTAGGGGAACTCGTCCACGGAGGGCAGCACGGGCTCCAGGGCCCGCTCAGCCAGGGCGCCGTGGCCCTTTTCCCGCCGGTTGACGGAGCGGCTGGCCCGGGCCTCGCCCACGGAGTAGCCGGGGAAGTTGTAGTGGTGCATATACCGCTTCTCGGTCTCCTCCCAGATGGTGTCCAGCTTCTGGGTGGCGGCCAGGGTGTTCAGGGTGCAGACGGACAGGACCTGGGTCTGGCCGCGGGTGAACAGGCCGGAGCCGTGGACCCGGGGCAGGACGCCCACCTCGGCGGCCAGGGGACGGATCTCGTTCTTGGCGCGGCCGTCCACCCGGTGGCCCTCCAGCAGCCAGGCCTTGACGATCTTCTTCTGGAACTTGTAGGTGAACTCCTCCAGGTACT
>CANPWZ010000041.1 GCA_947585425.1 uncultured Oscillospiraceae bacterium
GAGAAGATCGACATCACCGACTCCACCGTGGTCCTCCAGTACGGCGCCGCCGCCCAGAAGAACGTGGCCTCCTTCTCCGAGAAGGCCCTGGGCAGCGTCCGCACCAAGGACCTGGGCGAGGTGGGCCAGGCCCTGTCCTCCCTGGTGGTGGAGCTGAAGACCTTTGACGAGCCGGAGAAGACCGGCATCTTCGGCTTCTTCCAGAAGAAGAAGCACGACGCCATCGCCCTGAAGGCCAGCTACGACAAGGCCAGCGTCAACGTGGACAAGATCGCCGGCATGCTGGAGGATCACCAGGTCACGCTGATGAAGGACATCGCCATGCTGGACCAGATGTATGAGCTGAACACCAAGTACTACAAGGAGCTGACCATGTACATCCTGGCCGGCAAAAAGGCTTTGAACAAGGCCCGCGCCGGGAAGCTGGCGGAGCTCCAGCAGAAGGCCCAGCAGACCGGCGCCCAGGAGGACGCCCAGGCCTATAACGACTACGCCAACCTGTGCAACCGCTTTGAGAAAAAGCTCCACGACCTGGAGCTGACCCGGATGATCTCGGTGCAGATGGGCCCCCAGACCCGGCTCATCCAGAACAACGACACCCTCATGCTGGAGAAGATCCAGTCCTCCCTGGTGAACACCATCCCCCTGTGGAAGAGCCAGATGGTGCTGGCCCTTGGGCTGGAGCACTCCCGGGAGGCCACCGCCGCCCAGACCGCCGTCACCAACATGACCAACGAGCTGCTCCAGAAGAACGCGGATATGCTCAAGATGGGCACCATCGAGACCGCCAAAGAGTCCGAGCGGTCCATCGTGGACATCGAGACCCTCCAGCACACCAACCAGCAGCTCATCTCCACCCTGGACGAGGTCATGCAGATCCAGAAGGACGGCGCCCAGAAGCGGGCCGCCGCCGAGCAGGAGCTGGGCCGGATCGAGGGCGAGCTGAAGCAGAAGCTGCTGGAGCTGAGAGGCTGATCCCATATGAACACACTGAAAAAACCCGCGGTGGCCTGGTCCATCGTCGTGGTGGTCATCATCATCGCCGTGGCCATCGGCCTGTTCCGGGGCAGGACGGCGTCCAACACCCCCGAGGGCCCCGGCGGCCCGGCGCTCCCCGGCCCCGGCACGGTGACCGCCTACACCTATGTGTATGACGACGCCGGTGTGCTCTCCTCCTCCACCGAGCGGAAGCTGGGCGGCATCAACGACCAGCTGATCGACGACTATAACTGCGCGGTGGCGGTCGTCACCTGCAACTACGGCGGCGGCGACCTGGGCGGCTACGCCATGGACTACGCCGAGGCCATCGACCTGGGCGGCACCGACTTCATCGTGGTGCTGGACATCTCCGGCGAGAATTACTATCTGGTCCAGGGGGCCGACCTGGTGGACTGGTTCTCCGACCAGGACTGCGTGGACTACGCCCGGGAGTATATGGAGCGGGACTTCGCCCGGGGCGACTACGACGACGCCGCCCTGAACCTCTCCGGCGCGCTGGCGGACTGGATCGCCTACAACTACTGAAAGGAGGCCGGATCATGGGACCTCTCATCGCCATCGCCATCATCGTTCTCATCCTTCTCCTGCTCTGTCTGGGCGAGGGCGCCCGCTACCGCCGCTACCGTGGCGGCTACTACGGACCCGACTATCACTACCGGCCCTTCGGCTTCGGCCGGCCCAGGCCCCCCGTGGCCCCTCCCCCGCCTCCTCCGCCCGGTCCGCGGCCCGGCATGGGCCCCAGGCCCGGCGCGGCTCCCAGGCCCAGAGCCCCGGTGAACAGGCCCCCCTCCGGCGGCTTTAACGGCGGTCGCGGGACCAGCGTGGGCGGTGGCCGGTACGGCAGCGGCCCCACCCGTCCCTCCGGGGGCTTCGGCGGCGGGGCACGTCCCTCCCGCCCCTCCGGCGGCGGATTCGGGGGTGGACGCTCCGGCGGGTTCGGCGGCGGCAGATCCGGCGGCTTCGGCGGCAGCCGGGGCGGAGGCTTCCGGGGCGGCCGGCGCTAAAGCCCAGGGCCATCTCTCCCTCGGGAGGGCAGACGATCCTGCCCTCCCGTTTTGCCGTTTTCCCCAAAAACGGCCCGCCCGTTCTGACCGAAACCGTCTTTTTACGAAAAAATAAAAAAACCTGGGAAAACCGTCATAAGGTGTGCTATACTATACCGTGGATGTCGAGGCAAGTGTAAACCGTGATCTGATCCCTTCTTGAAAGGATGATCCCACTCTATGGGTATCACAAGCATCATCTCCCTGCTGGGCGGACTGGCCTTCTTCCTGTTCGGCATGTCCCTGCTGGGGAACGGATTGAAGCGGGTGGCCGGCGGCCGGATGGAGACCATCCTGGGCCGGCTCACCTCAAACCCCATCAAGGGAGTGCTTTTGGGCGCCGTGGTGACGGCGGCCATCCAGTCCTCCTCGGCCACCACCGTGATGGTGGTGGGCTTCGTCAACTCTGGCATCATGCAGCTGTCCAACGCGGTGGGCATCATCATGGGCGCCAACATCGGCACCACCGCCACCGGCTGGATCCTGACCCTGGCCGGCGTGGAGGGCAAGGGGGGCTTCACCGCCGCCACCGTGTTCGCCCTCATCGCCTTCGTGGGCATCATCCTGTTCTTCTTCTGCAAAAAGCAGACCCAGAAAAACGTGGGCCTGATCCTGCTGGCCTTCTCCGTGCTGATGAGCGGCATGCAGACCATGAGCGCCGCCATGGACCCCCTGAAGGAGAACTCCACCTTCATCCACTTCATCGGCGCGGTGTCCAACCCGGCGCTGGCCCTGCTCTTCGGCGCGGCGTTCACCGCCGTCATCCAGAGCAACTCCGCCGCCGTCGGTATCTTGCAGGCCCTGGCCGTCACCGGGGCGGTGGACTACCGCACCGCCATCCCCATGATCCTGGGCATGGGCATCGGCGCCTGCGTCCCCGTGCTGCTGTCCGCCATGGGCGCCAATAAGGAGGGCAAGCGCACCGCCCTCATCTACCTGTACTTCAACATCTTCGGCTCGGTGATCATGCTGATCCCCTACGCCGTGGTCTGCGCCATGGACCTGCCCGTGCTGGGGGTCCCCGCCACCGCCTTCGGCATCGCCATCGCCAACACGGTGTACAAGCTGGCCGCCACGGTCATCCAGCTGCCCTTCACCGGGGCCATGGTCCGGGTGGCCAAGGCCACCGTGCGGGACGAGCCCTCCGACGGGGAGGACGCCGAGTACGAGGAGAACCTGTTGGACGAGCGCTTCCTGGCCTATCCTCCCCTGGCCCTGGAGCAGAGCGGCAGGACCGTCCATCTGATGGCCTCCGCCGCCGTGAAGAACCTGAACCGCTCCCTGGAGCTGTTCGGGGCCTTCAACCAGGAGAAGTTCGACAAGATCCTGAGCCGGGAGAACGTGGTGGACCGATACGAGGACCGGCTGGGCAACTACCTGGTGCGGCTGGGCGGCAACGGCCAGCTTTCGGAGCGGGAGTCGGTGCTGTCCTCCGAGTACCTCCACTGCCTGACCAACCTGGAGCGTATCTCCGACCGGGCGGTGAACCTGGCCATGCTGGCCAAGGACGCCCATGAGAAGGAGATGACCTTCTCCCCCGAGGGAGACGCGGACATGGCCCGCTGCGCCGACGCGGTGCGGGAGATCCTCTCCCTGATGCTCACCGCCCTGGCGGACAACGACGCCGACGTCGCCTCCAAGGTGGAGCCCCTGGAGGACGTGATCTCCGCCCTGCTGGAGCAGATGAAGCTGGGCCACATCCGGCGGCTCCAGAGCGGAGAGTGTACCCTGGATGTGGGGTTCATCTTCAACGACTACATCAACAACCTGGAGCGTGTGGCCGCCCACTGCTCCAACATCGCCCTGGCGGTGCTGGAGGTCAGCGACAGCGCCGCCCTCCAGCCCCACACCTATACCAAGGGCATCCGCCGGGGCGACCACCCGGTCTTCCGCCGGTGGCTGGCCTACTATCAGGACAAGTATCTGAGCGAGAAATGAACAGAGAAAACGGCGGAGGCCCTTATGGACCTCCGCCGCTGATTATCCGCTGTGTTTACTGCCGGCGGGCTGGTCGGGGTCCGCCGTGTCGAACACCGCTTTGGCGCCGGCGGCGAGGCCCGCCAGCCCCTGCAGCTCGCTGGGGATGATGATCTTGGTGGCCCTGCCGTCGGCCACCTTCTGCATGGCCTCCAGCGCCTTGATCTTGATGACCCCGTCGCCGGGGTCGGCCTCGTTGATGAGCTTGATGGCGTCCGCCGTGGCCTGCTGCACCTTGAGGATGGCCTCGGCCTCCGCCTCCGCCTCCAGGATGCGGGCCTGCTTGGTGCCCTCCGCCCGGAGGACGGCCGACTGCTTCTCGGCGTCGGCCCGGAGGATGGCGGACTGCTTCTCGCCCTCGGCCACCAGGATCTGGGACTGCTTCTGGCCCTCGGCCTGGAGGATGGCCTCACGGCGCTCCCGCTCGGCCCGCATCTGCTTCTCCATGGAGTCCTGGATGTCCCGGGGCGGCATGATGTTTTTCAGCTCCACCCGGTTCACCTTGATGCCCCAGGGGTCGGTGGCCTCGTCCAGGATGGAGCGCATCTGGGTGTTGATGTGGTCCCGGCTGGTAAGGGACTGGTCCAGCTCCAGATCGCCGATGATGTTCCGCAGGGTGGTGGCCGTCAGGTTCTCGATGGCGCTCATGGGGTGCTCCACCCCGTAGGTGTACAGCTTGGGGTCGGTGATCTGGAAGTAGACCACCGTGTCGATCTGCATGGTCACGTTGTCCTTGGTGATGACGGGCTGGGGGTCGAAGTCCACCACCTGCTCCTTCAGGGACACCGTCTTGGCGATGCGCTCGATGATGGGCACCTTGAAGTGGAGCCCCACGCCCCACACGGCGTGGAAGGCGCCCAGGCGCTCCACCACCACCGCCTTGGACTGCTGGACCACCTTGATGTTGGCGGCCAGGATGACCAGGATCACCACGATGATGATGAGGGGGATCAGGAGGGTGAGCGCCTGCCCCACCCCCACGGATAATGCCAGATTCAGCATTTCGCCGCCTCCTTCGCCTCTTCCACGTAGACCTTGACGCCCTCGATGCGCTGGACCCGCACCGTGGACCCCTTGGGGATGACCACGTCCCCGCTGCTGCGGGCGGTCCAGGCGATGCCGCCGATGATGACGGAGCCGATGCCCTTCACGTTGTCGATGGTCTCGGTGACCAGGGCCTCCGCGCCGATGACCCGGTCCGCGTTGGTGGGCTCGGTCTTATTGTTCAGATATTTGGCCGCCAGCGGGCGCACCGCCAGCAGGCACAGGATGCTCACCGCCAAAAACAGCACGATCTGGAGGATCAGCCCCCCGCCCAGCATGGCGGCGATGAGGGCGGCCAGCGCGCCGGCGGCGAACCAGATGGAGGTCAGGCCAACGGAGACGGCCTCCCCCGCGGCGAACAGCAGCAGCAGGACCAGCCAGACGATCCTCTGGACCAATACGGCGTCCAAACCGGGCATACGATCACGCTCCCTTCTATAGCTATGTGCATTATAGCACAAAGTCTCCTGGATTGGAATACTTTTTTTGTAAAATTTTATTGCCTTTCCTGCCAGTTTTCGGTATACTGTTGGCAGGCAGAGTTTCATCACTATTTTTCCCCGGACGGTGCAGTTTATGAACCAAACCCTTGATTTTGTGATCCCCGCCCTGATGGGCACCGAAAGCTGCGTGGCCTACGAGCTGAAAAAGCTGGACCTCGCCGATGTGCGGGCGGAAAACGGCCGGGTGCTGTGCGCCGGCTCCCTTGCCGACGTGCCCCGGATCAATTTGAATCTGCGCACCGGGGCCCGGCTGCTCATCGCCCTGGGCTCCTTCCCCGCCCGCTCCTTCGAAGAGCTGTTTCAGGGGGCCGCCGCCCTGCCCTGGGAGGACTACATCCCAAGGGAGGGCCGCTTCCCGGTGAAGGGGTACTCCATCACCTCCCAGCTCCACTCGGTGCCCGCCTGCCAGTCCATCCTGAAAAAGGCCATCGCCAAACGGCTGGGGGAGGTCTACGGCCTGAACACCCTGCCGGAGACCGGGGCCCTCTACCAGGTGCAGTTCTCCATCCTGAAGGATCGGGCCACCCTGATGCTGGACACCTCCGGGGACAGCCTCTACAAGCGGGGCTACCGGGCCCAGGGGGTGCTGGCCCCCCTCCGGGAGACCCTGGCGGCGGCGCTGGTGTCCCTGTCCCGATATAAGGGAAGGGACCCCTTCTGCGACCCCTTCTGCGGCTCCGGGACCATCCCTATCGAGGCGGCGCTCATCGCCAAAAACCGGGCCCCGGGGCTCAATCGGACCTTCGCCGCACAGAAATGGCGGCTCATCCCCGGGAAACTGTGGCAGGAGGCCGCCGACGAGGCCCGGGACAAGGAGTTCCACGGGACCTACGACATCTGGGGCGGGGACATCGACCCGGCGGCGGTGGAGCTGTCCCGGCACAACGCCAGGCTGGCCGGGGTGGAGGACGCCGTCCGCTTTGAAGTCGCCGACGCCGCAAAGTTCCACCGGGACGAGCCCCGGGGCCGGGTGGTGACCAATCCCCCCTATGGGGAGCGCCTCATGGAAAAGCAGGAGGCAGAGGAGCTGTACCGCGCCTTCGGCCAGGCGGTGAAAAAACTGCCTCCGGGCTGGCAGGTGGGGGTGCTGTCCTCCCACACCGAGTTCGAGCGGACCTTCGGCAAACCGGCGGACAAAAAGCGGAAGCTCTACAACGGCATGCTCAAGTGCGACTTCTTCATGTATGGAGTGTGAGGCCGGATGAGGCATCTATTCATCATCAACCCCACCGCCGGCAAGGGCAGCCGGCAGGTCGATCTGGTGGCCGCCGTCAAGGCCCTTCCCTTCCCGGCGGAGTTCACCTACACCCAAAAGGCCGGGGACTGCGAGCGCATCACCCGGGAGGCCGCCGAAACGGGGGAGAACGTGCGCGTCTACGCCTGCGGCGGGGACGGCACCCTCAACGAGGCGGTGAACGGCGCGGCGGGATACCCCAGCGCCGCCGTCACCAACGTGCCCCTGGGCACCGGCAACGACTTCCTCAAGATCTTCGGGAAGGAGAACCTCGCCCGGTTCAACGACCTGCCCGCCCTGGCCGCCGGCCCCCAGGCCGCCATGGACCTCATCGACTGCGGCGGAAGGCTGGGCATCGACATCGTCTGCGTGGGGCTGGACTCCCGTGTGGCGGCGGAGGTCCACAGATACAAGTCCCTGCCCCTGGTGGGGGGCATCGGGGCGTACATCCTGGCCCTGGGGGAGATCGTGCTGTTTCGGGGGATCAGCCAGCCCATGGACATCCGGGCAGGAGACCTGCGCTATGACGGGGAGACCGCCCTGGTGTGCGTGTGCAATGGCCGGTACTACGGCGGCGGCTTCATGCCCGTGGGGGACAATATGCCCGACGACGGAAAGCTGGAGACCCTGGTCGTCCCCAAAGTCAGCCTGCCCACCTTCGTCCGGCTGGTGGGCAAATACGCCAAGGGCCGCTACCGGGACTACCCCGACAGGATCCTCTACCAGCAGGGGGCGGACGTGACCATCCGCTCGGAGGAGGAGCTCACCGCCGTGGTGGACGGAGAGGTCCTGCGGAGCCGGGAGTTCTCCATCCGCCTGTCGGAGAAAAAGGTCAATTTCTTCTATCCCGCGGACGTACACTATTGAGGCCCCTCCCCCACCCTGTGCGGAATGGCGAATTTTAGCACTCCCCAGTCCCGGTTGTGAACGGAACGTGAATTTTTTGAGATCGGCCCCTGTTTTTTTAAAAATGGGGGTTGATTTTTTCCTGCGATGGGGGTATTATCTAAATCGTGGTTAGCACTCAGATAAAAAGAGTGCTAATCCGCAAGTCTGTTTACAAACTACATTCTATATAAGGAGGAACCCGTTATGAATCTCAAGCCCCTGTCTGACCGCGTCATCCTCAAGGCCGTGGAGCCGGAGGAGACCACCAAGGGCGGCATCATCCTCACCTCCGCTTCCAAGGAGAAGCCCGAGATGGCCGAAGTCAT
>CANPWZ010000042.1 GCA_947585425.1 uncultured Oscillospiraceae bacterium
ACCTGGATGCGGGTGGCCTCGGGCAGGGCCATCACCTGGTCGATGATCTGGTCGATGGTCTGCTGCTTGATCTCCTTGCCGCAGACGGGGCAGTGGGGGGTGCCCACCCTGGCCCACAGCAGGCGGAGGTAGTCGTAGATCTCCGTGACGGTACCTACGGTGGACCGGGGGTTCTTCGACGTGGTCTTCTGGTCGATGGAGATGGCGGGGGACAGGCCCTCGATGTAGTCCACGTCGGGCTTCTCCATCTGGCCCAGGAACATCCGGGCGTAGGAGGACAGGGACTCCACATACCGCCGCTGGCCCTCGGCGTACAGGGTCTCAAAGGCCAGGGACGACTTACCAGACCCGGACAGGCCGGTGAACACCACCAGCTTGTCCCGGGGGATGGTGACGTCGATGTTTTTCAGGTTGTTCTCCCGGGCGCCCTTGATGAAAATATGGTCTGCCATAGACGGTTCTCCTTATTCCCGCAGTCCGGCGGCCAGCCGCAGGCAGCCGTCCCGGAGCAGTTCGATGTTCTCCTCCTGCATCACGGTGTCCTTGGCGGTGTGGATGCGGTCCATGTACCAGCCGAAGGTCCCGCTCTGTTTCAGCGCGCACACCCCGGCGGCCCGCCGGAAGGACGCGTTGTCGGAGGGATAGAAGCCAAAGCCCCGGACCACCTCCACGCTCTTGCCATTCTGGGGCAGAAAGGCGGCCTCGATCCGCTCCAGGGCGGCCCCGTCCTGTTTCAGCTCTTTCGTGGGGAAGAACTGGACGGACTCCCCGTCGGACACACAGTCGAAGTTGATGACCAGCTTTTCCCTCTGGGCCTGTTTGTGTTTCCCGGCAAAGGCGGAGGAGCCCAGCATCCCCCGCTCCTCGTTGTCGAAGAACACGAAGCACACCCTGTCCCGGTCCTCCGGGGGGAGGGCCAGGGCCGTTTCCACCAGGGTGATCACCCCGCTGGTGTTGTCGTTGACGGTGTGTTTGTTGGCGGGGCCGAAGAACAGCCACCAGCAGAAGAACAGCATGACGGCGGTGAAGACCCACACAGCCGCCTGGATGGGCGGGTGGAACAGGAGGATCACCAGGACCTCCGCCAGAGCGGCGATCAGGAACATGGGGACCACCAGCGCCAGCTGATAGAGCAGATACCACCCCATGTTCCGGGGGGTGATGAAGTTGGGGACGGGCAGCACGGCCTGGGTGTCGTAATGGGCGGTGAACAGCATCTCCGCCCGCTCCGGGTCGCCCACCACCACGTTATGGGCAAAGGCGCTCGCCTCCACCGTGGGAGCGTACCCCGCCGCCCGCAGTTCGCCGCACAGCCAAACCCGAAAATTGGCCTTCTCCCGTTTCGATTTGCGCACCTGATATTGTCCCAGAATGGTCTTTGACGCCTCGGTCATCTCTTATCCCTCCACTGTCACGTCGGCGGCGGTCCCGCCCACCAGCTCCATCAGAGCCTCGGGATCTACCTCCACCTGATACCCGATCTTCCCGGCGGACACCAGGATGGTGTCGAATAGCAGGCAGGTCTCGTCGAAGATGGTGGGGAACCGCTTTTTCATCCCCACCGGGGAGCAGCCCCCGTGGACGTATCCGGTGAGGGGGAGCAGCTCCCTCTGGGGCAGCATGGCCACCGACTTCTCCCCCGCCGCTTTGGCCGCCTTTTTCAGGTCCAGGGCGGCCCCTACGGGGATGGGGAACACGTAGTAATTGCCGGAGGCCCCCTTGGTCACCAGGGTCTTGAACACCCTGTCCGGGTCCTGCCCCGTCATGCGGGCCACCGTGACCCCGTCCACCGCGCCGTCCTCATGGGGATAGGAGTGGGGGACGTACGCCACCCCCGCCTGGTCCAGCAGGCGCATCACGTTGGTCTTGTCCTCTTTTTTCGCCATGGGATCACCTCAGGATGTACACCGAGATCAGAATACAGGCCAGGCCCAGCAGCACCCCCGGGTTCATAGGCTCCCCGAAGGCGATGACGCCCGCCAGGGCCGCCACCACCGGCTCGATGCTGGCCAGGATGGAGGCCTTGCCGCTGTCCACCTCCGCCAGCCCCCTGGTGTACAGAAGATAGGGCAGCACCGTGGACACCACCACCAGTCCCACTGCCAGCAGAGCCATTTCAGGGGTGGTGAAAGCGGCGGCCAGCTCGGCGGGGCGGAGGCTGGTGACCAGCGCCCCGGCCCCGGCAAACACAAAGGTGTAGAGAGTGACGGTGAAGGGCTGGTATTTTTCCAGGGCGTACCGGCCGAAGATGGAGTACAGCGCATAGAAGAATCCGCTGCCGATACCCAGGGCCAGGCCCAGAGGGGTCACCGCCAGGCCGCCGCTCCACACGCCGGAGACGAAGGTGCAGCCCAGGAAGGTGATCCCTAAGGCCGCCAGCTTCTTTTTGGTGATCTTATCCCGCCACAGGATGGCGGACAGCACCACCACAAAGGTGGGGGCGGTATACAGCAGGATGGCCGACACCGCCAGGGAGTTGAGCCGCTGGCTGTTGAAGTAGCACAGGGTGAACAGCAGCACGCTGACCACGCCGGTGCCGAAAAAGTACGGCAGATCCCGGAGAGACACCCGGAACACCGACCGATCGGCGGCGAGGAACACCGCCGCCAGCAGGATCAGCCCGCCCAGGTTCCGCACCAGCACGATGGAGGAGGCGGACAGCCCCCCGGCGATGAGATTTCGGTTGAACAGGCCGATGAGCCCCCACAGGGACCCGGCGGCCAGGATATACAGATAGGGAAGATACTTTTTCACGGAACACGCTTCCAGTTTTCAGACTTGATCGATGATAGGGCAGCCCTTATTTGCCCCGCAGTTTGATGATCTGATCCCGCAGGGCGGCGGCGATCTCGAACTCCAGCATCTTGGCCGCCTCTTTCATCTCTTTCTCCAGCCGGGCGATGGTCTCCGCCCGCTGCTGCTTGGTGAGCTGGGCGGCGCTGGGGTCGAAGGCGGCCTTCTCCTCCGGGTTCAGGACCATCAGCTCCCGCACCGACTTGATGATGGTCCTGGGCACGATGCCGTGGGCCCTGTTGAACGCGTCCTGCTTCGCCCGGCGGCGCTCGGTCTCCTCCATGGCGCTGGCCATGGAGGGAGTGACCTCGTCGGCATAGAGGATCACCAGGCCGTCGGCGTTCCGGGCGGCCCGGCCGATGGTCTGCACCAGGGAGGTCTCGGAGCGGAGGAAGCCCTCCTTGTCCGCGTCCAGGATGGCCACCAGGGAGACCTCCGGCAGATCCAGGCCCTCCCGAAGCAGGTTGATGCCCACCAGCACGTCGAACTCACCCAGGCGCAGGTCCCGGATGATCTCCATGCGCTCGATGGTGTCGATGTCGTGGTGCATATACCGCACCCGAATGCCGGAGGTTTTGAGATAGTCGGTGAGGCTCTCCGCCATCTTCTTGGTGAGGGTGGTCACCAGCACCCGCTCGCTGCGGGCGGTGCGGGCGTTGATCTCGGCGATGAGATCGTCGATCTGGCCCTCCACAGGCCGGACCTCCACCCGGGGGTCCAGCAGGCCGGTGGGCCGGATGACCTGCTCCACGATCTGGCCCGCCCGCTCCCGCTCGTACTGGCCGGGGGTGGCGGAGACGTAGATCACCTGGTTGAGCCGCTGGGTGAACTCGTCGAATTTCAAGGGGCGGTTGTCAAAGGCGCAGGGCAGGCGGAAGCCGTAGTCCACCAGGGTAGTCTTCCGGGCCCGGTCGCCGTTGTACATGGCGTGGATCTGGGGCAGGGTGGCGTGGCTCTCGTCGATGAACAGCACGAAGTCCTTTGGAAAGTAGTCCAGCAGGGTGTGAGGCGGGGTGCCGGGGGCCCGGCCCTCGATGACCCGGGAGTAGTTTTCGATGCCGGAGCAGTAGCCCAGCTCCTGCATCATCTCCACATCGTACATGGTGCGCTGTTTGATGCGCTGGGCCTCCACCAGCTTGCCCTCTTTCTCGAAAAAGGCCACCCGCTCCTCCAGCTCCTTATAGATCTCCTGGATGGCGGCGTCCATCTTCTCCTTGGGGGTCACATAATGGGTGGCCGGCCAGATGGGGATGTTGTTCAGCCGCCGGACGGGCGCACCGGTGACCACGTTGATCTCGCTGATGCGGTCGATCTCGTCCCCGAAAAACTCCACCCGGATGGCGGTGTCCTTCCAGTAGGCGGGCCACACCTCCACCGTGTCCCCCCTCACCCGGAACATATTGCGCTCCCAGGCGATGTCGTTCCGCTCGTAGCGGATGGCCACCAGCTTTTTCAGCAGCTCCTCGATCCTGATCTCCATCCCCACCCGGAGGGACACCATCATCTTTGCGAAGTCCTCCGGCTCGCCCAGGCCGTAGATGCAGGACACGGAGGACACCACGATCACGTCCCGCCGCTCCAGCAGCGACGCGGTGGCCGACAGCCGCAGCCGGTCGATCTCGTCGTTGATGGACATATCCTTTTCGATATAGGTGTCGGTGTGGGGGATATAGGCCTCGGGCTGGTAGTAGTCGTAGTAGGACACGAAATACTCCACCGCGTTGTGGGGGAAGAACTCCCGGAACTCGGCGCAGAGCTGGGCGGCCAGGGTCTTGTTGTGGGCCAGCACCAGGGTGGGCCGCTGGACTTTCTCGATGACCTTGGCCATGGTGAAGGTCTTGCCCGAGCCGGTGACGCCCAGCAGCACCTGTTCGTCCAGCCCGTTCTCGATGCCCGCCGCCAGCGCCTCGATGGCCTCGGGCTGGTCGCCGCTGGGGGTGTATTCGGATACCACTTCGAATTTGGGCATGGGGCGCCTCCCTTCCGGCTCACGGGCCGCTTCTATGATAGAACATTCGTTTTAATCTGTCAAGAGGAACCGGGGCCCTCCCGGGGAAAATCCATTGTATTATCGTATCATATCCCGGGGCGGTCCGCAAGGTGTTTTTGCCGGGAAACTTTCTTTTCCGGGCAAAAAGAGAGCGCCGTATCCGGCGCTCTCCGCTCAGTCGTTCATGAGCCCGCTCTCCGCCATGGACACCGCCTCGTCGTTGGCGAAGATGATGTGGTCCAGCAGCTGGATCCCGGCCTCCGCCATCAGCAGCTTCAGCCGGCGGGTGGTGGCGACGTCCGCCTCGGAGGGCAGCGCCACCCCGGACACGTGGTTGTGGGCCAGCACCGCCCGGGTGGCGTTGCAGGCAAGGGCAGCCTCCAGCGCCTTGCGCAGGGTGATCTGCACCGCGTCGGCCATCCCCTCCCCCAGCTTGCGGACGGCCAGCACCTTGTTCTTGCCGTCCATGCACACCAGATATGCCATCTCGTCACGGGCGCCGAAGAATACGGGCCGCAGCAGCTCCTCCAGCTGGACGGTGGTGACCACCCGGCCCTCGAAGGAGTACATCTCCTCCAGATACCGGCCGGAGATCTGCATCACCAGGAAGATCAGGGTGGCCGACTCCGGGCCGATGCCCTCCACCTCCATGAGCTGTTCGGGAGTGGCGTGGAACACCCCCACGATGGAGCCGAAGCGGTCCACCAGGGCGTGGGCGATGGGGTTCACGTCGATCCGAGGGATGGCGTAGGTCAGCAGCAGCTCCAGTACCCGGTGGTCGGGCATGCCGGTGACATCGTACCCCCGCTTCTGGAACTCCTCCCGCATATGCCGGCGGTGGCCGGCGTGGAGGGGCTTCTTTTTCTTTTCGTCCGCCACGGCCTTACGCCCTGGGGCCGTACTGGGCCAGGTACGCCTCCATGCGGCCCCGCATTTCGTCGTCGATGTAGACCTTCCCGTCCACGGGCCTGTTGTGCAGGGCTTCCATGATCTCCCGGATGGTGACGATGGGGCAAACCGTGATGCCGTAGTCCTCCCGCAGCTCGTCCAGGGTGGTGCAGTCTCGGGTCCCCCGCTCCATCCGATCGGCGGAGACGAACAGGTGGGTGACCTTCACGTCCCCCAGGGCCTTGAACAGCTCCAGGGACTCCCGCACGGCGGTGCCGGCGGTGACCACGTCCTCGATGATGGCGATGCGGTCCCCCGGCCGGGGCTTATACCCCACCATGGAGCCCCCCTCGCCGTGGTCCTTGGCCTCCTTGCGGTTGAAGCAGTAGGGTAGGTCCCGGCCGTAATCGCGGAACAGGGAGGCCGCCGCCCCCACCACCAGGGGGATGCCCTTGTAGGCGGGGCCGAACAGGCAGTCGATCCCCTCGGGGGCCCGCTCCTGGATGCAGGCGGCGTAGTAGTCCCCGAGGCGTGCGGCCTGGGCGCCGGTCTTGTAGTTGCCGGTGTTGATGAAATAGGGGGTCCTGCGGCCCGACTTGGTGGTGAAGTCCCCGAAGGTCAGCACGCCGGAGCGCACCATGAAGCGGATGAATTCCTCCTGATAGGGGGTCATGTCCCTCTCTCCTTTTCGGCCCAAAGGCCGTCTTTTTCGTCTGATTATACCATCAACAGAGAGGGATTGTAAAGCCCTTATCTCGGCCCGAAGGCGGGGATGGCCCGGGGCTCCTCCCCGTACCCTGCGGCGGCCTCCAGCGCGTCCGCCCCGGCGGGATGGGACACCGCCCCGCCCCGCTCCACCGTCAGGGCAAAGCCCTCCCCGTCCGCTGTGAACACCGCACCGCCGGGGAGAGGCTGGCGGGTCACCGTCCAGCCCATGCGCTCCAGGGCCATGGTGAGGGCCGCCGGTCCCCGGACATAGGCCACGCCCCCCCGCGTCAGGCGGTCCCCCGCCCGATTGGCCGCCCAGGCGCAGTCCGCCCCGGCCAGCAGGTCCCAGGAGCCCGGGGCCCCCGCGCTCCCCGCCGCCGGAAGGGGGGCGGGATCGATCGCCTTCCCCGCCCCGTCGTGGAGGAACAGGCGGATCTCCTCCCCCTCCTGCCGGAGGAACAGGGCGGCCCCAAAGCCGTAGTATCCCGCCAGCCACGCCCCGCAGGCGGCGCAGGTCCCGTCGTGGAAGCAGACCTCTCCCCCGGCCAGAGCCGCCCCGCACCCGGCGGCCCTGGCCAGCAGTTTGGCCCTCTCTCCCCCGGCGGAGCCCACGGCCAGCGTCCCCAGCCGGGCCAGCCGGGCCCCCAGCTCAAACAGTTTTCTCCCCTCGCACAGCATAAAGGGCACACCTCCTCATTTTGGGGAAGTGTGCCCTGATTCGCAGCGTTTTAATCCTTTTTGTACAGCGCCAGCGCCTTTTCCAGCCGGTTTTTGAAGTCCGCCGCCGCCCAGTCAGGGGACAGCACCTCCACCCCGTCCTCCAGCCCGAAGATCCAGCCCCACAGGATGGGGCTCACCACCACGTCCAGGGTGACGGTGAAGTGGTCCTCTCCGTCGGGCACCAGCATGACCTCCCGGCCGAATCGGTCCAGCACAATGCCGGCGTATCGGTTCTGGCACCGAAGCCGCAGGCGGCAGGGGGCGCCGGCGTACATGCCGAAGTGGCGGGAGGCGTAGCCCTCCGGGTCCCAGCCCTCCCGGGACCGGCCCAGCAGACCGGTGACGGTGATGTCGCTCATCTTGTCCACCCGGTAGTGGCGCAGCTCGCTCCTCGTCTCGTCCCAGCCGGCCACATAGTAGTTCTCGCTGTCCCAGATGAGGCCGTAGGGGGTGAGCTTGTACCGGGCCCCGTCCCGGCGGTAGACCTTCTCCTTGGCCCGGTCGTACTCGAAGTAGCGGAAGGTCACCACCCGGTTCGCCGCGATGGCGGCGTGGAGCTTGTCCACGTTGTAGAAGATGCTCTCGTTCATGGTCTTGACCCGCCGGTCCACATACACCTGCCGCTGGAGCTGCCGGGCCTGATGGACGGACGCCAGCCCCTCCAGCTTGCGGATGAGGGCGTCGCTCTT
>CANPWZ010000043.1 GCA_947585425.1 uncultured Oscillospiraceae bacterium
TCACCGGCACCAAGGGCAAGTCCTCCACCGCCTACTACCTGAAATACATCCTGGACGAGTACCTGGCCCCCAAGGGGGTGACCTGCGGCGTGCTGGGCTCCATCGACACCTGGGACGGGGTGGAGAAGTTCGAGTCCCATCTCACCACCCCGGAGCCCCTGGAGCTCCAGCGGCACTTTGCCAACGCCCTGTCCGCCGGGCTGGGCTATCTGGTGATGGAGGCGTCGTCCCAGGCCCTCAAGTACCACCGCACCCTGGGCACCCGGTTCGCCGCCGCCGCCTTCCTGAACATCGGCACCGACCACATCTCCCCCATCGAGCACCCGGATTTCGACGACTACTTCCACTCCAAGCTGAAGATCTTTGCCCAGGCGTCCACCTCCTGCGTCAACCTGGACAGCGACCACGGGGAGGAGATCCTGGCCGCCGCCCGCCGGGACTGCCGCCGGGTGGTCACCTTCTCCCAAAAGGACCCCTCCGCCGACGTGTACGGGTCCGACGTCCGCAAGCGGGGGACGGACATCATCTTCCGGGTGACCTCGCGGCACCTGTCCCGGGAGTTCCAGCTCACCATGCCGGGGCTGTTCAACGTGGAAAACGCCCTGGCCGCCATCGCCGTGTGTCAGGCCCTGGGCATCCCCCAGCAGTGTATCTACGTGGGGCTGATGAAGGCCCGGGTCCCCGGCCGGATGGAGGTCTACACCAACGCCGACGACAGCGTCACCGCCATCGTGGACTACGCCCACAACCGCATGAGCTTTGAGACCCTGTTCCAGTCGGTGAGGAAGGAGTACCCCGGCCGGCGGATCGTCACCGTGTTCGGCTGCCCCGGCAAAAAGGCCCTGGACCGCCGGCGGGACCTGGGGGAGATCTCCGGCAGATACTCCGACCTGGTGGTCCTCACCGAGGAGGACTCCGGGGAGGAGGACACCATGTCCATCTGCCGGGAGATCGCGGCCCACGTGGCGGAACAGGGCTGCGAATACGTCATCCAGCCCAACCGGGGGGAGGCCATCCGCCAGGCGGTGCTGAGCTGCGATACCCCCACCGTCATCCTCATCACCGGCAAGGGGGCCGAGACCCGGCAGAAGCGGGGCCTTGAATACATCGACACCCCCTCCGACGTGGAGTACGCCCAGACCTGGCTTCGGGAATACGACGTGACCCACCACCTGGACGGGCTGGAGAAGGCCCGCTCCCTGTCCTACGTTCTGCCGAAGCTCAAGCAGCAGGCGGGGACCACCGTGGTGGTGAAATACGGCGGCTCCGCCCTGGGCCCCGAAGGGGCGGTGGACTCCATCCTCCACGACGTGGCGGTGCTCCAGATGTCCGGCATCCGGGTGGTCCTGGTCCACGGGGGCGGGAAGAACATCACCGCCCTGCTGGAGCGGCTGAACGTCCCCACTCGATTCGAAAACGGCTATCGGGTCACCGACGAAGCCGCCCTGGAATGCGCTGAGCTTGCCCTCTCCGCCCAGGTGAACAAGTCCATCGTGTCCGCCCTGAACGGGCTGGACGTGTCCGCCGTGGGGATCTCCGGCAAGGACGGCGGGCTTTTCACCGCGGAGTGCAAGGACCCCGCCCTGGGCCGAGTGGGGCGGATCACGAAAGTCGATCCCCGGCTGCTGGACACCCTGCTGGGGGCGGGATTCCTCCCCGTGGTGTCCCCCATCGCCGGCAGCGGCGACGGCGCGGGCTACAACTGCAACGCCGACGACGCCGCCCAGGCCGTGGCCGAGGCCCTCCACGCCAACCGGCTGGTGTTCCTCACCGACGTGGGGGGCGTGCGCATCGACAGCCGCAACCAGTCCACCGCCGTGGCCCGCATGGACGCCCAGCGGGCCCGGGAGCTGCTGGACGCCGGCCTCATCGCCGGGGGGATGGTCCCCAAGGTCACCGGCTGCCTCCACGCCCTGGAGCGCGGGGTAGGGGAGGTGTCGGTGCTGGACGGCACCACCGAGCACGCCCTGCTGCTGGATATGCTCCACGAGCGGGTGGCCGGCACCATCTTCACGAAATAAGCGGAAACGCGAAAGAAACGGTCCCTCCCGGCGTGGGAGGGACCGTTTTGCCGTCCAGATCATAGGATGGGGCAGCTCAAACAAAGGGGGAAGTCCCATGAAGCTGTCCCGTCTGCTGTCCGCGTTCCGCCTGCCCTGTCCCGAAGATGTGGAGATCGCCTCTCTTGCCTGTGACTCCCGGGAGGTATGCCCCGGCGCGCTGTTCATCGCCCTCCCCGGCGCGCGGGAGGACGGCCGCGCCCACATCGGGGAGGCCGTGCGGAGGGGGGCCGCCGCCGTCCTCTGCGCCCCGCCCCTGCCGGAGGGGGTCCCCGCCGTGGCTGCGGACGACCCCCGGGCCGCCCTGGGGCCTCTCGCCGCCGGGTTTTACGGCTGGCCTGCAAGGCGGATGACCATGCTGGCCGTCACCGGCACCAAGGGCAAGACCACCACCGCCCATATGCTCCGCTCCATCCTCGCCGAGGCGGGGCACACCTGCGGCATGATCGGCACCCTGGGCTCCTTCCTGGGCGACACCCTCATCGCCCCCGCCGCCAACACCACTCCGGAGCCCATCGCCCTGCACCGGACGCTGCGCCAGATGGCGGACGGGCGCTGCACCCATGTGGTCATGGAGGTGTCCTCCCAGGCCATGAAGCTCCGCCGGGTGGAGGGGATCGACTTCGCCGCGGGGCTGTTCCTCAACCTGTCCCCGGACCACATCGGCGGATATGAACACGCCGATCTTGCCGAGTACCGGGACTGCAAGGCCGCCCTGTTCCGCCAGTGTCGGGTGGCGGTGGGCAGTCTGGCCGACCCCGCCTGGCCCGCCATGCGCGCCCGGCTCCGCCCCGGCGCCCCGGCCTTTACCTTCGGGATGTGCCCCGGCGCCGACGTGCGAGGTTCGCTTCTGCCCCCGGAGGGCCTGTCCTCCCGGTTCAGCGTGGCGGGCTCCCCGGAGCCCTACACTGTCTCCATGCCGGGAGACTTCAACGCCGCCAACGCCCTGGCCGCCATCGCCCTCTGCCGCACCATCGGGGTGGACGACAGGGCCGTCCGCCGGGGGCTGGCCCACGTCTCGGTGCCGGGGCGGGCCCAGCGCTTCCCGGCCCCCGCCCCCTATACCGTCCTCATCGACTACGCCCACAACGGGGAGTCCTTCCGGGCCCTGCTCTCCGCCCTCCGGCCCCATGTGGAGGGCCGCGTCATCGCCCTGTTCGGCGCGGGGGGCGACCGGCCCCCCATCCGCCGGGTGGATATGGCCCGGGCCGCCGCGGAGTACGCCGACTGCGCCGTCCTCACCGAGGACAATCCCCGCTCCGAGCGGGCGGAGGACATCTGCGCCCAGATCGCCGCCGAAATTGGCGACGCCATCCCCCACATCACCGTCCCGGACCGCCGGGAGGCCATCTTCGCCGCCCTGGACATGGCCCGCCCCGGCGACCTGGTGGCCCTGCTGGGCAAGGGCCACGAGGACTACATCGAGACGAACGGCGTCCGGCGGCACTTCTCCGAGTGGGAGGTGCTGGAGGAGTATTTCGGCGCGGCCAAATGACAAAAAGCCGCCCCCGGTCATCCCGGAGGCGGCTTTTCAGCGCTGTGTTCAGTTCCTGGGGCGGTCGGGGCTGACGTAGGTCTTGGCCTGCTCCTCCCCCCGGAGGACCCGGAGCCCGCCCAGGGCCAGGGACTGCATTTCGTCCTCGCCGGCGTAGATGACCACGGGGGCGATCCAGTCCACATAGCCGGCGACGGCCTGGGTGAAGTATTTGGAGTAGGCGATGCCGCCGGTGAGGATGATGGCGTCCACCTTGCCCTTCACGCCGGGGGCGCACTTGGCGATGTTCTTGGCCACGTTGAGGGCCATGGCGTCGTAGATGAGCTTGGCGTGCTCGTCGCCGGCGGCGATCATTTTCTCCACCTCCCGGCTGTCGGTGGTGCCCAGGTGGGCCATGAGGCCGCCCCGGCTCTTGACGGTCTTCATCACGTCCTTCTGGGTGGCGCCGGGGGCGAAGCACTTGGCGATCACGTCGAACATGGGCAGGCCGCCGGCCCGCTCGGGGGAGAAGGGGCCCTCCTCGTCGTTGATGAAGTCCTCGATCTTCCCGTTGTGATGGAGGTTCACCGAGATGCCGCCCCCCAGGTGGGCCACGATGACGGTGATGTCCTGATAGGGCTTGCCCTGCTCCCGGGCGTAGCGCATGGCGGCGGCCCGGGTGTTCAGGTTGTGGCCCATGCCCTTGCGCTGCATCTCGGGCAGGCCGGTGATCTTGTTGATGGGGGTGAGCTCCTCCACGGTGACGCCGTCGTAGATATAGGCGGGGATGCCCAGCTCCTTGCCGATGGCGTCGGCGATCATGGCGCCCACATTGGAGGCGTGCTCGTTGCGGGGCTTGTTGCGGAGCTGCCACACCATATCGTCGTTGACGGCGTAGGCGCCCGCCTCGATGGCGGTGAGCAGGCCGCCCCGGGAGACGATGCCGTTCAGGGAATCCAGGGGGATGTCGTGGGCGGCCAGGGTCTTGAGGACCAGGTCCTTGCGGAACCCGTACTGGTCGGCCACCCTGTCAAAAGGGGCCAGCTCCTCGGGGGAGTGGGTGACGGACTCCACGAACAGGGCCTTCTCGTCGTCGAACACGGCCAGCTTGGTGGAGGTGGAGCCGGGATTCAGAATGAGCAGACGCATATGTAGTCCTCCTTACTTCTGGGCGGCCACCGCGCTGATGACGATGGACAGGTACTTCTCCTCGGGGGTGGAGCCCCGGCTGGTCATGACGATGGGGCACTTGGCGCCCACGATGAAGCCGGCCATCTTGGCGTGGCAGGTGACGGCCAGCATCTTGCCCATGATGTTGCCGGCGTGGATGTTGGGGGCCACCAGCACGTCGCAGTCGCCGGCGCAGGGGCTCTGGAACCCCTTGAACTCGGCGATCTCCTTGGACACGGCGCAGTCGTAGGAGATGGGGCCCTCCACGATGCAGCCGGGGATCTCGCCCCGCTGGTTCATCTGTTTCAGGGCGTCGCCCTCCACCGTCTCGGGCATCTTGGGGTTGAGCTTCTCCACGCAGGCCAGCACGCCCACCTTGGGCATATCATAGCCCATGGCCCGCAGGGTGTCCACGGTGTTCAGGATGATGTCCTTTTTCTGCTCCAGGGTGGGGTAGGTGACCATGCCGCCGTCCACGGGGACCAGCAGCTTGTGATAGGTGGGGATCTCAAAGGCGGTGAAATGGCTCATGGTGCGGCCCTGGCCCAGGCCGTTCTCCTTGTCCACCACGGCCTTCAGCAGCACGGAGGTGTCCAGCTTGCCCTTCATGAGGAAGTCAGCCTTGCCCTCCCGGACCAGGGCCACGGCCTTCCGGGCGGACTCGGCCAGGTCGGGCACGTCGTAGATGTCCTCGGCGGGGACGGTGGCGCCGAACTCGGCCAGGGCGGCGTCGATGGCGGCTTTATCGCCCACCAGCACGGGGATGGCGATGCCCTCCTCCCGGGCCTTCAGCACGGCCTCGATGGTGTGGGAGTCGCCGGCGGCGGCGACGGCCATGCGGGCGGTGTGGGGCTTGCTTTTGGCGGCGTGGATGAGCTCGTCGAACGTTTTGAAAACCATGATGGACTTCCCCTTTCTCGTATTGCAAATCATATATCTTGCAAGATTTTTCTACCTTTAGGATACTACTATTTTACCAAAAGTCAAGGGAATTTCAGGATGGGATTTTGCACAAAAGTACATGCCAAAATCCGTCACTTTCGACGGAAACCTCGTTCCCCCTTGCATTTTCCCGGCGCGTTTGCTATGATTCACATGTTGCAAGAAATAAGATATGAGGAGGGTCCCCCATGCCCGCCATCAAAAAACGCTCCCTGGTGGATCAGGTCTACGAGCGGCTCCGCTCCGACATCGTCGCCCTGCGCCTTCCCCTGGGCAGCCGGGTCAACGTCAACGAGCTCCAGGACGCCCTGGGCGTGTCCTGCACCCCCATCCGGGAGGCCATCAACCGCCTCCAGCAGGAGGGGCTCATCGAGTATGAGAACAACATCGGCGCCCGGGTCATCGCCCTCACCCCCAGGGATGTGGAGGAGATCCAGCAGCTGGCCACCACCCTCCACTGCGCCGCGGCGGAGCTGGCCATGGAGCGGGGGGACCGGGCGGCCATGGCGGAGCAGATCGGCCGGCGCATCGCCGAGTACGGGGCCGCCTCCACCCCCCAGGGGCGGGTGTCCGCCGTCCACCAGCTGGTGGGGGTGTTTTACGCCCACTGCGGCAACAGCCGGCTGGACCGCTCCATGCTGGCCATCCAGGGGCAGCAGCTGCTGCTCCGCTCCCTCTACGCCGCCGGCGGGGCGGATACGGAGCGGGACCTGGCCGACTTCCGCCGTATCCTGCGCGGCGTGGAGGAGGGCGACACCGCCGCCGTCTGCGCCGCCCTCCGGGAGAGCGGCGGGCGGATAGAGCGGGCGGCGGCCGCCGCCTTGAAGTGATGAAAAGGCGCGAAACGGGCCGTTCCCAGCCGGGGACGGCCCGCGTTTTTTATTCCTCATCCAGCTTCAGCACCGCCATGAACGCCTCGGTGGGCATCTGTACGGTGCCCAGGGAGCGCATCTTCTTCTTGCCCTCCTTCTGCTTCTCCAGCAGCTTCTTCTTCCGGGTGATGTCGCCGCCGTAGCACTTGGCCAGCACGTCCTTCCGCAGGGCCTTCAGGGTCTCCCGGGCGATGACCTTGCCGCCGATGGCCGCCTGGATGGGCACCTCGAACATCTGCCGGGGGATGTTGTCCTTCAGCTTCTCGCAGATGCGCCTTGCCCGCTTGTAAGCCTTGTCCCGGTGGGCGATGAAGGAGAGGGCGTCCACCTGGTCGCCGTTCAGCAGCAAATCTACCTTCACCAGGTCGGAGGGCCGGTAGGAGTCCAGCTCGTAGTCCAGGGAGGCGTAGCCCCGCGTCTTGGCCTTGAGGGTGTCGAAAAAGTCGTAGATGATCTCGTTCAGGGGCATCAGGTAGTGGATCTCCACCAGATTGGTGTCCAGGTACTCCATGTTCTGATACTCGCCCCGGCGGTCCTGGCACATGGGCATGATGTTCCCCACGTACTCCGGCGGGGTGATGATGGACACCTTGGCGTAGGGCTCCATGGCCGCTTTGATGGAGCCGGGGTCGGGGTAGTTGTGGGGATTGTCCACCCGGACCAGGGTCCCGTCGGTCTTGGTCACCTCGTAGATGACCGAGGGCAGCGTGGTGATCAGGTCCAGGTCGAACTCCCGCTCCAGCCGCTCCTGGATGATCTCCATGTGGAGCATCCCCAG
>CANPWZ010000044.1 GCA_947585425.1 uncultured Oscillospiraceae bacterium
CATGGTGAAGGCGATGAGCGCGCCGGACACGATGCCCGGCTTGATCTCCGGCAGGATGACCTTGAAGAAGGCCTGCATCCAGGTGCAGCCCAAGTCCTGGGCCGCGTCCACCAGGTTCTTGTCCATCTGGCGGAGCCGCGGGGCCACGTTCAGGATCACATAGGGGATGTTGAAGCACACGTGGGCCAGCACCAGGGTGACCATCCCCAGGTGGAGCCGCTCGGGGAAGAACACCACCGACTGGACCGAGTTGATCCACTCGGCGAAGCCCCGCCAGCCGTTGAAAAAGGCCACGAAGAACAGGCACAGGGACACGCCGGTGACGATGTCCGCGTTCATCATGGGGATGTCGTTGACCACCAGGATAGGGTCCCGCCACTTCTTGGTTAGGCTGTAAATGCCGATGGCGGCGAAAGTGCCCGCCACGGTGGAGATGGCGGTGGCCAGCAGGGACACCAGCAGGGTGGTGGCCACGCTCTCCATCACCAGGCGGTTGTGGAACAGGGACTGATACCATTTCAGGGAGAAGCCCTGCCACACGGCGGAGGAGTCTCCCCCGTTGAAGGAGAAGACGATCAGCAGGATGATGGGCAGATAGAGGAACAGGAATACCAGGCCGATGCCCAGGCGGCCACCCAGACCGTTCCGCCGTCTCATAGCATCACCGCCTGTTCTTCGCCCTCGCCAAAGTGGTTCATGACGAGCATACAGATGAGCACGATGACCATCATCACCATGGAGATGGCCGCGCCCAGGTGGGGGTTGTAGGCCCCGCCCAGAAACTGGTTCTCGATGAGGTCGCCCAGCATCATGTTGGTGCCGCCGCCCAGCAGCCGGGAGATGGCGAAGGTGGACACCGAGGGGACGAACACCATGGTCACCCCGGAGAGCACCCCGGGCAGGGACAGGGGCAGGGTCACCCGGCGGAACACGTCCGCCGTGCCGGCCCCCAGGTCCTGGGCCGCCTCGATGAGGCTCTGGTCCATCTTGGACAGCACCGAGTAGATGGGCAGGATCATAAAGGGCAGATAGTTGTACACCATACCCAGCACCACCGCGCCGGGGGTGCGGATCATCTGGAAGTATTCGATGTTCTGCCCGGTGAGATCGTTGTACAGGGCGATGAGCCCGATCTTCTGGAAGAGCTGATTCAAAAGGCCGTTGTTCTCCAGGATGGACATCCAGGAGTACGTCCTGAGCAGGAAGTTCATCCACATGGGCAGCATGATGAGGGCCATGGCCACCCGCTGGAAGCCGGGCCCCTCCTTGGCCATCCAGTAGGACACCGGGTAGCCGATGAGCAGACACACCAGGGTGGCGACGATGGCCAGCCAGAAGGACCGGGCGAACACGGTCACATAGGCCCCCATGCCGGTGAAGTTCTCAAAGGAGAACTGGATGGCCTCCCCCTCCCCGGTGGTCACCGAGACCGTCAGGGAGTACACCAGCATGATCACGATGGGGATGACCACGAACAGCGCCATCCAGATCACGTAGGGGACGGCGAAAAGAGAGCGCTTATTCTTCATCGCCGGCGCCCTCCTCTTCCTCGTCCAGGAGGGTGGGGTCGTTGATCTCGTCGTACTCCTCGGAGTAGGAGGAGTAGTCGCCGAACATGCCGGAATACTGGCTCTTTTTCATCACGTGGATGCCGTCCGGGTCGATCTTGATGCCGATGTGGGACCCCACCGGGCAAAAATCGGTGGTCTGGATCAGCCACTTGAAGCCGTAGAAGTCCACGATGGTGTCGTAGTGGACCCCCTTGAAGGTGACGGCGGTGACGGTGCCCTTCAGCTGGCCCTCCGCCTCGGACACGATGTCCACGTCCTCGGGCCGGATGACCACGTCCACCGGCTCGTCCCTGTCGAAGCCCTTGTCCAGGCACTGGAACCGGCGGTTGAAGATCTCCACCACCCCGTCGGCGCGCATGATGCCGTCGATGATGTTGGACTCGCCGATGAAATCGGCCACAAAGGCGTTTTTCGGCTCGTTGTAGATGTCCTCCGGGGAGCCCACCTGCTGGATACGGCCCCCGTCCATGACCACCACCGTGTCGGACATGGCCAGGGCCTCCTCCTGGTCGTGGGTCACATAGATAAAGGTGATCTCCATCTCCTGCTGGATGCGCTTCAGCTCCTGCTGCATATCCTTGCGCAGGCGCATGTCCAGCGCGCCCAGAGGCTCGTCCAGCAGCAGCACCTTGGGTCGGTTCACCAGCGCCCGGGCGATGGCCACCCGCTGCTGCTGGCCGCCGGACAGGGCGGTCACCGGCCGGCGCTCAAAGCCCTTCAGGTTCACGATCTCCAGCATCTCCATGACGCGGCTGTGGATCTCCTCCTCGGGGATCTTCACCTTCCGGCGGACCTCCTGGCCGTTCTCCTGCTCCACCACGGTCTGGCCCATGCGCAGGCCGAAGGCCACGTTCTCGAACACGTTGAGGTGGGGGAACAGGGCATACCGCTGGAACACGGTGTTCACCATGCGCTTGTGGGGCGGCACGTCGTTGATGCGCTTGCCGTCAAACAAAACGTCCCCAGAGGTCGGCGTCAAAAAACCACCAATGATCCTGAGCGTGGTCGTTTTGCCGCACCCACTGGGGCCCAGCAGCGTGAGGAATTCCTTATCCTGGATGGAGAGGTCGATGCGATCCAGCACCACGTCATCGTCGTAGGCCATGACGCAGTCGGACAGACGGATCAGTTCCTTGGACATGATACATCACCTTTTTCTACGGATGATTGATAATTTCAGCTCCCTCGATTTATTCACCCGGCGGGTGTCCGTCTATTGCGGACAACCGGCGCGAAACCGGCCCGGGTTTTCACGGATAGCGAGTTACACTATAGCCCGTTTGACCCCCCTTGTCAATATTTTTGTACGCAAAAATCATCACGAATTTTCAGGGCCGCCGGGGCCGCTTTTTATCTTCCAAATGGTGGATGATTGTCCCCCGATCGGGGACAGTCGTCCGCCGAACTTCCCTGTTCTTTCTGTTTGACTATTCGGCGCGGTTGTAGTATAATACCTTGATTCAATGTGCGTTTCCATCCATTTCCGGGAGGGAGGGATTTCCGTGTGGCTGGCGTCTGACTGGACCGAGTACGAGCTCATCGACTGCGGCGGGGGCGAAAAGCTGGAGCGCTGGGGTGACAGGCTGCTGGTCCGTCCCGACCCTCAGGCCATCTGGGACACCCCCCGGACCCACCGGGGCTGGAAAAAGCCCGACGCCCGGTACGCCCGCTCAAGCACCGGGGGCGGCCAGTGGGCCAGCGGCGGGGACGCCGGCAAGTGGCGGCTGCATTATAAGGACCTGACCTTCCAGGTGGGGCTGATGAACTTCAAACACACCGGGGTTTTCCCGGAGCAGGCCGCCAACTGGGACTGGGCCAGAGAGCAGATCAGGGCGGCGGGCCGGCCCGTGTCGGTGCTGAACCTGTTTGCCTACACCGGCGGGGCCACCGTGGCCTGCGCGGCGGCGGGGGCGTCCGTGTGCCATGTGGACGCGGCCAGGGGCATGGTCCAGTGGGCCCGGGAGAACGCGAAGCTCTCGGGGCTGGAGGAGGCCCCTATCCGCTGGATCGTGGACGACTGCGCCAAGTTCGTGGAGCGGGAGATCCGGCGGGGCCGGCGGTACGACGCCATCATCATGGACCCGCCCTCCTACGGGCGCGGGCCCTCCGGCGAGGTGTGGAAGCTGGAGGAGAACCTCTACCCCTTCGTGGAGCTGGTGTCCGGCGTGCTGTCCGACGATCCCCTGTTCGTCATCCTGAACTCCTACACCACGGGCCTGGCCCCGTCGGTGCTGACTTATATCTTACAGACTGTCATCGGCGGCAGATTCGGCGGCCATACCGTCTCCGACGAGCTGGGCCTGCCCGTCACCCAAACCGGGCTTGCCCTCCCCTGCGGGGCTGCGGGCCGGTGGCAGAAGAGGTGACCCCATGAACGACATCATCCGCACCGAAAATTTGACCTTCCGCTACACCACCGAGGAAGGAGCCGCCCCCACCGTGCTGGACGGCCTGGACCTGTCCATCGAGGCCGGCTCCTTCGTGGCGGTGCTGGGGCACAACGGCTCCGGCAAGTCCACCCTGGCCAAGCACTTCAACGCCATCCTGCTGCCCTCCGGCGGCAAGGTGTACGTGGACGGCATGGACACCGTGGACGAGAGCCGTCTGCTGGACATCCGCCGGCAGATCGGCATGGTGTTCCAGAATCCCGACAACCAGATCGTGGCCTCGGTGGTGGAGGAGGACGTGGCCTTCGCCCCGGAGAACCTGGGGGTGCCCTCTGAGGAGATCAGAACGCTGGTGGACGACGCCCTCAAGACCGTGGGCATGGACCAGTTCGCCCGCCACGCCCCCCACCTGCTGTCCGGCGGACAGAAGCAGCGGGTGGCCATCGCGGGGGTCCTGGCCATGCGGCCCCGGTGCATCGTGCTGGACGAGCCCACCGCCATGCTGGACCCGGTGGGCCGGGCGGAGGTCCTCTCCACCGTGAAGAAGCTGAACCGGGAGCGGGGGGTCACCGTGGTCCTCATCACCCACCACATGGACGAGGCCGCCCAGGCGGACCGGCTCATCGTCATGCACGACGGGAAGATCGTCCGGGACGGCTCCCCGAAAGAGGTGTTCCGGGACGTAGAGGGCCTCCGGGCCCTGGGGTTGGAGGTCCCCCAGCCGGTGGCGCTGATGTACGAGCTGCGCCGGAGCGGCGTGGACGCTCCCCTGGACACCCTGGACGCGGACGAGTGCGCCGCCGCCCTCTCCAAATTGCTATCGTAAGGACTGAAACGCTTGGATCCTATCATCGAGACAAGACAACTGACCCATGTGTACAGCGAGGGCACCCCGTTCCGCCATGTGGCGCTGGAGGGTGTGGACTTCTCCGCTATGCCCGGGGAATACATCGCCGTCATCGGGCGCACCGGGTCGGGCAAATCCACCCTGATCCAGCACCTGAACGGCCTTTTGAAGCCCACCTCCGGGGAGGTGCTGTTCGACGGCGGGGACATCTGGTCCTCTAAGGAGCGCACCCACCAGGTCCGCTTCCAGGTGGGGCTGGTGTTCCAGTACCCCGAGTACCAGCTTTTTGAGGAGACGGTCTATCAGGACATCTCCTTCGGCCCCAAAAACATGGGCCTGGATAAAGAGGAGATCGACCGGCGGGTGCGCCAGGCCGCCCGGTTCGTGGGTCTGGACGACGGCGTGCTGGACAAATCCCCCTTCGACCTGTCCGGCGGGCAGAAGCGGAGGGTGGCCATTGCCGGGGTCATCGCCATGGAGCCCCAGGTGCTCATCCTGGACGAGCCCACCGCGGGCCTGGACCCCTCCGGCGCGGCCCAGATCCTTGAAAACATCCGCGCCTACCATCAGGAGAAAAACGCCTGCGTCATTTTGGTGTCCCACTCCATGGAGGAGGTGGCCCGGGAGGCCGAGCGGCTGGTGGTCATCGACCACGGGCATATCCCCTTCTCCGGCCCCCCGGCGGACGTGTTCGCCCACGGCCCCGAGCTGGAGAAGATGGGCCTTGGCGTCCCCGCTATGACGCGGGTGTTTGCCCGGCTGCGGGCCATGGGCGTGGACGTGCCCGCCTCCGTCTACACGGTGGAGCAGGCCCGGGACGCCGTTCTCTCCGCCCTTGCCAAGAGGGGAGGCGAGCGGTAATGGCGTTGAAAGACATCACCCTGGGCCAGTTCTTCCCCGGCTCCTCCCCCATCCACCGGCTGGACCCCAGGGCCAAGATCGTGGGGCTGGTGGCCTACATCGTGGCCCTGTTCCTGGCGGACTGGTTCGTCACCTACGCCGTGCTGCTGGCCGTGCTGGCCATCGTGGTCAAGGTGTCCACCGTGAAGGTCAAAGCCCTGCTGAAGGGCCTGAAGCCGGTGATTTTCCTGCTGGTGTTCACCGCCGTGCTCAACATCTTCTATACCCCCGGTACGCCCATCTTCTCCCTCTGGATCTTCACCGTCACCTATGAGGGGGTGCTCCACGCTTTCTTCATGGTGGTGCGCATCATGATGCTCATCTCCTGCACCTTCCTGCTCACCTACACCACCTCCCCCCTGGCCCTCACCGACGGGCTGGAGAGCCTGCTCTCCCCCCTGAAAAAGCTCCACGCGCCCGTCCATGAGCTGTCCATGATCATGTCCATCGCCCTGCGGTTCATCCCCACCCTCATCGAGGAGACCGACAAGATCATGTCCGCCCAGCGGGCCCGGGGCGCCGACTTCGACACCGGCAATCTCCTCCAGCGGGCCAAGGCCCTTATCCCCCTGCTGGTGCCCCTGTTCATCTCCGCCTTCCGGCGGGCCGACGAGCTGGCCACCGCCATGGAGTGCCGCTGCTACCACGGCGGCGAGGGCCGCACCCGCATGAACCGGCTCCGCTTCCGACCCGGCGACGTGATGTTCATCGTCGGGGCGGTCCTCCTGGCGGCGGTCATCGGCGTGATGGGGCACTTCGGGCTGTAATTTTTATGAAAGGCGGCGGACCGATGGAACAGCGCAACATCGCTTTGCGTCTCAGCTATACCGGCACCGCCTATCACGGCTGGCAGGTGCAGAAAAACGCCTCCTCCGTGGCCGAGAC
>CANPWZ010000045.1 GCA_947585425.1 uncultured Oscillospiraceae bacterium
GCCAGCGGCCTCAGCCTGGGGATCGAGGGCATCTGGCTCTCCCCCATCCTCACCTCCAAGAGCTACCACAAGTACGATGTGGACGACTATTACAAGGTGGACCCCGCCTTCGGCACCGAGGAGGACCTGAAGGAACTGGTGGACCTCTGCCACGCGCGCGGCGTGAAGGTCATCATGGACATGGTCATCAACCACTCGGGCCGGAACAACCCCTGGTTCACCGCCTTTGTCAGCGCCCACCAGAGCGGCGACACCTCCGACCCCTATTACGACTTCTACACCTGGTACGCCGCGCCGGACAACCCTCCCGCGGGCAGGACCTTCTACCCCATCCCCGGCACCGACCACTATTACGAGGGCAACTTCTCCAGCGATATGCCCGAGCTGAACTATGACAACGAGGCCGTCCGTCAGGCGGTGGTGGACGTGGCCAAGTACTACCTGGACCTGGGGATGGACGGCTTCCGGTTCGACGCGGCCAAGTACATCTACTACGGCGACAATCAGAAGAGCGGCCAGTTCTGGGTGTGGTACATGGACCAGTTGAAGGCCCTCAAGCCCGACATCTACACCGTGGCCGAGGTGTGGGACGCCGACAGCGTCACCTTCAACTACTTCCCCGCCCTCAACTGCTTCGACTTCACCACCAGCCAGACCGAGGGCAGGATCGCCTCTACCGCCAAGGGCGGCAACGTGGACGCCTACACCTCCTATGTGGACGGCTATCTGGACGAGATCAAGGCCCTCAACGGGGACGCCATGATGGTCCCCTTCATCGCCAACCACGACACCGACCGGGCGGCAGGCTACCTGACCGCCGCCAGCGGCCAGGCCCAGATGGCGGCCAACCTCTACCTCCTCTCCCCCGGCTCCCCCTTCCTCTATTACGGGGAGGAGATCGGTATGCGGGGCTCCCGGGGCGGCGCCAACACCGACGCCAACCGCCGGCTCAAAATGGAGTGGGGGGACGGCGACACCATCGCCGACCCCGAGGGCAGCACCTACGCCGCCGACAAGCGTGTCTCCGCCACCGTCCAGGAGCAGCTGAGCGACGCAAACAGCCTCTATAACTACTACAAGCGGGTCATCCTGGTGCGGAAGGCCAACCCCGCCATCGCCAGAGGGGACTACACCCCCCTGGACCTGGAGGGCTCCGGGGTGGGCGGCTTCGTGTCCGTCTACGGGGACGATACCGTGGCTGTCATCCACAACACCGGGGACGAGGCGGTGACGGTGGACCTGTCCGCCGCCGGCGCTTCCTTCGCCAGGATCAACGACATCGTGGGCCTGGGGACCGCCTCCCTGGACGGGACCGCCCTCACCCTGGACGGCCAGACCAGCGTGGTGCTGGGCCAGTGAAAAACATGAGCGGAACACAGGCATCTCTGAAAAAGTACTTCGACTCCCGGGCCTTCCGGGAGGAATTCCACTGCGACGCCCCCCTGGGCGCCTTCCGGGAGGAGGGGCGGACGGTGTTCCGGCTGTGGGCTCCCACCGCCTCGGCGGTAGTCCTGCGCCTCTTTGCGGAGGGGGACGGCGGCGGGCCGCTGGAGCGCCTCCCCCTCTCCCGGGGAAAGCGGGGGCTGTGGAGCCGGGAGGTCCCCCGGGACCTGGACGGGGTCTACTACGACTATCTGGTGACAGTGGACGGCGAGACCCGGCCCACCGCCGACCCCTATGCCCGTGCCTGCGGCCTGGAGGGGGCGCGGAGCATGGTCATCGATCTGCGCCGCACCGACCCGGATGACTGGACAGATGACAGGGCCCCTCTCCCGCCGCCGGAGACGGTCATCTATGAGCTCCATGTAAAGGACTTCTCCTGGGACACTGCCTCCGGCGTCAGGCCCGAGTGGCGGGGCAAGTTCAAGGCCCTGACCCAGGAGGGGACCACCCTGAACGGCGACGGCCTCCACCCCACGGGGCTGGACTACCTGAAGGCCCTGGGGATCACCCACGTCCAGCTCATGCCGGTGTTCGACTACGGCTCGGTGGCGGAGGGCGGCGGCCCCGGCGAATACAACTGGGGCTACGACCCGGTGAACTACAACGTGCCCGAGGGCTCCTACGCCACTGACCCCCGGGACGGCGTTGTCCGCGTCCAAGAGCTGAAAGAGGCGGTGCAGGCCCTCCACCGGGCGGGGCTGCGGGTCATCATGGACGTGGTGTACAACCACACTTACCACCTGGACTCCTGGCTGTGGCGGACGGTCCCCTGGTACTATGTCCGCCAGCGGGGGGACGGGTCCCCCTCCGACGGCTCCGGCTGCGGCTGCGATCTGGCCACCGAGCGGAGCATGTGCGGGAAGTACATTTTGGACTCCGTCCTCTACTGGGCGGAGGAGTACCACATGGACGGCTTCCGCTTCGACCTCATGGGCCTTCTGGATGTGCCCCTGATGAACCGCATCCGGCGGGAGCTGGATAAGCGGTACGGCCCCGGCGAGAAGATCGTGCTGGGCGAGCCCTGGAGCGCCGCCGGCACCGCCGCCCGCCCCGGCACCCACCTGGCCAATAAGGGCAATCTGCGGCGGCTGGACGGCGGCGTGGCCGCCTTCTGCGACGACACCAGGGATGCGGTAAAGGGCAGTCTCTTCCGGGCGGAGGACGCCGGGTTCGTCAACGGCGGCGGGCTGGACGCGGAAAAACTGGCCCGCTGCGTCACGGGCTGGGCCGGGGAGGGTCTCCCCAACCGGGCCCCGTCCCAGACGGTGAACTACCTCTCCTGCCACGACGACTGGACCTTGTGGGATAAGCTCTCGGCTGTGGGGCCGGGGTGGTCCGAGGACGATCTGCTCCGGCAGAACCGGCTGGCGGCGGCCATCCTCTTCTCCTGCCAGGGCAGCCTGTTCTTCCTGGCCGGGGAGGAATTCGCCCGCACCAAGAACGGCGTCAAGAACACCTACCGCTCCTCCCCGGAGCTGAACCGGCTGGACTGGGAGCGCGCCTGGGCCAACGAGGAGTTGGCCGATTATTACCGGGGCCTCATCGCCCTGAGAAAGCAGCTTCCCGGCCTCCGGGACAAATCTCCCAACGCGGGGGCGCGGCTGCTGGACGCCGACCAGTTCACGGAGCGCTGCGCCGGCGTCCTGCTGGACAACGCCGGGGACAGCCCCTGGCGGCGGCTGTGCCTGATCTTCAACGGCGGGGAGAATACCGTGGACGCGGAGCTCCCGGAGGGGGTCTGGGACGTGCTGGCCGACGGGGACTCCTCCTGGCGCTGGCAGGCCCCCTATCAACTTCGGTCCAGCGCCATGCTGGGCCCGGCGTCCGCCCTCATCCTTGGGCAGCGCTGACGAGGTGATACCATGCGTTTTCTCTATGACAAGCGGGATATGCCCGCCCTGGACCGGGCGGAGGAAAACTGCTGGCTGCTGGCGGGCGGCCTGGGCAATTACGCCTCCACGTCGGCGGCCTTCTCCGTCTCCCGGTGCGACCAGGGCGTCCTGGTGGCGGCGGAGTCCCCCAACCGGCGGTACGGCCTGGTCCACCGGCTGTCCGAGACGCTGACCACGGCGGAGGGAACGGCGTTTCTCTCCTCCCAGCGCTTCGCGGGGGACGTCCCCCCGGAAGACGGCTGGCGGCGGCTGGCCTCCTTCGTGTTCGACGGCCTCCCCCTGTGGGAGTATCACATCGGGGCCGTGACGGTCCGGCGGCAGATTGCCCTGGAGCATGGCTCCAACCGGGCGGCGGCGGTCTACACCGTGGAGAACCGCTCCGAGGCGGACTGTACCCTCCGGGTGACGCCGTCCTTCCAGTTCGCCCCCAAGGGCCATCCGCCTCAAGCGCCCCTCCCTCTCTCCTATGAGGGCGGCGCCGTCCGCGGGGAGGGACAAACTCTTTACATCACCTGCAACGGGCGGCTCAGCGCCATCCCATGCCGGAGCGAGCGGCTGTTTTACCGGCACGACGCGGAAAACGGCCGGGAGGAGAGCGGTCTGGGCCTTCTCTGCTGCCGGGCGGAGTGGACGGTGCCCGCCGGGGGGACGGGGCGGTGCGAGCTGGTGTTCTCTACCAAGCCCACTGAGCGGACCGGCGGGGACGTCCTCCGGGCCTGCGAGGGGCGGCAGCGCTCCCTGCTGGACGCCGCCCCCTTCCGGGACCCCGTGGCCAAGGAGCTGGCCCGGGCCGCCGACGCCTACATCGCTTACCGGGCCTCCACCAATGGCAAGACCATCATCGCCGGCTACCCCTTTTTCGGGGACTGGGGCCGGGACACCATGATCTCCCTGCCGGGGTGCGTTCTGGCCGCCGGCCGGTATGAGGAGGCAAAGAGCATCCTCCGCACCTTCCTGGCCTACGAGAAGGACGGTCTGCTGCCCAACCTGTTCCCGGAGGGGGCGGAGGTCCCGGAGTATAACTCGGTAGACGCCCCCCTGCTGCTCATCAACGGGGTGTGGCTGTATTTCCAAAAGGCCGGCGACAACGAGTTTGTTCGGGAGGCCTGGCCGGTGCTGGAGCGGATCGTCCGGGCCTATCAGCGCGGCACCCGGTACGCCATCGCCATGGACGATGACGGCCTCATCCGGGCCGGGTCCGGCCTGGACCAGGTGACCTGGATGGACGTGCGGGTGGACGGGTTCCTCCCCACCCCCCGCCACGGCAAGCCGGTGGAGATCAACGCCTACTGGTACAACGCCCTGTGCATCCTGTCCCGGCTGGCTTCCCTGGCCGGCACGGACGGCGAAAGATATGCCGCTCTGGCGGAGAAAGCGAAGGCATCCTTCAACGAGAAGTTCTGGATGGAGGATAAAGGTTATCTGCGGGACGTGCTCTCCGGCGCCAAGGCCGATACCCAGCTGCGGTGCAATCAGATCTGGGCGGTGTCCATGCCCTTCGCCATGCTGCCCCCCGAGCGGGAGCGGCGGGTGGTGGAGGCGGTGGAGGCCAGCCTGTACACCGATCACGGCCTGCGGACCCTCTCCCCCGATGACCCCGATTTCCATCCCACCTACGGCGGCCCCCTCCGGGACCGGGACCTGGCGTACCATCAGGGCACCGTGTGGCCCTTCCCCCTGGGAGGGTACTACCTGGCGTGGCTGAAGGTCCACGGAAACACCCCCGAGGCCGCGGCGCGGGTGCGGGAACGGCTGTCCACCATGCCCGCCCTGCTTAAGGAGGGCTGCGCCGGCCATCTGCCCGAGATCTATGACGGGCTGGAGCCCGGCCCCTCCAGGGGCTGCTTCGCCCAGGCCTGGAGCGTGGGCGAATTGCTGCGGGTGTACGAGGCGCTGGAGCAAATCGAGGGGGATAGCCCATGAGATACACCGACTGCATTTTCGATCTGTACGGCACCCTGGTGGACATCCGAACCGACGAGCGCAAGCCCGCCCTGTGGCGGGCGCTGGCCGCCTGGTACGGGGAGCGGGGGACCTCCTACGGGCCGGAGGAGCTGGAGGAGGCCTACTTCTCCGCCGTCCGAACGCGGGAGCGGGAGGCTCCCCTCCGCGGTGACAGCCACGAGGCCCATCCCGAGATCAGGCTGGAGGAGGTCTTTCTGGACCTGTTCCGGCAGAAGGGCGCTGAGGCCGGTCCCGCCCTGGCGGTGGAGACGGGCCGGCAGTTCCGGCGGCTGTCCACCGAATACCTCCGGCTGTACCCGGGGGCCCGGGAGCTGCTGGAGGCCCTGCGGGCGGCAGGGCGGCGGGTCTGGCTGCTGTCCAACGCCCAGGCCATCTTCACCCGGGACGAGCTGGACCGGCTGGGCATCGCCGGCCTCTTCGACGGCGTCTGCCTGTCCTCCGACTACGGGGTCAAAAAGCCGGACCGCCGATTCTTCGACCTGCTGCTAAGAGAGCGTCATATTCCCTTGGAGACCGCCGTGATGATCGGCAACGACGGTCTCTGCGACATCGCCGGAGCAAAGGCCGTGGGCCTTGCCACGGTGTATATCCGCTCCGACATCTCCCCAAAAGAGCCCCTGCCGGAGGCCGATTTCGTGCTGGAGGAAATGGATCTCGCCCGGGTGCGGGACATCCTGTTATAGAGCCTGTTCCCGGCGGTCTCCCCCTTCGGATCCGTTTAAAAAAAGAGAGAGCAGACAGTCGAATGACTGTCTGCTCTCGTTTGTGTTGGCACTACCTATCTTCCCGGGCCGTCGCCAGCCAAGTATTTTCGGCGCAGGTGAGCTTAACTGCCGTGT
>CANPWZ010000046.1 GCA_947585425.1 uncultured Oscillospiraceae bacterium
CGGGCCTCGGAGGAGCTGACCTCCCTGTTCGGCTTCAACATCCCCCAGCGGTGGTCCATCGCCCACCTGTACCAGGCGGTGCTGAACAGGGAAGCGCATATTTCCCGCATCGCCCATATCACCACCCTGGCGGGATATGTCCACTACATGCTCACCGGGGTGAACGCCGTGGGCATCGGCGAGGCGTCCGGGATGTTCCCCATCGACTCGGAGAACCTCTGCTATGACAGGGATATGCTGGAAAAGTTCGACTACCTCGTCTCGGACCGGGGTTTGCCCTGGAAGCTGGAGGACATCCTGCCCGCCGTGCTGACGGCGGGGGAGGACGCCGGCTCCCTGACCCCGGAGGGGGCCGCCCGGCTGGACGGCCTGCTGCCGGCTGGTATCCCCTTTGCCCCCGCCGAGGGGGACGCAGGCACCGGCATGGCGGCCACCAACGCGGTGGCCCCCCGGACGGGCAACGTGTCCGCCGGCACTTCCATCTTCTCCATGGTGGTGCTGGAGCAGCCGCTGAAAAAGGTCTATGAGGAGGTCGACCTGGTGACCACCCCCACCGGCAGGCCGGTGGCCATGGTCCACTGCAACAACTGCACCAACGACACCAACGCCTGGGCGGGGGTGCTGCGGGAGACCGCGGAGCTGTTCGGCGCCGCCCCCGATACCGGCGAACTGTACACCAAACTGTACCAAAAAAGCCTGGAGGGCGACCCGGACTGCGGCGGCGTGACGGTGTGCAACTATCTGGCCGGCGAGGGCGTGACCCATATGGACGCGGGCCGGCCTCTGGTGGTCCGGCGGCCAGACAGCAGATTCACGCTGGCAAACTTCTTCCGGGCCCAACTCTACTCCACCATGGCGACGCTGAAGATCGGCATGGACATCCTGGCGGAGGAGCGGGTGAACATCGACTTTCTCACCGGCCACGGGGGCCTGTTCAAGACCCCCGGCGTGGGACAGAGATATCTGGCGGCCGCCTGCAACGCCCCCGTGACCTGCATGGAAACCGCCGGAGAGGGCGGCCCCTACGGTATGGCGCTGCTGGCTGCCTACCGGCTCAACCGGGCGGAGGGGGAGACGCTGGAGGACTATCTGGACCATCGCGTTTTCGCCGGGGTGTCCGGGACCACGCAGACTCCGCTGACGGAGGACGTGGAGGGCTTCAATGCCTACATGAAACAATACCGCGCCCTGCTGTCTGTGGAGCGGGCGGCAACAGAGACGCTTTAGGAGGGACAGGATATGAATTATGAATTCTGGTTCGTGGTGGGCTCTCAGTTCCTGTACGGCCCCGAAGTGCTGGAGACTGTAGCCGCCCGGGCCGCCGAGATGGCGGCGGAGCTCAGTAAGGTCCTGCCCTACCCGCTGATCTACAAGGTCACCGCCAAGACCAACAAGGAGATCACCGACGTGGTGAAGGAGGCCAATTACGACGACCACTGCGCCGGCATCGTGGCCTGGTGCCACACCTTCTCCCCCAGCAAAATGTGGATCAACGGCCTGGCGAACCTCCAGAAGCCCTACTGCCACCTGGCCACCCAGTACAACGTGGAGATCCCCAACGAGGAGATCGACATGGACTTCATGAACCTGAACCAGGCCGCCCACGGCGACCGGGAGCACGGCTTCATCGCCGCCCGGCTGCGGATGCCCCGGAAGGTCATCGCCGGCCACTGGCCCGACAAGACCGTCCAGAAGCGGCTGGGCGACTGGATGAAGGCCGCCGTCGGCGTGGCCGTGTCCAAAGAGATGAAGGTCATGCGCTTCGGCGACAACATGCGGGAGGTGGCCGTCACCGAGGGCGACAAGGTGGAGGTCCAGACCAAGCTGGGCTGGCAGGTGAACACCTGGGCCGTGGGCGACCTGGTGAAGGAGATGAACGCCGTCACCGACGCGGAGATCGACGCGCTGGTGGAGGTCTACAAGGCCAGCTATGACATCGCCACCGACAACATGGACGCCATTCGGTATCAGGCCCGCGAGGAGATCGCCATGAAGAAGATGCTGGACGCCGAGGGCTGCAAGGCCTTCTCCAACACCTTCCAGGACCTGTACGGCATGGAGCAGCTGCCCGGCCTGGCCTCCCAGCACCTGATGGCCCAGGGCTACGGCTACGGCGGCGAGGGCGACTGGAAGGTCTCCGCCATGACCGCCATCCTGAAGGCCATGGGCGAGAACGGCAACGGCGCCTCCGCCTTCATGGAGGACTATACCTACAACCTGGTCCCCGGCGCGGAGTACTCCCTGGGCGCCCACATGCTGGAGGTGTGCCCCTCCGTGGCCGCCGGGAAGCCCCGCATCGAGACCCACCATCTGGGCATCGGCATGAACGAGAAGGACCCCGCCCGCCTGGTGTTCGAGGGCAAGGAGGGGGACGCCATCGTGGTCTCCCTCATCGACATGGGCGGCCGGCTACGCCTCATCTGCCAGGACATCCACTGCGTGAAGCCCATCCTGCCCATGCCCAATCTGCCGGTGGCGCGGGTGATGTGGCAGGCGGAGCCCAGCCTCACCACCGGCGTGGAGTGCTGGATCACCGCCGGCGGCGCCCACCACACCGTGCTGAGCTACGACGTGTCCGCCGAGCAGATGAAGGACTGGGCCAACATGATGGACATCGAGTTCGTCCACATCGGGAAGGACACCACCGTGGAGGGGCTGGAGAAGGAGCTGTTTCTCAACGATCTGGCCTGGAAGCTGAAATGAGGGGACAGAGATGCTGGAAGAACTGAAACGCGAGGTCTACGAGGCCAATATGGAGCTGCCCCGCCGGAACCTGGTCACCTACACCTGGGGCAACGTGTCCGGCATCGACCGGGAGAAGGGCCTGTTCGTCATCAAGCCCTCCGGGGTGGAGTACGACGAGCTGAAACCTGAGGACCTGGTGGTCATGGACCTGGACGGCAACAAGGTGGAGGGGGACCTGAACCCCTCCTCCGACACCAGGACCCACCTGGTGCTGTACAACGCCTTCCCGGAGATCGGCGGCATCGTCCACACCCACAGCCCCCACGCGGTGGCCTGGGCCCAGGCGGGCCAGGACATCCCCGCCTACGGCACCACCCACGCCGACTACTTTTACGGCCCCATCCCCTGCGCCCGCCATCTGACCCAGGAGGAGCTGGACGAGGACTACGAGAAGAACACCGGCAGCATCATCGTGGAGACCTTCCGCAGCCGGGGGATCGATCCGGTGGCGGTGCCCGCCGTCATCTGCCACAGCCACGGCCCCTTCACCTGGGGCAAGGACGCCGCCCAGGCGGTGTACCACGCAGTGGTGCTGGAGGAGGTGGCCAGAATGGCCATCCTGACCCGGCAGGTGGACGCCGGCGCCGCGCCGGCCCCCCAGCGGATTTTGGACAAGCACTACATGCGCAAGCACGGCCCCAACGCCTATTACGGGCAGAAAAAGCACGGGGAGGACTGAGCAAATGACAAACGAGGAAAAGAAACAGCTCCAGATTGCGGCCTGCAAGGTCCGTATGGGGGTCATCGAGAGCGTCTACGCGGCCAAGGCCGGCCACCCCGGCGGCAGCCTGTCCGCCGCCGACATGTTCGCCTATCTGTACTTCAAAGAGCTGAACATCGACCCGGCGGACCCGAAAAACCCCGACCGTGACCGGTTCGTCCTGTCCAAGGGCCACACCGCCCCCGGCCTGTACGCCGCCCTGACCAACCGGGGCTTCTTCCCGGTGGAGGACCTGAAGACCCTGCGGCAGATCGGCAGCTACCTCCAGGGCCACCCCAACATGAACACGGTTCCCGGCGTGGATATGTCCACCGGCTCCCTGGGCCAGGGGATCTCCGCCGCCTGCGGCATGGCCCTGGCCGCCAAACACATGGGCAAGACCTGCCGGGTCTACACCCTGCTGGGGGACGGCGAGATCGAGGAGGGCGAGGTCTGGGAGGCCCTGATGTTCGCCCACCACTACAAGCTGGATAACCTGTGCGTCATCATCGACAACAACGGTTTGCAGATCGACGGCCCCACCAAGGTGGTCATGGACTCCGGGTCCATCCCGGACAAGCTGGCGGCCTTTGGCTTTGAAGTGGCCGAGATTGACGGCCACAGCTTCGATCAGATGGAGGCGGCCTTCGCCAGGGCGAGGGAGACCAAGGGGCTGCCCTTCGCCATCGTGATGCACACCACCAAGGGCAAGGGGGTCAGCTACATGGAAAACCAGGTGGGCTGGCACGGCAAGGCCCCCAACGACGGGGAATACGAGCAGGCCATGGGCGAGCTGAGGGCCCAGCTGGCCGGATTGGAGGCGGAGTGAGATGGCGGACGTGAAAAAGATCGCCACCCGTGAGAGCTACGGGAACGCATTGAAGGAGCTGGGCGCCGCCCACGAGGACGTGATCGTGTTCGACGCGGACCTGTCCAACGCCACCAAGACCAACACCTTCCAGAAGGCGTACCCGGACCGACACTTCAACTGCGGCATCGCCGAGGGGAACATGATGGCGGTGGCGGCGGGCGCGGCCTCCATGGGGCTGGTGCCCTTTGCCTCCAGCTTCGCCATGTTCGCGGCGGGCCGGGCCTTTGAGCAGGTGCGCAACTCCATCGGCTATCCCCACCTGAATGTGAAGATCGGGGCCACCCACGGGGGCATCTCCGTGGGGGAGGACGGCGCCTCCCACCAGTGCTGCGAGGACTTCGCGCTCATGCGGTCCATCCCCGGGATGGTGGTGATGAGCCCCGCCGACGACGTGGAGACCAGGGCCATGGTGAAGGCCGCCTATGAGCATGAGGGCCCGGTGTATATGCGCTTTGGGCGCTCGGCGGTGCCCGTGATTCACGACGAGGCGAACTATTCCTTTGAGATCGGCAAGGGCGAGGTCCTTCGGGACGGCGCCGACGTGGCTGTCATCGCCAACGGCCTGCTGGTGGCGGAGGCCCTGGAGGCCGCGGACACTCTGGCCGAACAGGGTATCTCTGTGCGGGTCATCAACATGGCCACCATCAAGCCGCTGGATGAGGAACTGGTGCTGAAGGCCGCGAAGGAGTGCGGCAAGATCGTCACCGCGGAGGAACATTCCGTCATCGGCGGGCTGGGCGAGGCGGTGTGCGCCGCCGTCGCCGAGAGCGGCGTTCCCTGCAAGGTCAAGCGGATCGGCGTCAACGACGAGTTCGGCCACTCCGGCCCCGCCGCCGCCCTGCTAAAACAGTTTGGACTCAGCGCGGAGCATATCGCGGAAACGGTAAAATATCTGATGGCGTTTTCTGCTGATTGAAATAGTCAGTAGGGTGCCTTTTGAGAAAGGAAAAGAATCATGGCCGAGAAAAAACAGGGGATCTGGAGCAATCCACTGTTCAGCTCTAAGATTAAGTCCCCCGACGTGAAGCTGGCCGAGATGCTGTTCGGCTACTTCATCGGCCCCTTCGGGGCCCTGCTGTCCTCCGGCATCTTCACCAGCATCCTGCAAAACTACTTTACCGATGTACTCAAGCTGGACCTGGGCTTCCTCACCGGCCTCCAGCTGTTCTCCACCATCCTCATCGTGGCCGCCAACCTCATCGTGGGCCAGCTCATTGAGCGCACCCACGCCCTGGCCGGCAAGGCCCGCCCCTGGGTCCTCCTGTCCGCCCTGACCCTGTCGGTGGCCAGCGTCCTCATGTTCATCGTGCCCTTCCAGAACGAGACCGCCAAGATGGTGTGGATCGCCGTGGCCTACAACCTCTACTACGCCGTGGCCTATCCCATCTACAACACCGCCAACTCCACCCTGATCCCCGTGTCCACCCGGAACAGCCAGCAGAGGGCCACCCTGGCCTCCTTCACCAACATCGCCGGCCTGGGCGTCATGGGGGTGGGCTCCATGGCCTTCCCAATGCTGGTGTCCTTTGCCCTGAAGCAAAACCAGTTCCTGTGGTTCGTCACCATGCTGGCGGTGGCCATCTTCACCGCCCTGACCATCTACCTCCAGTTCATGTTCACCCGTGA
>CANPWZ010000047.1 GCA_947585425.1 uncultured Oscillospiraceae bacterium
GCCCTGGTTGACCCCCTCGCCGTGGCCGCCGTTCTCCTGATGGATGGCCCGGATGATGTCGGGGTAGCGGGCGGCCCAGTCGTCGCATTTCTGGGGGGTGTCGTCCTTGAAGGAGCTGTCGTCCACCAGGATGATCTCCGCCTCCGGCCCCGCGGTGAGCAGGGAGGTGATGCACTTGTCCATATAGGCGGCGGAATTGTAGCAGGGCACGGCGAAGGTGATGAGCTTGTCCATGTTCGATCCACTCCTGTATCTGTGATTATGTCCGAGAGAGGGAAATCATATGAGCCGGTCGGTCAGCTCCAGGGCCCTGGCGGTAATTGCGTCCATGTTATAGTATTTGTACTCCGCCAGGCGGCCCAGCAGATGGAGGTTGGGATGATCCTCCGCCAGCGCCTTGTATTTGGCGTAGAGGGCGTTGTTCTCGGGGCTGATGATGGCGTAATAGGGGATCTCGCCCTCGGCCCCGGCATAGGAGCGGGAGTACTCCTTCATGATGGTGGTGACGCCGGGGAGGACCTGCCCGGTCAGGTGCTTGAACTCGGTGATGCGGGTGTAGTCCCCGTCCACGGTGTAGTTCACCGTGCCGTGGGTCTGGAAACAGTCCCGCTCCAGCGTCTCGAAGCCGAAGTCCAGGGTCCGATAGGGCAGGGGGCCGAAGCGGAAGTTGAACAGCTCGTCGGCCTGGCCGGTGTAGATGACGGGCCCGGTAAAAGGCTCCCCGTCCAGCCTGATCGTCCCGTCCGCCAGTTCCAGCCGCGCCAGGGCGTCCCGGCCCAGCTCCACGGTGATGTTGGGGTGTTCCAGCATCCGCTGGAACATGGGGGCGTAGCCCTCCAGGGGCATGCCCTGATAGGCGTCCAGGAAGTAGCGGGGGTCGCCGGACAGGCGCACGGGGACCCGGGCGGTGGTGGCGGGGTCGATCTCCTCCGGGGTCTGGCCCCACTGCTTCATGGTGTAGTGGACGAACACGTGCTCGTACACATAGTCGGCGATGGCGGCGATCTCCGGGTCGGGATTCTGCCGCAGCTCCAGGATGGTGACCTGGGACTGGGCGGGGTAGGCGTCCAGCAGCTTCCGCCCCAGCCGTGCGCCCTCCGCCTCCCCGAAGGCGGCCTTCATGGAGTCCAGATTGAAGGGGACGGGGAAGGTCATCCGTCCGCCGGAGCCGTCCCGGGGCAGATCGGCGATGACGCGGTGCTGATAGCGCCGCCATTTGGTGAACCGGGAGAGATAGTCGAACACCCGCCGGTCGTTGGTGTGGAAGATGTGGGGGCCGTACAGGTGGATGAGTACCCCGGCGTCATTGGGGCAGTCGTAGGCGTTGCCGCCCACATGGGGCCGGCGCTCCAGCACAAGGACCTTCTTTCCTCCGTCCTCCGCCAGCCGGCGGGCGGCCACCGCTCCGGCATAGCCCGCGCCCACGATCAAAGCGTCATATCCGCTCATAGTATCACGTCCTCATCAAGGTTATGGGGCATCGTTTGATATAGTATACCACATCTTGCGGCGGGATGGAAGAATAATCTGTAAATTTCCGGCGAAATCGGGCAATCTTCGCGCCGCACAAAATTACAGGCGAGAAAGGGATTGTAAGATGACGGAAAATGTGATAGAATGTCAAAAACCCTGTGAAACAAGAGGAAAGGGGACTTTGCCATGGAACCTGTCATCCAGCGCTTCCGCACCGCCCTGGGCGGCTTCAACCGCCGGGACGTGCAGCAATACATCGAACAGACCGGCACCGCCCACCGCAAAGAGGTGGCTACTCTGAAGGCACGGCTGGAGGAGGCCCTCAGCCGCCAGAGGGAGCTGGAGGCGTCGCTCTCCGACCTGGAGGGCGCCCGGGGCGCCGCCGCCGCGGAGGAGGCCAAGGTGCGGGAGCACCTGGAGACCTCCACCCGGACGCTGGCCAGACTCCGGGGGGAGCAGACCGAGACCGAGTCCAGGCTGGCGGCTGCCCGGAAAGAACTGGAGCGGCTCCAGGCCCAGGTGGCGGAGCTTGCCCCCATGGCGGAGAAGTATGACCAGCTGAAGGACCGGGTGGCCACCGTGGAACTGGACGCTCATCGGAAGGCCCAGTCCATCGTGGACGAGGCCGACCGTCAGGCGGAGGGGATCAAAAACGACACCCGCCGCTGGCTGGGGGACGTGATGGAGCAGTACGGCGCCGTCCGGCGGGGTGTGGACGCCCTGCTGGCCCAGGCCCAGGCCCTCACCGCCGCCGGAGAGCGGACCGCCGCCCTGGAGGAGGAGGCCGGGAAGCTCAAGGAGCGGGGCGGCCTGGAATAACGGAGAAAAAATAAAAAGCGGAGCGCGTAAGCGCTCCGCTTTCTTCATTCGTACATGCGCTGGAAATACGCCAGATGACGGGCAAAGGCGGCGGCGATGCGCTCCAGCCCGCCCCGGTAGACCAGCCGGTAGCCGGCCCAGGAGAACAGCAGCCCAACGATCACGTCCACCACCGAGTGCTGCTTCAAAAACACGGTGGAGATGCAGATCAGGAAGGTGGCGGCGCCGAAGGCGATCTTCCACTTCCGGCTCTGGAACCGGGGGGTGTCCCAGGCGGCAAACATCACCGCCATGGAGCCCACCACATGGAGGGAGGGGCACACGTTGGTGCTGGTGTCCATCTGATAGAAATGCCCCATGAACCGGCACAGGGCGTTGTCCCTGGGGAACACCGCCGGACGCAGCTCCTGGGCGGTGGGGAAGACCAGAAACAGCACCAGGGCCGCCGAGTAGGTGACCATGATGAAGGCCATCAGCTTTTTAAAGGCGGCCACATCGAAAAAGAAGGTGTAGGCGTGCATCCCCAGCAGGTAGACGAACCAGAACACATAGGGGATGACGAACCACTCGCAGAAGGGGATGGCGTCGTCCAGCGCGCAGTGCATCACGTGCCAGCGGGTGGGGGTGAAGCAGCGCTCCGCTAAGTAAAAGGCCAGCCCGAAGGCGATCCAGTAAAGAGGCATCAGCCAGTGTCGGAACCGCTCGGTGGTCAGCAGGGACAGGCGGAAGCCGCTGTAATCCACAAGAGAATTGGTATGCTCCATGTTATCCTCCGATCAATATCAGCAGGCGCGCGCGTTTGCGCGCGGGAGAGCGCCATAACGCTTTCCATGGTGCATTATAGGCCGTTGGATTTAAAAAGCAAGAGGAAAAGTTTTAAGAAATTTTGAAATCGCTGGAAGGTTTTTGTACAATTCGCAATATAATTCGTTCCAAGGGAAAAGTCAAGCAGATCCTGACAAACGGTCCAAAATCCGGGACAGACGGTCAAAAAGCGGTCCCCGCTCCACAGAGCGGGGACCGCTTGCGCGGATGGGGATCAGCCGCCGAACAGGGCCAGCAGGAAGCCGGCCGCGATGGCGGAGCCGATGACGCCGGCCACGTTGGGGCCCATGGCGTGCATTAGCAGGAAGTTGCCGGGGTTGGCCTTCTGGCCCTCCATCTGGGAGACCCGGGCGGCCATGGGCACCGCGGACACGCCGGCGGAGCCGATGAGGGGATTGATCTTGCCGCCGGTGACCACATACATGAGCTTGCCCATCAACAGGCCGCCCACGGTGGAGAAGGCGAAGGCGATGAGGCCCAGGGCGATGATCATCAGGGTCTGGACGGAGAGGAACCGGGAGGCCACGGTGGTGGCGCCCACGCTGATGCCGAGGAACAGGGTGACGATGTTCATCAGGCCGTTCTGGGCGGTGTCGCTGAGGCGCTCGGTGACGCCGGTCTCACGCAGCAGGTTGCCGAACATGAGGGAGCCGATGAGAGGGGCGGTGGAGGGCACCAGCAGGATGACGAAGCCGGCCACCACGATGGGGAAGATGATCTTCTCGGTCTTGGAGACCTCCCGGGCCTGCTCCATCTTCACCTTGCGCTCCTTCTCGGTGGTGAGCAGCTTCATCAGCGGGGGCTGGATCATGGGGATCAGCGCCATATAGCTATACGCCGCGATGGCGATGGGGCCCAGGAAGGCGGGGGCAAGGAGGGTGGTCAGATAGATGGCCGTGGGCCCGTCCGCGCCGCCGATGATGCCGATGGCGGCGGCCACGTTGCCCTTGAAGCCCAGGCAGATGGCGCCAAAGAAGGCCAGGAACACGCCCAGCTGGGCGGCGGCGCCCATGAGCAGGGAGGAGGGCCGGGCGATCAGCGGGCCGAAGTCGGTCATGGCGCCCACGCCCATAAAGATCAGGCAGGGGTAGATGCCGGCCTTGACGCCGATATACAGGATGTCCAGCAGGCCGCCCAGGTGGATGATGTCGGTGAAGGACAGCTCGCCCACAAGGCCGGCGTCGATGGCCAGGGCGGCGTCCATATCCATCTCAGGGGAGTTGAACAGGGCGTCGTAGTCCGCCGCGATGTCGCTTCCGGTCTCCGCCTGGGTCTCGAAATACGCTTCGATCTGCTCGGTGGTGTGGCCGCAGCCTCTGGCCGCCACGTAGTAGAGATACTCATCCTGGGTATAGGCGTGCTCTTGGGCGGTGTTATAGAGGGCGTAGTCGTTGGCGGGGTCGTAGGGGCACTCGTGGACATAGGCGTCCCACATGCCCATGTGGTACAACCCCGCGCCGGGGATGTTGGTCAGCAGCGCGCCGAAGGCGATGCCCACCAGCAGCAGGGGCTCGAACTTTTTGGCGATGCCCAGGTACAGCAGCACACAGGCCACCGCGATCATGATCAGGTACTTCCAGCCGCCGGAGGCGAAGAAGCCGGCGAAGCCGGAGGTCTCCACCAGATTGGAGAGGGTCCGTAAAATATCCATAGACGTCCCTCCGTCAGGCCAGGACGATCAGGGGGTCGCCGGTCTGCACGCCGGCGCCCTTGGCGGCCACCACCTGGGTGACGGTGCCGTCCCGGGGGGCCAGCACTTCGTTCTCCATCTTCATGGCCTCCAGGACCACCAGGGTCTGGCCGGCCTTGACCCGGTCGCCCTGGGCGACCTCCACCCGGAGCACGGTGCCGGGCAGGGGGGCGTTGATGGGCTCGCCGGCGGCGGTGACCGCGGGCGCGGCGGGGGCGGCGGCGGGGGCGGGAGCCGCGGCAGGGGCGGCAGACGG
>CANPWZ010000048.1 GCA_947585425.1 uncultured Oscillospiraceae bacterium
TTTACCGCCATCAACTGCCATGAGCGGCGTATCAACTATGAGGCCGGCCTCTGCAAGCGGTGCATGGAACTTCTCGATAAGAGCATCTGGAAGTTCACGGGCGTGACAAAGACCTACGACATGAAAGACTTTGACATGGTCAGTGAGATGATGGAACACCACACAGACGGCTTCATCAAGGCGGCCATCCGTCCCTGAGCGGATCAATCAGATAAGGCCGCGGTGCCAATGGGCCTCGCCCCGTAAGGAAGTATTTACTATGTATGGCAAGGTGCAGTCTTTCGGGACTGCACCTTGCCCGTTTTATAGGGGCGCTAAAAAAGGGCGTCAAGCACACTTTTTGCACTGCAAGTCCCCTGCTCGGGGACTAAAATCTCTGAATCTCAACTTTTTGTTGACCCCTGTGCTTTTCAAGGACCCGCTGCACTTTTGTAGTGCGACGGGCCCTTTGCTTTCGCTAAAGCATTTTTATCGACCCCCAGTTCAACTGGGGGCTTATTGACACTAAACGCCAAAAAAGCGGCCAGCAGACGCCGTAGCATCTACTGGCCGAGAAAAGACTTTATATTATTTCAGTGTCTACTTGACGGGGGGGCAGACCATTTTTCGGCGGGGCCTATTCTTTTCTATCAAGCTAACCAAGCAAATCAGCCGAGGCTCTCCAACTGCTTCTGGAGCGCGGCGATCTGGGCCTGGATGCCTTCACGGCTCCGGGCTTTTTTGGATGCCACCATCTCGATGACCCCGGTGGCCGCGCACAGCAGGATGGACACGGCGTATACCGCGGCCGACGCAACGCCAAAGTTCAGCGCCTTTACCGACTGGATATTGCCGCTCTCCAGGTCGGAGAACCACACATAGCCCATCAGCGTGGCCCGCTGGGAGAGGACCAGGTACAGGCAGACGCACAGCAGAACCACCGCGGCGATCCGAAGCGCATCCAGCACGTACATGGCGGGCCTGCCGGTGCAGTAGAACCCGGCGATGAACATCACGATGAGGAGCGCTGCCGCGATCTCAGACAGCACCATCACCTGCTGCAGGGGCTCGATGGCATAGCTGCTGTTGGAATAGGAGCTCAATATGGCCAGACACTCTCCGATGAACGCTCCCGCAATGGGCAGGAGCAGCAGGAGCGACAGGTATTGGTTCCGTTTGATCACATTTCCTTCTGTATTCATCACTTTCCCTCCTTCTCAGGCGCATTGGAAGCTTTCTTTTTGGACGGCAGGCACTCGGAGCAGACATACATCACCACGCCGGCGGCGATGGCTGCGCCGGAAAGAACGCCCACCGCTGTATAGGCGATCCGCCACCAGTTCCACACCCGCACCGTGGTCGTGGTGTCCGTCATCCAGTTGGCCAGATTGCTCTGGGCAAAGGCCCACAGGGAGTAGTGCATATCCTCCTTCAGGGCGGAGAGGACCGCGGCGTCATTCTGGATGGACGCCGTCAGATCGGCCACCGTCGTGCGCCACACGGTCTTGTCGTTGGTGATGGCGGTGTCGAAGTTGGTGGTGCCGGCCAGGATACTCTCCACATAGGGCATATAGGAGCTGCCGTTCTGGGCAAGGTCGCTGGTGGCATAGCCGGTGTAGGCCCACTCGCCCCGCAGGATGCCCCGCATCAGCCCGGTGTGGGCGCCCGCGTAGCACACGCCCGCCCGGTTATAGGCGGTCATGATGCCCAGCACGGAGACGCGGCCTTCCTCGCCGCAATAGCCCTCCAGAGCGATCTGGAAGGCCCGCAGCTCGTTTTCGCGGGCGGCCTGCTCCGTGGTAAAGGTGGACAGGCCCAGGCGGGAGGTCTCCTGCGTGTTGAAGGCGTAGTGCTTGATGGAGGTGATGAGCCCCTTGGACAGCCCGCCCGCTCCGATCTCCAGGGCGGTATAGCCGCTGAGGACCGGGTCTTCGGAGTAATATTCGCCGTTGCGGCCATTATAGGGGGTCCGGTGCAGGTTGATACTGGGGGCCCACACCATGGGGATGTTGATGAACAGGGCGTCGTTGCCCCACAGCTCGCCCATCTCCCGCATCAGGTCCTTGTTCCAGCAGGAGGCCATCAGCGGGGCCCCGCCGTAGGTGTTGCAGAAGTAGCCCGCGTTGGGGTCGTTGACCGCCACGGTCCAGGGTGCGTTCTCATCGGGCTGCTGGGCCAGGGTCTTCTGGATGCCCACCGAGCCGTTCTCCACATAGGAGCTGCCGGCCAGGAAGTAGATGGACGGGAGCTCCTGGAAGCTGCGGTTGCCGCTGGCGGAATACCGCACCGCGTCCTCCAGGGGGATCTTGCTGAGCACCGCCGCCCAGCGTTCGTCGTCAAAGGCGGCGCCGAACAGATCGGTGAAGTTCGCATCCTCCCCGCCCTCCGCGCCGAAGGGGACGCCGGAAACGTCGTCGCTCTGGGCCAGGGTGTGGAAGGAGTTGTGCAGGTAGGGCAGCATGACCTCCACAGCCTCCAGACCGGCATAGGTCTTGGGCCAGGTGCCCGCCCAGTCCTGCCGGGAGAGGTAGGTCACCGCCCCGGCCTTGTAGTGGTTATAGTCCATGTCGCCCAGCTGGTTGGACACGTCCACGCCGGCCTTGGAGACGGCGAAGGTGTCCTCGGCCTTGTCCCAGCTGAACCGGTACGCCGCCTGGGCGTAACCGGCGCTGTCCATCCCGCTGGCCACGCTGCTGCCCTTGGCGGCCAGGATATTGTTGATCGCGGCGTGGGCGCCGGCGGTGCCGTCGTTGGGGTTGCAGCCCAGGGCGAAATAGTAATCCGGGCTCTGCTCCATGATGTAGGTGCCGTGCCCCCTGGCGTCATAGGAGGCCAGATACTGCATATCCACCTCCACCGTGACGGTCTCGGTGGCGCCTGCGGCCACATCCACCTTCTCAAAGCCCACCAGCTGCACCGACGCCTTTTCCACCAGGTTCTCCCGGTCGTAGTCGGTGTAGGGACTCTGGCCGTAGACCTGGACCACGCTCTTGCCGTCCATGCCGCCGGTGTTTTTGACCTCCACCGTCACAGCGGCGGTCTTCCCGTCGGCGGAGAGGGCCACATCGGTGATCTTCTGTTCAAAAGTGGTGTAGCTGAGCCCGTAGCCAAAGGGATATACCACCTCGTCGGCGTAACTCCACCGGGAGGGATCGGAGGCGTAAACGCCCACCCCCTGTGCGGAAGCCGCGCCGGAGGCCGGGTTCAGCACGGAGTCCTCGTACCGGGTCTCATAGTACTTATAGCCGGTGTAGATCCCCTCGGCCTGCACCACATAGGCCCCGGCGAAATAGTCGGTGGAGGCCAGATCGTAGTCCGCCTGGTTGGCAAACAGATTCAGACCCCAGTTCCGCATGGCGGGGGAAGACGTGGAATCAGAGGCATAGGTGTCCGCCAGCCGCCCGGAGGGATTGGCCTTGCCCGCCAGGATGTTGGCCACGCCGATGAAGCCGTAGTTGCCAGGGTAACCCGCCCACAGGATGGCGTCGATGCCGTCGTCCGCCGCCAGTTCGCCGATCTCCATGGCGTTGTCTGTGGTCAGGATGACGATGACCTTGTCAAAATTGTTCTTGGCAAAGCCCAGCAGGGCCTGCTCGCCGTCGGACAGGCTCAGCACGTTTTTGGACCTGGACTGGGAAAAGAGGGCGGCGTCCCGGCCCTCATCCCCGGTGAAGTAGTCCGCCTGCTCAGAGGATGGCCTGCCCAGCACCACGACTGCCGCGCCGCTGAATTCAGCGATGCTCTCGTCGAACCCGGCGCCGGCGCTGGCTTTGATCTCGTCGATGGAGGGCTCCGCTACCGTGTACTGGTGCTCTGTGCCCAGGGAGGTGACCACATAGCCTGTGCCCACCAGCTTGTTCACCGAGCCGCCGGTGTAGGCCGGGGTGGCGGACACGGTGTTATAGGCGTCGCACACGGGGCCGTTCACCGCGAAGCCCGCCTCGGTCAGGGCATCCTGGAAGCACACGTTCTGGCTGGCCTCCTCCGGGGAGCCGATGTCCATGCCGTAGACCGCGTAGTCCTTTGTGCTGCGGTAGCCCAGCAGGGTGATCTTGTCCGCGGCGGCGTCCAGCGGCAGGGCGCTGTCCAGATTCTTCAGCAGTACGCTGCCCTCCTCGGCCAGACGGATGCCCATGGCCCGGTGGGCCTCCACCAGGGCGGCGGTATTGGCGGTGCCATCCTCGTTGAGGTAGGCGCCGTCCGGGGCAAAGCTGTCATAGGACCCGCCGCCGGTGGTGGCGGTGGTCTTGGTATGCAGGAAGTTGTTCACCTGGTCGGCGTTGGCCTCCAGCATGCTGCCTACCGCGAGGCTGACTGCCAGCACCAGGGCGAACACCATGGTCAATACTCGGCCCGCTTTGCGGAGCGCACCGCGGCTGTTGGGCTTCATGCCGCACCTCCTCCCTGGATGGCGGCCTCAAGGGCGGCCACGGAGCCGGTGTAAGCCTGATTCAGTTGATCGGTCTGGGAGAAATAGTAGGTGAAGCTGATCTCGTCGCCGCTGATGTCAGCCGCCGTCTCCTTGCCGTTGGGATCAATTACGGTGAACTTGCCGCCCTCATAGGTCCAGGTGCCGCTCTCGCTGACGCCGTTGGCGGGCCAGGCAAACGTATAGGTGCCGTCGGGATGGACCGTAAAGGTGATCTCCGGGTTGTTGCCCGGCGTGAAGTCATAGTCCGCGCCGGAGGCGCTTCCGCCGCCTCCGGCGCCGATGGCCGCTTCCAGCGCCGCCACGGAGCCGGTGTAAGCCTGGTTCAGCTGATCGGTCTGGGAGAAGTAGTAGGTGAAGCTGATCTCGTCGCCGCTGATGTCGGCCACCGTCTCCTTGCCGTTGGGAT
>CANPWZ010000049.1 GCA_947585425.1 uncultured Oscillospiraceae bacterium
GATCATCCAGAACTCGGCGGCGTGGCGCTGGGTGTTGGAGTTCTCCGCCCGGAAGGTGGGGCCGAAGGTGTACACGTCGCCGAAGGCCATGGCGAAGTTCTCGGCGTTCAGCTGGCCGGAGACGGTCAGATTGGCCCGCTTGCCGAAGAAGTCCTTGGACCAGTCCACCGTCCCGTCGGGGAGGCGGGGCGGGTCATTCACGTCCAGGGTGGTCACCTGGAACATCTCGCCGGCGCCCTCGCAGTCGGAGCCGGTGATGATGGGGGTGTGGATATACACGAAGCCCCTGTCCTGGAAGAAGCAGTGGATGGCGTGGGCGGCCACCGAGCGCACCCGGAAGGCGGCGGAGAACAGGTTGGTCCGGGGCCGCAGGTGTTGGATGGTCCGCAAAAACTCCACGCTGTGGCGCTTTTTCTGGAGAGGATAGTCCGGGGCGGAGGGGCCCTCCACCTCAATGGCGGCGGCCTTGATCTCCAGGGGCTGCTTGGCCTCCGGGGTCAGCGCCACCATACCCGTGACGATGAGGGCGGCCCCCACGTTCTGCCCGGCGATCTCCTTATAATTGTCCAGCGTGTTGGCGTCCATGACCACCTGGAGGTTTTTGAAGCAGGAGCCGTCGTTCAGCTCGATGAAGCCAAAGGTCTTCATGTCCCGGATGGTCCGGGCCCAGCCCATGACGGTGACGGTCTGCCCGCCCAGCCGCTCCTGGTCGGCAAAGACGGACGCGATGGTGACGCGATCCATAGTATCCACTCCGTTTCTGGTGACAGTGGTAATAGTATATCAGCTTTTCCGCCGTTTGCAAGGGGGAGCGCGTCACTTTCCCAGCTTTTCGCCTACGATAGCCCTCTGCTCCGGGGTGGGGGTCCAGTCGGAGCCGAAGCCGATGACGACGATGGTGCGCTCATAGCACAGCAGAAAGCGGTTCGTTCGGCCCCCGTCGTCATACACCCGCTCCCACGCCTCCTTCGCGCCCCAGGGGGCGGGGTCCGCGGCCTCATAGCGGTAGCCGAACTCCTCTCCGTACTTGTCGTCCTCGTGGTACAGCCGGTCTCTGCACCAGCCGTAGAGGAGGGGCAGTTTGACCTCGGTGACGGTGTACTCCAGAGAGGGCAGGGTGAGGTCCGGGTCGTCCCGGTTCCAGTCCACATGTTGATGGACCTCATACCGCCCCAGCAGGACGGTCTCGTCCCCGGAGCGGCGGGTGAAATAGCCGTCCATATCCACGTCCGCCAGGTCGGCCACCGACAGGGGCGGGTCGCCGCTCAGGTAGACGCTGTCATCCAGCAGGCCGCTGCCCGCCGCCCGGATGGTGAAGAAGACGATGACCGCCAGTAAGCCGAAGGCCAGCACCACGTCTACCGCCAGGGTGGCCGCCCGGTTGACGCCCCGGGAGACGCCCTTCCGCTTCAGGAGGACGCGGGTGCCGTTCACCCCGAGGTACAACAGGACCGCCCAGCCCAGCATGACAAATGTGATGAGTCTCATCAGCGGGTTGGTTTGCAGAATGACGTCGATCAGATACCCCACAAGGGCGATGGCGACCACGCCCAGGCCGACGGCCTGGAGCGGGAAGTGGTTGGGGGTGGGGTAAAATACCCCCTGCTCCGCCGCCTTCAACGCGCGGCGGCGCCACAGGAAGTAGCCGCCCAGCTCCACGCCCAGCAGCAGGAGCAGGACCAGCCAGCACAGGAGGCTGAACGATCCGCTGGGGAGGGACAGCCAGCCGACGGGATCGTTCGCAAGCTGGCCGATGGACAGCCAGAGGCCCAGCAGCGCCGGCAGCAGGCAGACGGCGTAGGCCAGGATGGTAGAGCGCATCATGGTCTTGTGGATGGCGTCCACCTCCAGGGCCGGGTCGGTCTCGATGGGGGTGGGGTCTTCCCGCTCATTGTAAAACACCAGCAGCTTGCCGTTGGAGGCGGCCACCTCCCAGCCGGTGTGGGCGCAGAAATCCCGGAACTCCTGCTCCTCCTCGGTGGGGTACGGGTCAAAGGCGGACGCCTTGCAGTAGTAGCTGACGCAGAAGTGGACCTGCCTGGGCTCGCTCCGGCGGTAGCGCAGAAAGCAGTTGCCGAAGTCATCCAGCATCCAGCCCTCTGCCGCCATTTTTTCAAAGTGCTTTTGGAGCCCGGTGCGGTCATATAGGGAAAACAGGATCATCTCGCGCTTGGTATCCCTCATTTTTGCTCCTCCTCTCCAAAGACGCGGCGGTAGTCCTCCCCCTGGGCGGCGATGCGGCGGTACTCCTCCCGGAGCCGCTTCACCCCCGCCTCCGTGAGGACGTAACTCCGCCGGCGGCCTTCCACCCGGGTCTCCCGGATCATCCCGGCGTCCAGGAACTGCTCCAGCAGGTTGTAGAGCGTCCCGGAGCCCACGCTGACCCGCCCGCCCGTCATGGCGGGCACCCGGTCCAGGATGTCCATGCCGCAGCACTCATTTTTCAGGCACAGCAGCACATAGAACATCTGCTCGGTGAGAGTCTGGAATTTCAGTCGGGGCATAGGGATCCCTCCTATTCTCGAATATCGAGTTTGATGGGGAAAAGAAGTAATCTCGAATATCGAGATTACAGGTTCAGTATAAACTCGAATATCGAGAATGTCAATAGGGAATCGCAAAATTTTTTCGCGGACAGCAAAACTCCCCCGGGCGCTCCGGGGGAGTGGCAGGTATCAGATATACATGGGGATGAAGAACAGCCAGGGCGCGGTGACGATGGCCATCGCCAGCGCGGCGATGTGCCGCTGGCGGCTGTCCAGGCCCTCGCATTTTTTCAGGGCCCGCTTGTCGAAGAAGTAGATGCACACCCCGGCGGCGGCCACGCCGATGGCCGTCCACACCAGGGCCAGCGGGTGCCGGAAGGGGTTGACGGTCATAGCCATGCCGAAGTCGCCGATCCAGCCGATGCCGTTGGCGTCCAGGGCCATGGCCCCGAACAGGCCCAGGGCCAGCCACGCCGCCCCGATGACGTCGGCCAGGAAGCCGCTGAGCCACACCCGCCACCAGGCTTTTTTCATCACCCCGCCCCGGTCCGGGACCTTCAGCGCCCGCAGAGCCAGGTACAACACCAGCGCGTCGATGGCCAGGTTGCCGAACAGGGTGAGCAGGATCACCGGCGGGGTGGGCCAGAACATCAGCATCCAGAAGGGGAAGATGACGTTATAGAGCTTGACCTGTTTTTTCATTGCCTGGCCTTCTTCCTCTCACGTTTGCGCCGGGTCAGGCCCAGCTTCTCCCGGATGGCGCCCAGCTCGAACCACCAGAAGATCCACCGCACCCCCCAGATGAGGACGTATAGCAGGGCCAGGGCCGCCATCCAGGGCAGGGGGGACTCGTGGCCGGCGAAGTTGAGCCACACGGTGAGGGCGGTCAGCCCCTCCATGTAGAGGAAGTGGAGGGCGGAGCGGAGCAGCAGCTCCTTCCCGTCGTCGGCGAAGGGCAGGGTGGCCACCCCGGCCCCGGCCCCCAGCAGGAAGAACAGGAGGAACTGCACCGCCACCGCCAGGGCCTCGGACCCCAGCAGGTGTTCCATTGTCCCGTCGGTAAAAACGAAGCCGTGAAATTCCGGGGCGCCCCACAGGGTGAAGCTGCCCGCGATGAACCCGATGAGCAGCAGCACCGCCCAGCCGGACAGCCCGCCCAGGGCGATGCGGATCAGCCACGCCTTTTTTGTCTCAGTCATATGCTCCGCCTCCTTTCACAGCCCCACGGCCTCTTTGATCTTCTTCACATACCGGCGGGAGGCGTAGGCCGTGGCCGCCCCGCCAGCCAGCGTCATGCGGATGGTGCCCGTCAGGGACAGGTCCAGGGCGGTCACCCGGTCCAGGTTCACGATCTCCGAGTTGGACACCCGCACGAAGCGGGTGCCGGCGAACCCATCCTCCAGCTCGTAGAGCCGCTGGCGGACGGCGAACGTCCCCTTCTCCGTCTGGCAGGACACCCCCTTGCCGTCGGCGAAAAAGCGGAGGACGTCCCCCAGGGGGATCAGCACCGCCTCGTTCTCCCGGAAGGCGGTGAAGGAGGCGGACGCCTCCTCCCTGCGGAGCCGCTCGGCCAGGGCCAGTACCTCCGGCGTGGCGGCGGGGGCGCGGATGATCACGTCGGGCCGGCTCAGGTTTGGGTCGATCTTTACTTCTACCTTCACGCTGCCGCCCCCCTTTCGTTTTTCTGTGTCCAGTATATCCAATCCGCGAGGAAATGTCCAGCGGTTCGGGACAGACGGTCGTTTTGGGGGAACAGGTGGTCAAAAAAAGGCCGGCAGATCACTCCGCCGGCCTGATGATATGAACTTACTTACAGCAGGATGACTCCGGCCTCTTTGCAGGCCTCCATGGTCTGGGGGTCCCAGATGGACGCCTGCACCTCGCCGATGTGGGCCTTGCCCAGCAGCAGCATGGACACCCGGCTCTGGCCGATGCCCCCGCCGATGGTGAGGGGCAGCTCCCCGGCCAGCAGGGCCTTGTGGAAGGGCAGCTCCCGGCGGTAGTCGCACCCGGCGATGGAAAGCTGTTTGTCCAGAGATTCGGGGCTCACCCGGATGCCCATGGAGGAGATCTCAAAGGCGTGGCCCAGCACGCTGTTCCAGATGAGGATGTCCCC
>CANPWZ010000050.1 GCA_947585425.1 uncultured Oscillospiraceae bacterium
GCTTTGCGTCTCAGCTATACCGGCACCGCCTATCACGGCTGGCAGGTGCAGAAAAACGCCTCCTCCGTGGCCGAGACCCTGGAAAAAGCCCTGTCCTCGGTGGTGGAGCACCCGGTGCGGGTCACCGGGGCGGGCCGCACCGACGCCGGCGTCCACGCCCAGGTCTATGTGGCCAACTTCCGCACCACCTCCGGCATCCCGGTGGACAGGCTCCCCCTGGCGGTGAACACCCGCCTGCCCGACGACATCTCGGTGGTCAAGGCCACCGTGGTGCCCGACTCCTTCAACGCCATCGGCTCCTGTCTGAAAAAGGAATACACCTACCGCATCTACAACTCCCGCATCCGGGACCCCTTCTATGTGAACCGGGTGTGGTTTTACCCGAAACCCCTGGACGAGACGATCATGGCGGAGGCGGCCCGACAGTTCGTGGGCACCCACGACTTCGCCGCCGTCCGCTCGGTGGGCACCGAGACCAAGACCACCGTGCGCACCGTCCACTACTTCGATGTGGAGCGCCACGGCAAGCTCATCGACTGCCGGGTGTGCGCCGACGGGTTCCTCTACAATATGGTCCGGGCCATGGTGGGCACCTGCATCTACGCCGCCGAGGGCAAGCTGGACCCGGCGGACATCCCGGAGATCCTGTCCTCCCGCAACCGCACCCTGGCCGGTCCCACCGCCCCGCCGGACGGCCTGTACATGACCAACCTGTGGTACGAGGAGAACGTGCTGTAATTTGTAGAACGTATATTTCATGTGAAACAGAGAAAGGAGGGCGTCTCATGGCGGAACAGACCTCTCGGCAGCCTGGACCGAAAAAGCGGGCACCCAGCTTCCTCAAGCGGCTGCTGGTGTTCCTGCTGGTGGCGGCGGTGGCCGTAGGCGCGGTGGCGGCGGTGGTCTTCCGGGACCGGCTGAACATCGACAGCATCCGGCGCTGGTTCCAGTACCGCACCCTGCTCCGCAACGACAGCGGCCAGGCCGAGTCCTTCGTGTACGACGGCAATATCGAGGACGCCTTCGCCGCCCTGGACAACGATCTGCTGGTCTGCTCCGGCAACGCCATCTCCCTCTACTCGGGCAGCGGCACCCGGTACATCAGCCAGTCTGCGGCCATGGAACACCCGGTGGTGAACTCCAACGGCGCCCTGGCGGTGGTATATGACGCGGGCGGCTCCTCCCTCTGCGTGCTGGGGGAGCGCTCCCTGATCTGGTCGGCGGACGATCTGGAGACCGTCCTGTCCGCGCGGCTCAACAAAAATGGACAGCTCACCGTGGTCACTCAGCCCAGCGGCTACCGCAGCGCGGTGACGGTGTACAGCGCCTCCTATGAGCCGGTGATGACCGTCAACCTGTCCTCCGCCCTGGCCATGGACGCCGCCCTGTCCGACGACGGCAGGACCCTGGCCATCCTCACCGTGGGGCAGGAAGGCGGGGCCTTTGCCACCACCCTGGAGTTCTACTCCATGACCTATTCCGCCGGGGAGTTCACCCCTGACCTGACCTGCTCTCTGGGCGGGGCGGTGGCCCTGGACATCCGGCACACCTCCTCCCTGCTGTGGTGTCTGGAGGAGCAGGGGCTCTCCGTGGTTGACCACGAGGGCAATACCTATACCGCCAGCTGGGCCAGCCGCTACCTGCGGCAGTACACGCTGGGCGGGGACGGCTTTGCCGCCGTGCTGGTGAGCCGCCACCGCTCCGGCAGCCAGGCGGAGCTGCTCATCATCAACGAACAGGGAGAGACTGATACCCTGCCCGTCACCGAACAGGTGCTGGCCGTCTCGGCGGCCGGCCGGTATGTGGCGGTGCTCACCGCCGACCGGCTGGACATCTATACCAGCGATCTGAAGCTTTACAGCTCCCTGGATGGCACCCAGGGCGCCCGGAACGCGCTGATGCTGGACAACGGCTCCGCCATCCTCCTGGCGGCGGATACCGCCAGCTTCTATGTGCCCTGACCCCGATCCTCTCAGCCCCGCGCGGCGTTCCAACATGAGTACACACAGGAGGTCCCGCCATGCCATCAATCATCTTCGACGTGATCATCATCGCCATCCTGGCCCTGTTTGCCTGGCGGGGCGCCGCCCGGGGCCTGATCCTGACGCTCTGCGGGCTTGCCGCCATCTTTGTGGCTTACTTTGGCGCCCAGTTCCTGTCCACCGCCTTCTGTGAGCCTGTATCCAACATCATCCGGCCCGTCATCCTTCAGACCATCGAGGAGAAGATCCCCGCGGCCGCCAGGCCCTCCGATCCCCAGGCCGTCACCGGCGTCACCGGCCCGGTGGACGGAGGCGGGGATGAGGACGCCCAGGAACAGCCCGCCTACACCATGGATCACCTGCTGGACGACATCAAGGACGCGGGTCTTTTTAAGGGGATCTACAACTTCCTGAAGGAGGCGGTGGAAAAGGGCGAGGTCCATCCGGCGGCCGCCCAGACCCCGGCGGAGGCGGTGGCGGACTACATCGCCAAGGGGCTGGCCAAGTCGGTGCTCTTCGCGCTGACCTTCCTGGCCATCACCGTCGGCTGGTTCCTGCTGAGCCACGCCCTGGATCTGGCCTTCAAACTGCCCATTCTGTCCCAGATCAACCTGATCGGCGGCCTGCTGCTCGGCCTTGTGGAGGCGGCGGCCATCGTTGTGGTGCTGGTGTGGCTGGGGCAGGTGCTGTCCCTGATTCCGGCGGAGCCGGAGTCGCCCCTGATCAGGCTGTTCACCTTCGACAACCTGTGGAAGCTGTGGGAGGACCTGCCCGTCTGACCGGCAGTCCGTGACAGTCTCTCCGGGACGCGCCAGATCGTTTGAATATTACCACCATAATATTCACAACACGTTCATAATTATCTGCTATGGTGTCCCCAAGCGAACACTTCCCCCGCGAAAGGAGCAAGCTATGCAGCCTACATTGTGTACCCGCTGCCACAAAAACGTGGCGGTCATCTTTATCACCAAGATCGAAGGCGGTCAGACCAAAAACGAGGGCCTGTGCCTCAAATGCGCCAAGGAGCTGGGCATCAAGCCGGTGGACGACATGATGAAGAAGATGGGCATCTCCGACGACGATCTGGAGTCCATCTCCAACGAGATGATGTCCGCCTTCGGAGGCGCCGAGGGCGCGGAGGGCCTCTCCGACGGCGAGGACCGGGGCGACGAGGACGACGAGGGCCGGACGGCCACCTTTCCCTTCCTGAACAAGCTGTTCGGCGGCCAGAACCAGAATCAGGACGCCCCCGGCGGCGACCAGCCCCAGCGGGGCGCTCCCGCCAAGGACGCCCCCAAAAACGGCGACCGAAACCAGAAGCGCAAGTTCCTGGAGAGCTACTGCATGTCCCTGACCCGCAGGGCCCAGGAGGGCAAGCTGGACCGCATCGTGGGCCGCTCCGACGAGATCGAGCGGACCATCCAGATCCTGAACCGGCGGCAGAAGAACAACCCCTGCCTCATCGGCGAGCCCGGCGTGGGCAAGACCGCCATCGCCGAGGGACTGGCCCAGCGCATCTGCGACAGGCAGGTGCCCTATATGCTGCTGGACAAGGAGGTCTACCTGCTGGACCTGACCGCCCTGGTGGCGGGCACCCAGTTCCGGGGCCAGTTCGAGAGCCGCATGAAGGGCCTCATCGACGAGATCAAGCGGCTGGGGAACATCATCCTGGTCATCGACGAGGTACACTCCATCGTGGGTGCCGGCGACGCCGAGGGCTCCATGAACGCCGCCAATATCCTCAAGCCCGCCCTCTCCCGGGGCGAGATCCAGGTCATCGGGGCCACCACCCTCACCGAATACCGCAAGTACATCGAGAAGGACTCCGCCCTGGAGCGGCGTTTCCAGCCCGTGATGGTGGAGGAGCCCTCCATCGAGGACTCGGTGGAGATCATCAAGGGCATTGCCCCCTATTATGAAAAATTCCACCACGTGTCCATCAGCCCGGATATGTGCCGGATGGCCGTCACCATGAGCGAGCGGTATATCACCGATCGGTATCTGCCCGACAAGGCCATCGACCTCATCGACGAGGCGTCCTCCGATGTGAACCTCCACAACAAGGACCTGGCCCGGATGGCCGAGATCGACCGGGAGCTTGCTGACTACGAAAAGGAGGCCGAGATCGTGCTGGCCTCCACCGGCGGACAGGACGATCCCCAGCTCCAGGAGCTGCAAAAGCAGATCCAGCGGCTCCAGCGGCAGCGGGACACCCTGGAGATGGCGGTGAGCCGGGACGAGGCCGAGGCTCCCAACCGCAGCGACCCCGCCTTCCAGGAGCGGCAGAACAACCGCCGGCAGCAGATCGGCGAGCTGAGCGGGCAGCTCAGCGACCTGAACGCCCAAAAGACCGAGGTACAGACCGCCGCCAACAACAAGGCCTATCAGCGGCTGGCCGAGCTGCACAGCCGCCAGGCCCGCCTGAACGAGGAGATGGCCGCCCTGGCCGCCAAGGGGGATCCCCCGCTGACGGCGGCCCACCTGGCAAGGGTCATCGAGCTGTGGACCAAGATCCCCGCCTCCCAGATCCAGGAGCA
>CANPWZ010000051.1 GCA_947585425.1 uncultured Oscillospiraceae bacterium
GATTTGATGGAGCTCTCCAGCTTCTCGATCTTCGCCTTCAGCTCCGCCAGATCCTGCTCCGCCTTGGATGTGTTCATGCTGGCCTCGATGACCACACTGCCGTCAGCCGCCATAATCTCACCGCCTTATTCGCAAAAAAGGGTGCCGTCAGAGAAGCTTAGATAAAAGCTCCTGTTCCGCCCTTGTGTATTTCTGCGTACTCCCCTGGGCGGACTTCCGCCGAAAGTCCACCAGGCTCTTATTGCGCCGGTACCACTCCCGTTCCGGCTTTTCCAGCTTCTTGCCCCGCGCCTGCTTGTCGCGAACAGACACCACCTGGGCGAAGGTGCAGTCGCCGATCTCATAAAACGCCGAAAGGAATGTCCACCAGTGGAGGTCGGCATCCCCGCGAATATCTCTTCCCAGCACCCGATTCACCGGCGCGACGATCAACGGAAAGTCCTGTTCCCAATCCATGAGCCGCGCGGAACCGGTGCCTGGCACTTCATCCTGATCCTGTCCGCCGTTCACAAACCAGAAAAGCCGCTTCAGCGCCTCCTCGTATGTCTCCGGCGGCATCTTCTCCAGCTCCGGGTAGAAGATGTACAGGGCCACGTAGGCCCGCTCCTGATCGTTGAGGTCCGGGTCGTCCAGGGCCGTCATGATATCCAAAACGGCCCTGAAATCCCATCGGATCGACCACTTCCGGCCCCCAACGTCCAGAGCTCGCGGAAGCGTGTAATTCATGCTCCCGCCTCGCCGGCTGCGGCGTTCTCCGGCGTTTTGCGGAGTTTGTACTTGTCGGTGTAGTAGCGCACGCGCTCGCTGCGCCGGGCCAGATTGGATTTGATGTCCTCATCCATCCGGTCCACCAGGGCCCAGATGAGGTTTTCCGCCACCGTGAGTCCGTCCGCCGCGGCGGTAAGCCGCACGGCGCCGAAGACGTCAGCGGAGAATCCGTCCCCAAAGACGTCGTCCACCGCCCGGCGCATCTGCTCATCGCAACTCTTGGCGTACTCGAACCGCTTGGCCCAGTCCTCGCCGGCCTTCTCCGTCTTTTTGCGCCGTGTCTGAGCAAGCTCGTCCAGCTTGCCGATAAGCCCGTAGAGCACTTCCAGGAAGCCCTCATCGGCGGGGTTGAACCGGACGGTCCGCCCGCCGTTGACCTTGAACTCCTTCACACCCAGGGCGAAATTGAGCTCCTCCATGGGCTTACTCCTCCTCGATCCCCGGCGTGAAGGTGTAGGTCTTCTTGCCCTCGGCATCGGCGATCTTCACCGTCCCCGGCGTCCGCTGGCCGCCGAAGGTGATCTTGACGGGCATGGTCAGGTCATCGCCGCCGTCGCCGCCGTTGCTGGTGGGGAGCACCATGCTGCTGGGGTACCGGACGGCGAAGAAGTTGCCCTGATCGTCCTTCAGGTAGGCGTGAACCTGCAGGAGATCCTGGTTGCGCAGCGCGGGAATGTTCTCGTCGACGATAAACAGATCGATGAGCTTCTTCTGGTACTCGTCGCCGGCGTCCACGGGGCAGGGATCCAGCTCCTGCGTCTTGATGGGCTTCTTGGCCTTGCCCCAGGCGTTGCCCAGAATATCGATCTGCTTCTCGTCGGAGAAGTCGAACTCAACGGAGGAGCTCTCCACCCGCGTGCCCATGGGGCAAAAATTAGGTTCCTCGAAGGTTCCAGCATTGCCCAGCACCAGGAACAGCTCCCGCTGGACAGTCTCGCCGGGAGGCGTCACAAAGGTAAATTTCTTTTTCGCCATTTCAAATCACCTCATAAGTAAGTTTGATTTTGATCTCGTAGTCCTCGTCGCCGTTGTTTCCGGGCCCAGCGAACCGCCCGCGGGTGGTAGGTTCCACGCGGACGGTATGGAGCCGTCCAGGAAGCTTCGGCGGATTGGCAGCCGCCCAGGCTCCCAGCCGCCCCAGCAGCTCCACGGCCTTCAGCCGGATGTCCGGGCTGTCGCCGGGGATGATCCGGCGGACGATGGAAAAGGGGTAGACGGCCCTGTGGCCGCCGAGTATGTATTTCCGCTCGAAATAGGCCCCGTCCCCCTCTGGGAAGAGCGCGATCCCCGGTTTTCCGGCCTCCAGAGCCACAAAACCGATATCCCCCGGCTTGTCCGGCCAGGTATTGAGCCAGGTCATCACCTGGCGCTCCACCAGGGTCTCCTCTTCCGCGTCCACCAGGGCGCGGGCCTTTTCATTTTTTGTCGAGTCCATGGGTGATCTCCTTTGCGACCAGCAGCTGCCATTCTCTGATCTTGGCCCGCTTGGCGGTTGTCAGCCAGTAGGCCGTGGCGCCGGGACGGGAGTACTTGATGCACCGGTCCGTGGTGACCTTTTTGACGCCGGCTCTGGCATAGGGACTGCGCGTCTCAGGGTCCACCTGCACCCGACCCCGATAGAGGACGCCGGAGTTGGGACCAGGATACACCACCCGGTTCCCCTGTACCGATGCGCCGGCGCGGGTCTTGCCCGTCCGGGAGGGTACAAAAGGGTCCATATCCGTCAGCATACGCGCCGCCAGCGCCCGCTCGGCTCTATCGGCGTTCTGCCGGAGGTGGGTAGAGATTCCCCACCGTTCGATGCGTATACGCGCCTTCATGCTCCCGTCACCTCAAAGTGCCGCAGACTGTAGAAGTCCTTGACGGCAATGCCGCCGGTCACAAAGACCTGGTGTGCCTCCGACAGCTCCTGCAGCCGCGCCGCCGGCTCTACGATCTCCCCCCGGAGGTAGAAGCACCCGGTTCCTGGTTTCAGCGTCCAGACGCCTGTGGTGTCCTCCAGGGCGTCGTAGGCCTTCGGCGCCACGTACCGCTTGTGTTCCCCGGTGGAACCGTCCACGGCCACGGAGCCAAAGGGGATATACAGCGTCGAGCTGTCCCGGCCCCTGGCTCCCTGCTCCGTGGCGTCGGCGCCGCTGGAGGACGCGATCAGCACCTCCCGGAGAACGGTGATGTTGTTGTCCACCACGTCCGTCATGGTGGTCGTGTCCACCGTGGTCCTGACGTTGTAGAGCGTCACCGTCACCGTGGGCACTGTCACCGTGGTGACGGTCATATAGCCGGCCTCCGGCGGGGTGACGTCCAGGACCCAGTGCCGCTGTCCCGCGATCATCAGGCAGTTGCCGGTGGAGAGCCGCCGCTCACGCAGGGTAAGCCTCCAGCCCTCGGCGGCCAGACCGGGCATAGACACATACCCGCTTACCCGCGTCCGCTCCATCCGGCACCAGAAGGCACCGGCGCCGTCCCAGGCCCCGAACTCGCCTCCCTCGCCGTTGAAGCGCAGCACTCTTGCGCGAGTGTTGAAAGCGCCGATATCCGCTCTTTTCATGCCGTACCTCCCGCTTTCTCAGCCATGTTGCGGAGCTTCAGCTGAGTAATGACCGGACGGATACCGTTGGGGACCGATGACTCGTTCCCCACGTCGTCCCGGTGATCGTACCAGTGGAGCACCAGCGCCTTCACGGCCAGGTCGTAAAGCTCCGAGGGTTCTTCCGGCTCCGGTGCGCCGCCGGTCCGCAGATATTCCACCGCGCCGGCGATCAGCGCCTCGATCACTGCCTCCTGGATCGCCTTGTCCTGGTCATCCAGGCCAAGGTCGTCAAAGCGCATATAAGCCTTTACCGCCGCCAGATCATGAGCCACAGCCCTCACCTCCTCCGTGTGTCCAAATCGGGCACATCAGGCCTTCACGTCCTCCACCAGGGTCTCGTCGACCCAGCCGTAGATGAATGTTTCGCCGTCGCCGCTGTCCATGCCCACGCAAAGCCAGCCGGGAACCTTGGCGTAGTCCGGCACGAGCGCGGGCAACACCACAGTGCCGAAGGGCAGGACGCGCCGGTGAGCGAAATTCTTGCCAGGGCCGATCCGCAGATAGATACCCTGCTTGTAGGCGACCCTCATGAGCCGCGGCTCCTCGCCGCCGGTCTCCAGGTCGTCCCAGCTGCCGGCGGCGGCATTGTCCGTGTCGTCCGGCTCCACAGTGGGGTCAGCTGCGGGCAAGGTCTTGGCCTGGGCGCTGTCCGCGCCCTGAGCCGCCACAGGGGCCGCCGTGGACGTTTCGACTGCGGTGGTGGAATTACCCGTTGCCTCCGTCAAAACGCTCTCAGGGGCCACCGTGGCCCCCGTCGTGGGAGATTCGTTTTTCTTTGCCATCATTCTGCCCTCCATCAGCCGCCGATGCCGCCGCTCTTACCGGCGGCCAGTTTCAGGGCCACGACGGCATCCTTGTCCACCTGCTTCATCTGCATCCGCATGATGGCGCGGGCCTCGGTGGAGTTGGTGGACCAGGCCTTGCCGCCGATGTTGGTGGTGGCCACCTCCATGACCTGCCGATCAAACATGGTGATGGCGTCGGCGAAGGAGCCC
>CANPWZ010000052.1 GCA_947585425.1 uncultured Oscillospiraceae bacterium
CTCCGTCACTGCTCCCGGCGCAGGGCGGCGGTCTGCTCCTTGATGGAGCGGCCGATGGCGTCCAGCTCGGCGTCGTCGTACCGGCGGCGGTCCACCGCGTCCAGCAGCTTGTCGGCGGCGCTGTCGATGGCGTCCAGCGCGGCCTGGGACCGCTGGAACCGGCGGATGATATGGGTCTTGTCCTCGATCTCGGTCATGGCGGCCTCGGCCCGGACGATCACGTCCCGCACGCCCTGCCGGGAGATGCCGTAGTTCTCCGCGATCTCGGCCAGAGAGAGGTCTTCGTTGTAGTAGAGGTCGTAAAATTCCCGCTGCCGGTCGGTGAGCAGATCGCCGTAAAAATCGAACAGCAGGGCCATTCGGTATGCCTGGCTCTTCATAAAACGCGCCTCCCACAAGATGTAGTGTAAAGTTAAGACGCTTTACAATCGGATATGATACCATAGAAGGGGCCCAAAGTCAAGGGCGTTTTCCGAAATTTTTTCCGAAAAACGCCCCGCTCCGCCGCCGGAGGCAACAGCCCATTGATTTTACCCGGAGAATATACTATAATAGGGTCCGCTGAAACATCGCGCTGTGAGGTCATGCTATGATTAACACTGTCACTTTCCCCGGCCTGGGGCTGGAATTTACGCTGAATCGGGTGGCCTTCACCCTCTTCGGCCACAACATCTACTGGTACGGGGTCATCATCGCCTGCGGGTTCCTGCTGGCGCTGGGGTACGCCCTGTGGAAGGCCCCCAAATTCGGCATCGACCCGGACAAGATCATCGATATGCTGTTCTTCCTGGTTCCGCTGTGCATCGTGGGCGCCCGGGCCTACTATGTCATCTTCAACCCCTCCATCTGCTTCGATGAGAATGGGAAGTTCAGCTTCTACCGAATGATCGCCCTGTGGGACGGGGGCCTCGCCATCTACGGCGCGGTGCTGACGGCCATCGTGGTGGTGATCGTCTACTGCAGGGCGCGGAAGCAGCGCTTCTGGGACTACGCCGACCTGTGCCCGCTGGGGGTCATGATCGGCCAGATGGTGGGCCGGTGGGGGAACTTCGTCAACGTGGAGGCCTACGGCGGCCTCACCACCGTCCCCTGGCGGATGTGCTCGGAGACCATCGCCAACTGGCTGTGGGGGCAGGGGCAGATCACCGACATGGACACCTACCGGGCGGTCATCGACGGTACCCTGGGCGTCCACCCCACTTTCTTCTACGAGTCGGTGTGGAACCTGATCGGATTTATCATTCTGGCCCTGCTGTCCCGGAAGCGGAAGTTCCGGGGGCAGAACTTCGCCGGATACCTGATCTGGTACGGCTTCGGCCGGACGCTCATCGAGGGTCTCCGCACCGACAGCCTGTACTTCTTCGGCACCGGCCTCCGGGCCTCCCAGCTGGTGGGCGTTATCTCCGTCATCGCGGGGATCGTGATGCTCATCGTGCGGAGCAGGACGGGGAGGATCGCGCCCGAGACGGAGGCGGCCGGGGCCGCGGCGGAAGGGGAGAGCGCTCCCGTGGAGGACGCCGCGCCCGATGGCGGCGGGGAGGAGGACGCTCCCGCCCGGGACGGCGCGCAGGACAGCGAACAAGAGGACACAGAGGACACACAGGAGGAGAAAACCGATGGCGACCATCATTGACGGAAAGGCCCTGGCGGCCAAGGTAAAGGAACAGGTCCGGCAGGAGGCGGCCAGTCTGCCCCGGCGGCCCGGACTGGCGGTGATCCTGGTGGGGGACGACCCCGCCTCACGGGTCTACGTGAACAGCAAGCGGAAGGACTGCGAGGAGTGCGGCTTTGTCAGCGAGGAGTTCGCCCTGCCCGCCTCCACAAAGCAGGAGGAGCTGCTGGCCCTGGTGGGGGAGCTGAACCGCCGGGAGGACATCGACGGCATCCTGGTCCAGCTGCCTCTGCCCAAAGGGCTGGACGAGCGGGCGGTGCTGCTGGCCATCGACCCCGCCAAGGACGTGGACTGCTTCCACCCCTATAACGTGGGCCAGCTCACCATCGGGGAGCCTGTGTTCCAGCCCTGCACCCCCGGCGGCGTCATGGAGATGCTGAAGGAGTATCATATCGACCCGGCGGGGAAGAAGTGCGTGGTGCTGGGCCGGTCCAACATCGTGGGCAAGCCCATGGCCCTGCTGCTGCTCCACGCCCACGGCACGGTGACCATCTGCCACTCCAGGACCCCGGATCTGGCGGCGGAGTGCGCCGGCGCGGACATCCTGGTGTCCGCCGTGGGCAGGACCGGCCTCATCACCGCCGATATGGTGAAGGAGGGGGCCGTGGTCATCGACGTGGCCATGAACCGAAACGCCGCCGGCAAGCTCTGCGGCGACGTGTGCTTCGACGAGGTGAGGGAGAAGGCATCCTTCATCACCCCCGTCCCCGGCGGCGTGGGGCCCATGACCCGGGCCATGCTCATGCGGAACACGCTGACGGCGGCGCAAAACCATCAGAAATAAGAGAAGGGGCGGCCAGAGGCCGCCCCTATTTCTCGCTCTGTTCGAGGTAGACGTCCTCCGCCCCCTCCAGGGCGGAGCGCAGGCGCTCCATCACCACCCGGACGTGGTCCCAGTCGTAGGCGTGAGGCAGCATCATATCGCGGATCATATAGGACAGGATGCCGTCTACCTCGCCCACCAGGTGGGCGTAAGGTTTTTCAAACAGATCGGGCATAACAGCACCTCCTTGAACATAAAGCGATTATAGGCGATTCAGTAAGAATTGTCAATGTTAAATCGCTTTTGGTGGTATTTTAATCAGGGTGAGTGTTATGCAGTCAGAGAGACCGCTGAAAAGCAAGATCAGCATCACGCTGGATGACCCGATCCTGGAACGCCTGAAAGGCGAGGCGGAGTATCAGGACCGCTCCGTGTCCAGCTACATCAACCTGCTCCTGCGGGACCATTTCGAGCGATTGGACAAAAAGCGGAACGGGTAAAAGGGATCAAAGCCCACCCCAGCGGGGTGGGCTTTTGTCGTGCGGCATAGACGTTCCGTCGCAAGGTGGGGCCCCGCAAAGCGGTCCCCAGCTTTGTGGGGAGAGGAGGCGCAGCGGAGCGAGTAAGTTTTCGGCGCAGCCGGAAACGAACGATACGGAGCTTGCGCCGACGAAGCGGTAGGCGGTTGGCCACTCCCGTGAAGGGAGGTGACCTTATGCCTCTGATTATCACGTTTCATGTCTGCGGTTTTACCGTGACGGTACGGATAAAAAGGGACAACCGCCACCCGGCCCGGTGACGGTTGTTCTGGTTTTTTACTAGTCAACCATAGTTAGGGCCGACCGCTTATCGGTGGCGCCCTTTCCATTTGTCATTATAGCTGACATTCCGCGGTTTGTCAAGCAAAAGGCACGATTTAGCCCTTGAATTCCGTCTGCGCGTACTTGCACCACGCCGTCAGCGGGCACTCCCCGCATTTGGCCTTCCGGGCGGTACACACCGCCCGGCCGTGGAGCACCATCCGATGGCAGAAGTTGTTGGACTCCTCCGGCGGGAGGACGGCCCGGAGCTGGGTCTCCACCTTGCCCGGGTCGGTGGTGCCGTCGGTGAGGCCCAGCCGCCCGGTGATGCGGATGCAGTGGGTGTCGGCCACCACCGCGCCGGGGGTCCGATAGACGTCCCCCAGGATGAGGTTGGCGGTCTTGCGGCCCACGCCCGGGAGCTTCAGCAGCTCCTCCATGGTGCCGGGCACCTTGCCGCCGTAGTCCCGCAGCAGCATCTGGGCGGAGCCGACGATGTCCCGGCTCTTGCCCCGGAAAAACCCGCAGGAGTGGATGTACCGCCCCACCTCCTCCGGGTCGGCCTCCGCGAAGGACTCCAGGGTGGGGAACCGGGCGTACAGGGCGGGGGTGACCATGTTCACCCGCTCGTCGGTACACTGGGCGGACAGGCGGACGGCGAAGAGCAGCTCGTAGTCCTTGTCATATTGAAGGGAGCAGAGGGCGTCGGGGTACAGCTCCTTCAGGGCGTTTACGATGCGCAGGACGTTTTCCTGTTCCATAAAAAGGTCACCTCGGCGGCGTTTTCATCATTCTAACATAAAACGGGCAAAAAAGCGAGCCTGTTTTTTTCGCGGAAACAGTTGTGCTTCACATATGACCTGTGGTATAATATCCACGCACGGTGTGCAAAGCACATCGGTCCGCCGCAGGCGGACGTACTTTTGCTGCGCAAAAGTACCGGCGCGAATGTTACACCACAGCAAAACCGATAAATCGGTTTTGCGCCGCATTTGCGGCGCGCAAGCCGCACAGCGGCTTGCAGCTGTGGTATAATGAC
>CANPWZ010000053.1 GCA_947585425.1 uncultured Oscillospiraceae bacterium
TTTGTCATCGAGGGCTCTCAAGTGCTTGAAACCACTGGGTTTGAGAGCAATATAGTGTTTTCGAGCACTTACCTTGGTGGAGGCGAGGGGAGTCGAACCCCTGTCCGAAAACGATTCCACGGGACCTTCTCCGGGTGCAGGCGGTCATTTACATTCCCTTCCCCAGGCGTGGACCGCCACACTCAGGGGGTTGGTAGAGTCATGATGCATGGCCCGGTCAACTCTTTCCGAACTCACGGACGCCACTGATTTCACGCCCCGGACGGCTCGTGGCCCTTCCGCCCGGGACGGCCGCTATTTAAGCAGCGGCGAGAACGACGTTATCGTTGTTCTTTAATTTATAATTGCCCATTTTAAGGCGGCTGGGCGCCGCCACCCGCTTATCCCGCTTCTTCATCCCCGTCGAAACCAGTACGCCCCCTCGTCGGCGCGGACTTCGTATCGCTCGCTTCCGGCTGAAGCCGAAAGCTCACTCGCTCCATCGCGCCTCCTCTCCCCACAAAGCTGAGGGCCGCTTTGTGGGGGCCCATTAGGGCCGAGCGAAATAAATAATTTAGACTTTTTCCGGCTCGGGGTAGTCCACGCCGAAGGTGTCCACGGTGACCTTCTTCATCCGCTGGTCGGTCAGCGGTTTGTCCTGCCAGTTGGTCTTGGCGGACACGATGGCGTCCGCCGTCTCCATGCCCTCGATCACCTTGCCGAAGGCGGCGTAGGCGCCGTCCAGATGGGGGGCCGCCTCCACCATGATGAAGAACTGGCTGCCGGCGGAGTTGGGATCCATGGCCCGGGCCATGGACAGCACGCCCCGGTCGTGGCGGAGGCCGTTCTTCACGCCGTTCTGGGCGAACTCTCCCTTGATGGAGTAGCCGGGGCCGCCGACGCCCACGCCCTGGGGGTCGCCCCCCTGGATCATGAAGCCGGGGATCACCCGGTGGAAGATGAGCCCGTCATAAAAGCCCTTTTTCACCAGGGAGATAAAGTTGTTCACCGTGTTGGGCGCGACGTCAGGGTAGAGCTCCGCCTTCATCACGCCGCCGTTCTCCATTTCGATGGTCACCACTGGATTCTGCGCCATAGCTGTGTCCTCCTTCGTCTTATGTCAGTACCGGCCCCGGGCGGCCCGGTCCATCTCCCGCTTGGCGTCCCGCCGGGCGGCGTCCTCCCGCTTGTCGTAGAGCTTTTTGCCCTTGGCCAGGGCCAGCTCCACCTTCACCCTGGGCCCGCTGAAATAGAGGGACAGGGGGACCAGCGCGTAGCCGTCCTGCTGGACCTTGGCCTGGAGGCGCATGATCTCCCGCTTGTGGAGCAGTAGCCGCCGGGTGCGCCGGGGGTCCTTATTGAAGATATTGCCCTTCTCGTAGGGGGAGACGTGCATGCCGTACAGCAGCATCTCCCCGTCCTTCACCGCGCAGAAGGAGTCCTTCAGGTTCACATTGCCCAGCCGGATGGACTTGACCTCGGTGCCCGCCAGCTCGATGCCCGCCTCGAACTTGTCCTCGATGAAATAGTCGTGGAAGGCCTTGCGGTTGGCCGCGATCTGCTTCTGGGACGCTTTTGCCACGGGACTCCCTCCTTTCCCGGTGATGGGAGTGTAGTATAGCACGTTTTTCAACATTTCGCAAGGGGAAAAGGGCGCCATTTTGCGTCGGGACGCAATTCATAAAATTGCTCTTGTTTTTGGGGCGGGGATAGCATATAATAGCTTAGTTTCATCCACATGGAAAGGGGGGAGGACCCATGGATCCGCGGCCCATCGGCGTGTTCGACTCCGGCCTGGGCGGCCTCACCGCCCTGCGGGAGCTGGCCCGGCTCATGCCGGAGGAGGATCTGGTCTACTTCGGCGACACGGGGCGGGTGCCCTACGGCGGCCGGTCCAGGGACACCATCGTCCGATACGCCCGGCAGGACGTGGCCTTCCTCCGCTCCTTCGATCCCAAGGCCGTCGTCATCGCCTGCGGCACCGTGTCCGCCACCGCCCTGGACATCCTCCGAGAGGAGAACGACGTGCCCGTCTTCGGCGTGGTGGAGCCCGCCGCCCACGCCGCCGCCAAGGCCACCGGCAACGGCAAAGTGGGCCTCATCGGCACCAAGGCCTCCATCCGCTCGGGGGCCTACGAGCGGGCCATCGAGGCCCTCCGCCCCGGCACGGAGGTGACGGCGAAGGCCTGCCCCCTGCTGGTGCCTCTGGTGGAGAACGGCCGCTTCCGCCCCGGCGACCCGGTGGCGGAACAGGTGGTGGGGGAATACCTCGCCCCGGTGAAGGCCGAGGGGGTGGACACCCTGATCCTGGGCTGCACCCACTATCCCCTGCTGAAGGACGTCGTGGGGGCGTACATGGGGCCGGACACGGCCCTCATCGACGTGGGGGCCCAGTGCGCCCACTGGGTGGCCGCCCAGCTGGACCGGGACGGCCTCCGGGCCGGGCGGCCCGAGGCGGGCCGCCGCCGCTACTTCGTCAGCGACTCCACCGAGGACTTCGCCGCCCTGGCCTCTATCTTCCTGGGAGAGGACGTGTCCGCCGAGGTGGAGCGGATCGACATCACCCGATACTGAACCCATACGCAACGCAAGCGCCATATCCCATGGGAAAGGGGATCACGCCATGTGCGCCGACAACGTCATTATCTCCATCAAGGGCAAGCAGATATACGCCGAGAGCTCCCCGGACGAGATCGAGCTGGTCACCGCCGGCACCCTGAAACAGGAGAGCGGCGGCAAATACTCCATCTCCTATCAGGAGAGCGAGCTCACCGGCCTGGAGGGTACCACCACCAGGCTCCTCATCGACGGGGGGAAGGTCACCCTCCTGCGGGAGGGCAGCATCAACTCCCAGATGGTGTTTGAGGAGGGCCGCCGCCACCTGTCCATGTACGAGACCCCCTACGGGGCGCTGTCCATCGGGGTGAACACCCGCCGGATGCGCTCCACCGTGGATGATAAAGGCGGCGATCTGGAGATCGACTACGCCATCGAGATCGACAATCTGCTGGCGGGACAGAACCTGTTTCGCATGAATGTGAAAAAGAACCCCGCCCTGCCCCAATGACGGGCGCGGGAAAGGAGCATATCACCATGTCAAACCTCATCCAGGCCGCCCGGGACCAGGTGGCCCAGCTCACCCAGGCCGCCTATGAGCGGGCCGCCGCCGCGGGCCTGCTCCCCGCCGGGCAGACCATCCACGGCACCGTGGAGGTGCCCAAGGACAGCAAAAACGGCGACTTCGCCTCCTCCTTCGCCATGGCCGGGGCCAAGGCCCTGCACATGGCCCCCCGGGCCATCGCCCAGATCGTCCTGGACCACCTGGAGCTGGAGGGCGCCTTCTTTGCTCGGGCGGAGATAGCCGGTCCCGGCTTCCTCAACTTCTTCTACGCCCCTAAATGGTACGGGGAGGTGCTGGCCGCCGTGGAGGCCGAGCCGGAGCGCTACGGCGCGTCGGATACGGGCGCGGGCAAAAAGGTGATGGTGGAGTTCGTCTCCGCCAACCCCACCGGGCCCATGCACATGGGCAACGCCCGGGGCGGCGTGCTGGGGGACACCCTGGCCAACGTGCTGAAGCGGGCGGGGTACGACGCCTGGAAGGAGTTTTACGTCAACGACGCGGGCAACCAGATCCACAAGTTCGCCGTGTCCATCTACGCCCGGTATATGCAGCTGCTGGTGGGGGAGGAAAACTATCCCTTCCCGGAGGAGGGCTACCACGGGGAGGACATCAAAGAGCTGGCCCAGGCCTTTTACGAGACTTACAGCGATCGGTATCGGGACCGGGAGGAGGAGGCCCTGGACGCCATGGCCGCCTTTGGCCTGGAGCGGAACATCCCCAAGATGCAGGCCGACCTGAAAAAGTACCGCATCGAGTACGACCAGTGGTTCTTTGAATCCGAGCTCCACGAGTCCGGCTATGTGGCCGAGACGGTGGACCTGCTCACGGGCAAGGGCTGGACCTATGAGAAGGACGGGGCCCTGTGGCTGGACACCACCGGCCTTTTGAAGCAGAAGTATATGGCCGAGGGCAAGACCCGGGAGCAGGTGGACAAGCTGGACCTGAAGGACGACGTGCTCCGCCGGGCCAACGGGTTCTATACCTATTTCGCCGCCGACATCGCCTACCACCGCAACAAGTTCGAGAAGCGGGGCTTCGACCTGGTCATCAACGTGTGGGGGGCCGACCACCACGGCCATGTGGCCCGCCTCCAGGCCGCCCTGGACGGCCTGGGGCTGGACGGCTCCCA
>CANPWZ010000054.1 GCA_947585425.1 uncultured Oscillospiraceae bacterium
TCCGGGGTGACGTACTTGTCCACCAGGGCCTGCTTCTCGGCGATGCTGGCGTCCAGCTTGTCGACCTCCGCCATGGCGGTGTCATAGGCGGTCTTGTTGTTGGCCTCATGGGCCTCCAAGGCGGCGTCCCACTGCCTGGCGCGGTCAACCTTCAGGTCGAGGATCTGCCGTCTGAGGGTGTCGATGTTGATATTGGGCATTTCTATTTACCTCCGTTCAAATTTCAGTTCTCAAAGAACCGTTTTTTGCTTAATTCAACCCTGGCGAGATTCCGCCAGTCATCTTTCAGAGTCCCGCCCATGGGCGCGGGATCTGCGGCAGGGGCAGGAGCCGCCGGCGTACCGTCCTCGTTCACCGCGGGAGCCTTTCCCTCATCCACCAGCTTCTGATACCTTGCCCGCAGATCCATCGGCGTGGGCATTGCCCCGGCACTGAGGGCCAAGGCACGGATACCGCCGCCCACAGCGTTAGTGACGTTGGAGGGGATCACCAGCGGCGTCTCCCCATCGGCGTAGAGGATACCGTCCGCCAGCCCCGCCGCCACGGCCTCCTGGGCTGTCATCCAGGTCTCGTTCCGGACCAGCCCGTCCAACTGCTCCCGGCTGAGTTTTCCGGCTGACCGGAGCTCGTAGGCATTGATGATAGAGGCGGTGATTGTCTCCAGGATATCGATGGACTTACGGTGATCGTTCACGTCCCCGCTGGTGTATGTGCTGGGCAGATGGATCATCATCTGCGCCACCGGTGCCATCAGGACCTGACTGCACCCCTCACTGATGGTGGAGGCCGCCGAGGCCGCGATGGACTGGACCTCCGCCACCACCCGGATATTCCGCTCACGGCGGGCCGCCCGGATAGCGGAGTAGATTTCAAATCCAGCGAAGACGGAACCGCCGGGGCTGTTGATCTCGAAGACCAGATCCTCCCCCTCCGGGTTGTTGGTCAGGGCATCCCGAACATCTCTGGGGCAGATGGCCCCGTACCCGAAGTAGTGGTAGATCCAGACATCGTCATCTTCCACCACATAGCCGTTAAGCTGTACCCGCATTGTTTTTACCTCCGTTTGAGTTTCGATTGACGCTGATCTCCCACCACCGGGACAGGGGCACGTAGTTGAGGGATGCGTACCGCTCATCGCCGCCTTCAACCGCCGGCAGATCCTCCAACGCCAGGATATCATTGACCGAGAAAGCCCCGATCTCGCGCATCGCCTTGTACCAGGCGCTCCTGCTCTGGAAGTCCCCCTTCAGCTCCACCATCATGTTCGCCCGAAGCCTCAGCCCCTGGGCGATCTCCGAATCCAGCAGGAGCTTATAGGTTCGCTCCTGGTCATACTGGGTAACAATGGGGTGGAGAGTGGAGACAACATAATCGATGGCGTTCTGTTCATTGGAGTTGTACGCCTGTTTACCGGCGTAAAGCTTGGAGAGAGGAACCCCGTAGAAGCGGGCGATGTCCTCCACCGTCACCGCCTTGGATTCCACAAATTGCGCATCCACGTTGGAAATGGTGGTTCCGGCGTACTTCAGGCCATGATCCAGAATGGCTACACGGTGGGCGTTGTTGGGACCGGCGTGTACCCTCTCCCACTCCGCCCGGATGATGTCCCGGAGGGGCACGTCCACAGTAGATCCGTCAGCCTTTGTGCGTTTAACGGTGCCGCTGAGATCGGTGTCCGTATACAGGACACCGTCCGGATGCCCGCCGTTGGCATAGTAGCTGGCCTCATACTGCTGGGCGGCGCGTCCGGCGTTGACTACCTCAGATGCCCGGCGCAGGACCGAAATTCCTTGAATCCCATCGTGGGTATAGGCCTTGTAGTGCAGTACATCCTGATTGTTGAGAACCATCGGTTCCCCTGTGGTGGGATGCGACACGCCGTACCAGATAACGCCGTTTCTGTCCCGGAAGGGATGAACCAGCTCCCACGGAAGGGGGATCAGCTCCACGGGCCGCCCCGTCCTGGGATCACGGATGATCCACTCGTACCCGTTTCCGCCGGAAAGGCGGTTGCCCTCCACCATCTGCCGCTCCACGCTGGGCGTCATGGCCTCATTTGGCCGGATATTCAGCAGCCGAAGGAGATCGTGATCCACACGCCGCCGATCCTTGTCGATGCAATAGACCGGCATTTTTCCCAGGGACTCCGAGATCAGGACCTGGCAGCGGTTTACCGCTGAAAGTTTCATGGCCCCGGCCTCCGATGTTCCCCCCGCGGGCCACCCCTCGGAGCTTGCCAGCGTGAGAGTCGGCCCGGCGCTTCCGGTAGGAGAGGCCCGCGGGGAGAGTCCGGCAGATAAAGCCAGCACGCCCCGCTCAAATCGGTTTGCCATTTCCATCACCTCCTCCCCGAATCAGAACGATCCCACAAAGCGCCATCACCACGCCGCCGGTGATCACGCCAGCGGGGAGGTAGATCATCCCAACGCCTACCGCCGCGATCACAGCGCCGATCAGCACCAGCGCTGTAGGGGCAATCGCTTCCAGCACCTTGCCGGCATCTGTCAAAAAGCGCTTCATAGGCACCTCCGAAAACAAAAAATCGGGCCGGAAATCAGAATTACTCTGATCCCCGGCCCGTGGACTTACAGTCTCTCGGCTCTCAAAAGGATAAAACGATAATGCCGGCTCACCAGAATTGCACTGGAGCAGCCGCGCCCGCTGGCACGGGACACAGCCGAGACCTTTACCGGCCTGATGGTCTTATATAAAACAAGGAGTGACCCCGCCCCCGCCCGGCTCCCGCGCCGGCAGGGGGCATATAGCGTCCCAGGCCGCCGCTATTTCCCGGTAGGCACCGGACTGTCAACACGACGGCGTGGGACAAATTCGTGTGTGCCCAAGTCGGGCACGGTCAAAAAGGTTCTGTCACATACTCCAATTCCCCTCGGCGATCCGTTTACTTAAGGATGGCTTTTCCTGCCGGACCAGCGCACGGCCAAAGGCGTTCATGGTGGCCGCCAGGGGGTCGATGCGCTCGGTGTCGTCCTTATGGCGCTTACTGAGCTTGATGTCCCCGTAGTTGTTGATGATCTCGATGGCGTTGCCCGCGCACCAAATCATCAGAGGGTTTTCCTCGGTGACGATCCGGTCCTCCAGCAGAAGCTCCCGGAACCGCTTGCAGGCCAGATTCTGCCCGGCGCACGTCTGCGCGATCTCCACGCAGAAGTCCTCGTTGTTGCGGTCCGTGTTGATGGCGATGGCCAGGTCCGTGGCATTGTGGCCGTCATAGTCCACCTCCACGAGATCCCACTTGTGTTCCCGCTCGCCTTCACAGATCCAGTTGTAGACGTAGCTGTTCTCCGTGACGTCGCCCGGCGTCAGCGTACAGTAGCCGCCGGCGGCCCAGGCGATATAGGGGACACGGTCAGACCGCTCATGCTCGGCTGCCCGGTTCTGAGGAATAAATCCGTGCATTTTGATGGCAAACCGTCCGTCCGGCAGCTCAAAGACCGCTCCGGTACCGGACAGATCCCGCCGTTTGCCCAGGTCGAATCCCACAAGGGCCTCCAGCCCGTCCGTCAGCGCCGCGAAGTTCTCCCTGGACATCTGGGACGCCCGGAGATGCTTCATGCAGTTTTCATCCAGGTAGCGGTTTATGGCGCCGGTCTGCCAGAGGCACATGCGCCGGGTGAGAAAAGCGCGGATCTTGTCTGGATCATTGGAGCCGTAGGCCGCCGTGTACTCTGACCGGATCTGATTCAGCAGATACCGGCTGTACTCGTTGGGATACCGCAGGCACGGATTGGCCTTCAGCCAGGTGGCCTCATCGTGGGGGTTGTCACCCTCATCCAGCTCGCGGATCATGATGAAGTAGGTCTCGTCGGCTACTTCGCCGTCCAGGACCCGTTTGCAGTAGAGCTCCTCGGCGTAGCAGGGCTTGCTTTGGGCGTCGTCGCCGGCTGTGGTGATCACGTCCAGCAGAGCCTGGGGCCGCTTGCCGAAGGAGTTGAGGCCGATGTTGTATATTTCCGCCGTGGGGTGGGCGTGATATTCGTCCACCACAAAGTAGGAGGGAGCGCCGGAGTCCTTATTGCGGGTGTCCTTGGACAGAGCCCGCATATAGCCGCCCCTGGTTTTGTGGACCACGGGGTTGCTCTTGGGGATGTAGAGCCGTTTGGCGATGTTGGGGGAAATTTGCCCGATCTTCTTGGCGTCGCCAAACACGCGCATGGCCTGGCTTCTGTCGACGGCGGC
>CANPWZ010000055.1 GCA_947585425.1 uncultured Oscillospiraceae bacterium
GGGGCAAACAGGGGGTGAAGCGGATGGGCGTCGGTCTTGCGCTTTTTATCTGCAGAGAACGGATCATGCGGGGAGCAGGTCGGCGGCGGAGCCTTTTCTTTGTTCTATGAGTTTGTTCGTCCGCACGCAGCTATTGGAGGGATTCACAGGATGAAGGACGGTAGGCTCAGCGCCTGACGATCAGCCAGTCCTCCACAAAGCTGCTCCCCTTTCGCGCCGTGTAGAAGTAGCCAAAGACGGAGAATACCGCTGCGCCGATGAAGTTGACCAGAAGGTCCTGCATGGTGTCAACGAGGCCGATGTCCAGATAGCCGGGGACGTTCAGCGGCTCACCGTTCACCATGGTACTCTGTATGCCTGTGATGATGACGCTGGCACCGTCCTGATTTGGATTCAGAAGTGTGGAGGAGATGGTCTGCACCACCGTGTCCTTCTGCATGTCCAGGAGAAAAATCTGATCCATTCCGTACTCAAAAAACTCCCACAGCACACCGATGGTCATGGAAAAGCAGAAGGCGACCAGCGCCATGAACATCGGAGACAGCTCGAATTTCAAATTGGGCTTGTTGTTGAGGATCTCCACCAGAGAAAACCCAATCACGGCGCAGAGGAATCCATTGACCGTATGCAGAATCGTATCCCAAAAGGGGATGTGAAGATAAAAGGACTGCACCTCTCCCATGATCTCCGCGGCAAAGGCGAAGCAGAGCAGTACGATCTCCAATCTGGACGGCAGATCGATGTGAAAGGCGGCCTGCACGATCTGTGGCAGGATCAGAAGGAACAGGGTGAGCAGGCAGAGAAGGACATCCTCATACTTCCGATCCAGCAGCCTGACGATCAGGATCAGGATCACGGCCAGCCGGAGGACAAGATAGACGCAGAAGGTCCCCTTTTTCTCCGTGATCTCAGCCCAGACAGCGCGGAGAAACGGGCGCAGCTTTCGTTCTTTTTTCATGAAGCGCCTCCTGTTCTTTTTCCGAAGCCACAACGCGATATGTCCAAAAAGACCGGCGCGGTGCGCCGGCCTTTTTGCGTTCAGTCGATGTCAACGGTTGTCTCCCCAGTAGATGAGGGCCAGCATCCCCGGCCCGGTGTGGGCGCCGATGATGGGGCCGATGGGCGCCGTGTAGACCTCGGCGTCCGGGTGAGCGGCAAGCACCTCGCCTTTCAGAAGCTCGGCGGCTTCCAGGTCGTCTCCGTGGCCGATGACCACCAGCTTTCCCAGCTCCGGCCGCCAGCCGGCGTCCAAACGGGCCATCTGAGCGGCGACAGCCCGTTTCCGGCCCCGGGGTTTCTCCACGACCTCAAGCCGCCCTTCCTCGTTCACATGGAGCATGGGCTTGATCTGGAGGGCGGCGCCCAACGCTGCCGCGGCGGCGGACACCCTTCCGCCGTGCCTCAGATGGTCGAACACATCCACCGTGAACCAGTGGCAGATCTTCAGACTGTTCTCCCGCACCCAGGCATCCAGCTCCCCGATGGTCAGGCCCTCCGCCTTTTTCCGGGCGATCTCCCGGATGAGGAAGCCCTGCCCTGCCGAGGCGCAGAAGGTGTCCACGCAGAGGATGGTCCGCTCCGGGTATCTCTCCCGCAGATCCTCCACGCACACCTGGGCGGACTGGCAGGTCCCCGACAGCCCCGAGGTGAGCGGGAAGTAGATGAGGTCCTGTCCGGCCTCCAGCACCGGCTCAAACCAGGGGAGAAAGGCTCCCGGCGAGATTTGGGTGGTGTTGGCGAAATTCCCCGCCCGCTGGAGGGCGTAGAACTCCTTAACGGTCAGGTCTCCGCCCGGTCCGTAGGTGTACCGCCGCCCGCCGATCTCCACCTCCATGGGGATGAACCGGACCGGGGGCAGCCCCTCCAGCATCTCGGGGCAGAGGTCGGCTGTGGCGTCCGCGAAGATCTGATAGTCTGTCATCGGTTACGTCCCTTCAGTGCTTGGCGGCGAGTGTCCTCTCCCATGCCTCGTCCGCGGCGGGGGTCCAGTTCTCCGCGTAGGGCGCCGTCTTGGCGCAGAGGTGCTCGGCGCTCTCCGGGCTTTGGTAGTCGGTGTTCACCGCCCCGGTCTCGGCCACCATTTTAGGCAGGATTTCCGGGTTCTCCAGCATGGGGCAGGGCCGGAGCATATTGTCGTTGAAGGGCTGGCCGTTGTGATAGGCCATGAAGATGGGGCTCTTCAGCGCGTCCAGCAGGCTCACGTCGTGGATGTTCACGTTGGAGTAGTGAATGAACACGCAGGGCTCCACGTCGCCCTTGGCGTTGATGTGGAGGTAGCGGCGGCCGCCGGCGATACAGCCGCCCACATACTGGGCGTCATTCTGGAAGTCCATGGAGAAGATGGCCTTGGTGGAGCGGAATTTCCGGATGGCGTCATACATCTTCATCCGCTGCTGGGGATTGGGCAGCAGCTCAGTGGCGGCGTCGTTGCCCACGGGCATGTAATGGAAGAACCAGACGAACAGGGCGCCCGCCTCGATGATCTGGTCGAAATAGGTCTCGCTGCTCACGTCGTCCACGTTCTTGCTGGTGTAGCAGGTGGAGATGCCGAAGGGCAGCTTGTGGGCCTTCATCATGGACATGGCGTCGTGGACCTTCTTGTAGACGCCCTGGCCCCGGCGGGAGTCGTTGGCCTCCTCAAAGCCCTCCAGGGAGAAAGCGGGGATAAAGTTCTTCACCCGGAGCATCTCCTGGCAGAAGTCCTCGTCGATGAGGGTGCCGTTGGTGAAGGCCAGGAATTCGCAGTCGGGGTGCTTTTCGCAGATGCGGATGAGGTCGGCCTTGCGGACCAGGGGTTCCCCGCCGGTGTAGATATACATATAGGTGCCCAGCTCCTTGCCCTGAGTCACGATGGAGTCGATGTCCTCCAGGCTCAGGTTGAGCTGGTGGCCGTACTCGGCGGCCCAGCAGCCGGTGCAGTGCATATTGCAGGCGGAGGTGGGGTCCAGCAGGACGGCCCAGGGAATGTTGCAGCCCTCCCGCTCGCTGGTCTCGTTCTGGATGGCGCTGCCCTTCAGACTGGCGTTGAACAGGAGGTTCTGGAACACCGCCCGCCGCACGCCGGGGTCCAGCTCATAGAGCCGCAGGATCAGCTGATACCAGTTGTCCTTCTCCGTGATGGCCTTGCGGACGGCGTTCCGCTGGCTGACGTACCAATCCTTCGGGGTGAGCTTATCCACCAGGGCCATGAGCTTGGGCAGGTTCTCCTCCGGGTTCCCCTCCACATAATTCAAAGCCTGGTTGATGGCAAAGCTTTGCATGGCGGTCTTGATCGAAGCGTTCATTGTGTGATCCATTCCCTTTCTGTCTGTATTTTCCGCGCCGTGACCGGCTGCGGGCAAATGATGTATGGGTCAAAACAGCCCCCATTCGGCCAGCTTTTCAAAGCCGCCGACGGACCGGACATATTCCCTCGCCTCGTCCACGATCTCTGAATACGGTACGCCGTCGATCTCGCTGTCACCGATGGCGCAGGACAGCTGAACAGGCCGGCCGGTACGCTGTGCCTTCAGGAACGCGTAGATATTCACGGATACGTCGGCTTTGGAGAGGTCTTTGCCGTGGAGCCCGCCGCCGGTGACGGAATCCGCCATATCGGAGCCGAGTTTTCGGTTGGTGGCCCCGGTATCCACATCCGTACCGCCTGTCCAATCCCCCAGGGGATT
>CANPWZ010000056.1 GCA_947585425.1 uncultured Oscillospiraceae bacterium
GTGGAGCTGGTGGACGGATTCGAACCCCCGACCTGCTGATTACAAATCAGCTGCTCTACCGGCTGAGCTACACCAGCATGGTGCCTTCACGCTTGCTCACAACATCAGGTATTATACCAACGGAGGTGGGGCTTGTCAACAGTTTTTTTCGGAGGATGGAGCGAAAAATGGAGGGAGAAAAACGGCGAGACATTGGAACATCAGACAGGCGCGGGAGCTGACCTGCGCCCTGTGCCGTGGGGAGCTCTATCCGGGGGACCCCTACTTTGAGCTGGACGGCCGGACAGTCTGCGAGGACTGCCTGGGCCGCTACGCCCGGATCTATTTTGCCTGCCGGCGCCGACGGGTGGCCCGGGGGACCGGAGGCGGAAACGAGGTACTATGACATTGTATGAGCTGTCCATCGAATACGCCCGGTCGGCGGACCTGCTGTGGAGCCGCATCTCGGCTCTGGAGCGCCAGCGGAGGGAGGAGAGCGACGAGGGCCGCCGGAACCTGCTGGAGGGCCGTATCCGCCCCTTGCGGGCCATGTACCGTGAGACCAGGGCGGTGGCCCGCCACCTGGAGCGCTACTACGTAAAATTCACCCCCCGCCGGGACAGGCCCCCGGCCCCGGGGATCAGATCGCTGTACCCCATGGATCACAGAAGGAGGAAATGACCGATGCGCACCGTATCCTACGACAACACTTTCGGCATGGTGGACCTTGCTGTCTACACCCAGCTGATGGCCGACGACAACAGGGACACCATCAACCGCCTGAAGCGCAACCTGACCCACGCTCTGCGCCACGACATCACCGAAAAACAGCGGGAGTACATGATGCTCTACTACGGCAGGCAGATGACCATGGAGGCCATCGCCCAGGAGAAGGGGGTGAACAAGTCCACCGTGTCCCGGACGCTGAAGCGGGGGCGGAAGCGGCTGTACCGCTGCCTGCGCTACGGGGCCGCCAACCTGCTGGAGCAGGCGGAGAGCTGAATACATAAAAGAAAGTCCCCACGGCTTCAGCCGTGGGGACTTTTACCGCTATCCGCGCCTCTCCGGCGCAAAAAGCCGCTTTACAAACAGCGCCGATGGAATTATGATAATCTTGCGGGGGGCGGCGCGGCTACCCAAACCCGCGGTCAAGACTGAAAGGAGGAGATCCCATGACGCAGGAACAGCGGGCGGATCGTCTGATCCGCTATTTGCTGAAGGAAAACGAAGAATATGCGGACGTCCGGGTACCGGGACCTCTTTCGGAGAAGCGCCGGCTCCTGAGAAGCCTGATGAACGTCCGCGCGCCGCGCCCAATCGGGGAGGACTTCCTTGCGGCGCAGGACGAATATCTGCGTGAGGAGACCGCCCGGAAAGGCGTCACGGACATCGCCGGTCTGACGCCCGTGGAGCCGGGCATCTATCTCTGGCAGGGGGACATCACCACCCTCAGATGCGGGGCCATCGTCAACGCGGCCAACAGCGGACTGACCGGCTGCTACATCCCCTGCCACGGCTGCATCGACAACGCCATCCACACCTGGGCCGGGGTGCAGCTCCGCCTTGCCTGCGCCGAACTCATGGAAAAGCAGGGCCATGAGGAGCCCACCGGGCGGGCCAGGCTCACGCCCGCCTACAATCTGCCCTGCGATTACGTCCTGCATACGGTGGGCCCGATCATATATGGCCGCGTGACGCAAGAGGACCGTGAGCTGCTGGCCTCCTGTTACCGCTCCTGCCTGGAGTTGGCACAGGAGAACGGCATCGGGAGCGTGGCGTTCTGCTGCATCTCCACGGGGGAGTTCCGCTTTCCGAACAGAGAGGCGGCGGAGATCGCCGTGGACACGGTGCGGCGGTACAGAGGAAGCGTGGAGGCGATCTTCAATGTCTTTAAAGATACCGATCACGAGATTTACCGGGAATTGCTCGGATAATATCAGGCGGCTCCGGGAGACCCTGGACGGGGCCGGCGCCGTGGTGGTGGGCGCGGGGGCGGGCCTGTCCACCTCGGCGGGATTTACCTATACCGGGGAACGGTTTGACAGGTATTTCTCCGATTTTGCCGCCAAATACGGCTTCCGGGATATGTATTCCGGCGGCTTTTATCCCTACCCCACGCCGGAGGAGTTCTGGGCCTACTGGAGCCGGTATATCTTCATCAACCGCTATCTGGACCCGCCGAAGCCGGTCTATGAGACGCTGCTGGCGCTGATCCGGGACAAGGACTATTTCGTGATCACCACCAACGTGGACCACTGCTTTCAAAAGGCGGGATTCGACAAGGCGAGACTGTTCTATACCCAGGGGGACTACGGCCTGTTCCAGTGCTCCGGGCCGTGCCGTCAGGAGACGTTTGACAACGAGAGCGCCGTCCGGCAGATGGTGGAGCGGCAAAGGGGGATGCGTATCCCCTCCGAACTGCTGCCCGTCTGTCCCCGCTGCGGCCGGCCCATGACCATGAATCTCCGCTCCGACGACAAGTTTGCGGAGGACGAGGGCTGGCACGCCGCCGCCGGACGCTATGAGCGCTTCCTGAACGCCCACAGGGACGGCAGAGTGTTATATCTGGAGCTGGGTGTGGGCTACAACACGCCGGTGATCATCAAGTATCCCTTCTGGCGCATGACGGCGCGGAACCCCGACGCCACCTACGCCTGCGTCAATTACGGCGAGGCCGCCTGCCCGCGGGAGATCGAGACACAGTCCATCTGCATCGACGGCGACATCGGCGGGGTGCTGGAAGCCCTGATGAAGCGGGAGGCCGTTTAAGACTATCATTTATAAGAAAACCCCCGGTACCTGCCGTTTGGCGGGTACCGGGGGTTTTGTTGCCCTGTTTTATTAGTACATCCCGCCCATGTCGGGGGCGGCGGGGGCGGCGGGAGCGGGCGGCTCGGGCTTGTCGGCCACCAGGGACTCGGTGGTCAGCAGCACGGCGGCCACGGAGGCGGCATTCTCCAGGGCGGAGCGGGTCACCTTGGTGGGATCCACGATACCGGCGGAGATCATGTCCACGTACTCCTCCTTGTAGGCGTCGAAGCCGTAGCCGGCCTTGCCGGACTCCACCACCTTGGACAGCACCACGGAGCCGTCGATGCCGGCGTTGGCGGCGATCTGCTTCATGGGCTCGGCCAGGGCCTTGGC
>CANPWZ010000057.1 GCA_947585425.1 uncultured Oscillospiraceae bacterium
GCTTTTCAATCATGGTCATAAGGTTGCAAAAATAATAGCAATAGGGTGAAAACCCCCTTGACAAATCTCGTCTCAGAAGTTTTTCAAGGACGTTTTTTACGGCGTCTCCTATACCGACTACCTGTTCAGCCTGCCCATGGGCGCGGGAAAGACTTATCTCATGGCGGCGTTCATCTATCTTGATTTGTATTTCGCGCTGAATGAGCCGCAAAACCCCGCCTTTGCCCATAATTTCATTATCTTTGCGCCCTCTGGATTGAAGTCCTCCGTGGTCCCCAGTCTGAAGACCATCCAGAAGTTCGATCCAGCCTGGGTCATCCCGGAGCCTGCCGCGTCCCGGGTCAAGCGCATAATCTCCTTTGAGGTGCTGGATCAGGCCAAAACCGCCAATAAGTCCAACAAGACGAAGAATCCCAATGTGCAGAAGATCGCCAACCACCAGCCGCTGGATGAGCTGTTCGGCCTGGTGGCCGTGACCAACGCGGAGAAGGTCATTTACGACAGGCTTGAAAAAGAGGATATGCAACTGTCCCTTTTTAAAAAAGAGGAGCAAGACCAAATCCGCCAATCACGGGAATTGCGAGAAATCATCGGTAAAATACCAAACTTGTCCATTTTTATTGATGAAGTACACCACGCATCTGCTGCTGGAGATTCCAAACTCCGTACGGTGGTTGAGCGATGGACGGAAAACCGCACAGTCAACTCCGTGGTGGGCTTTTCCGGCACGCCGTACCTGGAGCGGGCGGAAAAAATCGCCGTGACAGACAGGCTGTCCGTGGCCACGGCGGAGATCACCAATATCGTCTACTACTATCCCCTTATCAGCGGTGTGGGAAACTTCCTCAAGCGCCCAGTGGTGAAAATCGCCGACATAGCGGAGAGCACGCGCATCATCGAGAACGGCGTCAGGGCGTTCCTGGACACCTATTTGGATACCGTCTATCAGGACGGCACCACCGCCAAATTGGGCATCTACTGCGGCACCATTGAGAAACTGGAGGAAACGGTCTATCCCCTGGTCTCCAGGATCGCCGGGGAATACAGCCTCCCAGGGGACGCCATTCTCCGCTTCCACAAGGGCAACAAACAGCACCCCCAGCCTGCGGACAGCCAAATGCAGTTCGACAGCCTGGACAAGCCTTTTTCCAGAGTCCGCATCGTCCTGTTAGTGCAGATCGGCAAGGAGGGCTGGGACTGCCGCAGCCTCACCGGGATCATTCTTTCCCAGGAGGGGGACTGCCCCAAGAACATGGTGCTCCAAACCTCCTGCCGCTGCCTGCGTCAAGTGGACAAGGGGCAGCCGGAGACGGCGCTCATCTACCTGAACCGGGCCAACGGAGAGAAACTGGACGCCCAGCTCCAGCAGCAGCACCACATCTCCCTCAAAGAGTTCGGGGACGCCGACAATGGCAAAATCACGCTCAACCGCTATGATCGGACGGGCTATCTCAAGCTGCCCAGGGTGGAGTTCTACCAGTTGAAGGTCAGCTATGCCACTACCATCACCAGCGAGGCGGACCCGGCGGCGGACATCCCCCAGGCCTGCGTCGGTGCAGAGGCCGCGCTGGAGAGTACGACCACCACTGATCTGACTATGAAAGCCCTGGCGACGGAGGTTCACGACGAGGAGCAGGGCGCCGTCCCCGCCACCTTCGACGCTTGGCTGTATGGGATCGCCCGGAGCAGCATTGATACGCTGAAGCTGGAAGAACTGAATCAGCACCGTGAGGCGCTTCGGCGGGTGTTCGAGCAGATCACCTATGAGCGGGATGGCAGCCGGTATTTCAGTTCCCGGTATGACCGGGCCGCAGTGGAGGCCAACATCCGCAAGGCGTTCTGTATCAAGCGGACCTACACCACCAAAGAGGAGCTTGTCCCGGAGGAGGCCAGTCTGCTGAACATCGCCAACTTCCAGCCGGTGATCCATGCCGATTCCACGGAGGCGTATTACCCCAGCCAGAAAACTGTGGAAAATATCGTCAAGGATGATGCTGGGAAGCTGAAAAAAGCCCCCAAAATTGAGGCTACCGCAAGGGCCCTGGAGGAATTGGGCAACCAAAAAATGGCCGACGATTTGAGGCGCCAGAATTCCTCACACCCGCAGAAGGACAAGTCTTTCCACTACCTGCCCTACCGCACGGACAGCGGATTCGAGCGGGAATTTATGGATGGGATGCTGCCCTTCCTGGACGATTCCACCGTCAAGACCATGGGGCTGGAGCTCTACTACAACGGGGACAAGACCCTGACGGAGTTTCAGATCCGCTGCTACAAGTCCGTCGGGGGCCGGTATCGGTACATCGGGATGTATACCCCGGACTTCCTCATCCTCCAGCGGCGGGAGGGGAAGATCTACAAGGCCATTATCGTGGAGACCAAAGGCGAGCTTTACGCCAACGACCCGAAGTTCAAGGACAAGCGGGCGTTCGCGGAGTCGGAGTTCGTCCGGCAGAACAACGCGAAGTTCGGGTATGAGCGGTTTGAGTATCTGTATCTGGAGAACACCATGCCGGAGGCGGAGCGGCTGCGGATGGTGAGGGATAAGGTGCGGGATTTTTTTGAGGAGGAACAAAATGAAGTGGGTTGATTATAGAGAAAGGCTTGGCATTGGTTTTAACGACGATGCTAAAACCAAAATGTTAGCAAACAAGGTTTCAGCCTTTATTGAGCATGGAAGATTTAACCAAGACTATTCTTTCAGCGAATATTATAGTTTTTGCGTGATGACTGGCAGACAATTTCAAAATATTTATCCGGCTTCAAAGTATTTAGCAGATTTGATGTGTCAAAAAAACAATACCATCCCGATCATAATATCCTATTATATTGCCTATGTAAACACACGCGAATTAAAAGATCAGCATCAGAGAAAACTGTTAATTCATGTGCTATCTAACTTTTTGGACGATTTAAATATCAAATATGAATTACTGGAAGATGCTGATGGGTATTTCATTTTTCCAAAGGGAGTTCCAGACTTTGATAAGGCTTTGGTGAGCTACCCTTTGGAGTGGTTAAGAGAGTATCCACAGTCTCAAAAGGCTTGGGGTAAAGCATTACGAGATTACGCTGAAGCAAGTGATGATAACGCAAGCGATGTTGCCGATAAATTCCGAAAGACCTTGGAGACATTTTTTCAAGAGTTCTTTGGTGGTAACAAATCCCTCGAAAACTACAAGGCTGAATACGGAAATTGTTTGAAGAAAAACGGTGTACCAAAAGAAATTAGTGGAAACTTTGAAACGCTATTGCAGGCATATACAAACTATATGAACAATTATGCCAAGCACAGGGACGCTACCAGTGATAAAATCCTTGAATACCTCATGTACCAAACAGGCAATATCATTCGGCTCCTTATAACTCTGAAACAGGGGGAGATTGACCATGCCGATTAAATACGTTCCCTTCATCCCCGAGCCCATCGAGGGCCAGGCGGTGCTGGGCAATTTCAACCGCATTCTGAAATACAAGGGCGCGGACGACGTGTCCATGGTGCTCCAGCGGGGGATGCCGCTGTATGAGATGGAGAAGCAGGAGACAGTGGGTGAGAACCCGGACGGCAATATGGTCATCCGGGGCGAGTGCGTGTCGGCATGCGCCTATCTGAAGGAGCAGGGCATCCAGGTGGACCTGGTCTACATCGACCCGCCCTTCGCCAGCGGCGTGGACTATGCCAGGAAGGTCTATATCCGCCGCAACCCCAAGGTGGCCGAGGCCATAGCCCAGGCGGAGCAGGAACTGGACATCGAGGAGTTGAAAGCCTTCGAGGAGAAGATGTATGGCGACGTGTGGGACAAGGAGAAGTACCTGAACTGGATGTATGAGAACCTCATGGCCATCAAGAGCGTCATGAGTGAGACGGCGTCCATCTATGTGCATCTGGATTGGCATATCGGGCACTACGTAAAAATCCTTTTGGATGAGGTGTTTGGAGAGGAAAACTTCAGAAACGACATAATTTGGTATTATTATAATAAAATGCCTGACATGCGGAAACCCATTTTTACACGTTCACATGATATTATCTATTTTTATTCAAAAAATAAAGGCAATCAGTATACTTTTAATTTGCAATCTGAGAAGCGCCTTGAGCCTGTTAAACAACTGATTCGCAAAAAAGTTGATGGGAAAATGGTGAATGCGCGAGACGAAGATGGAAACGTAATGTATCGAAATTCCGAAGATCGGATTGTCGATGATGTGTGGCGTATATCCATGTTACAACCCGCTGATAAGGCAGAACCCGTCGGCTATGCCACGCAAAAACCCGAGGCTCTTCTTGAACGTATCATCAAAGCGTCCTCCAATGAGGGAACGCTGGTGGCCGACTTCTTTGGCGGCAGCGGCGTCACCGCAGCGGTGGCCGCCAAGCTGGGCCGGCGGTTCATCCACTGCGACATCGGTCTCAACTCCATTCAGACCGCCCGCGACCGCCTGAAAGCGGACGGCGCGCAGTTCGACGTGCTGGAGATCAAGGACGGCGTCCAGCTCTACCGCAATCCGGTACAGACCATGGACAAGATCAAGTCGCTGATCCCCGGCCTGAAAAACGAGGACTCTCTGGACCCCTTCTGGGAGGGGGCCATCTCCGACAGTAAGCTGGGCACCGTGCCCGTCTATGTGCCCAACCTGATGGACAGCTCCTCCAAGCTGCTGGACGAGGTGATGATGAACCGCATTCTCCACCAGGCCATCCCCGACCTGGACAGCAGCGTGAAGAAGGTCATCGTCTACTACATCGACATCACCAGCGAGGAAGAGGTCAAAAAGTTCATCAGGGACGATGACAGCACCATGGTGGAGATAGAGCTGCGGGACCTGAAGACCATCCTGGACGATGTGGTGGTGGGAGACTATGCCGAATTCCATGTGGAGGAGAGCAGGGCCGATCTGTTCGGCGGCTGGCGGGTAGTCGTGGACAGGTTCCTCAGTGACCGGGTCATGCAGAAGATCGACGAGTTCAACCAGAAGGCCCGGATGAACGCCACGGGGAAGCGGCCATTTAAGCCCATCGAAATCAACGAGACTGGGCTGGAGCTCATTGAGTATCTGAGCGTGGACTGCACTGCGGCGGAGGGCGAGTGGCACTCCGACAGCGAGATCAAGATCGACAAGAACGGGTTCGTCATCCGAAATGGGGAAAAGACGAAGGAGTTCTGGGACGGGACGATCTGCTGTGAGAAACGGCCCCTGCGGGTGAAGGTAAGGAACATCTGTGGGGATGAAAGCGTGTGGGAGATTTGTGAATGAACATTTTACTTGTTGGAAATGGATTCGATTTGGCACATGGGCTGCCGACGCGCTATACTGATTTTTTGAATTTCTTGCGGGCTGTTCAATTTAGAAATAGTACTGAGTATTTGGGCATAAATGACAATGAGAAGATTGCGAAAACTGGAGTGCATGATGAAATAAAAGCACTATTGAAGGAGCCCATCAATATGCATAAGTGGAATATTGATGAAGTTTACAGGCTTATGAATAAGAATGTATGGGTAGAATATTTCCTTGCAGTTTATAAGACACTGCCTAAAGGCGGATGGGTAGATTTTGAGCATGAAATCTCATCGATTGTTCAAAAATTAGATGAGTTGCAAGATAATAACCTCCGAAGCAGGCAAAAAATGCAACGAATATCGCAGTTAAAGGTGATGCCTGATATTTTGCAAAGATATAATCTTTATGATAACATACCAGAATCGCTTCAAAATCCGGACGTATCAAAGAGGCTCTTAAGCGATCTCGATAAATTGATACGCTGCCTTGAAATTTACCTTTGCTGCTGCCTTGATCTTATCGATCCAAGTACTCACTTGAAATCAATAACGGAAATTGGAGCGATTGATGGGGTGCTGTCGTTTAACTATACAAACACATTTGAAGAAATTTATGAGCCGAAACTATTAAGAAAACCCGAGTATTGCTACATACACGGAAAAGCCCGTATGGAAAATGATATTATGCTTGATAACATGGTGCTCGGTATAGATGAATACCTTGATGATGTCAGGAAAAATGAGGATATTGTCCTCTACAATGGCATGAACCCTATGGAAATGGGGTGGGTGGAACAGTATAGTCAGATCCAGGCCGTCCTTCTTTGCCCCGGTGTAGGCGGCAGCGGTTTCAACTCCCTGGGCAATATCCTGACCGGCATAGTCAATCCCTCCGGCCACACTGTAGACATCTGGCCCTATGATCTGACCAAGGCTCCATATTTCAATAACATCGGGGAGTTCCACTACACCAACCTGGATGACTATGCCGCGGATATCACGGCGGCGGATGTGGGAGTGAACCCCGGCGGGCTGTTCTACTTCGTTAATTATGTGGAAGGAATCTATGTAGGCTACAAATTCTATGAGACGGCCGCTGAGGAGGGCCTTATCGACTACGCCTCCTCCGTGAAGTATCCCTTTGGCTATGGTCTGTCCTACACCACCTTTGAACAGAAGATGGGTGACTTGGCCGTAGACAGCGCCGCGGGCACCATCACCGTAACCGTGACCGTCACCAACACCGGTAACTTTGCCGGTAAAGATGTGGTGCAGGTCTACTTCAATCCGCCCTACACCAACGGTGGAATTGAGAAAGCCTCCGCCAACCTGATCCAGTTTGAAAAGACCGCCTTGCTGGAACCGGGCAAAAGCCAGGATGTCACGCTCACTTTCCAGGTGGACGATATGGCCTCTTTTGATGACAACGGCGCCGGCTGCTATGTCCTGGAGGCAGGCGACTACGAAATCAGCATCCGCAACAACTCCCATGATGTTATAGACCAGCGCACCTACACCCAGAGCAGCACCGTCACCTTTAACAGTGAGAGCCGCTCCACCGACGCCGTTCCCGCGCTCACCGCTTTTGACGATGCCAAGGGTGATGTTACCTACCTGAGCCGTGCTGATCACTTTGCCAATTATGAGGCTGCTACCGCCGCCCCTTCTGACGATCAGTATGTGATGAGCGACGATGTGAGAGCCACCTATATCTCCAACGCCAACTATGACGCGGCAGCCGACAGTGATCCCAACGCTGTGATGCCTGAACTCGGTAAGAAAAACAATGTCAAGCTGGCCGATCTGAGGGGGCTGTCCTATGATGATCCCAAATGGGATGAACTGCTTGATATGCTGAGCATCGAGGAAATGTCCGGTCTCATTACATATGGCGGCTGGTCCACCAACGCCATCCCCAGTATTGGCAAAGTGGCTACCAGCGACTGTGATGGCCCGGCCGGTGTGAATAACTTCCTGAAAGGCAAGTACGGGAGTTCCTACTGTGTGGAAACCATGCTGGCCCAGACCTGGAGCAAAGAACTGGCCTATGCTTTTGGTGAGGGGATCGGCCAGGAGCTGGCTGACCTGGATAACTTCGGCTGGTACGGTCCTGCTATGGACACCCATCGCAGCGCCTTTGGCGGCCGTAACTTTGAGTATTACTCTGAAGACGGCGTGCTGGGCGGATATATCGCCGCCGCTGAGGTAAACGGTGCTCAGAGCAAGGGCGTTTACGCCTACCTCAAGCATTTCGCCATGAATGACCAGGAGATCAAATGCCGCAGCCTGCTGTGTACCTGGTCCTGCGAACAGGCTATCCGTGAGATCTATCTGAAGCCTTTTGAGCTGGCTGTTAAGAACTACAACGGCCAGGGGCTGGCGATCATGAACGGCTTTAACTTCATCGGTACCACTTGGACGGGTGCAAGCCGCAGTCTGCTGACCACTGTTCTTCGTGACGAGTGGGGCTTTAGGGGCTTCGTCTGCACCGACTACTTCGGCGGTTACGGCTATATGAATGCCCAGCGCGGCATTCGTGCCGGTACGGATCTGATGCTGAACATGGTCAGTGAGTTCGCGGCCATTACAGACACCAGCGCCACCAGTGTCCAAGCCATGCGGCAGTCCACGAAGAACATCCTCTATACCGTGGTCAATTCCGGCGCCTATGAGCCGGAAAATCTCGCCGAGGTCACTGGTGTATATTTCGGCTACATAGCCCCACCTGCACGGAGAAATAGCCCCGGCTTCTCGGAGATATAGCCCCACTGTCACGGCGAAGAGGTCCACCCGGTCCCCGGCGTGTGTCGAGGGCCGGGAGGGAAAGTCGTTATAGGTTTTCGTTTCTCAGTTCGTAAATCGTCCTCATAGCAGAGATGAAGTCCATCGGCTGGCCAGATCCGTCATAGAGAAACCATGGATTGTCAAAGAGATTCTCCCCCTGGCGGACCCAGTTCCAAGCCTGCCTTTGTTCTTCCGGGGAGGCTTGTTGCTGTTTCAGGTAGGCGAGGACCTCCTGGCGGTCATGCTGCATCACCGCCATATCACGCCTCCAGGCTCTTGAGGCCGTGGCGCTCCCGCATAGAGATCTTGCCGTCAATGAGGATGTCGTAGGCGTTGTGGATGATGCGGTCCATAATAGCTTCAGAGATAGGGCTGGCTTCCTCGGAACTGGGATTGATTCGCTCGTACCACTCGCTGGTGTCGTACTGGGTGCAGAAGATGGTGGCGCCGTGGGCACAGCGGGCCTCCACAAGCTCCAGGAGGTTGTAGGACTCCTGCGGCGTAAGGCGGCGGATGAGCCACTCATCCAGGATGAGCAGGTCCACCTTCCGGTAACTTTTCACGGTATCCTTGAGTTCGCCCGCAGCCTTAGCAAGGCCCATCTCTTCCAGCAGTTCCGGGAGACGGATATACCGGACGGTCTTGAATTTCCTGCAGGCGGCGTTGCCGAGGGCGCAGGCGAGGAAGGTCTTGCCGCTGCCGGAAGCACCCTTGAGGATGATGTGGTGTCCCTCGTCAATATATTGACAGGCAGCAAAGCGCAGTATTTGAGCCTTGTCCAGCCGGCGGTCCTCATGGTACTCAATATCTTCAATCACAGCACCAGGGGCGGCCAGGTGAGCGTTGTGGAGACAGCGCTGCATCCGGTTCTGCTGCCGGCGGTTCCACTCCGCGTCCACCAGCAGCCCCAGCCGTTCCTCAAATCCCATTTGTCCATAGGCGCCTGGGTTGCTGAGCTGCCTTTCCAACTCTGCCGCCATAGCGGTGAAGCGCATGGCTTTCAGTGCTTCCATGGAGGAATGGGCCATCATCTGGACGCACCTCCTTTTCGGAAGTACGCCGCCCCACGGGTAATACCGTGCGGTCCGGACTCTTTCTGTAGCTCAGACGATTCGGTCATCGGGAGCTTGTCCTGTCCGTTCTTCAAAATCAGGGTCAGCGTCCGGATAGAGGGCTTTGCGGTATAGGACAGCAGCCGTTCGCAGGCCTTGTCCAGCCGCTTCGCGCCATACCGCTCTGCCAGTCTCGTCATGCTGGCACAGGCTTTGTAGCCCTGCTCCGGGGCCTTTCCGCTGGAGAGAAAATACTGGACCACAGAGTCGGTATGCGCTCCAACGGATGCGGCCCACTGGGTAAAGTCCTCTGTGTTGTAACTCAGATATCTGCGGTGTTCCGGCGGCATATGCTCCATCTTCACAATGGGGTCCCGTTGGGCGGTGCGGCTGCGCCGGTGCATGGCTACGCGGGTCCCGCGGTAGAACGCCTCCACCGTCTGCCCCGTCAGCCGCAGCACCACTTTCTCGCCAATCAGGTCAAAGGGGACAGAGTACTTATTCTTGCCGTCTGAGACCAGGTAGTCCTGTCCCACCCGCAGTTCAGGGGTCCACACAGCCGGCTCATAAGGCACAGAGGGCAGGGGCCGCATATACTCCAGTTCCTCAGCCAGATAAGCCTCCCGGCGGGTCCCTTCCCGCTTCTTGAAAGGCCTGCCGTTCAGCTCTTCCAGCTTCTCCGCCGCCGCGGCCTGGGCCTCTTGTACGGAGAAGAACTGGCGGTCACGCAGAGCGGCGAGGATCCAGGTGGATGCGTACCGCACTGTTCCTTCCGCAGCGGATTTGTCTTTAGGATGAGCTACACGGGCAGGCACTATGGCCGTGTCATAGTGCTCGGCCATCTCCTGGTAGCTCCGGTTCAGCACCGTCTCATACCGAGTATTCTTGCTCACGCCGGTCTTCAGGTTGTCCGGGATCAACAGCCTCGTCACACCGCCGAAGTAGCTGTAGGCGTGGACATGGCACCTCAGCCAATTCTCCAGCCCCATATCTCCGCACATTTCGGCATAGGCATAGCAGCTGCACGGCAGCACGGCAACAAACAGATATGCCTTGGTAACCTCTCCCGTTACCGGGTCATGGACGTCCAGCGTGTTCCCGGCCCAGTCCACTTGCATCGCGTCTCCGGGTTTGTGCTGGATCCGCATTGTTGCTTTTGTGATTCGTGCCCACTGCCGGTACTTCTCGCAGAACTGGGTGTACATGTACGGCGTGGTTTTCTCCGCCTCGCACCGCCTGCAATACTCCGTCCACAGCAGCGTCAGCGTCACGCCTGGCCGTGCCAGCTCCTTGTGGATATACGCATAGTCCGGCGTTGCGTAGGTCGATTCTGCGGTGTACCTCCCGGGGAAAAGAACGCTCCGCAGCATCTCGTTGGTGATGTCCTCATCCAGGGGCCAGGTTATCCCGGCCTCCTGTGCCGCCTTCTGGACGTCTCGGATCGTGTGTCGGGAACAGTGGAGAATTGCCCCTATACTTCGCTGGCTGTTCTTTGGATCGCTGCTTAATCGCAGGATCTCACGGTAGTCTACCACTTCGGTGACCTCCCTCATAAGTAGTCATGCTTGCGCATGCCATCTTTCATTATAAGGGATACCGAGATATGTGGAGCTCTTCTCCGTGGCGGTGGAGCTATTTCCCCGTGATGGTGGGGTTATGAATCCGAAATCTACAATCGACTACGAAAATGTCCACAACTCCGGGATGCGGGGCAGCGAATATCTCCTCCCCACGGATCACGTCATCGTCTTCTACGGCCCCGCCTCCCCCACGATGGAACGGCGACACCTGGATAACATCAAAAATTCCGGCTGCGGGTTCGAGGTCTGCGAGCTGCTGGAAAAGCGAAAGAACGGCCTCGACTTCTACATCGCCACCAAGGTCGGAGAGCTGTTCGGTGCCGAGCAATGCAAAAACGCCGTGGTCATCAGCGGCGACACCGGCTTCAAGGCCCTCCGGGACTATTGGCAGGAGCGCTCCGGGACAAAGCACCGGGTGATCCTGAGCGACAGCGTCGAGCAGGGGATCGCCGCGGCGGGAGAGAACACCGCGCGGGCGAACCTAATCCGCACCCAGCGCAAAACGCTGGACATCGGCCAGTTCTACGCCGCCTACCAGGAGAGCCTTCAAATCCGGCAGATGCTTCGCCAGGCGTTCGAGGGCACCGCATATGCCGACCGTCTGGAGGAGATCCAGGACACCCTTCAGGCGGGAGCGTCGCCAAAAGTAATTTATCTGGACGCCCTGCGCCGGTTCGGACGAAAAGACGGGCTGGAGATCTACCGCAGGCTGAAAACCTGTAGCAGCCAGCAGTGACTGTCAAAACACAGGCGCCCTTCCATCTCGGATGGAAGGGCGCCTGTTTGCCCCGTTGAGCCGGTTTGAGGCCCGCCTGCCGGTTGGGTAGCATCCGTGCCCATCCCCGCAAACTGCCCCGAAACCCACCCGTTTTTCGAGGCCACTCGCGCTCTGATTCCCTCCGGCGTTTTCACCAAACAAGGGCAATTCAGAGGGAGCGAAAGAGGTGCAGGATAAAAGCAGGTGGTCGCTTTGGCGCCCACCTGCCGCTCAACACCGCCCCGCAACGCGAGTCGGGGAACTTGCAAAAGGTGGTCGGTTTTCACCCCTCTGTGTTGTGAAAGGTGGTTGGTCACCCCACAAACCCGCGCCGCCCGCAGGTTTGCGCACAGCGTAGAAGATGGTCGGTTCCAAAGAGTCAAGATAAATCGATACCCTTGTGTCCTCTGCCTCAATCTGCATTCCTGTTGTCCTCATTCAACATCCTTAGCAACTCTCTCGCCAGCTCCAGGCTACACAATCGCATGGAGCCGCTGCCGCCATGCTCAAAGCCGAGAAAGTTGATCCCTCCGTACCACAGTGTCTGCCGGTCGATCACAGCGAACCGCTGATACTGTTTAGGGACGCGGCGCACCAGTACGCCCCGCTCCTCCAACAGGGTGGCCGCCCCCCGGACCTTCCGCTCTGTCTCTGGCTTGAAGCAGCTCTCATCTCCCGTGACAACCTGGACCTCAATGCCTTGAGGCAGCCAAGAGAGGAAACGCTTCACTTGGCTCACCTGTAAGTAGGGACTAACCACCACAACACTTTTCTCCGCCTGCCGTATGTCCTCCGCGAAGGCAGGCAGATAGTCCTCCTGGCTGAAAATCCGATTGCCCTCCACCGGCCTGTCCGCATTTCCGCGGACGCTGTAGCCGATGGCGGCGTATCCCGAGAGCCGCCTCTGATACATCCGCTCCAGCATGGGGACCCGCAGGTCCACATAGTCGTAGATAAGCACTTCCCGTTTCCCGGCGTACTCCCGGTGGAGCCGACCAGCGTACTGGGCCAGAGTGCCTTTCCAGGAGATGGGCATGGTCAACATCAGCGTATCCAGCCTGGGCAGGTCGAAGCCCTCTCCCACATATCGTCCGGTGGCCACCAGGACCAGCGGCTCCTCCGGCGGGATCTGCGCCAGTTCTGCCAGCAGTTCCCGCTTCTCCCTGGCGGTGCCGTGTCCTGACAGCAGCACTACCCGTCTTCCCTGTTCCGCGAGCATTGCGTGGAGCAGCTTCGCGTGGTCGTACCGCTCCGTCAGTACCAGTGGCGTCCGCCCAGCGGCCACAGCCGCTGTCACGTCCGCAACGATCTGCGCGTTCCGCGCCTTATCCGTCTGCATCGCCCGGTAGGCGTCGGTGATGGTCCACGGTTTATCTTCTGTCAAAGGCCGGGCAAATGTGGTGAATCGTGGGACTACCGCATGGGAAAAGCTCCGCTTCTCTGCCTGTACCTTGGCGTCTACCTGATATCGAATCGGCCCACACTGGAGATAGATGATGGGATGGTGTCCATCCTTCCTGGTGGGCGTGGCCGTCAGGCCATAGACATACCGGGCGTTCACCTCTTTCAGAATGCGCTCGAAACTCACTGCGGACACATGGTGGCACTCGTCCGCGATGACCATGCCGTAGTCCTTGACCAACTCCCGCACCTCGCCGCCTGAAATCAGGGACTGCATGATGGCCACGTCCACAAACCCTTCCAGGCTGTTTTTCGTTCCACCCAACTGTCCGATAACGGATCGCTGCCGTTTCCTGCCGCGTTTTTTGGGCAATTCGGGCAACGACTCGTCAATGGCGAGGAACTGTGCCAGCGCCCGCTTCCACTGGTCCAGCAGGGATTGAGTATGGACCAGGATCAGCGTGTTGACTTTTCGCTGGGCAATCAGATAGGCGGCCACCACGGTCTTGCCGAACGCAGTGGTGGCAGAGAGCACACCCGTGTCGTGTTCCAACAATGCGTCCGCCGCCGACTGTTGATCCTCCCGCAATTCACCTAAGAAACGGGCGTGCAGGGGTTTCCCGGAAAAAGTCCTGTCCGTGATCTCATAGGAAACGCCGATTCCCTCCAGCAGTTCCAGTAGCTTGGACTCACAGCCTCGCGGCAGTGCCAGGTAGCCGTTCCGCTCCTCCGCCGTACTCACGATCCGGGGCTTATTGTAAACTGGCAGACGCATGGCCTGTGCCCGATAGAACTCGGGGTTCTGAAAGGCGGCCAGCCGCATGAGGCGATTCCGGACCCGTGGAGAAAAACCTGGCAACGGAAGAAACAGCATATTTGCCCTCGTAATCTGCTGAACGCCGCAGAAATCCATGGCGGTTATCGGCCTCCGTTTGCGTTTCTCCCAAGGTTTGAGCTCCGGTTCCGCCTCGCTCTCATACAACTCACCCAGCACCGCATCCCTGCTGTGGATCCGAAGCAGGTTGTCCAACGATTGGGCAGTCATCCTTTCCATCCCCGCCAGATATGCCCACTGATCGGGATAGGGGGAACACGCATCATCCACAAACACGCTGTTTCCGCTCCTGCGCGCCAGTCCCTGGAGCGGAAGCGCGATCAGATTGCCAAAGCCGCCTTTGGGCAGGGTGTCCTGGCAGGGAAACATCCTGTCATACGCTTCGAGCTTCAGCTTCCCATCCCGCTCCATGGCCGCCGTCAACAGCAGGGCCCCTAACTTTCGGGCCGTCGCGCATGAGATCGGCTCCGCGAAAAGTATCCAGAGATGGGCGCCCTCTCCGCTCCGGGAGCGCTCCACACCGCAAGGTACGGACCACTCTTGGCAAACACTTCGCAAAGACGACACACTCTCCTGCCAACCCGCGTCATCCAGATCGATTGCCAAGAACCAACAGGTTTCATCCTCCAGGATGGGATAAATGCCTGCCACATCCCTGCCATATCCGTCTCTGCCGCTGAGATGGTCATAGATCGCCTTGTCACTGAGCGGTACCAAGACCCGCTGATCGCACTGTGCGCAGGAAGCACGTGGCTTGGGGCACACGCCCTCCTTCCACTCGTTGGCGCATACAGGGGAATAACCGCTCTTTCCGCTTTTGACGCTATACCACCGCCGGGCATAGGCGTCCTCCCGCCCCCGGAAGATGGAGCGAAACAGCCGAACCTTGTCATCCGTCCCGCTGTGCTGATCGATACCTGGGACAGCGGCAGTCAGGACATGATCCGCCGCCTCTGATGTCATAGGCTTTGCGGCAGGCAAATGCCCCCTGCCAGCCAGCCCCAGCTTTTCCCGGAGTTCCCGGTTCTCCTTTTCCAGTTCCAAGACGCGCTGTTGCAGCTCTCTGCATCGGGATTCCCAGTCCACACTCCGTCACCTCAATTCCAAGCGAATTGTAGCATGGAGTATAGCTTTTTTCAATCCAACGGCAGCATATTCAAGCGCACCGACGGTCGCCGGATGGTATCGTTTTGTGTCTTAACTTTTGCGATTATATCAATGCGCCGCATAAACTGATTGATTTTTTATCTGGAATCATGATATACTGACAGACACAGACCGGGGGTGACCGCAGTGGATTACATTCTGATGCACAAAGAGATTCCAGTAATCGAAATGACACTGGATGAGGCGACCGGAGCGATACAACGGGTGGGCGCTGTCTTCCGCTTGGAACACCTCCCCGTTGGGATTTCAGTAAAAAAAGGCAGCATCGCAGATCGATCCGCCCTAAATGCATGGTGGATCGACCGCTCCATTCCTGCCAGCCGTTCCGGTGTTCAAAGAGCGCTGGAAGTATTAAAACTGGATAATACACAAATGCTGCTCACCAGGTGTTTCGGCCTGAGTCTTTCGGATCAGTATTGGGTCAAGCCGAAAGGCAGTGACCTTCAATGGAAACAGGTCAACTTTTTCACCAACCCGTTCTCAGAAGACATCGGTGACGTTCTATTGGGAAAAGCGGCAAGGATGGATGGCTTTGATTTCCGCTCTCCTGATAACACCTCCGATGGATTCCTGAAAAAGAGGTGGAAAATCGTTAACGGAAAGCGATGCCTCTTAAAAGCGGGAAGCGCGCCATATATGCAGCAGCCGTTTAATGAAGTGATCGCGTCGGCTGTAGCCCGGCGGCTTGGGATCCCCCATGTCCCCTACACGCTGATATGGGACGAAGATATACCCTATAGTGCCTGCGAAGATTTTATTACGCCCGATACAGAGTTGGTCAGCGCCTGGCGGGTCATGCAGACGATGAAACGAGATAACAGCACCTCTCTCTACCGTCATTATGTGAACTGCTGTAACGCGCTGGGCGTCCCGGATGTAGTCCACAGCCTTGACCAGATGATCGTGCTGGATTATTTGATCGTAAATGAGGATCGTCACCAAAACAACTTCGGGTTGGTTCGGGATGCAAACACACTGGAATGGCTGGGCGCCGCCCCGATTTTTGACAGCGGTTCATCCCTTGGTTACGATAAGCTCTCCAGCGCGATCCTTGCCGGCAAAGGAGTGGAGTGCAAACCTTTTAAGCGTACCCATGAGGAGCAGTTAAAACTGGTGACCTCTTTTGACTGGGTCGATCCCGACTGTCTGCATGGACTCGAGGATGAAATACGCGGCATACTCGATCAGGCGGGCGAGTATATGGAACCGGCCAGAATAGTCGCCATTTGTACTTCAGCCGGCTTACGCGCCAAACGTTTGATAGAACTTGCGCATGAGCAAGCATATCAAATTGACAACCAATCACAAGATCTGGAACTCGATATCGCCGCAGACTATGGCATGAAGCTAGATATGTAGTTTCAATGCAACTCAGTTCTCTGCCGCTTTCTTGAGAATCATGTTTCCCAGCGCTGGTTCTAAAATTTGATAACCCTGCCTGACACCCCTGGTTGTTTTCAGCCAGGGGTGGTATTGTGTGTCGCTACGAGGAAAGGCCCCTTTGGGCCGATTTGTGGCCCGCCTGCCGGTGGGGTGGCATCCATGCCCACCCCACAGATTTCGCAAAAATGTGCCCCCGGTTTCTGGGCCAATTTCAGGGCATGGCAGAGGGGGCCGTCCAGGGCGAAAAATTCCCGTTTCGGGAATGACAAGTTTCGCGTTCGTGTCACGGCTGGCGGGCCTTGCCCGCCGCCGCGCCCCGACGCAGAAGCGGGCAAGCCCGCACCCCTTTGAGTACGGAAGGAAGGAGAAGACCAATGCCCAAATCAGAGTATATACATCTGCGGGTGGCTTCCTGGGAAAAGGAACAGATCGAGCGACGGGCCAAGAGAGCTGGGAAGACCACCAGCGAGTTCGTCCGCAAGGCCGCCCTGAACCAGACCGTCATCGAGACGGCGCCGCTGAAAGAGATGACCACCGAGCTGCGGAGGCAGGGGAACAATCTCAATCAGTTGGTGGTGCTGGCGAGACAAGGACGGATCTCCTTCGTGGATCTCAAACCCTTCCTGGATGTGTACAAACAGACATGGCAAGCGTTAAATTCATTGCTGTCTCGCGGGGTCTGAAGGGAATCCTGGACTACGTCACCAACCGGGAGAAGACGGTGGACAGTCTCATCTCCGGCGTGAACTGCGTGGCGGAGACAGCCCTCAATGAGTTCGAGGCGGTGAAAAAACTCTTCGACAAAACCGACGGCCGCGCCTACTACCACATCGTCCAGTCCTTCTCCCCCGACGACCCTCTGGACTTCGAGACCGCCCACGAGATCGGTGTAAAGCTGGCGGAGTACTTCAAAGGCTACCAATGCCTTGTCGCCACCCACATGAACACCGCCCACATCCACAACCACATCATGTCTCGCTGGACGACGCCGTATCCGGGATCTGTTCCATCCTGGATGCGCTGTCCATCGGGGACAATGATCGATTCCATCTGGAAACCATTCATCACAGCGACGCGGAGATAGAGAAACTGCTGGCCATGGGGCACAAGCTGGAACACGCCCAGTACATGGTGGATGACGATGAGGAATACGAGCAGCAGCACGGCTTCGGGATGACGATGATGTGGTAAAAAACTCTGGCAGACGGAGATTTCAACTGTTAATAAAGTGATAACTCCGCTGAAAAGCTCTGGCTATTCCCTCTGATTGCTGGTAGTGTTTGTGCTGCGAAAGCACCAAAATAATACCGAAGGAGGCCACTCTTATGAAAAACTGTATCAGTAATCTGCTGCTCGTACTGGCCGGCATCCTCGCCGGGGTAACACTCACCAGCGGGGCCCAGGCCGCCGCCGCGCGGCTCACCGCCACCAGAAGCAACTGCGCCGTCTACATCGACGGCCAGCGGACGGAACTCACCGCCTACGTAATCAATGATGAGAACTATGTCCAGCTCCGGGACATCGGTGCCAAGGTGGGCTTCAACGTCTATTGGGACGGCACGGTCCAGATCGAATCGGACAAGCCCTACACCGGCGTGGCGCCAGAAGAGTCCAAGCCCAGCGGCACGGTGACCTTGCCGACAGACGGCAGCCAGTACATCCCCAAGGTAGGCGACGTGATCCCCTGTGACGACGGAACCCACTACACCATCACCGATGTGAGCCGATGGGACGCCAACATGTTCTCCGAGGGGCCGCTGCCCCCTCTGCCAACACCGACCTGCGACTGGAGCAGCTTCCCCAGCGTGGACCTGCCCGCGCCGGAGGCGAGGCACTACGTCAAAGCCAACGGTGACTACCTCTACATCCGCAACCTCTACGAGACCCGCCGAATGCAGTACACGCTGATGAATCTGGCCGGGACAAACCCTGAGACCAGCAGCGGGGGCAAACTGCGCTACGGCTCCAAGGGCACACCCTACGTCCGCATCAGCCTCAGCATCCCGGACAGCGCCGGGGCCTGGTCCTTCTGGCCGTGGCGGGACAGCGAACTGAGCAAGCTGTTCAACTCCTGCCCGCCGGGGACGTACAGTGTGGAGGCATGGGATCTCTACAAGGACGGGGTGTATAACCACACAGAGTACCGGGTCTATGTGACCTGATCGCACAAGGATTCGGGGGCCGCTCCACAAATGGAGCGGCCCTGCCTTTTGGAAAAAGGTTTTTTACGCATATAGAGGCCGTTTTCGAAGGGTGGTAAGGCAGGTACACAGGCCCCCCTCTGACGGGCCCTGCGATGCCCCTGTTTTCAAGGGCTGCGAAGCCCCGAAATGCGTAGAAAGCGGGGAGCCCATGTCACGCTTGTAAGTCCGATTTTCAGAGGGATAAGGTAAATACACGGGCCCCTCTCGTTTCGCGGTTTTGAGCCTTAGAGGATCAAGGGCTGTGGAACCCCAAAGCGTGACACTGCGGCCCGCCGAGCAGTGAAAAAAGTACCATGCCTGAAACAAGAGAGGCATACCTACGGCAAATGATAACAGTTTGATAACAGTGCGCCTAACCCCTGGCTATTCTCTCTGTTTGCTGGTATTGTGTGTCGCTGAAAAGGAGGCGACCGCCATGCCCGAATATCTGAGAGCCCTGCACGAACGGTTCACCACAGCGTCACCCGAAGCGATGAGGGTACAGCGTGAGCGGGACAGGATCCTTGCCCGCCTGCGGGGAAAGCTGGGCAGGAGCCAACGAGTCCTGCTACTCCATCTGCTGGACCTGGAGGATGACCTGCGGGACCAGACCTCGCTGGACAGCTTCCTCTCCGGCATACGGCTGGCCAGAGGGATCGAACAGGAGCTAAGCGAGATCCCGCCTTACTCCTTCGACGATGAGAACGAGGAACAGGCCAGACAAAAATCCACAGCAGGGAGGTGACCCAACCATGCAGAAAAAACTCCTGACCAACGGCAACGTGTTCAAGCGCACCGACGGACGCTGGAACGGCGTGGTCTGGTACCTGGATGAGCAAGGAGAGCGAAAGCGTAAATCCTTCTGCGGGACCTCCAGGCCGGAGGTCAAGGCCAAGATCACCGAGTACATCGCGGACTTCAAGCACCAGCTCACCGCCTCCGACGAATCCAAGCAGCTCCTCCAAGAGAGCCTATCCAACTGGCTCCGGGTATTCAAATTCCCGTCGGTGGAGCGCACCACATACGACCGCCTGGAGTGGACGGCCACCCATCTGGTCTATCCGCTGCTGGGAGACAAAGTAGTGGGCGACGTCACCTCGGCGGATGTAAAGGCGACACTCAATCACTGGATGGCCGTCGGCTTCGCCTACACCACTGTGAAGAAAGTCCACAACCTCCTGACGGACTACTTCCGCTACCTGATCCAACAGGAACTCATCTCCAAGAATCCCATGCCGGCGGCACCCATGATCAAGCGGGCGAACTTCCTGGCCGCCCAAGGCAAAGAGAACCTGCCTACCTTCGAAACGGTCACCACGTTCAGCCCGGAGGAAATCACAAAGTTCAAAGCCGAGGCCGTGCGAAAGTGGAGCAACGGCAAACGCATTTATCAGCAATCCGCCGCCTACGTCCTGATGCTGAACACCGGTCTCCGCACCTGTGAGGTGCTGGGCCTGCTGAACAGCGACATCGATCTGAAGCGGAAAGTAATCCATCTCCAACGGGGTGTGAAGGAGATCGCCAGGCGCAACGGCGTGGAGGCGGCCGGCGGCATGGAGATGAAGGTGGGCAAGCTGAAAACTGCCTCCAGCAAGCGGGATGTGCCTCTGAACCAAGCGGCGGTCACCGCCATCCTGGACCTACGGGCAGAGCGGTACTTCGGAGAGAACAGCCCGCTGATTGCGGACGAGAGCGGCAACTACACCAAGTCGGTGAATTTCCGCAAGCGGTACTACCGAATCCTTGAGGCCGCCGGGATAGAGCAGAAAGGGCTCCACAGCCTCCGCCACACCTTCGCCACCAACCTGGTCAACGGGGTAAAGCAAGCGGATGGGACTATCAAAGCCCTCTCCCCACGCCAGGTGGCTGACCTCCTTGGCCACTCAACCTCGGAAATCACGGAACTCTATTACGTCAAAAGGGACACCGCCCGTCTGGCCGGAATCACAGCGGGATTTGAGCTGTGAGCCGTGCAAAAACGCCCCTGCCTAAAACAGTAGGGTTGCCCAGCGGCTCAAAAACTGAGATACTGATACAAAGAAAACGCTCCCCAGGCTGGTATGGTCGCCAACCTGGGGAGCGAAACTTTGATGCTATTTTGGTGCTGTACCCGACGGAACGGGGCGGGACCGTTGACACCAGACAGCACGATTTGAGCGTCAAAAAGGCATCAGACTCGGTCTCCCGAAAACCAACCCGCCGAAAAAGTACCGAAAAAGCGCCGAAGTTATGCAACTTCGGCGCTTTCATTGGCAGGGGCAGAAGGATTCGAACCCTCGGCACTCGGTTTTGGAGTGGCTGTTGGAAAATCCCTGCGGTGGGGAACTTCCCACCTATTTCAGCCGCTTGGGAGGTTCCACTCATTTCATCTCTCTGTTTTTGATGCTATTTTGATGCTATGCCGCAATTCCATTGGCCTCTTTTCACCCGGCCGTTAGGTTTTCCAAAAACAGTATGCCATACTCTGCGGCAGACGGCAAGCGGAAGGGCCGCCGGGAAAGCCCGTATGCGGCCTTATTGGTTCCGCATCCTGTTGAGCTTGTCCAAATTCTCTCCTGCGATTCTGTCCCCCTGCGCCGCGGCCTGTTTGAACCAGAACTCAGCCTTGTCGTAGTCCACGTCAACGCCCTCGCCCGTGACATAGCAGAACCCAAGGTCGTTCTGGGCCTCGGCCAGCCCGCGCCCGGCGGCCTGTTCATACAGTTCCACCGCCTTTCGGGGGTCCCTGTCCACACCGCTGCCCTCTTTGTAGCAGTCCCCGAGCTGATACAGCGCGTACGGCACCCCCTGTTCGGCGGCCTTGCCGAACCAGTACACCGCCTGCCTTGCCCAGTTCGTCCGGTCAGGCTCTCCGCCGGCGTTCCGCTGCTTTCCCCGGTAAAGCAGGGCCAGATTGATCTGGCCCCCGTAATCATCCTGCTCAGCCGCCTTTTGGAACCAGTAGAGCGCCTCGTTCTCATCCCGATCGACCCCGTATCCGTTGCCGTAGCACATGCCGAGATCGCACTGAGCGCTGGAGTCGCCCTGCTCCGCCGCTTTTCTGAACCATTCCACCGCCTGGAAGGGATCAGCCGCCAGGCCCAGGGAACCGTTCAGATACGCGGATCCCAAAGTGTACTGCGCCCGCGCGAAGCCCTGCTCCGCGGCCTTCCGGTACCATTCCGCCGCCTTTTTCTGATCCGCCTGTGTGCCGATCCCCAGCTTAAAACATTCCGCCAGATTGTGTTGGCCCGCCGCCTCTCCCTGCCCGGCGGCCTGAGAATACCAATAGAAAGCCTGCTCCGGATCCTGCAGATCGCCCTCTCCTAACTGGCAGATATAACCCAGATTACACTGGGCGCCAGCATGGCCCTGTTCGGCGGCCTTTCGGAGCCAGATCGACGCCTCGTGCCAATCCTTTTCCGTGCCGTTCCCGTTCAGATACAGCAGCCCGTACTCGAACTGGGCGTTTGCAAGGCCCTGCTCCGCCGCCTGACGGAGCCAGTGTCTCCCCAGCGAGGGGTCCGCCTCCACGCCCCGCCCGGCGAGATAGGCGAGACCCATTTCGCACTGGCCGTAGGGGTTCCCCTGTTCGGCGGCTCTCCCGAACCAGAGGGCCGCCTCTCCAAAGTCCTGAGGCACACCGGTTCCGTCCCGGCAGAGGGCTCCGAAGTTGAGCATCGACTCCGTATCCCCCAGATCGGCGGCCCTTCGGCACCATTGCGCCGCCTGTTCAAGGTCCTGCGCAACGCCGTTACCGTTAAAATAACACTCCCAAAGATCTTTCGCCGCGGCCATATTGTCCTGGTCCGCGGACATCCGGAGCCATTCCATCGCCTCCGCCGGGTCCTGCGGGGTCCCTGAGCCGTAGAGCAGGCACTCTCCCACCAGGCGCTGGCTCTCCGGCTCCTCCTGATCGGCGGCGCGTTTGAACAGGGAAAAGGCCTGCGCCTCGTTTTTCGGGACGCCGTTCCCCTCGAAATAGAGGGTGCCGAGGCGGATCAGCGCTTCGGCATGGTCCTGGCTGGCGGCCTGCGCGTACCATTTGACCGCCATGGAATCATTGTGGCGGTCCCCCTCGGTGTTTTCGTAGTAAAAAGCCAAATCGAACTGGGCGTCCGGCTCGCCCAGCTCGGCCGCCTTCTGCCAGAGCTGCAATGCCTTTTCCTCATCCGCCTCCACGCCTTCGCCGTAGAAGTAGAGTACGCCCAGGTTGGTCATGGCGCTGGGATGTCCCCCCTCGGCGCTCTTTTTGTACCATTCGGCGGCCGCCGCCGGATCCGCCTCCACGCCGGTGCCCTCGTAGTAGCACACGGCGATCTGGAACTGCACCTCGGGATCGCTCTGATCCCCGTTCAATAGGTCCTGAAAATACTCTTCATCGCTCTGCTCCACTGGGATCCTTCCTTTCTGTCTGTTTTTGAAGCGCGGGCCGGTCCCCGCCGTGAGGTCACAGGCCTGTCACGGCCCTTTGCCGGACATATATCAGTACCGCCGCGTAGGCGCCGATGTTCACGGCCCCCCAGAAGACCGCCCGCAGCAACCCGAAGATCAGGCGTCCCCGGCCCAGGAGACCGGTGACGGCCCAGATCAGGAACAGCGCGACCGCTGCCGCCGGCAGCTGCCGGAGCGCGGAGCGCAGCCCGCCGCCGGACGACGTCTGGAAGGCAAATTCCGCGCCCACGAAGATCATTCCCGGGGAGAGGCGGGCCAGCACCCCTCCCAGGGGCAGCCAGCCCGTCAGGATACGGGAGAGGCCGGCCAGCGGGGAATCCGGGAACAGCGCGCCCAGTCCGGCGAGCGCCAGCCCCAGGGCCAGCACGAGCCCGACGGCGCTCAGGACCATCCCGGCGATCCCCGCCGCGGCGGGGATGGGCGCCTGTGCCCCGGGAACGCTCCGCCCGGGAGAGAACGCCGGCGGCTCGGAGCAGCGGGAAAGCCCCTCCTCCATCTGCCGGGCGGCGAGCCGGGCCTGCTGAGAAGCGTTCCGCTTGAGCCGAGCCAGTTCCGCCGCCTCGTAGGCCGCGCATCTGGTCTTGAACGCGGCGCGGGCGTCCGTGACCCCGGCCGCCTCCGCCCTGGCCAGACACTCCATGGCCTCCGGCCAGTCGGCCTCGCAGCCGTCGCCCACGGCCAGGCGGACCGCCCGGTTCAGCTCCCCGGCTCCGTCCGGCTTCCGGACGGTCCCATCCGGCACATCGACCGCCGGAGCGGGGACGGCCGGGACCCCCGCCGGCTGCCCGCCGGGCCGGACCGCTCCGCGCTGCTCCTTCTTCCTCTGGCCGCCGCTGAGCCGGAAGCCGTAGGGCTGCATACTGCCGGTCCCGTTCTGCGCCATGTCGCCACACCCTTCCCCGGGGCGCTCCGGAAGGCCCCGCAGATCTGTTTTTGCCGGTCATATTGTACCACACAAAATACTGGTAATCAATAGGACGGAGGGCGCTCGCACGGCAGGGAGAATCATTTTTTCCCATTTTTCTTGCAAAGATACCGTTATGTGGTATAATAAGTCCAACTTACATCGCGCCGGCCCCGTTTTGGGAAATGCGCCGCGATCTCAGCGGCGCCGCGCGGCCAAGGGGAGGAACGTACCGCATGGAAACCGAAGAAACGAGGATGCTCGTCCACACCGGAGAATTCCGTTACCGGCTGTCTCTGCCGCCGGTCTACGAGGGGAACCTGAGCCGCGTATACAAGGCCTGGGATATGACGCTGAACCGCTGGGCCGCCGTCAAGGAGGTGCCGCTGAGCGGCCTGTCTCCCAAAGACATGAAGGCTCTGGAGAGCGAGGTCACCGTGGCCTGCCGGCTCAGCGGGCAGTGCGAGCATGTGCCGCAGGTCTTTGCCCGGTTCCACCAGCGCAGTGGTTCGGAGGAGTACCTGTATCTGGTCACACAGTGGATCGAGGGGGAGAGCCTGCGCAGCGTGATGTCCGGGGGAACGCTGACCGACGCGGAAAAGCTGGACCTGGCGTGCCAGCTCTGTGAGCTGACGGCCCAGCTCCACCGGGAGAAGTATCAGCACCGGGACCTGCGGCCGGAAAACGTTCAGGTCGCGCTCAGGAACGGCCGGCGGCAGCTGTGGCTGCTGGACTTCAATCTCACCGCGGCGGTCCCCCGGATCGGCCGGGGCACCGCCGGATACCTGGCCCCGGAGCAGGCCGATATCTCCGCCCAGCCAGGGACCGGAAGGGTGGACGTATTCGCCATCGGCGTGATGCTCTATGAGCTGTTCACCGGGATCGTCCCCATGTACGGCTACCACTATCTGAAGGGCAGCGACGGCGGAGCGTGGACAAAGTTCGTCCCGCCCTCCGGGTGCGGCAGGGGCAGCGTCCCCGAGGGGCTGGACCCCATCGTGACGAAATGTATGCAGCTGGACTGGAAACGGCGGTATCAGGACGCCGGTCAGATCGCCCGCGATCTGCGGCATCTGCCCCGGTCCGACAAACCGAAAGCTTCGAACTGACGGGAGGAAAAGCGCCCATGGAGGAACGCGTCATAGAGCTGCTGAAGGCGGTCTGCGACCGGATCTTCAGGAGGATCCAGGACCCGGCCAAAACGCCGTGGCCGGAGTCCCCGGAGCAGCTGCGGGAAGAGGTGCGCCGCTATGAGTAGCGGGATCCGCCTGGATCTGCCGCGGCAGCTGAACGGGATCATGAGCATGGCGGTGACAAACCGGGTCTTCCAGGAAGTGCGGGCGGCCGGGCTGGAGCCGGTCCCGATCTTCCGCTGGCTCTCCGGTCTGGACATGCTGATCTTTGTCCCTGGCCGGGAGGACCGGTTCAGCCTGTACACCCGCAAGGGCAGCTTTTCGATCAGCATCACCAGGGAGAAGATGCTGCTGCTGACCAGCTATCATGAGAACACGCTGCGGGACAACAACGACTGCCTGCGGTTCGGCGTGACCGTGAGCTGTACCAGAGGGGTCTATGTCAGCGTAAAGAACCAGGAAACGGGTACTTACTGCGCCTTCAAGGGCGGAAGGGAAATCAGCGAAAACCAGGAGAAGCTGCTGCCCTCATCCAACGTCACCGATATGCTGAGCCGCTGTCTGGACGAGCAGCGGGAGCAGAGGCACATCGCCCGCTCCCCGGCCTCCGCCGCCCCGGAAGAGCACCGGATCCCGGAGCAGATGGAGGAATACCTGGCCACGGCCGAGGCGTACGCCGCCATCGAGAACGACCTGGAGCTGGCCCGGGCCCAGCAGAGCGGGCCGTTGTACTATTATGGGCTGGATGCGGTAGCGGGGTTCGACCGCCAGGACCGGATGGCCTACAGCGTCCGCTGCGATCAGCTGGATGAGACGGTCTACGCCCCGAACACCAAGGTGCAGCTTGATCTGAGCGGCGAGCGGCAGCTGGGCGCCACGATCCTCTCCGTGGACCCCGCGCCCGGGGGCGGGTATACCCTGGTGCTGCTCTTCGAGGACCAGGTCTCCCGCGGCGAGCTGCCCTCGGAGGGGACCCTCCGGCCCACCTTCTCCGATGTGCAGTATGAGGTGCGCTCCAACGTGATCGAAAGCCTGCGGCAGGGAAAGAGCAAGGCGGGATTCCTGGAACAGGTGCTGGGCGGGCACCAGACCGCCGGTTTTGAGCATAAGGACCTGCGCGCGCTGGACGCCGAACTGCAAAAGCAGAAATATCCCCCCAACGCCAGCCAGATCGAGGCCATCCACCGGGGCATCAACACGAAGGATATCCTGCTGGTCATGGGCCCGCCGGGGACGGGCAAGACCACCGTCATCCTGGAGTGGGTGAAGTATTTCATCAAGCAGGAGGGCAAGCGGGTCCTGATCTCCTCCCAGAACAACAAGGCGGTGGACAACGTCCTGGAGCGGCTCACCGAGGAGCGGGACATCTCCGCCATCCGGGCGGGCAACGAGGCCAAGGTACAGGCGAACATGTATCCGTACCTGCTGGAGAACCGGATCAAACAGCTCCAGACGGAGCTGGAGCGGCACAGCGGGGAGAACCTGGCGCGGCTGGAGCGGCTGGAGACAGACTATCAGTCTTACGGCGAACTGCTGGACCGGGCAGTAGGCGACTATCAGGCCATCGGAGCGATGGCCGCCTCTCTGGAACGGGAGGCGGACCTGAAATGCGCGCCGCTGATCGAAAGGATCAGCGGCGCGGCAGAGGAGGAAAAGCGGCAGCGCTGGAAACTGGACGGGATCCGCAACAGTCTGCGCATAATCCTGTTCCTCATGGGCGATCCGGACCGCGCCATGGTCCTGCGGTTCCTGACCGCCCCCTTCCGAAAGCTGCTCCGGGGGCAGGCGGAAAAACTGCTGGCGGAATATGAGAAGGGCTATGCCGGCTACCGGGAGATCCGCGGCCGCTGGCTGGACGCCTGCCGGGAGCTGTCCTCCGTCATCTATACCGACGAACGCCTCCTGGACCTCGCCGCGCGGCAGGCGCAGCTGGAAAAATGCGGCACCCGGTGGAATTCGGCCCTTGCCAGGCGCCCGGAGGACCGCGATATCTGCGGCGACCTCCCCTGGCAGGACACGGCGCGGACCATGGACGCCGCCGGGATCCAGGCCCTGCGGCAGCAGCTGGGAGTCCGCCGGCAGCGGGTGGAGGGGCTGCGCCGTGCCGTGGACGAGTGGAACAGCCATATCCAGTCCCAGAGCAACTACGCCCTGTCCGATCTCTTGCTGGAGAGCGCGGACCTGGTGGGCGGCACCTGCATCGGCATCAACTCCCAGCGGAAGTTCGCGCGGGTGGATTTCGACGTCACCATTATCGACGAAGCCGGGCAGATCCAGATCCACAACGCCCTGGTGCCCATGAGCCGCTCGCCCAAGCTGATCATGCTGGGCGATCACAAGCAGATCCCCCCGGTGGCGGACCCGGAGCAGGTGGAGATGTGCGAGGAGCGGGACGTGGATCCGTCCCTGCTGAAAGCCAGCCTTTTCGAGGCGCTGTACGAGCGGCTGCCCGAGTCCAACAAGATCATGCTGGACACCCAGTACCGGATGCCGGCCCAGCTGGGCGATCTGCTCAGCGAGTGGTTCTACGACAACAAGTACTATTCCTTTAAGGGGAAACGGGGGATGCCCGGCGTATGGCCCGGTCTGTTCACGGCGCCCTTTGTGGTGGTGGACACCAGCGGTGACCCCAAGCGGCGGGAGACCAAGCTGGAGACGGGGGCCAGCAACCCGCTGGAGGCGGAGCTGGTGGCCCGCATCGTGGGCCGCATGACCGATCCCCGGGACCCGAATGCGCTGGACAGCGGAAAGTTCGGCGTCATCAGCCCCTATAAGGCGCAGGTCGAGCTGCTACGGAACGTCATCAGGAAGAGGACGGAGCTCAGCCCGGAGCAGATCCACGAGATGGTGGCCAGCTTGGACAGCTTCCAGGGCCAGGAGCGGAAGATCATCATCTACTCCTGCACCCGCAGCAACGACCGCCCCCCGAGGGCCGCCCGGATCGGGTTCCTCAAAGAGCTGCGGCGGCTCAACGTGGCCCTCTCCCGGCCCAAGGAACAGCTGGTCTTTATCGGGGACATCGAGTTCCTCTCCGGCTGTGAGAACGGCGAGGGCGCCGGCAGCGAGCGGGCGTTCTCCCAGTTCATCCAACTGATGATGAAGCACGCCAGGGCCGGCGGCCAGGTGATGACCTCCGAGGAGCTGTGCCAAAAAACGGGAGGCGCGTTATGAGCGGGAATAGGCCGGAAGCACAGGTGCGGTATGACAGCAGGATGCTGAAAAAATGGCTGGACCTCCTGGAGGACTTCCCCTCCCTGTCCGGACTGGGCGCGCCCAGGCTGTGCGCCGCCGTCTACTATCCTATCGCCCTGCTGAAGATGCGGCTGTCCGAGCACAGCTTTGAGGACTTTGACGCGGTGGAGCTGTCCATCCTGCGCTTCTGCGGGGCGGGCGTCTGCACCGCAGAGGGGATCTGCCGGTGGATGGGCATCAATTCCCGCCGCTACGTGGAGGAGCGCCTGGCCCTGCTGTGCGCCGAGGGACTGCTCAAGCCCGGCACCTACCGCCCCACTCCGCTGGGGCTGGAGTCCCTGGCCCGGGGCCAGAAAAAGCAGAGCTACAGCACCGAGCAGATCTTCCAGGCCGACGGCGTCATGGGCATCCTGCTCCCCCGGGAGTTCCAGAGGCGGACCGACAAACTGCTCCCCCGGGGCGAGACCCGGTCCTATCCCCATCTGATGCACACGGACGAGATCGCCGAGGACGCCATCCGGGCCGCCATCCAGGGGGAGAACAAGGTGCGGGCCTACAAGGACTACCGGAAGGATATCCTCAACGTCAACGTGGAACAGGTGCAGTCCATCCGCTTTGTGGAGCTGCGGTACATGCTGGTGCTGATGGTCCGGTTCGAGGGGACCGCCCCGCTGGTCTTCCTGCCCCGCTACCAGCGGGAGAAGAGGGACGCCGGCCGGGCCTTCGGCGACGCGCCGCTCTATCTGCCCCGCAGCCTGACCGCCCGCCTGCCCGAACTGGCCGCACAGGCCCGGGCGATCCCGGACAGCGAGCTGGCCGGGCTGACCGGCCTGTGCGACATGGTGGAGAAGGAGAGCGCCCTCGCCTCCCCCGAGGACGTGTGTGGCTGGATGGAGGCCAATACCGCCTTTCAGGTCCGCAGCTGTCCGCTGGAGGGCGGACACCGGCTGCGTCCCCGCCTGACGTGGAAGGGCCCGGACGTTCCCATCCACCCGCAGGATATGGAGTTGATGGCCGCGGCGGGCGGCAAAGGACCGCGGCCGGTGGAGCTGTCCGTCGGCGTGACCGGAGAGCGGGGGGCCACCCGCTTCGTCAGGCTGACGGTGTGGCCCGCCGCGGACCGCCTGCCGCCGGAGGCCGCCGCTCTGGCCGAGGGCTGGAGCGCCAACTGCGCCGCGTGGCTGAAAGGGCGGCGGGCATACAGCTACCCGGAATTCCAAGACCTCATCGCCAGGGGGAAGGAGTCTGAGACCAATGGGGAAGAGTAAGGCGAGAAATAAGTCCGGCGGCGAAAAAGATCCTCTGCTTCAGCAGTTCGAACTGAACGAACAGCAGAGCGGCGAGCGGCACGGGAACTTCTGGTTCGTGTATGACCGGGATGACCGGCATGACTGGGACGAGGCCCTGTACAGGATGCTGCTGGATGTGGAGAGCCAGGCGGTGACCGATCTGCGCTCGGCGGGCGGCAAGCTGCGGGAGGCGCTGGAGCATTTTCAGCGCGCCGCCATCGGAGATCATATGGACGAGGTGTATGCGGCAAACGCCGCTCGCTACAACAAGGAGTCCTCCACCCAGGCGGATATCGTGGACTTTGAGACGGTCTTTAAGAACGACAGCTCCTTTGGCGTGAACTACAAGGCGTTTCGGGCCGTCCGTCAGAAAACAAACCCCTTCCACCATCTGCCCCACCCGGACAACGAGAAGGCGGCGCCGCGGACCTATACGACCCTGCTCGAGGCCCTTGTAAGCATGCACGACATGCTGTACCGCTATTATTTCCCGCTGACGCCCAAAGAGAAATATCCCAAATATAACGAGAAAAACCGGCCCATCGGCAGCTACTGGCCTTACAACACCGTGAGGACCTCAGACGCCACCGCCTGCCAGAAACAGCTGCTCTGCTTTCGGACCGACGGCATCTCCGGGAAAAAGGCCTACTGCCTGATCCGGATCTACCGGGCGGCGGATGTGTCGGGGTCCAAAAAGGAGGATGTCATCCGGGACGAAAAGGTGCTGGCCGGCATGTGGGACGACATGGAGACTCCCCGGAACATCGTGCGGTACAGCGTCATGGACGTCAAATACGACGGGGAGAACGCGGAACAGGAGGAAAAGCGCCTGCTGCGGTATGACTTCGGCAGCTATCCGCCCTGCCCGCTCAGCGCCGGCATGGCGGCGCTCACGGAGGAGGAGAAATTCATGATCCTCCACGGCATGGCCAACGGCGTCAGGGAGCTCCACGAGCGGAAGATTTATCACCGGAACCTGCAGCCCGGCAGCGTATACATCCTCACCGACAAAAGCACCGGCCAGAGGACCGTCAAACTGGTTGGATTCGAGTATTCCAAGCTCACCGGAGACGCGACCACCGTTTACGCCAGCGTCCAAAAGCTCCACAACGGCAAGCGCGCGCAGGCCGACGTGGAGGATTTCGAAAACTACTTCTCTCCCGCCATGCTGACCGCCCTGGCGATGCCGGAGCCGCCGGACTGGCTCGATTGGGCAAGGGAGGACATCTACTCTCTGGGCTGCCTGTTCTATCTGCTGACCGCCGGCCATCCGCCGGGGAAGAACGAAAACGTGGCCCGGGAGCTTTCCCGCCTGAACGCGGGCCGCGACCTGGAGGAGCTCATCCCCCGTATGCTGGAGCCGGATCCCGACAAACGGCCATCCATCGACGAGATCTGCGTCGTGACCAGAGAGCTGTACGAACTGGCGAGGCAGTAGCTTTTGAGCTGCTCCCATAACAATGGAGTAAAGTTCTCCCTCCGCCCTGCCCTGCAAAAGCACAGAGCCTGCTCGACGACAACATCAGCGGTGCGGCGGTAATTTGATATCCAACATATAAGAACAAACACCCGTCTCCGGCAGCTGGAATGTGTCAGCTGTATTGGAGACGGGCGTTTGATTTTGGTGAACTTATGCGGGAGCATTAGTTCCTGTGAGCGCACTGAAAATAAACAGATATACACTACTCTTGACGCTGCCGGAACGCTGGGCCCAAGACGAATATTTACTCCTGCAGACCGCTGAGCGCCCTGCCTGCCGGATGCCCATCCCCCGGCGATTCGCCCCAAAACTCGCCCGTTTTTCAAGGCCGTTCTCGCCCCAATTTTCTCCGGCGTTTTCACCAAATGAGGGCAATGCAGAGGGGTCGAAAGAGGTGCTGGTTAAATCCCACACCACACCGTCCCGCAATGCGGATCGACACCAACTGAATTACAAATCATAAGCTCGGTGCTGACCGAATCGGTCAGCACCGAGCTCCTCTATCTCACGACTCCACCAGCCACTTTCCGAACTCCTCCGCGGTGATCTCCCCCGCCTCGCATTCCTTCCGTTTCTTCTGAGCGGCGGCGCTCCATTTGTAGAACTCCATCTTCGTGATCTTCCCTTTCCTGATCCAGCCAAAACGCTTCTTGTATTCCCTGCGGAAGTCGGCAAACACCACGTCCTCCTTCTTCCGGATCGTCCACTGAATGGCCGCGCCCAGGCTCCGGCAGGTGTGTCCTCTGTCGTCAATGGGCCGGTCACAGTACTCCACGCCCAGGTGTCCCGTCAGCGCGAACCACCGCCCGCAGTTCTTGCAACGCCGCATCCTCACCTGACGCTTCAGGCACTCCCGCAGATGATAGTCCACCAGGTCGTGGATGCTCTGCGGGCACAGCACCTCGGTGAATACCTCGTCGTTCATCAACTCATAGCTCATCGGCTGGGGCCGGAACTCAAACATCCGCCCCTTCTCTTCACTGGCGGCCTTGTAGTAGGCCGTCAGTTTTTCTTCTACCTGCCAATCCTCGCTGTCCGCGTCCAAAACCTCGGCAAACAAATCGCTCACCTGTCTCTGCATGGACTCCAGTTCCTCCGCCATGTGGATCAGCCCGTATCGATCCAGAACATTCTCCGAGTAGTCGCCAAACATCACCGCACGGTCGATCCGCCAGCTCCAGTCCAGGCAGACGAACTCGAAGTAGATATGAACAGGGATCAGGGAGAGCAACATCTCTTTCGCTTCATCCGCAAAGTGCGTCTCCTTCGTCAGCGTCAGTGACCAAAGCAGGTCTGCGATCTTCTGAAACACAGGAGCGAACGTGCTGACGTCCAGATCCAAAAAGGAGATCAGCGCGGCGGGAAAGGTATCGCTCTCAGTTCTGACAACGGAGTCTTCCAAACTGCGTACCACACGGTAGTAGTGCTCCGCATCGTTGGAGATGTAGGTCTTGAATTCATAACTCAGCATAGCGGCCTCCGATAGACATAGCGTAAATATTTCTACGGTGTGTCTTGACAGAGTAGGCGGGTCATGTTATACTGACTCTGACGACACATCGCAGACGGGTCTAAATTAAGTCTACGATACCAGGCCGGAAAAGTCAAGTAAGAACTATCCGAATACTAAAAAATCTGAAAGGAATGAGCGCCCACAAATGATCCTGGGAGAGCGATACTACAAAATGAGCAACGCGGTCTTCAGCTACCACCTCACCCCGGCGCAACTGTCGGTGTACAGCTACATCGTGTGCGCAGCAGGCCAAAAGAAATACTGCTGGCCGGCGGTTCGGACGATCGCAAAATGCTGCGGCTGTTCTGAGAACACAGCGCGGAGCGCGCTCCAAGAGTTGGAGCGGCGGGGATTCATCGAGATCGAACACCGGCACAGCGAAAGCGGCAACCGCCAGACCAGCAACCGATACCTCATCCTGGACCTGCCGCCCCTCCATCAGGTGGAGGGCCCCCCTCCAGCAGTTGCGGACGAACAATACTCATGGGAACAAGAAAAAGACTCCGCCGCCGATCTGCTCCCCGCGTGATCCGCCCTCTGCTGATAAAAAGGCGCAAGGCCGGCCCCCATCCGATTTACCCCCCTGTTTGCCCCGTTAAGCCGATTTGAGGCCCGCCTGCCGGTGAGGTGGCATCCGTACCCATCCTTGAAATCTGCCCCAAAACTGGCCCCCGGTTTCAGGGGCAGTTTCAGGGCAGGGCAGAGGGGGGCGACCAGGGCAAAAAAATTCCCGTTTCGGGAATGACAAGTTTCGCGTTCGTGTCACGGCTGGCGGGCCTTGCCCGCCGCCGCGCCCCGACGCAGAAGCGGGCAAGCCCGCACCCCTTTGAGCACGGAAGGAAGGAGAAAGCCAATGCCAAAATCAGAGTATATACACCTGCGGGTAGCTCCCTGGGAGAAAGAGCAGATCGAGCGACGAGCGCGGAGGGCGGGGAAAACCACCAGCGAATTCGTTCGCAAGGCCGCCCTGAACCAGACCGTCATCGAGACGGCGCCGCTCCGTGAACTCACCACTGAACTGCGGAGGCAGGGGAACAACCTCAACCAGTTGGTGGTGCTGGCTCGGCAGGGCCGGATCTCCTTCGTGGATCTCAAACCCTTCCTGGAGGTGTACAAACAGACATGGCAAGCGTTAAATTCATTGCTGTCTCGCGGGGCCTGAAGGGTATCCTGGACTACGTCACCAACCGGGAGAAGACGGTGGACAGTCTCATCTCCGGCGTGAACTGCGTGGCCGAGACGGCCCTCGACGAGTTCGAGGCGGTGAAAAAACTCTTCGATAAGACCGACGGCCGCGCCTACTACCACATCGTCCAGTCCTTCTCTCCCGACGACCCTCTGGACTTCGAGACCGCCCATGAAATCGGCGTGAAGCTGGCGGAGTACTTCAAGGGCTACCAGTGCCTGGTGGCCACCCACATGAACACCGCCCACATCCACAACCACATCATCCTGAACTCGGTGAACTTCGAGAACGGGAAGAAGTATCATCAGAGCGCCAGAGAGATGCAGATGGTGAAAGAGTACTCCAACCAGCTCTGCATGGAGTACGGCCTCTCCGTCACCGAGGCGAAAGCGGACCGTAAGCGCATCCCCAAGTGGAAAAAGGACCTCCGCTTCGTGATCCGCGAGGCGATGGAGCAGACCAGGACGCTGGAGGAATTCATCGAGACGATGAACGCCTGGGGCTATGGTGTGAAGTGGGAGCCGGGGCAGAAATACATCACCTACACCACGCCGGAAAATTTCCGCTGCCGGGACAACAAACTCTTCGATGATACTCTGCTCCGCGAAAACATGGAACACTACTTCGAGATGGGCGGGTGTGATTATCTGGAGGACCGTCGATATTATGACCCGGAGGTCTCGCTGGACGACGCCGTCTCCGGGATCTGCTCCATCCTGGACGCACTGGCCATCGGAGACAACGATCGGTTCCACCTGGAAACAGTCCACCACAGCGACGCGGAAATAGAGAAACTGCTGGCCATGGGCCACAAGCTGGAACACGCCCAGTACATGGTGGATGATGACGAGGAATACGAGCAGCAACATGGATTCGGGATGACGATGATGTGGTAAAAGGCTCCGGCGGCATGAGAATTCCAACTGTTAATAAAGTGATAACTCCGCTGAAAAGCGCTGGCTATTCTCTCTGATTGCTGGTAGTGTTTGCGTTGCGAAAGCGCCAAAATAATACCGAAGGAGGCCACTCTTATGAAAAACTGTATCAGGAATCTGCTGCTCGTACTGGCCGGCATCCTCGCCGGGGTAACACTCACCAGCGGGGCCCAGGCCGCCGCCGCGCGGCTCACCGCCACCAGAAGCAACTGCGCCGTCTACATCGACGGCCAGCGGACGGAACTCACCGCCTACGTAATCAATGATGAGAACTATGTCCGGCTCCGGGACATCGGTGCCAAGGTGGGCTTCAACGTCTATTGGGTCGGCACGGTCCAAATCGAGTCGGACAAACCCTACACCGGCGTGGCGCCGGGGGAGTCCAAACCCAGCGGAACGGTGACCCTGCCGGCGGACGGCAGCCAGTACGTTCCCAAGGTAGGCGACGTGATCCTGTGCGATGATGGAACCACATATGCCGTCAAGGATGTGAGCCGATGGGACGCCAACATGTTCTCCGAAGGGCCGCTGCCACCTCTGCCCACGCCTACCTGTGATTGGTCAAGCTTCCCCACGGTGGAACTGCCCACTCTGGAGGTAAGGCACTACCAGAAGGCCAACGGTGACTACCTCTACGTCCGCAACCTCTATGAGACCCGCAGGATGCAGTACACGCTGATGAATCTGGCCGGGACAAACCCTGAGACCAGCGTCAATGGAAAGCTGAAATATGGCTCCAAGGGCACACCCTATGTCCGCATCAGCCTGACCATCCCGGACAACGCCGGTGCCTGGTCCTTCTGGCCCTGGCGGGACAGTGAACTGACCAAACTCTTCAACTCCTGCCCGCCGGGGTCCTACTCGGTGGAGGCGTGGGACACCTATATAGACGGGGTCTACACCCACACCGAGTATCGGATCTATGTGATCTGATCGCTCAACGCATTGGGGTCGCTCCATCCGCAAATGGAGCGGCCCCGCCTTTTGGAAAAAGGTTTTCTACGCATATAGAAACCGCTTTCAAGAGCAGGTACACAGGCTCCTCGTGTTTCGCAGTTTTGGACCTTAGAGAATCAAGGGCTGCGAAGCCCCCAAATGCGTAGACAGCAGGGAGCTCATGTCACGCTTGTAAGTCCGTTTTTCAGAGAGATAAGGTAAATACACGGGTCCCTCTCATTTCGCGGTTTTGGGCCTTAGAGGATCAAGGGCTGCGGGACCCTAAAGCGTGACACTGCGGCCTCCAGTCAATGAAAAATGGCACTTCGGTCATCCACAAATAAATGATAACAGTTTGCTAATTCTGCCCGCCACCCCTGGCTATTCTCAGCCAGGGGTGGTATTGTGTGTCGCTGGAAAAGGAGGCGACCACCATGCCCGAATACCTGAAAGCCCTGCACGAACGGTTCACCAAAGAGACATCCCAAGCAAAAATCATCCTGCATGAGCGAGACAGAATTCTCACCAGACTACGCAGACAGCTGGGCAGGAGCCAACGGGTCCTGCTGCTCCACCTGCTGGACCTGGAGGACGACCTGCGGGACCAGACCTCGCTGTACAGCTTCATCACCGGCATCCGTCTGGCCAGAGGGATCGAACAAGAGCTGGGAGAGATGCCGCCCTACTCCTTCGATGGAGAGAACGAGGAACAGGCAAAGCAAAAAAGAGGTGACCCACCGTGCAGAAAAAACTCCTGACCAACGGCAACGTGTTCAAGCGCACCGACGGACGCTGGAACGGCGTGATCTGGTACCTGGACGAGCAGGGGGAGCGCAAGCGCAAATCCTTCTGCGGCACATCAAAACCCGAAGTCAAGGCCAAGATCACCGAATACATCGCGGACTTCAAGCACCAGCTCGCCGTCTCCGATGAATCCAAGGCCAAGTTAGAGGACAGCCTCTCAAACTGGCTCCGGGTGTTCAAGTTCCCCTCCGTAGAGCGCACCACCTACGACCGGTTGGAATGGACAGCCAACCATCTGGTCTATCCCCTGCTGGGGAACAAGGTAGTAGGCGACGTCACCTCGGCGGACGTGAAAGCGACGCTCAACCACTGGATGGCCGCAGGCTTCGCCTACACCACCGTGAAGAAGGTCCACAACCTCCTCACAGACTACTTCCGCTATCTCGCCCAACAAGAACTCATCAGCAAGAACCCCATGCCAGCAGCGCCCATGATCAAACGGGCGAACTTCCTGGCAGCCCAGGGGAAAGAGAATCTGCCCACCTTCGAGACGGTGACGACCTTCTCGCCCTCTGAAATCGAGCGGTTCAAGGCTGAAGCTGTGCGGAGATGGGGTAACGGCAAACCGATCTACCAGCAATCCGCCGCCTATGTCCTGATGCTGAACACCGGCCTCCGCACCTGTGAGGTGCTTGGCCTGCTGAACAGCGACATCGATCTGGAGCGAAAAGTCATCCATCTCCAGCGGGGCGTGAAGGAGATCGCCAAACGCAACGGCGTGGAGGCTGCCGGCGGGATGGAGATGAAGGTGGGCAAGCTCAAGACCACCTCCAGCAAACGGGACGTGCCTCTGAACCAGGCAGCGGTCAACGCCATTCTGGACCTAAGAGCAGAACGGTACTTCGGAGAGAACGCACCACTGATTGCAGACGAAAAGGGCAATTACACCAAACCGGTGAATTTCCGCAAGCGGTACTATCGCATCCTGGATGCCGCCGGGATAGAGCAGAAAGGACTTCATAGCCTCCGCCATACCTTCGCCACCAACCTGGTGAACGGGATGAAGCAGTCCGACGGGACCATCAAATCCCTGTCACCCCGGCAGGTGGCAGACCTCCTGGGCCATTCCACCTCTGAGATCACCGAACTCTACTATGTGCGTAAAGACACCGCCCGTCTGGCCGGGATCACAGCGGGATTTGAGTTGTGAACCTGCAAAAATTACCCTGCCTAAAACAGTCAAGCCATTCAGCGGCCCAAAAATTGAGTCACATGATCAAAGAAAACGCCCCTCTGGTCAGAACCCACCGACCAGAGGGGCCGAAAACTTTGATGCTATTTTGGTGCTGTACTCAACGGAACGGGGTGGGATCGTTGACGCCAGACAGCACGATTTGAGCATCATTCGGGCATCAGACTCGGTCTGCCGGAAAGCATCCTGCCGAAAAAGTACCGAAAAAGCTCCGAAGTCAGGTGACTTCGGAGCTTTTGATGGCAGAGTTAAGCAATCCAAATCCGAACCGGTTTCCTCCCCTGCCAGAGCCGCGTCCAGCTCGGCAAGGGTGATTGTCGTGGTGCCCTCCTTGTAGTTGAAGGTGATCACCATCTTATCGTCGTACAAGAAAATCGCGTTGATGAACGTGTCGATCAGCATTTTGCGGTGGGACTTCTGCCGCACGTCCAGCTTGCGGAAACGGTGCAGCCAGAACATCATGAATTCGGCGCTAATCTTGGGCTTCGCCAGTTTCTCGCAGTCGATGCGCACCTCCAATTCCTCTTTCGTTTTCTCCAACTCTTCCAGCCGCCCCTTGGTGGACTTGGTGAGGATACCCTGCTGGATGGCGTTGAGCATATTCTGGATGGCAGTTTCCGTCTCCCGGAGCTGCTTCTCATAAAGGGGCAGGTCTGTATTCTCCCTGTCCTGCAAGTCCATCAACATGGAGACGATAGCTTCAAGCACAGCATCGTTATTGAGCATCTTCATCGTCTCGTTGACCACCAGATCTTCGATCCATTCTTTCCTGACCGGCTTCTTGTGGCAGCTCGTCCGCTTCTTCTTTACGGACATACACTTGTAGTAGCGGTGGACGCTCCCGGTGTGGCTTGTCCCGCTCTCGCCGCAGAGATAGGCCCCACAGTAGCCGCAGAACAACTTGGTGGTCAGCAGATAATCGTCCTCGGCCTTGTGACGGGCCGGGGCCCTTTTGTTTTTCGCCATTCTCTCCTGCACCCGGTCAAAGAGGTCTTGCGGAACGATGGCGGGGATGCCTCCCGGCACGACAATATCCCGGTAGGTATACTCCCCGATGTAACGGCGATTTTTCAAAAGATGCTGGACGCTGTTATAGGTCACAGGGTGTCCCCATGCGCTTTTCACGCCCTGCTCATTGAGCCAGTCCCGGATCTCCTTCATGGTGGCTCCTTCGTCATATTTTTGAAAAGCCTCCCGCACAAAGGGAGCGGTCAAGGGATCAACTTGGAAATACTGGTCGCTGTCGATCTGATAGCCGATGGGAAGCGTCCCACCGTTGTATTTGGTTTTCAACGCGTTCTCCGTCATACCCCGGACGACCTTTTCGGAAAGATCGGCGGAGTAATATTCGGCGTAGCCCTCCAGCACACTTTCCAGGATGATCCCTTCGGCCCCGTCGGAGATGACCTCGGTGGCGGACACCACCTTCACGCCGTTCTTTTTCAGCGTAGCTTTGTACCGGGCGCTGTCATATCGGTTCCGGGCAAAGCGATCCAGCTTCCAGACGATGACCATATCGAACAGCCGCTTGCCGCTGTCCTTGACCATGTTCTGAAACTCCGGGCGGTTGTCCGTCCTGGCAGAGAAAGCCCGGTCGATATAGTGCCGCAGGATGGTGATCCCGTTCTTTTCAGCAAAGGCGGTACACTCCCGGATCTGTCCCTCGATGCTTTCCTCCCGCTGATTGTCGGAGGAATAGCGGGCGTAGATGACTGCCTTCACTGTGCGTCCTCCCGCATCATCCGCTTCAAAGTTTCCTTCAATCTCTCGTTCATGGGGGAGCCAGGGTCAAAGCACATCTCGATAAATTTGTCCATCTCGGGGTAGCTCTTTTCCACCTTGGGCTTGGCCTCAAACCGTATCCCGTGGGGGTCGTCGGTGCGACCGAAAATGTAATCCAGGGACACGTCAAAGTAGTCCGCATACTTGACGAGCAGCTCGGCAGGGACGCCAGCCTCGCCGCTCTCATAGCGGACAATGCTGGACTGGCCCGCGCCAAAGGTTTTTGCCAGCCGCGCCTGGGACAGTCCCACGCTTTCCCGCAGGGACTTCAATCTCTTTCCGACGATTTTCATTGCAGCACCTCCTGTCACTGAGGACAGTATAGCAAATATCGGCCCCAATGTCAATCCTAAATTAACATAACATAATAATCAGAAAACAGGATAACGTATAATTAGCAAGCAGGGCATCTGTGGACACAGATGCAAAAAACGTGTTATTTCCGGCAGGCCGGGAATGACACGTTTTGCTTGATGGGGAAGATTCCCCATACCCCTCGGACAGCGTTTCACGCTGGCTGCGGCCCTGCGGGCCTTATGAAAAAATGCGGGTAGTTGAGAGGACACGGATGAAAAAAGAGAAGCGGGATCTGCTGATCTGTGAGATCGATTTGAAGTGTCTCCTGGGTCTGGACGAACACAAAAAGTGAAAGTCCGTATGTATTCGTATCCAGTTGTAGCCTTACGCCAAAATGGTGCGTTTGGGGAAAATAGCGCCCAAGTTTTTACGCTTGGACGCTGTGATTGAATCTCTTATGCAGTTAGCAACTCCCTGGCAAACTATTCACCAATGCCAACGCTAAAACAATCACTGTATGGCTCTAACACTTTTGAAATAAAGGAAACATCATCATCTGCTCCGCTTAGATATATTTCCGTGCCATAATGTTCACTGCTAAAGATGCGTGATTTGTGGTAGACGTTGATTGTAAAGTACTTCGTCATTTTATTGTATATGCCTTTATCCGTAGGTTCCTCGGCTAACAGTTCTGCAAGCAAATGGGGAGTGACCGTCCCTTTGACAGAAACCTCGTACCCATCTTCCAAAGGCGCTCCATACATAGTCGCCCGACTTATTTCAACCGTTTCTTCTTTCCAGCAGCGAATCTCCATTTCATCGCCCACATTGGCAAAATGTCGAATCAGTTCCCTCCACCATTCGGATGAAACGGAACGATCTACCATATCAACATGAATCCAACCCATACTACACCTCTCCAAATTCCCATTGAATGCTCCTAAAGTTTAGAAGCGGTTTTCTGAAGAATGTACACTTCCTAATATAAGTTGTTTCTAAAATGTTAAACTTTTCATGAATCATCATCTCCTATGGCTCTACACCAGCATTGTGATGAAATCTACCTCTGCCTGATCGAGATGAAGCATTTCATTTCGTTAATTTGCGGTTCATAAATTTTGGGTTGATATACAAGATATAAACTAACGTGGCGGCAAGGATGATAACCATACCAACGAATCCCATTTCAAAACGGATCGTAAGCAAAGCGATTCCTGTCTGTACACAGCAATAGATCAGTTCTATCTTTACATTTTTTCGCCTTTGAATCACATCCGTTTCATACAGGTGGTTGGCGGACATCCAAATGGACGCCAGCAGCAATAATAAAAGGCCAAAGAAAAACTCACCTCTGTACAGCCCCTTGTTTTGATCATCCGCATGACGAAACTGGTATATTGCCTGTGTAACGGCAAAAAGGAAAGCCGCCTGCATTATAATCGCAATTCTTGTGAGATTGGTGCGAAGAATCGGATTCGGCTTCTTTTTTTCAGAGGCCTTTTCTGATGGGTACTTATTCGGTTCGACAAGCTCCGATAATCCAATCTCAAAAACATTCGCCAATTCAACGAGATTACTCGCCGTCGGTTCGGATTGGCCCGTTTCCCATTTTGAAACTGCCTGACGGCTTACTCCTAACTTCTCTGCAACATATTCCTGAGACAGTTTAAGTTCTTCCCGTTTTTTTCTTATGTTTTCACCCAAACTCATATTTGAAACCTCCTATGCCATTGATGCTCCCATTATACCAAAAAGCATAGTTGCACTCCACCAACTATATGTCAACTGACAGTTGCAAACCGATTTATCCGTAATAGTTCTTCACAAAGACCAATTATCAGCCAGTCGTTCATTCAATACCATGCATTATACACCCGAATTGTGAAGAAATCTACTATCCGTTAAGCCGGTTAATCGAATTTTTTCCTTACAATTCTGCCTATGCCGAAAACGCGGCTTCTGAGCCGTGTTTGATGCCGGGAAACAAGGAGGGCAGTATCCTGACCCACCCGCAAGTTTCCCGTGTCTGAAAATGGGGTAGTGATTCCTGTTTCAGAGGCTTAAACGCCCCTAAAAGCAAATGCTTCGGCGTATGCTTTTTGGGGCTTTTTTCTCGTCTCTCTATGCCGCCGGCATTTTCGGTAGCCGCTACCGAAAATACTTGAAACAGTTGAAATCAGGGCTTTCCTCGCCCTCCCTCAAAGGCTTGACACCCCATATCCCCCATGCTAAAATATAATTACAAAGACACAAGACACCTACAACAGATCCCACAAGCCCCTCTATGACTTATGGGCGGATCGGGTCTGTCATTTATTTTTCAGCAGAAAGGGGGCGTGCCTTTGGGGAGAAGAAAGAAGCTCATCAACCACACCGACATCCCGCAGCATGAGATCGAGAAGATCGCACGGTGCATCCTGCCGGACATCTATGCCTATTACGAGAGCGAAGAAGGGCAGAGGGCGTTTGCAGAGTGGAAAGCTCAGCGGGGACAGGTTCAGACACAAGACAACGATACTTAGCTTCATAGGGCAACGGCAGCAGCGGTTGCCCCTTACATAGAGAAAGTGGTGCGGGTCAAAATGACCCGCACCATTTTCTCATATTTCAAAGGGGATGTCTTTTCTTCCTTGGGCCTCTCGTTTTACGTTCAGGCTTATCAAAGAAAACCAAAAATCCGAACCCATCTCCAACGGGAAACGGGTTCGGATTATATGGATTTGGCAGGGGCAGAAGGATTCGAACCCTCGGCACTCGGTTTTGGAGTGGCTGTTGGAAAATTCCTGCGGCGGGGAACTTGCTGCTCGGTTCGGGCAGTTGCGAAAAGAGAGCAACTTTACTTCTCTGTGATTGATGCTTTTTTGATGCTGTTACCCCTTTTGGTGAAGGATCAACCACCACAAATGTTCATCATAGTCCCGCTCCCCGGAGGCACCACCAGCACGATTTCTGAGAACTCCTGTCGGGAATAACTCAAGGCCGCACAAGACAGCAAAATAAAAAGTTGACGTGGCTGTGTACCACCGATATACTTATCATAAGAACCTGCCTTGTGCATTTGAATTGGATTTGGCGGTGAAGACAATGCTGAATGAAATACTCTCCGATGAAGTGAAAGCCATATTCGACGCCATGCGGGAGGGCGTCAACATCATCGACGCGGAGGGCCGGATCGTATTCGCCAACCGGCGGTATCTGGACTTCCTGGACACCACCGCCGAGACCATCGTGGGCCGGCCGCTGAAAGAAGTCCGCCCCGGCGCCCGGCTGCCCGAGGTGCTCCGCACCGGCAAGCCCATCCTCCACGCCCCACGGCAGGAGACGGAGGACATCTATTTCGTCAATATGTACCCCATTTCCATGAATGGCGCCATCGTTGGCGGCCTGTCCATGGTCGCCTTCAAGGACGACGCCTTCGACTTCCGGGAGGAGCTGGAGCGGTATGAGCGGCGGAGCAAACAGGTGCTGTACCGCATCAACAAGAACAACGCCGCCCATTACACCTTCGACTCCATCGTCGCCGTAGGAGAAAACGTGAAAGCGGTGAAAGCCCTGGCCCAGCGGGCCGCCGTGACCGACGCGCCGGTGCTGCTGGCGTCCGAGAGCGGCACCGGCAAGGAGCTGTACGCCCAGGCCATCCACAACGCCAGCACCCGCCGGGGCGAGGTGTTCGTGGCGGTCAACTGCGCCAATTTCAACGCGGGCATGATGGATTCGGAGCTGTTCGGCTACGTGGAGGGGGCTTTCACCGGAGCAAAGAAGGGGGGCAAGATCGGTCTGTTCGAGGCGGCCAACGGCGGCACCCTGTTCCTGGACGAGGTGTCCGAGATGGACATGGGCCTCCAGGCCAAGTTGCTCCGCGTCATCCAGGAGGGCCGGTTCCGGCCGGTGGGCGGCGTGGAGGAGATCTCCTCCGACGTGCGTGTCATCGCCGCCTCCAACGCCGATCTGCGGCAGTATATCGACACGGGCCGGTTCCGCCGGGACCTGTACTACCGGCTGTCCACCTTCCAGATCAGGATACCGCCCCTGCGGGAACGGGTGCGGGATATCCCCGCCCTGGTGGAGGTCACCCTGGCGGACCTGTCCATCAAGCTGAAGCGGTCGGTGGACATCACCCCGGAGGCGGTGGCCGCCCTGATGGAGCACGACTGGCCGGGCAATGTGCGGGAACTACGCAACGTGCTGGAGGCGTCGGTATACCTGTCGGAGAACGGCCATATCACCCGGGAGGCGCTGCCCAGCCACATCCTTTGGGGAGGGGCGGAGAAGGGCCTGCCCCTGTCCCAGCGGGTGCGGACCTTTGAGCGGGAGGAGATCGGCAAGCTGCTGGCCCGGTACGGCTCCGGCCTGGAGGGCAAGAAGCGTGCCGCCGCCGAGCTGGGCATCTCGCTGGCCACCCTCTACAACAAGCTGGGAGAATCCGGTTCTAAAATCCAAGAATCCAGTTCTAAAATATAAGAATCGGCATGACACAAGGGCTGGCAGGCCGAATTTGTCCGCTTTTCAGCAAATCCATTTCTAAGAATATAGAACCCCCTTTGCTCCACCTGAACCCGTCCCTCGCCCAAACCCATTGCCGTCCGGGCGCTTTGTGAAAATCCCCTCTTTCAAAAAAGTTGGCACGCTGTTTGCTTATAATTTTGGTGAGAGCAGACACGATCGGCTCAATTAAGAAAGAGGAGGAATCAATCGTATGTTAGCAGCTCTTGGTTTCCTGACGGTCATTATCATGCTGGTGCTGATCATGACCAAAAAAGCGTCCCCCCTGGTGGCGCTGATCGCCGTGCCGGTGGTCACCGGCATCATCTCCTGCGCGTTCTTCGTGACCGACCCTGAGAACGCCCCCGGCGTGGTGGACTTTGTCGCCAACTTCAAGTCCCTGGGCGGCATGATCACCGGCAGCTCCGGTATCGGCTCCGTGGCCGCCACCGGCGTCATGTTCATCTTCTCCATCCTGTTCTTCGGCATCCTCACCGACGCGGGCACCTTCCGTCCCATCATCAAGAAGGTCCTCCAGCTGGTGGGCACCGACCCCATCAAGATCTGCATCGGCACCGCCATCCTGGCTGCCATCGTCCATCTGGACGGCTCCGGCGCGGTCACCTTCCTGATCTGCGTTCCCGCCCTGCTGCCCCTGTATGACGCGCTGGGCATGAAGCGCACCACCCTGGCCACCGTGGTGGCCCTGTCCGCCGGCGTCATGAACATCCTGCCTTGGGGCGGCCCCACCATCCGCGGCGCCACCGCTCTGGGCATGGGTGAGAACGTGGTCGCGTTCTTTATGCCCGTGCTGCCCGCCGTCATCGCCGGCATCATCTGCGTGCTGATCGTGGCCGTGTTCCTGGGCCGGGGCGAGAAAGCCCGCCTGGGCACCGTGGCCTTGAACAGCAAGGAGTATGTGGAGCCTGAGCTGTCCGACGAGGAGAAGGCCCTGCTCCGCCCCCACCTGTTCGTGGTGAATATCATCCTCATCGTCCTGGCCATCCTGGCCCTGCTGTTCTCCGGCTTCGCCCCCGCCGTGGTGTTCATGGTGTTCTATGTGCTGGCCACCGTCATCAACTATCCCAAGGTGTCCGACTCCAAGGCCCGCGTGGACGCCCACGCCAAGAGCTGCCTGATGATGTGCTCTGTGCTGTTCGCCGCCGGTTGCTTCACCGGCATTATGAAGGGCACCGGCATGATCACCGAGATGGCCAACGCCCTGGTCGCCATCATCCCCAGCGCTCTGGGCCGCTTCTTCCCCATCATCACCGGTATCATCGGTGTGCCCGCCTCTCTGCTGTTTGACCCCGACTCCTTCTACTATGGCGTGCTGCCCGTGCTGGCGCAGACCGCAGAGGGCCTGGGCGTCGCCGGCGTGGAGGTCGGTCACGCGGCCATCCTGGGCCAGATGACCGTCGGCTTCCCCATCTCCCCGCTGACCGCCTCCACCTTCCTGCTGGTGGGCCTTGCCGGCGTGGACTTCGGCGAGCACCAGAAGAAAACCATTCCCCTGGCCTGGCTGGTCTCCATCGTCATGCTGGTGGTGGCTGTCATCACCGGCGGCGTGAAGGTCTTCTGATAAGCGACTGTCTATATTAAACGGCTTAGAAAGGAAGTTATGAGTATGAAGAAAATCCGCATCGGCAGCGGCGCGGGCTACGCCGGCGACCGCCTGGAGCCCTCCTTGGAGCTCATCGAGAAGGGCAATCTGGACTACATCAGCTATGAGTGCCTGGCGGAGCGCACCATCGCCATCGGCCAGCAGGCCAAGCTGAAGGACCCCACCAAGGGGTACAACAGCCTGCTGGAGCACCGCATGGAGAAGGCCCTGCCCCTGTGCTGGGAGCACAAGGTGAAGCTCATCACCAACATGGGCTCCGCCAACCCGGCGGCCGCGGCGGCCAAGTGCGTGGAGATCGCCCGGGCCCACGGCCTTAACGGCATGAAAATCGCGTGCGTCACCGGCGACGACCTGCTGCCCGTCATCGACAAGTACATGGACACCGAGGTGTGGGAGACCGGCGAGCCCCTGTCCAAGCTCCCCGGCGAGATCGTCTCCGCCAACGCCTACATGGGCGTAGAGGGCATCCTGAAGGCCCTGGACCAGGGCGCCGACGTGGTCATCACCGGCCGCGTGTCCGATCCCGCCATCTTCCTGGCCCCCATCATCCACGAGTTCGGCTGGGCCCTGGACGACTGGGATAAGCTGGGCAAGGGCACCATGGTGGGCCATCTGCTGGAGTGCGCCGGCCAGGTCACCGGCGGCTACTACGCCGAGCCCGGCAAGAAGGACGTGCCCGGCGTGGGCCACCTGGGCTTCCCCATCATCGAGATCGCCGAGGACGGCAGCTTCGTGGTCACCAAGGTCCCCGAGGCCGGCGGCATGGTCACTCCCGACACCTGCGCCGAGCAGATCTGCTATGAGATCCACGACCCCACCAAGTACCTGACCCCCGATGTGGTGGCCGACTTCAAGCAGGTCAAGTTCACCCAGATCGACAAGGACGTTGTCAAGGTGGAGGGCGCCACCGGCCGTCCCAAGACCGAGACCTTCAAGTGCTCCATCGGCTACCGGGACTGCTACATCGGCGACGGTGAGATCAGCTACGGCGGCCCCGGCTGCGTGGCCCGCGCCAAGCTGGCTCTGGACATCATGAAGGAGCGGCTGGAGCTGGTAGCCCCCAACGCCTTCGACGAGCTGAAGTTCGACATCATCGGCTGCAATAGCCTGTACTGGAACCCCGACTACAAGTACAATGACGAGCCCTCCGAGGTCCGCGTCCGCGTGGCCGGCCGCGCCAAGACCAAGGCCGTGGCCGACATCATCCCCAACGAGGTGGAGGCCCTGTACACCAACGGCCCCGCCGGCGGCTGCGGCGCCGTGAAGCGCACCCGCGACATCGTCTCCGTGGCCTCCATTCTGGTGAGCCGCTACGATGTGAAGCCCGAGGTCCAGGTATTCCAGGTCTGAGGACAGAAAGGAAGGTCATTACTATGAAACTCTGGGAAATCGCCCACTCCCGCACCGGTGATAAGGGCAACATCTCCAACGTGTCCCTCATCGCCTATGACCCCAAGGACTTTGAGATGCTCAAGGAGAAGGTTACCCCCGAAAAGGTGAAGGAACACTTCAAGGGCATCGTCAAGGGCGACGTGGTCCGCTATGAGCTGCCCAACATCTGCGCCATGAACTTCGTGATGTACGCCGCTCTGGGCGGCGGCGTCACCCGCTCCCTGTCCGTGGACATGCACGGCAAGGGCCTGTCCTCCTACCTGCTGGACATGGAGATTTGAATCTTCTTTCCTCTCTTTCTCTCATATCGAAGGGGCGGCGCCGTCTGGCGCCGCCCCTTCCCTCATTTCCTATTCCTGTTACAGTTCTTTCCGCCCGCCGGCGGCGGGGATGTTCAGCTCCTCCCGGTACTTGGCCACGGTCCGCCGGGAGATGGTCACGCCCTGCGCCGCCAGCGCATCGCACAGCTTCTGGTCGGACAGAGGTCTGCGGCGGTCTTCATCCTGGATGAGCTTACGGAGGGCGGCCTTCGCCTTATCCGGGGACAAACTGTCGCTCCCTTCATCAGAGAGGGTTCGGGAGAAGAAATATTTCAGCGGGAACACCCCATATGTACACTGGAGGTATTTGTCCTGCGCTGCCCGGCTAACGGTGGACTCGTGGACCCCTACCTGCCCCGCCACATCGGCAAGGGACATGGGGCGCAGGTGTCCCGGTCCCTGCCGGAAAAAGTCCTCCTGCCGGGCAGCGATGGCCCGGGCGCAGGACAGCAGCGTGGTCCGCCGCTGTTCGATGGCCTGGACCACCCATTGGGCCTGTCGGGTGCGCTCGGTCAGATAGTCCCGGACCTCCGCGTCGTCGCTGGAGGCCATCAGGGAGCGGTAATAGCCGCTGACCCGGAGGGAGGGGATGAAGGTGTCGTTCAGCACCACCTCAAAGCCCCCGCCGGAGGGGAGAACAGCCAGGTCGGGGATGAGAAAGCTGGCCTCCTCCCTGGGGGCGAAAGCGGCGCCGGGATGCGGGTCCAGGGAGCGGATCAGGTCACAGGCCGCCCGCACTTCCTCCTGGGTGGCACCGGTCCGCTTTGCGATGTGGTTGTAATGGCTCTGGGCCAGATCCTCCAAGTAGTCCCTGGCGATCGTCAGGGCCAGGCCGGTCTCCCCCCGGCGGCGGAGCTGGAGGAACAGGCACTCTGACAGGCTCTGGGCCGCCACGCCGGCGGGCTCCAGGCTCTGCACCAGCTGGATGGCCTTCTGGACAGTGGTGCGGGTCACATGGGCATCGGCGGCCAGGTCCTCAAGGGACTCGTCCAGGCGGCCCACGCCGTTGAGGCTCTGCAGGACGCACTCCACCGCCGCCGCCATAGCCGGGGAAAGGGCATGGAAATCGATTTGGGCGCGGAGATGGTCGTACAGGCTCTCCTCCCAGGCACCAGCCCCGGCGCGGTTCTCAATGGGACCGCAGGCATCATCCTGATAATAGGAGCGGTTCTGTGTGTCGCCGGCGCACAGCCACTCCAGCTTCTGGGACAGCTCTCCGGAGTCGTCCGCCGGGTCCTGGCGGCGCTCCTCGCTCTCCAGTACCGGGTTTTCCTCCAGCTGCTCCCGGATGTATTCGCGCAGCTCCACCGCACCCATCTGGAGCAGTTTGGCCGACTGTATCATCTGCGGCGACAAGGTCTGGCTCTGCCGCAGCGCTTGATTCAGTTCCATGACAGCACCCACCCCGCAATTTTTTACGCGATACAGTCCAGCTCTCCGGGACAATTCCGCTTATCCTATTGTAACGCCGGGCGTACGGGGTGTCAATGAAACCTACCTGTTTTACAAAAAACCTGCGAGGCAAACAGATTTAAAATAAACTGTCAAACACTCGAAATCTCAGGGACCCTTCGCGCGCATAGAACAATAAAACACTTCGCTGCCTACGACTCCGCCAGCCACTTCCCGAACTCCTCCGCGGTGATTTTCCCCGCCTCGCATTCCTTCCGTTTCTTCTGAGCGGCGGCGCTCCATTTGTAGAACTCCAACTTCGTGATCTTCCCCTTCCTGATCCAGCCAAAACGCTTCTTGTACTCCCGCCGAAAGTCGGCAAACACCACGTCCTCCTTCTTCCGGATCGTCCACTGGATGGCCGCGCCCAGGCTCCGGCAGGTGTGTCCTCTGTCGTCGATGGGCCGGTCGCAGTACTCCACGCCCAAGTGTCCCGTCAGCGCGAACCACCGCCCGCAGTTCTTGCAACGCCGCATCCTCACCTGGCGCTTCAGGCACTCCCGCAGATGGTAGTCCACCAGGTCATGGATCGTCTGCGGGCACAGCACCTCGGTGAACACTTCGTCGTTCATCAACTCATAACTCATCGGCTGGGGCCGGAACTCAAACATCCGCCCCGGCTCCTCACTGGCGGCCTTGTAGTAGGCCGTCAGTTTTTCTTCCACCTGCCAATCCTCGCTGTCTGCATCCAAAACCTCGGCAAACAGATCGCTCACCTGTCTCTGCATGGACGCTAACTCCTCCGCCATGTGAATCAGCCCATATCGATCCAAAACATTCTCCGAGTAGTCGTCAAGCATCACCGCATGGTCAATATGCCAGCTCCAGTCCAGACATAGGAACTCGAAGTAGATGTGAACGGGGACCAGAGAGAGCAGCAGATCCTTCGCCTCGTCCGCAAAGCGAGTCTCCTTCGTCAGCGTCAGTGACCAAAGCAGGTCGGCAATCTTCTGAAACACCGGCGCAAATGATTCGACGTCCAGATCCAAAAAGGAGATCAGCGCAGAGGGGAAGGTATCGCTCCCAGTTCTGACGGTGGAGTCTTCCAAACTGCGTACCACACGGTAGTAGTGCTCCGTGTCGTTGGAGATGTAGGTCTTGAATTCGTAACTCAGCATAGCGGCCTCCGATAGACATAGCGTAAATAATTCTATGGTGTGTCTTGACAGCAAGTGCCAGTCGTGTTATACTGGCTCTGACGACACATCGTAGACAGGTCTAAATTAAGTCTACGACACAAGGCCGGAAAAGTCAAGTCAGAATAATCCAAGTACAAAAAAATCTGAAAGGAATGAGCGCCCACCAATGATCCTGGGAGAACGGTACTACAAAATGAGCAACGCGGTCTTCAGCTACCACCTCACCCCGACGCAGCTGTCGGTGTACAGCTACATCGTGTGCGCCGCAGGTCAAAAGAAATACTGCTGGCCTGCGGTTCGAACGATCGCAAACTGTTGCGGCTGTTCTGAAAACACCGCGCGGAGCGCGCTCTATGAATTGGAGCGGCGGGGCTTCATCGAGATCGAACACAGGCACAGCGAGAGCGGCAACCGCCAGACCAGCAATCGATATCTCGTGCTGGACCTGCCACCCCTCCATCAGATGGAGGGCCCCCCTCCAACAGCTGCAGACGAACAATACTCATGGGAACAAGGAAAAGGCCCCTGTGAGGCGATTTGAGGCCCGCCTGCCGGTGGGGTGGTATCCGTGCCCATCCCACAGATTTCGCAAAAATGTGCCCCCGGTTTCAGGAGCAGTTTCAGGGCAGGGCAGAGAGAGCCGACCAGGGCAAAGAATTCCCGTTTCGGGAATGACAAGTTTCGCGTTCGTGTCACGGCTGGCGGGCCTTGCCCGCCGCCGCGCCCCGACGCAGAAGCGGGCAAGCCCGCACCCCTTTCCGCCGCGAGCACTTCTGCGGAAGTGCTGTTACCGCCTTCGGCGGCGCGGCTTCAAAGGGGGACCAGTCCCCCTTTGAGGAACCCCCTGCTCTCCGAGGGGGACGAAAGATTTTGGCAGGTGATCAACTGTGTCTAAATCCGAATACATCCATCTCCGAGTGGCTCCCTGGGAGAAGGAACAGATCGAGCGCCGAGCTAAGAGGGCAGGGAAGACCACCAGCGAGTTCGTCCGCAAGGCCGCCCTGAACCAGACCGTCATCGAGACCGCGCCGCTCCGCGAACTCACCTCCGAGCTGCGTCGTCAGGGGAACAACCTCAACCAGTTGGTGGTGCTGGCTCGGCAGAGCCGGATCTCCTTCGTGGATCTCAAACCCTTCCTGGAGGTGTACCGAAACACATGGCAAGCGTTAAATTCATTGCTGTCTCGCGGGGCCTGAAGGGTATCCTGGACTACGTCACCAACCGGGAGAAGACGGTGGACAGTCTCATCTCCGGCGTGAACTGCGTGGCCGAGACGGCCCTCGACGAGTTCGAGGCGGTGAAAAAACTCTTCGATAAGACCGACGGCCGCGCCTACTACCACATCGTCCAGTCCTTCTCTCCCGACGATCCTCTGGACTTCGAGACCGCCCACGAGATCGGCGTGAAACTGGCGGAGTACTTCAAAGGCTATCAGTGCCTGGTGGCCACCCACATGAACACCGCCCACATCCACAACCACATCATCCTGAACTCGGTGAATTTTGAAAACGGGAAGAAGTATCATCAGAGCGCCAGGGAGATGCAGATGGTCAAGGAGTACTCCAACCAACTCTGCATGGAGTATGGATTGTCCGTCACCGAGACGAAAGCGGACCGCAGGCGCATCCCAAAGTGGAAAAAGGACCTCCGCTTCGTGATCCGCGAGGCGATGAAGCAGACCAGGACGCCGGAGGAATTCATTGAGACGATGAACGCCTGGGGCTACGGTGTGAAGTGGGAGCCGGGACAGAAGTACATCACCTACACCACGCCGGAAAACTTCCGCTGCCGGGACAACAAGCTCTTCGACGACACGCTGCTCCGCGAGAACATGGAGCACTACTTCGAGATGGGCGGGTGCGATTATCTGGAGGACCGTCGATATTATGATCCGGAGGTCTCGCTGGACGACGCCGTATCCGGGATCTGTTCCATCCTGGACGCGCTGTCCATCGGGGACAACAACCGGTTCCATCTGGAGACGATCCACCACAGCGACGCGGAGATAGAGAAGCTGCTGGCCATGGGGCACAAGCTGGAACACGCCCAGTACATGGTGGATGACGATGAAGAGTATGAGCAGCAGCACGGCTTCGGGATGACGATGATGTGGTAAAAAACTCTGGCAGACGGAGATTTCAACTGTTAACAAAGTGATAACTGTGCTCCGAACCCATAGCTATTCCCTCCGATTGCTGATAGTGTTTGCGTTGCGCAAGCGCCAAAACAATACCCGAAGGAGGCCAACTTATGAAAAGCAAACTGAAAAGCGCCGCACTCATGCTCGTCGGCATCCTCGCCGGGGTGACGCTCACCAGCGGAGCCCAGGCAGCCGTGGCACGGCTCACCGCCACCAGAAGCAACTGTGCCGTCTACATCGACGGCCAGCGGACGGAACTCACCGCCTACATGATCAACGATGAAAACTACGTCCGGCTCCGGGACATCGGCGCCAAGGTGGGGTTCAACGTCTACTGGGACGGCACGGTCCAGATCGAGACGGACAAGCCCTACACCGGCGTGGCGCCGGAGAGTCAGAAGGGAGAGACCGCAAAGCCGCAAGGTACCGTGACCCTGCCAACGGACGGCAGCCAGTACGTCCCCAAGGTGGGCGATGTGATCCCATGCGACGACGGCACTCTATATACCGTCACCGATGTCAGGCACTGGGACAACAACGCTTTCTCCAGCGGTCCGCTGCCCCCTCTGCCCACACCCACCTGCGACTGGAGCAGCTTCCCCGCCGTGGAGTTGCCCGCGCCGGAGGCGAGGCATTTCATCAAATCCAATGGCGACTACCTCTACGTCCGCAACCTCTATGAGACCCGCAGAATGCAGTACACGCTGATGAATCTGGCAGGGACAAACCCTGAAACCAGCAGCGGGGGCAAACTGCGCTACGGCTCCAAGGGCACACCTTACGTCCGCATCAGCCTGACCATCCCGGACAGCGCCGGTGCCTGGTCCTTCTGGCCGTGGCGGGACAGCGAACTGACCAAGCTGTTCAACTCCTGCCCGCCGGGGACCTACTCGGTGGAGGCGTGGGATCTGTACAAGGATGGCGTGTATAATCACACAGAGTACCGGGTCTATGTGACCTGACCTCGCAAGGAATCGGGAGCCGCTCCATCCGCAAATGGAGCGGCCCCGCTTTTTGGAAAAAGAGTTTTCTACGCATATAGAAACCGCTTTTGAGGGGTGGTAAGGTAACTACACAGGGCCCTCCCGTTTCGCGGTTTTGAGCCTTAGAGGATCAAGGGCTGCGAAGCTCCGAAATGCGTAGAAAGCAGGGAGCCCATGTCACGCTTGTAAGTCCGTTTTCCAGAGAGGTAAGGTAAATACACAGTCCCCTCCCGTTTCACGGTTTTGGGCCTTAGAAAATCAAGGACTGTGGAACCCTAAAGCGTGACACTGCGGCCCCCAGCCAATGAAAAATGGCACATCGGTCATCCGCAAACAAATGATAACAGTTTGATAACTGTGTTCAAAAGCCCTGGCAATTTGCTCTGGTTACTGGTATTGTGTGTCGCTGGAAAAGGAGGCGACCGCCATGCCAGAATACCTGAAAGCCCTGCACGAAAGGTTCACCACAGCGTCACCCGAAGCAATGAGGGTACGGCGTGAGCGAGACAGAATCCTCTCCCGCCTGCGCGGACAGTTGGGTAAGTCCCAACGAATCCTGCTCCTCCACCTGCTGGATCTGGAGGACGACCTGCGGGACCAGACCTCTCTGGACAGCTTCCTCTCCGGCATCCGTTTGGCCAGAGGGATCGAGCAGGAACTGAGTGAACTGCCGTCCTACTCCTTCGACGGAGAGAATGAGGAACACGCCAGACAGAAAGCAGGTAAAGTATCATGCAAAAGAAACTCCTGACCAACGGCAATGTGTTCAAGCGCACCGACGGCCGCTGGAACGGCGTGGTCTGGTACCTGGACGAGCAAGGGGAGCGCAAGCGCAAATCCTTCTGCGGCACATCGAAGCCCGAAGTCAAGGCCAAGATCACCGAGTACATCGCGGACTTCAAGCACCAGATCGCCGCATCGGACGAGTCCAAGGCCAAACTGGAGGACAGCATGAAAAACTGGCTCCAGGTGTTCAAATTCCCCTCGGTGGAGCGCACCACCTATGACCGGCTGGAATGGACGGCCACCCATCTGGTCTATCCGCTACTGGGAGACAAAGTGGTGGGCGACGTGACTTCTGCCGACGTCAAGGCCACCCTCAACCACTGGATGTCCCAGGGCTTCGCCTACACCACCGTGAAGAAGGTCCACAACCTCCTGACGGACTACTTCCGCTACCTGACCCAGCAAGAGATGATTTCCAAGAACCCCATGCCGGCGGCACCCATGATCAAGCGGGCCAACTTCCTGGCGGCCCAGGGCAAAGAAAACCTGCCCACCTTCGAGACGGTGATGACCTTCTCACCCTCTGAAATCGAGCGATTCAAAGCTGAAGCCGTCCGCACCTGGGGCAACGGCAAACGGATCTACCAGCAGTCCGCCGCCTACGTCCTCATGCTGAACACCGGCCTGCGCACCTGCGAGGTGCTGGGACTGCTGAACAGCGACATCGATCTGGACCGCCAGGTCATCCACCTCCAGCGGGGCGTGAAAGAGATCGCCAAGCGCAACGGCGTGGAGGCCGCCGGCGGCATGGAGATGAAGGTTGGCAAATTGAAAACCGCCTCCAGCAAGCGGGATGTGCCCCTGAACCAAACCGCTGTGGATGCCATCCTGGACCTGCGGGCGGAGCAGTACTTCGGGGAAAACGCACCATTGATTCCCGATGAGCAAGGCAACTACACAAAGCCGGTGAACTTCCGCAAGCGATACTACCGTATCCTTGAAGCCGCGGGAATAGAGCAAAAGGGCCTCCATAGCCTCCGGCACACCTTCGCCACCAACCTGGTGAACGGGGTCAAGCAGCCAGACGGCACGATCAAAGCTCTGTCACCCCGGCAGGTGGCGGATCTCCTGGGCCACTCCACCTCTGAAATCACAGAACTCTATTACGTCAAAAGGGACACATCCCGTCTGGCTGGGATCACGGCGGGGTTCGAGCTGTGAGCCTGCAAAGATAATATAAAATGACTCCGCCTTGTAAAGCGTGGATTAACCTGTATACTTAAGTTGGCACAAAAGCGAACAGGGATTACCACATACAAGGAGGAGTCATTATGGCAAGTATAATCTATGTAGGGATGGATGTCCATACCACAAATTACACCATGTGCTGTTACACGGTTGAAGAAGACGTAGCCTTTGCCCGCGTCCAGGTAGCGCCGGATTATCATGAGGTCCTGAAATATCTGGAACGCATCAGGAATACCCGGGGAGATGAGTATCGGTTTGTGTGCGGTTATGAGGCAGGCTGCCTTGGCTATACCCTGTACCGCCAATTGACAGATCACGGTGTTGAATGCGTGATCCTAGCGCCGAGTACCATGCCTGTCGTCCCTGGGAAGCGGATCAAAACAGACCGCAGGGATGCTGAGCTGATCAGCAGGTGTCTGGCCTACCACACCTACCGCCCGGTGTACGTCCCGGATGAGGAGGATGACGCGGTAAAGGAATACATCCGGATGCGGGACGAGGTAAAAGCGAATCTGAAACGAACCAAGCAGTGGATCAACGCGTTCTGTCTCCGGCACGGGTTCCGTTATACCGGACGTTCCAACTGGACCGTGGCGCATCTGCGCTGGCTGGAGCACCTGACATTTCAGAACGAGATCTACACGGAAGTGTTCCAGGAATATCTCTGTCTGTATTACCAACTGGATGAAAAGATCGCGGTTCTGGATCATCGAATCGAGGAGTTCTCTCACAAAGAACGCTATGAAGATAACGTCGCGAAACTGGTTTGCTTCACAGGCATCTCTACCCATGCGGCGATGTCGCTGCTCACCGAGGTGGGTGATTTCTATCGTTTCAAGGCAGCGCCACAATTCGCCGCCTATCTTGGACTCGTCCCTGGAGAATCCTCCAGCGGAGCCAAACAGGTCCATACCGGGATCACTAAGGCGGGCAACTCGCACCTTCGCCGACTTCTGATTGAGGCCGCTCAGAGATACGGCATGGGACAAATCGGGAAAAAGACATGGGCGTTGAAACAGAAACAATCGGGCGGCCCGCCTCAAGCAATCGCATACGCGGACAAGGCAACTGAGCGGCTGAAGCGCAAGTACCGCAGGATCGCGGCCAGATCCAAACCAAATGTTGCGAAAACCGCCGTAGCAAGGGAACTGGCTTGTTTTATCTGGGGGATGATGACTGACAATTACATTACCGCGGCATAGATAGCACAGATCGGGACCGCGTCAAGGCACGGCTGACGCCTCTTCGGCCTTGACGCGTCCGCCGATCTGCGCGGGAAGGAATTAAGGAGCCAACGGCTCCCGTCTTTCAATCCAATTACATTCCGAGGGCATCTGCAAGGAACCAGACATGGAAAGGTTCAGCTATCTACGAGGGTGTTTTGATGGCACATATGTGATCCACGCGCAAAGATGGTAGAGCTCCTGGCGGACCATTGACCTGTGGTATCCAATCCACGTATAACAGAATGGCCAATGCCGGTATTCTGCCTGGTTCCTTTCATCTGCCCTCGGTTCCTCGCCTGCTTTTGGTGGCACGTTCAATCCGCGTCTTGACAAACGTCATTTTATAACAAACACCCCTGCCTAAAACGGTCAAGCCATTTGGTAGCCCAAAAATTGAGACACATGATCAAAGAAAACGCCCCTCTGGTCAAAACCCACCGACCAGAGGGGCAAAAAATTTTGATGCTATTTTGGTGCTGTACCCGACAGAACGGGGCGGGATCGTTGGCGCCAGACAGCACGATTTGAGCATCATTCGGGCATCAAACTCGGTCTCCCGAAAACCATCCCGCCGAAAAAGTACCGAAAAAGCGCCGAAGTTATGCAACTTCGGCGCTTTCATTGGCAGGGGCAGAAGGATTCGAACCCTCGGCACTCGGTTTTGGAGACCGATGCTCTACCAGCTGAGCTATACCCCTGTATGGTGGGCCTTCAGGGACTCGAACCCGGGACCGACCGGTTATGAGCCGGCTGCTCTGACCAACTGAGCTAAAGGCCCACACCGAACTGTATTCCGATATGGATGCCGCCAACCCTCTGACGGCATCCATATTCGGAATGGCTCCTCCTGTTGGACTCGAACCAACGACACCGCGGTTAACAGCCGCGTGCTCTACCGACTGAGCTAAGGAGGAATATGAGAGGGGTCTGGTCCGATCAAGGCCAGACCCCTTTTTTGTGTTGGCACTACCTATCTTCCCGGGCCGTCGCCAGCCAAGTATTTTCGGCGCAGGTGAGCTTAACTGCCGTGTTCGGGATGGGAACGGGTGGACCCTCACCGCAATCAGCACCAACTGTGGTACACCTTCAGGGACTCGAACCC
>CANPWZ010000058.1 GCA_947585425.1 uncultured Oscillospiraceae bacterium
ACGATGTCCAGGTCCTGGATGGTCATCCGCTCCCGGATGACCCGCTCCATGCGGGTGAAGCCGATGCGGAACTGGTTTTGGAGCAGCTCGCCCACGCAGCGGAGACGCCGGTTGCCCAGATGGTCGATGTCGTCGGCGGTGCCCACGCCGAAGGCCAGGCAGTTCAGATAGTTGATGGAGGCCATGATGTCGTCGATGGTGATGTGCTTGGGGATCAGGGCGTCCAGGTTGTCGTGGATCAGCTCCTTGAAGTCCTCCTCGGAGAGCTTCTCCTCGTCCCGTTTCGCCAGCAGGCCGTCCAGCACGGCGCGGCACACCTTTTCGGTGACCCCCGCCTCCTCCGGGTCGAAGTCCACAAAGGGCTTCATGTCCACCATGTGGTTGGAGAACACCTTTACCATGTGGACGCCGGTGTGGAGGTCCTCCACCTCGATGACCGCCTCGTTAACGCCCAGCAGCTCCAGTTCTTTGGCACGGTCCCGGGTGAGGACCTCGCCCGCCTCGGCCACGATCTCGCCGGTGGCGGGATCCACCACGGGGGCGGCCAGCTTTTGGCCGGACAGGCGGGCCCACAGGGCCAGCTTCTTGTTGAACTTGTAGCGGCCCACGCCGGACAGGTCGTACCGGTGGGGGTCGAAGAACAGGGCGTTCAGCAGGGATTCGGCGGAGTCCACCGTGGGGGGCTCGCCGGGGCGGAGCTTGCGGTAGATCTCCAGCAGGGACTCCTCCCGGGTCTTGCAGGCGTCCTTCTCCATGGTGGCGAGCATACGGGGGTCCTCGCCGAACATGTCGATGATCTCAGCGTCGGTCTGGGGGCCGATGGCCCGGATCAGGCAGGTGATGGGCAGCTTGCGGTTCTTGTCGATGCGGACGTAGAACACGTCGGACAGATCGGTCTCATACTCCAGCCAGGCGCCCCGGTAGGGGATGACGGTGGAGGCGTAGGTGATGTTGTCCTGCTTGTCCGCGTTGCGGGCGAAGTACACGCCGGGGGAGCGGACGATCTGGGACACGATGACCCGCTCCGCGCCGTTGATGACGAAGGTGCCGGCCTGAGTCATGATGGGGAAGTCCCCCATGAAGATCTCCTGCTCCTTGATCTCGCCGGTCTCCTTGTTGCGCAGGCGCACCTGTACCTTCATGGGAGCGGCGTAGGTCATGTCCTGGGCCTTGCACTCCTCGATGGTGTACTTGGGGGGATCGTTCATGGAGAAGCTGATGAAGGTCAGCTCCAGGTTGTTGGAATAGTCGGTGATGGCGTCAACGTCGTTGAACACCTCCTGCAGGCCGGTCTCCAGAAACCAGTTGTAGGACTTCTTCTGGATCTCCAGCAGGTAGGGCATCTCCAGGATGTCCTCGCCCCGGGCGAAGCTTTTGCGCAGGGTCTTGCCGTAGTACACGTCCTTGATCGCTCTCGCCATTTCATCACGCTCCAGTCGTCAGATTTCGGGCCGGACGAAACGCCCGGCATTGTTGTCGCATAGTTGCCTTTTGCTCTTGCCTTTTGCCGCGGATCCTGCTATACTCTGCTTAGATTGGAGGGGTAGCCCCCTCCTTTCTGTTGCACAAAAAAGCACTTTATAATACCATAACGCGGCGCCCGCGTCAAGAGAAAATTTGGCGTCGGGCCGTTTTTGTGCATACTGTTGGGAAAAACCCCGCCAAATCAGGCAAAAAGTGCTTGACTGGCGGGGCTTGCTATGCTATAATCCTAACTTGCGCTGGTGCGCGATCTGCCCGAAAAGGAGGTGCCCTGATGCTGACCGAGCTGGAACACGCCGCAAAGGTGGCGGGCGTCAAGCAGGTGCGTCGGGCCCTGGCGGCTGGCGGGGCCAAAAAGCTCTTTCTGGCCGCCGACGCCGATCCCCGCCTCACCGCCCCCCTGGAGGAGCTGGCCAGGGCCGCCGGCGTCCCCGTGGAGCGGGCGGAGAGCATGAAGGCCCTGGGGCGGGTCTGCGGCATCGCCGTGGGAGCCGCCGTGGCGGCCGCCCTCTGAATCGGCGCGAAACGATTTTGATTTTAGCGAATAAACTTCGGTTTGCTCGTTAAAATATATCTTCATGGAAAGGAGGAAAATCATGCCTACTTTTAACCAACTGGTGCGGAAGGGCCGCGAGCGGGTCACCTACAAGTCCACGTCTCCCGCCATGCAGCACGGCCTGAACACCCTGCGGAACAAGGAGACCGACCTGCCCTCTCCCCAGAAGCGCGGCGTCTGCACGGCGGTGCGTACCACCACCCCCAAGAAGCCCAATTCCGCTCTGCGGAAGATCGCCCGTGTGCGCCTGACCAACGGCTACGAGGTCACCGCCTATATCCCCGGCGTCGGCCACAATCTGCAGGAGCACTCCGTGGTGATGATCCGCGGCGGCCGTGTGAAGGACCTGCCCGGCGTGCGTTACCACATCATCCGCGGCACTCTGGATACCCAGGGCGTCAACGGCCGTATGCAGGCCCGTTCCAAGTACGGGGCCAAGCGGCCCAAGGCCGGCAAGAAGTAATTGCCGCATCCCAAGCGAGTTTTGCGCTGACGCGCAAGGCGCCCCGCCTTGCCGAGCGTTTACCTTATATGTATGGGCAAACCTCGGACAGGCATTGTACGGGGCCCGGAGTCCCCGGGCTTTGAGTACCTATGAATTCTATTATTGTTTAGAAGGAGGGAAGCGAAGTGCCCAGAAGAGGAAACGTACCCAAGCGGGAGATCTTGCCCGACCCGCTGTATAATTCCGTCTTAGTCACTAAGCTCGTCAACAGCATCATGCTGGACGGCAAGAAGGGCGTAGCCCAGAAAGTCGTCTACGGTGCCTTTGACATCATCAAGGATAAGACCGGCAAGGAGCCCCTTGAGGTCTTTACCGCCGCCATGGAGAACATCATGCCCTCCCTGGAGACCAAGTCCCGCCGCGTGGGCGGCTCCACGTATCAGGTCCCCATGGAGGTCCGGCCCGAGCGCCGGCAGACCCTCGGCCTGCGCTGGCTCACCAGCTACGCCCGGGGCCGCGGTGAAAAGACCATGAAGGAGCGTCTGGCCGGCGAGGTCATGGACGCCGCCAATAACACCGGCTCCGCCGTGAAGAAGCGCGAGGACGTCCACAAGATGGCCGAGGCCAACAAGGCGTTCGCCCATTACCGCTGGTGATCCTGCGAAACAGGAGAATACCCTATGGCAAGAAAAGTATCGCTGGAGAATACGCGCAATATCGGCATCATGGCCCACATCGACGCCGGTAAGACCACCACCACCGAGCGTATCCTCTACTATACCGGCGTGAACTACAAGATCGGCGAGACTCACGACGGCACCGCCACCATGGACTGGATGGCTCAGGAGCAGGAGCGGGGCATCACCATCACCTCGGCCGCCACCACCTGCTACTGGAAGGGGACCGCCAACCAGTTCCCCCAGACCCGCATCAACATCATCGACACCCCGGGCCACGTGGACTTCACCGTGGAGGTGGAGCGCTCCCTGCGCGTGCTGGACGGCTCTGTGACCGTCATGTGCGCCAAGGGCGGCGTGGAGCCCCAGTCGGAGACGGTGTGGCGTCAGGCGGATCACTACAAGGTCCCCCGGATGATCTACGTCAACAAGATGGACATCATGGGCGCCGACTTCTACCACGTGCTGGACATGATCCACGACCGGCTCAAGGCCAACGCCGTGCCCGTCCAGCTCCCCATCGGCAAGGAGTCCGACTTCAAGGGCATCATCGACCTGGTGGAGATGGACGCCGACGTCTATTACGACGAGATGGGCAAGGACATGCGGGTGGAGGACATCCCCGCCGACATGATGGAGCTGGCCCAGGAATACCGCACTAAACTCATCGACGCCTGCGCCGACATCGACGACGAGATCATGGAGCTGGCCCTGGAGGAGAAGCCCATCCCCACCGCCATGATCCGCAGGGCGCTGCGGAAGGGCACCATCGAGAACCTGCTGGTCCCCGTGACCTGCGGCACCTCTTACCGCAACAAGGGGGTCCAGAAGCTGCTGGACGCCATCGTGGACTATATGCCCTCCCCCGTGGACATCCCCCCCATCCAGGGGACCAACCCCGACACCGACGAGGAGGACGAGCGCCCCGCCTCTGACGAGGCTCCCTTCTCCGCCCTGGCCTTCAAGATCGCCACCGACCCCTTCGTGGGCCGCCTGTCCTATGTCCGGGTCTACTCCGGCACGCTGAACACCGGCTCCACCGTGCTCAACTCCACCAAGAAACAGAAGGAGCGCATCGGCCGCATCCTTCAGATGCACGCCAATCACCGGGAGGACATCGAGACCGTCTACTCCGGCGACATCGCCGCCGTCATCGGTCTGAAGAATTCCACCACCGGCGACACCCTCTGCGACGAGAAGCACCCCATCATCCTGGAGTCCATGGAGTTCCCCGAGCCGGTCATCCGGGTGGCCATCGAGCCCAAGACCAAGGCCGGCCAGGAGAAGATGGGCATCGCCCTGATGAAGCTGGCCGAGGAGGACCCCACCTTCAAGACCTACACCGACGAGGAGACCGGCCAGACCATCATCGCCGGCATGGGCGAGCTCCATCTGGAGATCATCGTGGACCGCCTGCTCCGCGAGTACAAGGTGGAGGCCAACGTGGGCGCCCCCCAGGTGGCCTACAAGGAGACCGTCCGCAAGAGCGCCGAGCAGGAGACCAAGTACGCCCGGCAGTCCGGCGGCAAGGGCCAGTACGGCCACGTCAAGATCCGCATCGAGCCCAACGAGTCCGGCAAGGGCTACGAGTTCGTCAACGAGATCGTGGGCGGCGCCATCCCCAAGGAGTATATCCCCGCGGTGGACGCGGGCATCCAGGGGGCCATGCAGGCCGGCGTGCTGGCCGGCTACCCCGTGGTGGACGTGAAGGTCACCCTGTACGACGGGTCCTTCCACGAGGTGGACTCCTCCGAGATGGCCTTCAAGATCGCCGGTTCCATGGCCTTCAAGGACGCCTGCCGCAAGGCGGGGGCCTGTCTGCTGGAGCCCATCATGAAGGTGTCCGTCACCGTGCCGGACGACTACCTGGGCAACGTCATCGGCGATCTGAACAGCCGCCGCGGCCAGATCCAGGGCCAGGAGGTCCGCCCCGGCGCCACCCAGGTGGACGCCCTCGTCCCCCTGTCCGAGATGTTCGGCTACGCCACCGACCTGCGCTCCCGCACCCAGGGGCGCGGCCAGTACACCATGGAGCCCCACAGCTATGTGGAGATCCCCAAGAGCATCGCGGAGAAGATCATCGCCCAGCGCGGCCGCAGGAGCGAGGACTGAACTCCCGCGGGAAAAGGGAAAAATGTTGTTGCAATTTTCCCTCCAATGAGATAGAATAGGCCCATAACTGGGTCTACATGACAACCGTCCGAAAACATCCGATATTATTAAGGAGGAAACTCAAAATGGCTAAGCAAAAGTTTGAGCGTACCAAGCCCCATGTGAACATCGGCACCATCGGCCACATCGACCACGGCAAGACCACCCTGACCGCCGCCATCACCAAGTGCCTGGCTATGAAGGGCCAGGCCCAGTACACCGACTACTCCAGCATCGACAAGGCCCCCGAGGAGCGCGAGCGCGGCATCACCATCAACACCGCCCACGTGGAGTACGAGACCGACGCCCGGCACTATGCCCACGTCGACTGCCCGGGCCACGCCGACTATATCAAGAACATGATCACCGGCGCCGCTCAGATGGATGGCGCCATCCTGGTCATCGCCGCCTCCGACGGCCCCATGGCTCAGACCAAGGAGCACCTGCTGCTGGCCCGTCAGGTGAACGTGCCCTCCGTGCTGGTCTTCCTGAACAAGTGCGACCAGGTGGACGACGAGGAGCTGCTGGAGCTGGTGGAGATGGAGGTCCGCGAGATGCTGGACTTCTACGGCTTCCCCGGCGACGACACCCCCATCATCCGGGGCTCCGCTCTGAACGCCCTGGTGTCCGACTCCAAGGATCCCGACGCCCCCGAGTACAAGTGCATCTGGGAGCTGATGGACGCCGTTGACACCTGGATCCCCACTCCTCCCCGTGACGACACCCTGCCCTTCCTGATGCCCGTCGAGGACGTGTTCACCATCACCGGCCGCGGCACCGTGGCCACCGGCCGTGTGGAGCGCGGCGTGCTGAAGGCCGGCGAGACCGTCGAGATCGTGGGCCTGACCGAGGAGAAGCGCACCACCGTCGTCACCTCCATGGAGATGTTCCGCAAGACCCTGGACTTCATCGAGGCCGGCGACAACGCGGGCTGCCTGCTCCGCGGCATCAACAAGACCGACATCGAGCGCGGCCAGGTCCTGGCCAAGCCCGGCTCCATCCACCCCCACACCAAGTTCGTGGGCCAGGTGTACGTGCTGAAGAAGGAAGAGGGCGGCCGTCACACCCCGTTCTTCAACAACTATCGCCCCCAGTTCTACTTCCGCACCACCGACGTGACCGGCGTCATCACCCTGCCCGAGGGCACCGAGATGTGCATGCCCGGCGATAACGTGGACATGAAGGTCGAGCTGATCACCCCCATCGCCATCGAGAAGGGCCTCCGCTTCGCTATCCGCGAGGGCGGCCGTACCGTGGGTTCCGGCGTGGTCATCGAGGTCGACGAGTAAT